>CAWIDQ010000069.1:0-3900 GCA_963834695.1 uncultured Actinomycetota bacterium
CCCGTTGCTGACCAGGGCGCGCCGGGCACGGGCGCGAGCGGACTGCCCGGGCAGCGTCCAGCTCCGCCGCGACCGCGCCCCGGCGGCGGCGTGCTCGCGCAGTTCATGGCGGGGATGACCGCCGGGTGGGTCACCGGGACGGCGCCACCTGCCTGCCCCCGCCGATGGGAAACCCGGTGCAGGCAGGTGACGCCCGGGGTGGGTGGTATTAGCCGCGCGCCCCGCACACGGGCCAGGCGCCGATGCCCTGGCTTGCGAGGACGTTCTGGGCCACGGCGATCTGCTGGGCCGGGGTGGCCAGGTTGGCCGAGGAGGCGTACCGGCCGCCGCCGTAGCCGAGCCAGGTCTGCTCGGTGAACTGCAGGCCGCCGTAAAAGCCGTTGCCGGTGCTGGCCGCCCAGTTGCCGCCGGATTCACAGGCCGCGATCGCGGACCAGTTCACGCCGCCCGGGGCCGCCGGCGCCGGGCTGGAGGCCTGCGCGGGCGCGGCCGGATCTGCCGGCGCTGCGCCGGCGGGCGCGGCCGGGGCTGGCCGCGCCGCCGCGGTGGCGGCCAGGGCGGCGCGGGCCAGCCAGGGCGGCACCTGGTGCGAGCTCGGCAGGGCCAGCAGCTGGCCTGTGGGGATCAGGTCCGGGTCGGGTACCTGGCGGCGGTTGGCCCACCATATGGCGGGCCAGTCGGCCGCGCTGCCGTAGGCGCGGGCCGCGATCGCGGACAAGGTGTCGCCCGGCCGGATGGTGTAGCTGCCGGGACCGTGTGCCGCCGCGGGATTCAGCGTCACCGTGACCGCGATCAGCGACTTGACCAGCCCGGCAACTGCCATACTGAACATGTCGGGGTTCCTCCTAAGGGTTGGTCCGACATAAGGTCCCGGCCGCGTGCTGCGAACACCGGCCGGGACCGCCCTGGCTAGCAGGCGATGCGCTTGAAGGTCACCTCCTGCCCGTGGGAGGACGGATGACGCGATATCACCGGCTTCCTCCGTTGGCTCATGCTTGCCTGCAGCCCTTGACCAGCCAGGATAACGCCCTGTGCACAAGATTGTGGATATTTCGGGTAAATACGCTGGTCAGCGCCTGCCCGGCTGTGGACGACCGGGGCTGTGGAAATGTGGATAACCGTGGCGGCACGCAGTCCTGCCAGGTCGCGGGCCTACGTGGCCCGCTGTTGAAGGGTCCGGGCTTGCTCGCCGATCTCACGCTAAGTGATCAACGACGGGCTGACCTATGGCTGGTCGGTCGGCGCGGGCCCCTGTAGGCGATCAGGCGGTATTTCCGGATTCCGGCCGCCACGGCCTTTGCTTGCTGCGCAGGCCCGTCGCGGGTCGGCGGGAGCCGCCGCGGGCGTCAATCCCGGTCCCGATCCGGCTGATCAGCGTTGGCAGGTGCGTGCCGCTCACCTTCTCCCAGAGCGTCGGCCGGTGTGCTCGTGACGCAATATGGACAAGGCCGCCCTGGCCGGATGGTAACCGAGCCGGCGCGCCGGCGCTCGATCTGGCACCGGGCCGGCAAGGATACTGACCGGCATCTGTCCAGGGCGACCGCAGGCGCGCATAGCCCGGTAACGCGGCGAGGCCAGTGGGCAGATGGTGCGTGCGCTTTGGCCGGATGCGACGGCTAGGTGGTGCGCGGGCGGCCGGTACACGACGGCGGGCAGATGCCCATCTTGCTTACTGCGGAGGGGAGAGGGCGTGGGGCACGGTGAGCGTCGGCGCGAGCTGGAGCGGCAGTTCCCTGGCTGGGAGATCTGGTACGTGCCGCGGGGGCCGGACGGTGCGACCTGGCGCGCGCGCCCGCGGATGCTGATCAACGCTGACGACCCGGAGGATCTGGCGGCCGCCATCCGGGCCGCGGACAACCCGGTCATCCCGGATTGGGTGCTGCTGGCCTCCCCGCGGGGTCACGCAGCCAGGGTGTGGCGGCTCCGCGGGCTGGAGGCGTCGGCCGGGGTTGCATGGCGGCGCGCGAAGGCCCGCAGAAAGCGCCCGGCGCGGCGCCCGATTTCCCCGCCGGGGGTTCCGCCTGGCGTAGCCTAAGCGGCCCGGGCGCAAGGCGCGGCGGGCCTGCTTCGGCCGGCATCGCCGAGTCGGCCGGCTCAGCCGGCCTGCAGTGCGAGCGCGCACAGCGGCACCGGCAAGACGGCCAGGCCTGGCGGATGAGGCCGAGACAGTACCTGGGCCTGCGCCGAACACCCGCGAAGCGAGACGGCCGGTGGTCGGTAGATGACCCGGCCAAGTACAACGAGCAAGCCTGTCATGCCGGTGGCTGGCGATCGCCGATGACAGCACCCCCGGCGCGTCGGCCCGGGCCGCGGAGACCGCGTAAGGGGTAGCTCGCGCGCTCAGCTGCCCGGCAGCCTGATGGTGACCTCGCCGGTGAAGACGTCCAGGCCCTCAACCTGGCCGGCGACCTCGCGGCCCGTCACGGCTGGTGACCACCGCGACGTCGCCGGGGAACCAGCGGTCAGGACAGACCACCGAGACGCTGAGCGTGTCCTCGTGGCTGCGATCTGGCCGGCGGCGACGGTCGGCGGCCTGCCGCGCCGCCCGGCCGACCCAAGGGCATGGGCGGGAACACGTGGCGGCTCTGGCCGTGACGGAGATCCCGGAGAGCTGCGCGGCGCTTGCCGCACGGTGTAGTGGGCGTACCCCGATCTTCGGGACGATTCCCTTTTCGAGAGCCTTATGCAGCTCCCGGAGCGTGCGCCCCGAGGAAGCCCGGGCGATCGGGTGGGAGGAGGACGTCGACCTGGACGGCACTCCTCCCTCGGTCGCGGTGCTGCGCGCGGATCGGGCCGGGGGAGACACCAAGACCCCGAGGTCCCGCCGCGCGCTGAAGCTGGCGCAGGTGGCCGTCGGGGCGCTCCGGGAGTGGCAGGTGGGCCAGGCGGCTGAGCGGGCGGCGGCTGGATCGCAGTGGCAGGACACCGGCCGGGTATTCACCACGGCCACCGGTACACCGCTGGGTGCCAGGCACATCCGGAAGATGTTCCAGGACGTTTGCGAGAGAGCCGGGCTCGGCAGGGACTGGGCGCCTCGGGATCTGCGGCACACGTTCGTCTTGCTGCTGTCCGACGATGGCATGGCGGTCGATAAGATCGCACGGCTTGCTGGCCACGCCAGCAGCCATGTCACCGAGACCTGGGATGTCGTGCCCGCCGCGGCTGGCGTGAGCACTGTTCATTAGATCGCTGATGGTTCTCCCGCAGGCTGCCGTTGTGGTTCAGGGCGAGCGAGAGGTGCGGAGATAGCAGAGCGTGGTCGGCGGCCGGTTGGTGGCAGCCACGCAAAAGATCCGCCTGATTGTTCTGGCGTTGGCTGGGGTTTGAAGTGCTGGTTTGCGATAGCGCGCAGATCGGGTGCTTATGTGGTCAGCGGGGCCCGCGCTCGCCGGCGCCTGCCTGGGCCCGGGGACCGGGGACGCTTGCGGCTGGCGCGGTCGGCGGGTGGCCGCCGCTCGTGCTGGTTCCGGGCTGGGCTTCAGGTGGTCCCGCCGCTGGCCGGCGGCGGTCAGTGGCGGTTTTCGGCGCATCCCTGTCTGGGCCCGTTGATGTCCCCGGTGCCCGCGCCGCCGGGATCCCGGTCAGATTCAGGGTCGGGTGTCCGCGCTGCGGCCGCGGAGGTATTCGTGCAGGAGCGCTGCGGCGGCGTCGGCTGCCCGTCGATGGCCGCGTCCCGGTACTCCAGCGCGCCGGCGGCGGAGAAGTCGTCCTTGGCGGTAAGGGCAGCGAAGGTGCGGTCCACGCCGGGCTCGATGACCTCATCGAGCGGGCTGGTCGCGCGCTCGTCCTAGTCGATGGCGAGGAGCCGGGTGCCTTCTTCGGCAGAGGTGACCCGCGTCATGCCGATGAGGATGATCTCACGGGGGTCGGCGATGTTGAGGCTGCTGGCCACGATCATTG
>CAWIDQ010000070.1:0-30151 GCA_963834695.1 uncultured Actinomycetota bacterium
CACCTGCTCGGCGCGATCGATGAGTTCCAGCGCGAGCTGATCGCCGAGGGCACCCGCGAGGGCCTGGCCGCCGCCCGGGCCCGCGGCCGCACCGGCGGCCGCAAGCCCAAGCTGAACGACCGGCAGGCCGCCACCGTCCGCCGCATGTACGCCGCCACCGGCCCTGACGGGAAAAGGCAGCACACCGTCGCCGAGATCGCCGCGGCCGCCGGCGTGCACCGCACCACCGTCTACGACTACCTCAAGAAAGAGGACTGACATGGCCGACGGTCCCCAGGACGCGCCCCGGCACGCCGGGCAGGTCGTCCGCCGCGTGCTCCTGCGCCGCAACATCGCCATCGACGCCGAGACCGCCCAGCTCGTCGCCGCCGCCGTCCAGGCCGCACTCCGCGCCGGTGCGCCCGCCCGGCCGCCGCGCCGACGCCGGCGCGTTCCCCCGCCGGCTGCGCCCCCCTGTTCTGACCCGGCAGGCGCGGGCTTCCTGGCGCCGGCCGCAGGACGACGGCGCACCTGGCGTAGCCGGTGAGCTCTCCCGCCCCGGCAGCGTACCGGTTAGCCTCCCCCACCGGACACCGGCAGGTTGCCCGGCAAGCCTGCCGCGCACGGCCGCGAGCGATCGCCGCTCAGTCCAGGTCAAACCGGCTTAGCGTTCAATCCTGTTCTCATCCTCCCCCCCTGTACCGATGCTGCGGCATTCGTGCTGCGTGCTACTGGATCTGGGTGCCTACGGGACCAGCTTGCTCTATCGATATTCGACAAAGGGTGGTCAGGAAACGTACGCTGACGGCATGGGCGCTCCCCGCATCCGCATGACCATGGTGATCATGGACATCCTCGATGTCCTGACGAGCGCCCCGCCGGATGATCCCGCGTGGGGACTGCGGCTATGTGAGCAGACCGGCCGCGGATCGGGCACCATCTACCCGGCGCTCGACCGGCTCATGAAGGCCGGGTGGATAGAGGACCGCTGGGAAGACCCGCCACCCGCAGACCGGCCACGCCGACGGTTCTACACGATCACATCCGCCGGCCGCAGCGCATACGCGGCCGCGCTCAAGGGCCGTGCTAGCCGCAGGCTGGGATGGGCGCAGCACGCAGGAGGCACCGCGTGAGCCCGCTCCCCACGGCGACTGTGCCGCCCCCCGGCTTCCTGGCCAAGTACTGGTTCCTCATCCTTCTGCTGGCGCTGGTGATGCTTGGCGTCCTCGCGGGCCTTTGGATGGCTCGCTTGCGGCGAGCGCGTCCGCTGCCACGCCGCAACGGGATCTCGCCACTCAAGCTCACGCAACTCGCGGTGCTCATAGCTGGCCAGACCCGAGCTCCCGCCTTGATTGACGAGTGGCGCAGCCACCTGGCCGGCGAGGCCGACCAGGACCTGACAAGGGCAGAGCAGATGCGGGCCGCCTGCGGCTTCCTGCGAGCAGGCGTGTGCTATCGCCGGCAAGATGCCGCTGACCTGTGGTGGAAGCTTGGAGACAAGCTGCTGGCGTCGCGGAGATGGTCGAATGCGGCTGTCTGGGGACCCACCCTGTGTGCAGTCGTAATGGTCATCCGGCGCGATGGCTTGTACGGCGTCGTGGCGAACTACGAGAGCCTGGCGTCGCTATGCGGGTCGCTGTTCCTCGCCATCCGGTTCGGACGCAAGTGGCGCGGAGTCAAGCCGCCGCAGCACAAGCCCCAGCACGACAAGTAGGTCACGCCGGCCGCACTGGCGAGCAGGCCTCGGGCCTGGAGGTCGCCCAACCCTCTGCCAGCCGACCGCTGCGGCCTTGGCTTAGCAAGCACGGCCGACACACCAGCCAACTACCCGCGGGGTTATTGGTTACTTGCACAAAACAGACACTGGCCGCCGTTGACAATACGCGACAGTTGAATATGCGACGCTGCCAGTATCGACCGCCGGGCCCGCAGCCGCGAGCTTCCCGATGGAGAGGCCCCGGCCGATGTGTCCGGCGTGATGCCCATGGCCCGGCCGGGGATGGCCAGCGCGGGAAGGCCAGAGGAGACCGGCGGGCCCCCGGGCTCATGTTCCGGGGGCCGTCGGCCTGGTATCGCCGGGAACATTGCCCGGTCGCGGGGGTTCAGCGGCGGAGCAGAAGCTTGAGCAGTTCCCGGGCCCGGGCCCGTCGGCCGGGGTCTTCCGACCATAGGTACACCGCCGCCAGGATCGTGACCGCCGTGGCGGTCACGGTGACAGCCAGGTTCATGCCGTGCAACATGGGAGTCACGTCCCTTCAGTGCTGGAGGGCCGCTGCGGTGCCCGCGCCAGGAACTGACGGGTTCTGCGCGGGCACCGCGCGTGGCCACGCTCCTTTGCGTGGCTGTTTCCAGCAAGCCATCCCGGCGCGCCGTCCACCAGGACGATCACCAGTCTGGTGCCGTCACCTGCCATTTGTGCGCCCCCGGCGGACAGCCGGGCATCTACGGCGGGCAGCGCCCTGCGCAGCGCGGCTGGCGGTAGTACCGTTTACGGACAGCAGGGGACAGTGACGGACGTCTCTTTCTAGGGGCAGGGCAGCTCATGGATGATCTTGATCCCGGCAAGGCGGACAGCGTCGGCGACCTGGCGGCATGCCTCCGTCACCTCCGCCGCTGTGCCGGCGAACCGTCCTACCGGGCACTTGAGCAGAAGACCATCCACGCTAGCGGGTTCCTGCCTGGCACCCGGTTAGAGCGAGTCAGGCTTGCGCGCAGCACTCTCAGCGACGTGCTGAACGGACGGAAGTTCCCGCGCAAGGCGTTCGTGCTCACGCTGGTCGAAGCCCTCAATGTCGACCTGGTGGCCGACCATCGGTGGGGGCATGCCTGGGACCAGCTTGCCGTCCGGGACCAGCAGGCCGACCCGGCAGCGGAAGAGGCGGAGCGGCTCCGCCTGGAGAACGAGGAACTCCGCCAGCGGCTCGCCGAGGCCGGGTATCAGGCCGGGGCCGCCTCGACCTCGATCCGGGCGGCTTTGCCTGCGACGTCCATGACACTGCTGTCCGGCACCATCATGAACGTGGCCCCGCGGCCGAGGTCGGCACTCAGGCCGAAGCCCTCGCCGGTCTCGTGGCCCGCTGCGGCGGCCAGGTCCTCGCCGACGTATCGCCATCTGGCGGCCGCCACGTCTACGTCCTGTTCGCCGCGCCGCTGCCGTGGCTCGAGCTGCGCGAGGTCGCCAGGGCGCTGGCGCTCCGGTTCCCCGCAGTCGACACGGCGCCGATGTCGAGTCTCGGCGGCCAGATCGCACCTCCTGGAAGCCGCCACAAGAGCGGCGGGTGGCGAGTGCTGTCTACACCTGTAGACAGCGCCCTGGCGGCCGTCGAGCATCCAAGCGGGCCCGAGGTGTGGGCCGCGCTGCCGGCCGAGCTGCGCCGGATCGAAGTTGGTCCTGCCTGTGCCACGTTCGCGGATGAGGCCGAGCTGGATGACACCGGCGTCCCGTGGCTGCCCCGCCTCGGCGGCCGCGCCCCTCTCGGCGCCGGCCTTGAGCGTGTTGCCCGCTCCGGGCGGTGGGACGATCGCGTTATCCGGGCCGCAGCGAGGCGCGTATGGCCGTCCTGGGTGCGGCCGCGGCTCGTGGCTGGCGTATGGCCGAGGTGCAGGCGGCGGTTGCCTCCGGTGCCTGGCAGGGCCTGGCCGGGCTGTATGAGAGGCGCTCCGAGCCCGGCCGCCTGGACCGGCTCTTGCCGTATGAATGGCGAAAATGCATCGGCAAGATCTCGGGGGAGGAAAACGTTCGCCACTGGCCCACTAGCGACCTCAGCACACGCCCCCGGCAGGGGAATCCGCTTGGTCGGCGGAGTACGGACTGATCCGGCAGTGGCTGACGGCGATCCTGTGCGCGGCTGAGGATCCGGAGCGGGTCAGGGGCTGGGGCAGGCGTGCTGTCGCGGTCCGGCTGGTGCTGCTCGCGCTGGGCCAGGCCGCGATGGTCGGCGGGTCCAGCGTGGTCGAGTTCGGCTGCCGGAACCTGGCCCTGTATTCGGCGCTGAGCCACCGGACGGTGGCTCGCGTCCTGCGGACGCTCCGGGAGGAGCCGGACCCGCTGATCGACCTGGTGTCACCGCGGCGGATGGCCCGGGCGGACCGCTACGCCCTGCGGATCCCGGGCCGGTACGTCGGCAGCGTCCGGTGGCGGCGGCGGCGAGCTGGCCGCGTCGAGGCGGTCCACCCGGCGTTCCTGGCCCTGGGCGGGACGGCCGGGCTGATCTACCAGGCTCTGGGCCCCGGGCCTGCGCGCGGCGCTGAGGTGGCCCGGGCGGCCTGGCTGTCCGCGTCGGCCACCTCGGCCGCGCTGCGGGTGCTCGCCGGGCACGGCCTCGCCGGGCGCGGCCCGGGCGGGTGGCGCCGCGGTGCCGTCACCCTGGCCGGCGTCGCCGCGGCGACCGGCGCGGCCGGCCTGCAGCGCGAGCGGGAGGAGCGGTACCAGCGGGACCGGGAGGGCTGGCGGGCGCGGCCGCGGCGGTACCAGGCCACCCGGCACCGGCCCGCGAACGAGCGGGACGGCTGGTGGTCCCTGGATGATCCGGACGAGTACGACTTCATGGCCTGCCGCTGGCCGGTGCTCGCCGGGGAGCATGGCGCCTGTCAGGGCCCGTCTGGTGACGGCCTTAAGCCTGGACAACGGCCATTACGGAGGGTGAGTGTCCGGCGGATGCGGCAGCCAGGCGCTCGCACGTAACGAATATTTTGCGACTGCCGCCACCGACTGAGGCGCGTTGGATGTTGCGCAGTGCTCTTGCAGTTCTGTGCTCTTGCAGTTCTGTGCTCTTGCAGTTCTGTGCTCTTGCGATAGCCGGGATGGCCCGTGGACGGACGTGGCTGCTGGTGACCTCTGACCTGGCAGCCCGGCTCGGCGCCGGCCCGGCTGATGGCCTATTGACGACGGGAGCTGGGATTCGATCCCGGTCACCTGGCCAAGAGCGGGGATCCCCGTCGCGGTTGCGACGCCGCTCCGCGCCGACGGGTTAGATTCCGGGCCGCTGTTTCGGCATCAGTGCTTCGGCTGCGCCGAGTCGGGGCGGGTTCCTACCGCCCGGCCGTGGCGGCCTGCTCACGCACGACGTCACCGGCCGGCTCGGCCGGGACCTGCTCACCGGCCACACCAGACAGCGCGCTCGCCGCCTGCACCCACTTGACGGCGAGGTCGCGGTTCATCTCTGCCATCCGCTGCACGAACTCCAGGTAGCGTTCAACCGCCGGGATCAGGCCGGCCTGCGGCAGCGGGGGGAACATGTAAGCCTGGCCGATGAGCTTCCGCGCGCCCTGCGCCCAGAAGTCAGCGACCTTCTCCGCTGCGCTACGCGCCCGGGTCGCCGGGGGCAGCTCAACCGTGACATCGAGCACGCCTCGCTCAGGCAGGCCCGGCGACACGCGCCCGGCCCGGGCGAGCAGCGCCAGCGACGCACGGTTGCCGGCTGCGACGAGCGTGCGCAGCCGGGTGACCGCGGCCGGGCGCCGCGCCAGCAGCGCCGAGACCAGTGCGGTGCCGGCGCCGCGTCCTTGCCAGTCGTCCACCACGGTAACGGCGATGTCGGCGGTGGCCGGGTCGGCGGGGAACTGCACCAGATGGGCGACCCCGATGAGCTCCTCCTCGCCCTCTGGCGGCAGCACGGTAAGCAGGAGCGCAATGTGATGCACCCCGTCAGCGCTGTCGACCAGCAGCCGGATCATCGGGTCATCGAGTTGACCGAGCACCTGGAGGAACCGGTGACGGCGCGATCCGGGCGACAGGCGGCGGAACACGTCGCGCAGCGTCCCGGCGTCGGTGGGCAGCAGCGGCCAGATCATCGCAGGCGTACCGTCCTGCAGGACGAACTCCCCGGGCAGCACCTGGCCAGCGGCCGGGCGCGCCAGCGTCTGCCTGCCCTGATGCGCGGCAATCGCGGTCATGCCGGGTGCTCGCCGGGGACCATCGGCACAACCGCGCCGGCCAGATCCCCGCCCTCAGCGGGCTTCTCCTCAGCTGGCAGGCAGGGCGCCTTCCCGGCCGCGGCGGTGTGGCTGATCCAGTCATGCGCTGCCGCATAGCTGTGGTCAGCGCCCGGCACCCGGATCTGCGAGACCGCAGCCTCTGGGCCGGCCTGCTTACTCATGACCTTAATTCCCCCGGTTGCTTGGCGTGCGCAGGCGCGCGCCATCAGGATAGCGCCCTTACCCGAGTTCCATTCCCGGGATCAGTCATTATCCAGTTTGTTTACCTGCGGGTTCCGGCAATGTCATCAATTTGTAACACGTTCTCCAAGGCCTTCCAACTGCCGCAGGCGCCCCGTCCTGCAGTCCCGGTTTGTCATCACTCAAGCATTCTCCCTGGCCAGAGCGGGGTGTATACCGCAATTGACATGCCGCTGCAGGTGATACCGGCAAGGTCAGCTGTCCGCTCGCGATTAGCCCATATAACAATCCGAAACTGTGGTACCCGTCCTCTTTTCGTCTGCATACTGGAACATCGGGCCGGAATCCGGAGGGCTCCCGTATATATCGGCTAAAGCCCGGTGGTATTCGGCTAAGAGGCGCGGGTGTCGTTTCTGCCGAATGCCGCCGCGGAAAACCAGCGGAAAACCAGCGGCGATGATGCGCGGTGAGGCATGCCGCCGGCATGCCGCCCGCCACCTGGATGGTGTCCGGGCGTGCTACGGCCAGGCGCTTGAGCGGGCGGCGGACGAGCTCATGGCTTGCGGTTCAGCCGAGCCGGCGGAGCAGGTCGTGGTGCTGGTCCCAGAACGTGCTGGGCAGGTGGCCGCCGAAGGTGCGGAGGTGCTCGGCGATGAGCGCGGCCTCCCGCTTCCATGTTCCGGTGTCGACGGAGAGCAGGAGGCTGAGGTCGTCCTGGTCGAGGTCGAGTCCGTCGGTATCGAGGGCGTCCGGTGCCGGGATCTTGCCGATCGGGCTGGCGGCGGCCCGGGCGTCGCCGGAGAGCCGTCCGATGATCCACTTCAGGACACGGCTGTTCTCGCCGAAGCCGGGCCACAAGAACCTGCCGGACTCGTCCTTGCGGAACCAGTTGACGAAGTAGATGCGCGGCAGTTTGGCGGGGTCCGCGTAACGGCCGATCTTCAGCCAGTGGGCGAAGTAGTCGCCCATGTTGTAGCCGCAGAAGGGCAGCATGGCAAAGGGGTCACGGCGCAGTTCGCCGACGTTCCCGTCGGCTGCCGCGGTCCGTTCGGAGGCGATGGTGGCGCCGAGGAACACGCCGTGCGCCCAGTCGAAGGCCTCGGTGACCAGCGGGACGGCAGTCGCGCGGCGCCCGCCGAACAGGATCGCCGAGATCGGGACGCCCGCGGGATCGTCCCATTCGGGAGCGATGACCGGGCACTGGGAGGCGGGGGCGGTGAACCGGGAATTGGGGTGGGCGGCGGGCTCGGGCGAGCCGGGAGCCCAGTCGCGTCCCTTCCAGTCGGTCAGGTGAGCGGGCGGCGGGTCGGTGAGGCCCTCCCACCACACGTCGCCGTCATCGGTGAGCGCGACATTGGTGAAGATGCTGCTGGCCCGCAGCGTCGCGATCGCGTTGGCGTTGGTGACCTCGCTGGTTCCGGGCGCGACGCCGAAGAATCCCGCCTCGGGATTGACGGCGTAGCAGGCGGCCGTCGCTGCCGAATCGCAGCCACGCGATGTCGTCGCCGATGGTCTCGACCCGCCAGCCGGGAATGGCGGGCTGGAGCATGGCGAGATTGGTCTTCCCGCAGGCGGAGGGGAAGGCCGCCGCCAGGTATCTCGCCGCGCCGCCCGGCGGCGTGACCTTGATGATGAGCATGTGCTCGGCCAGCCATCCCTCGTCGCGGGCCATCACCGATGCCACGCGCAGCGCGTAGCATTTCTTGCCGAGCAGGGCGTTGCCGCCATACCCCGAACCGTAGGACCAGATCTCCCTGGTCTCGGGGAAGTGCGAGATGTACTTGGTCGTGCTGCACGGCCACGGCACATCAGCCTGGCCCGGCCGCAGCGGGGCGCCGACGGAATGCACGGCGCGGACGAACGAGCCGCGCTCGGAGATGAGCCGCAGCGCCGGTGTCCCCATTCTCGTCATGATCCGCATCGACACCACCACATACGGCGAGTCGGTTATCTCGACACCGAGCTGGGAGAAGTCGCCGTCCAGCGGCCCCATGCAGAACGGGACCACATACATGGTGCGGCCCCGCATGCAGCCATTGAACAGGCCGGCCAGGGTCTTCCGCATCTCATCCGGGGCGATCCAGTTGTTCGTCGGGCCGGCGTCCTCCTGCCGCTCGGAGCAGATGAAGGTCCGGTCCTCGACGCGCGCGACGTCGCCCGGATCGGAGGCACAATAAAAGCTGTCCGGCCGGATCTGCGGGTTGAGCCGCCTGAAGGTGCCCCGCTCGACCAGGAGGCCGGTCAGGTGCTCCCATTCACGATACGAGCCAGAGCACCACACGATGTGATCAGGCTTGGTCAGCTCCGCTACCTCGCTCACCCACCAGTCAAGCTGGATATCACTCATCAGTTCCCGGTCAGCGGCGAGAATCCGCGCGGTCATGATATGCCTCCTCGGGTTAACGGAATGAGCAGGTAAGTTCTTTATCCTGCCCGGAGGGTAATACCATCACGTTTTCGTCCGGCCGGTAGCTGGCGCAGGGCCGAAGGTCCCGTTAATGCGGGCTTAGAGTCACGCGTACCTGTCTTTCCGAAAGCCATTCGTAATATGCGCACCCGAATCCGAAACATGCTTGCAACATATCTGAAACTCTCACCCGGTGAAGCGCGGCCGCGTGCCGCCGGATGGTGTGGAGATAGCCGCCTCACGATCGGTTTTATTCAAGCACCGATAGCGTCGTCGGTCGCGTCCGCGAAGTACTCGGCTCGCCCGCCTGCGTTTCCTGCGGAGGCCGCCAGCGGGACAGGGCTCCTCAGCCACCGCGACAGCAGACCGCCGGTACCCTGCCCCGGCCCGGAGGCGGCACAGCCATCGGGCGGAGTGATCACCGGCAGCTCACCGTCACAGGACGCGGCCGCGCCGGGCAGTTCAGACCGGCGACGGGCAGTCAAGATCCGGCCCGTCCGCACATCGCGGATCCCCAGCGCCGGTCGCCCGCCAGCCCGTCGTCCTCGGAGCGGGCCGACTCCAGCCGCTCGCCTTGCAAGGACCTGACGGCGTGGCGGTCGCGGTAGAGGTGGGACCGGAATACGAGCGAAAGGGGCCATGACGCCTTTCACTCGCCTGCGCCCCTGCGGGCGACATCCCGGCCGTCCGCCACGGGGATCCGGATAGCAAAGGGAAATTTTGGTCGGATTAGTTGCATTGGCTCTCGGCTGGGACGAAACGCCGGCATGGCTGGCCGCACCGCCGATTGTTCCGAGGGGTCCGCTGGTCAGAGGTCTTCGACGTAGCTGGCGGCGATGTCGTCGGGTGGGTGGGTGTAGAGGCGCAGGTAGCGGTCGTTGGCGTGGCCGAGGCGTCGCTCGAGCTCGGCGCGGTTGTGCCCGGAGGTTTCCGAGAGCCGGTATCCGAAAGTGTGGCGCAGGTCGTGCGGCCGGAGCGCGCCCACCTGGCGTTCGCGGTCGGTGACCTCGGCGTCGTGGAAGCGGCCGATCTCGCCGACGATGGTGTTGACCGACCGCGGGGAGAGCCGGCCGCCCGGGCGGCGGGTTCCGATGGAGCTGGCGGCCAGGAACAAGGCCTCGCTGTGCTCGTCGGCGTCGCCGGGCCGTTCGGCTTCGAGGTAGTCGGCGATGGCGTGGCGGGCATCGCGGCCGAGGAACACCGTGCGGCTGGTGCGGCCCTTGCCCCGGACATCGTTCAGCCTGGCCTTCTTCACCCGGCGGAGCTCGGCCCCGTCTCCGGGGTCAAGCTGGGTCAGGTCGAGGCCGGTGACTTCGGCACGGCGCAGCCCGGTGCCCAGGATGAGGTGCACGATGGCCCGGTCCCGCAGGGGCCGGGCATGCCGGTGCACCGTCGCCGTGCTGCTGCCGCGGTGGCGGCGGCCGTTCAGCTGGTGGAATCCCTCGATCCGGTCGAGCACGTTCTTGACGGTCCGCACCTGCGCTCCGGCGAGCGCCCGCACCTGCGGGGCGGGCAGCCGCAGCGGCTCGACCTTCTTGGTGGGGTCGCCGTGGCGCAGCAGCCCGGCCGGGGCGTGCACGGCAATCCAGGAGAACAAGGCGGACAGGTGCGCGAGGTGGTTGTTCACTGTCGCGGGCGCCATCGCCGCGGTGGTGCCGTCCCGGCTGACGGCGCCTTCGGCCGCCAGGTGGTCGCGCCACGCGGCGATCTCGCGGGGAGTGACAGCGGAAACCCTGTCGTGCCCGTACCCGGTCGTGAACCAGGCGGTGAACCGCTCCAGGTGCCGGGCGATCTTCCCCGTCACCTCCTCGGACCGCACGCCCCGCACCGCCAGGTCGAGATACCGCTGCGCCCATGTGGTGAGGCTGTCGTCGGTGCCGCCGTCAAGATCAACCACCTTTCGTGAAGTGATTCTGCGGCGATCCTGAGCCTCCGGAGCCGGCGTTGGCGTGCTCATGGAGCCAATTTACTTCACGGAAGGGCCGTTTCCTGAAACGATGTCAGCCTAGCCTTACGATACGGATCCGCCCAGGATCCGGCACCGGGCAAGGGACGGACTTCGACGCGACCAGCGGGCGGAGTTGGGAGAATTGGACGCACTGATCCGGATCACCGGCGGGACCGGCGAGGAACTAGCTGCCCTCGACGAATGGCTGAGCAATGAGGACGAGTTGCGCGGCCGGGTCCGCACCGTCCACGGCCCGGTCGGTAAGACCGAGCTCGGGGCGGTCACGGAGCTGATCACCGTCGCACTCGGGGCCGGGAGTGCGGGGACCGTGCTCGCCTCGTCCTTGAAGACCTGGCTGGTGACCCGCCGGACGAGCGCGAAGATCACCGTGGAGTCCGCCGAGCGCTCGGTCACGCTGGACATCCAGACTGCCGGCGAGGTGACGCCGCTGCTGGAGCAGATCCTCAAGGCCGATGATGACGATTGAAGCCGGCGTGCTCGCAGACTCCCGGGCGGTGCTGATCGGGTGTCGGCCTACGAGTATGCCGAGTTCCCGCCGATCCGCACGGCGCGCAACAGCCTGCAGGCGATGCGCGCGCTGCTGTCGGACCCGGCACTGTGCGGATGGGCGCCCGAGCGGATCACGGTCATCCCCAACCCGATCTCCGCTGCCGACCTGGCCGCCGCGGTCGCCGACCTAGCCGAGAGCACTACCGGTGTGCTGCTGCTGTATTACGTCGGCCACGGCGTGCTCTCGGCCCGCGGGGAACTGTGCCTGACCGTGACCTCGACCCGCCCGAACCGGCCAAAAATCAGCGGCCTGCCCTGGGACACCCTGGCGGACGTGCTGCGCGCCTGCCCCGCCAGGGTCCGCCTGGTGATCCTGGACTGCTGCTTCGCCGGCCAGGCCATCGAGGCCCTAAGCGGTGATGCTGAGCCGGGCCTGGCCGACATCGCGTACGTCGAAGGGGTCTACACCCTCACCGCGACCACCCGCAACCGCACCGCCCACGTCCCGCCCCCCGGCCAGCAGGACACCGCCTGCACCTCCTTCACCGGCGCACTACGGGACCTGATCCGCTCGGGCATTCCCGGCAAGCCCCCGCGGCTGACCTTCGGCGACATCTACCCGGTCCTGCGCCAGCGGCTGCGGGCCAAGGCCCTGCCCGCCCCCAACCAGCGCGGCACCGACACCGCCCACCAGTTCCCGTTCACAGCGAACGCCGCAGCCCGTATTGGCCCGGACACTCACAACACCCGGCCGGCGGGGAATGGCCTCGGAGAGGCGGCCCAGAAGCACCCTGAACCTGCCCGGACCGACCGAGCCCGGGCCACCCGCATCCTGACCGAGGCAGAACGGGTCGCCCGGTCGATCACCGACGAGCTCTCGAAGGTAAAGGCACTGTTGAAGATTGCGGAAGCCTGGAGTTAGGGCTGGGGCCGGACGGCCGTGGATAGGGCCAATCTTCTGAGAACACGTCCCTGGTCGCCACCGGCGTCCCTTCCCCCGAAGAGCAGACCTCGCTGGAGAACACCTATCCGACATGGACGCTCACTCGCAGCAAAACCAGGCAACCCGGCCTCTCGTTATGCGGCCGTGATCCTAATCGTTGTTTTTGCGCTGGATGGTGCCGCGAGCCCCACCGGCCGTACTTCCCGGTTCCCATCCACGAACCACAAGACGCCGGTCAGTGTGACGTTCGGAGCGTGATGATCAATGTGGCCACTGCGGCGATCAGGGTGAGAAACGCGATGGGCACTACTACCCGCTGCAGCCGGGTGTTGGCGATCGCTTGCCGGAGCTCAGCGGACGCCCTGATATTTCCTGTTGCTGCCGATGTATCTCGCTCAAGTCTTTCTGCCCGTTCCTGCAGCCCTTCCCGAATCCAGGCCATGAGCTCGCGCGGAGGGTTTCCCCCCCCGAGCAGGTTCCGGGAACGGCTCCAGCTACTCCGGGTATGCACGCAGATCGGTCGCGAAATTCTGCGGATCTTCCGCGAAGCTAGCTACATCTGACGCCACAGTTGCCGCGTCAAGTCCGTCGCCGATCAGATACCTATCGAGGTTAAGGGCAGCTCACACGTGTCGGCACGGCAACCAACGCCGCGGGCGTCGGCCAGCACGATCCCTGAGGGCGGCCAGTTCGTCGGCATAGAGCGAAAGCAGGCACGATGTTGCCCCCATCTCACTACAACCGATGAGTGACCTGATGCGAACTGCAGGGCCATCTGCTGTGGCGAGCAGAGGTCGGTATCCGTCCGTTGAGGTGACTCGCACCGGGTGCTGATCCGCCGGCAGGGCGACGCGGACCACAACCCCGGGAAGGCACGCAAGATCGCGCAGAGGGCGATCGCGGAGGCGGCGTGGGTGAAGAACCATCCGCCGGATCTGATCAACGTGGCGTTGGAGCGGCTGGTGCAGGCCGGGCTGGAGCTTCCGGCGCTGCCGTCGGCCCAGGGCGAGTCCGGATCGCTGATGCCGGGGACGTAGCCCTTTGCGGATCAAGGCTTGCTCAATTTCCTACGCAAACGCAGGCCTGGCTGTAACTGACACCTGGCCAGTTACGTCGGGATAACCGTGTTGGTATCTCCGGACAGCAGCTGCTGAGGGATCTGGCCGAAGGTGTATTGGACCGAGGCGGCTTCCGGCACCAGCGTGAACGTCCAGATGACATCGAACCGGTCGCCTGGCCAGGTCTGGGGTATGGCCGTTCCCGGGATGGCCGGAAGCGACGAGGCGAGCGCCGGGATGTGGTCATGCTCCCAGCAGATCAGCACGACACCCGGGTAGCCGCTCACCACGCTGGCGGCCAGCTGGGGTTCCTGGCCCTCGGCGAAGGTGGAGACTATCTGAAGCCCGAGGCGATCGCCGAGGCCCTGGATCGTCTGATGCGTCCGGTGCGCAGCCGTCTTGCCTGGGCTTCCGTAGGAAGGTGAGAACAAGGTCGCGGGGGTTTGCAGTCCCGCCTGCAACGTCCCGAGCGCAGGATCGAACAGGACAGTGAGCGCACCGGAGCGCTGCCACCCCCGCGGCAGCAGGGAATGCGGATCCTGATCGCCCTCATCGTCGACACCAAAAGGCGGGACCGGTGCGGGCGGAGACTGCCCGGAGGCTGCGGGCGGCGGATCAGCTGGTTTTTCGCCGTGGCGGATGATGTAGATGATCTCAGGTGGTGCGGCGTCCGCTGTGGGCTGCTGAGTCATTCAGGTCCCCTCCTGATCAAGGGTCTGTCGATCGGAGTCCAGCAGCCAGAATGTCGGGACATGTTGTCTCCTCAACACATTTTTATCGCCTTGGGGCCTTATTCGACTTGGACGCAGCCGGGCTGGCGGAACGCCATCTGATAGTGGAGACCGAGTTGCTGAGATAGCTCTTCCACCTGGTTCAGCGAGAAGCCGCGCGGGGTGGATTCGGATGCGGCGATCAGCTCGGTGTGCGGATCGTCGGGGTGAACGGCGAGCATGATGCGGTGAAGTGCCAGCGGGCCGCGGCGAAACGACACCTCGAGGCGGGTCCGCATCGTCGAAGGCAAAAATGCTGGTGGCGGGATCCGGTAGATCCCAGCCACGGGCCTATGACGCGACTTCTCGAGCACGGCCAACCTCCGGCAGGAATCCCTCTCGGGTGCGGCCACCCTGTACGGCGCCGCAGCGGGGAATATGGATGGCCGGGGCCTAGAGCACCTTGTACGACGGAGTCTGTCCCGACCGTATCGCGCCTTGCATAGGGTCGAACGTCCCTAGTGTCCCTGACAGGCTCAGCTGGACGAGTGTCCGAACCCAGCACGCCACAACGAATGCGGGGTCGGGCGGGACAGGCGTGGCCTGCCTCCCGCATCCGCCGCCGTCGCATCTCGCAGAACTCTTCTCAGAGCCTGGCGGCGGGAAGCCTGCTGCCCAGCGGCCCGAAGAGAGCGTCGATGTTTCACCTTCCCGCCCGCAATGATCATCCACGGGCGTCCTCGGCATCCGCCTGTCGAGAATCGAACGATTCTCGACAGGATCACCAGCGGCGGCCCGGACCAGGCGGGCGCGCCCCGGCGAGTGCCGTAAAAGGAGTTGAAAGGCCAGCGTGGCTGGCAACCGGGCCGGGATCGTTTTCCCGCGGTCCCGGGGGTGTGACCGCGCCCCCGCCGGTAGCCCCGGTGCCCTCGGCTGCCTCGCCCTCGGAGAAGGGTTCCTTACCGGCGCCTCGTGGCCGCGATGGCCTGGTCCGCCGTCTCGTGGATGCCGGAGACCTTCGTCAGCCCGGTGATCTTGAAGATCTTCAGTATCCGCTCCCGGGTGCAGACCAGATCCAGCGACCCGTCGTGCGCCCGCACCCGCTTCAGGCCGCCGGCCGGCACCCCGAGGCCGGCGGAGCCGGGGAACCCGGCCTTCTGCAGGTTGACGACGAGCTGGCAGCTGTTCTTGCCGGCCAGATCGATGAGCAGCTCACGCAGCCGCGGCGCGGTATAGATATCGATCTCGCCCCCGACGCCGGCGACCTCGGTGCCGTCCCTGGTGTAGTGACCCGGCTTCAGGTCCGCGAATCCTCCAGCGCCATGCGCGGCGTCATCCCCGCGTCCAGCCCGGCGAACGGGCCGGCGTAGCCGCGGCCAGGGCGTGATCCCCTGCCGTATTCAACCACGCCCCGTTATCATGTCTCTGCGGAATCGTGTCTCCGGGCGTCCCCCGGGGGATGACACACTGGGAACCTGCGCCGGCGATCACGCCGGTCACCCCGGCCGGGTCCCGGGCCAGGCCGCGGCGGCACGAACGCTGCCGCCGTGCTCACCGCGCGTGGTGACCCGCCCGGCACCTTCGCGGCAGGGACAACGCAGGCTGACCGGCGGGCATGGCCCGCGCCGCAGCCGCCAGGCTCAGCGCCCCTTCATCGCCTCCCCGGGCCAGGAGCCACCCGGGCGCGGTAGCCGCCCGGGGCCGCCGGCATCATCGTCCTGGCCGGCCCGGCGTGGCGCCATCGGGAGCGAAGAGGAAGCAGCAGGCGGGTGAGGATCAGCCCCATGACGGAGCCACAGATAACGCCGGCGGGTGAGGACCAGCCCATGAGCGAAGCAGAGCGACCGCCCGGGAGCGGGGAGGTGGCGGCCCTAGCCCAGGAGATCGCCAGGACCGGGGGGCGGCTGGCCGGAGTTGATGAAACCCTCAGCCGCTGTGCCGGCGACTTGGAACGGCTCGAAGGACAGGCAGGCGAGATGGCCCGGCTCCTGGCTGACCTCAGCCGGGACCAGGAGGGCCAGCTCGACGAGAACGAGCGGCTTGACCGGCGCCTGGGCGCCCTCGGCCAGGACGTCACGACGCAGCGGCACGCTATTGCCGACCTGGAAAACCATCTCGATGACACCACGACGCAACAGCTCGACGAGAATGAGCGGCTTGACCGGCGGCTGGGCGCCCTCGGCCAGGACGTCACGACGCAGCGGCACGCTATCGCCGAACTCCAGACCCGCCTCGATGACCTCACGACGCTGGTACGTGAGCTGGCCGGGCGGCACGCGGCCCAGACCCCGGGCGAGCGGGCCATCTGGTGGCCGGACTTGCCAGCAGGGCAGGAGCGCGCAGCGGCCCTGCGCCTGCTCCGGGCCTGGGTCGATGAAGTACTCCGGGGCCATCACCCCGAGCTTGCCAGGGACAGTCTCCAGGCGTGCTGGTACCGCCATGATGACGTGCTCGACGAGCTGACCGCGCTACGTGCGGCCTGGCATGCCGCCTACCGGGGCAAAGCGGCCCCGGCCACCGCAGCGATCGAGTGGCATGATCGCTGGCTGCCAGGCTGCATGGCCAGGTGCAAGGCGGCCGTCAAGGCCCGGCCCTGCGACACAGACGGCCACCAGTCCCCGGCCGGGACCGGGGCGCCCGGCGACCCGGCTGCCGTCCAGGAGCCCGCCGCGCCCGGGCCCGGGGAGGTGACTGCAACCGCCAGGACGTTATGGCGTCCGTGCAAGCAAGAGCCGCAAGAGCACCGGCGCCGTCCAGGCCGCGCTCCAAGCCGGTCACGGCGCGATAGGGACGGTCGCGGCACAGCCGACGGAGGAAAAGCATGCCGTAGGCTCGCGATGCTGTCACGCCAGGCAGGCAGCGACGGTATAGGCCGCGTTGCGCTCCAGGCTGTCGCGGGAGTGATCGTACCGGCGGGTCGTGCGAGGGTCCTTGTGGCCGGCGTAGTCCTGCACGTCACGCAGTGAGGCGCCGGCATCCGGGGCGAAGGTGATCGCCGAATGGCGCAGGCAGTGCGGCGAAAGCTGCTCCCACGCGCCGACCCCGGCGGTGCGAGCCAGACGGCGCACCAGCTCCCACAGGTGACCCTGGCGCAGCCTCCCGCCGGCGGCGGTGGCCAGCAGCGGCCCGGTCAGCTGCCGCCAGTCGGCCGCCCCGGCCCGCTGCGCCCGGTCGGCCAGGTAGGCCTCCAGGGCCGCCACCGTGGCCGGGGTGAGCGGGATCTTCGCCTTCCGCGCCCCCTTGCGGACCACGCGCAGCACCCGGTGGCCGCAATCCTCGCCGAGGTCGGCGATGTCGGCGGCGCAGGCCTCATCGACGCGCAGGGCGTTGTGCAGCCACAGCCGCACCAGCGCCGCGGTGCGCAGCGCCTGGGCGCCGGTGTCGGCGGCGGCGACCAGGGCCCGGGCCTGGTCGCGGTCCAGGCCGACGGTGGCCGTGTAGTCCGGATCCACCACCGGCCGGGCCACGCCCTGGGTGGGCACCCGGCCGGTCAGGTCATGGGCGGCGCAGTACCGGTAGAACGACGACTGCGGGTACGTCATTTTCGCTGGATACTACGGCCAGGCCCGGGCGCCTCGCGCACGCGTGCGCGAGGCGCCTGAGGTCGGACCGCTTAACGGGGCTGGGGCGGGTCTGTGCGAGCCCGCGGCTGAATCAGGAGCCTTACCGTCCGGGGCTGCCGTTCCCGGAGGGTTCGCCTTCCCGGCCGGCACTTGACTTCGTCGATGCTGACGCGTCGGGTGTTGTCGTGTCCGGGGCGGGTACGCGGCCCGCTTCCATCTCGAACTGGTTACGGTCGGCGGGGTAGACGGTGAGCGCGAACCGGATCGGCTTGCCATCCTCGCCGTAGCTGGTGCGCTGGAACTCGAAGATGGCTACCGGCGCCTTGTCCGACAGGCCGAAGAAGCCCCTTTCATGCCCGCGGGGCGGCCGCGCGATGAGCATGTCGCGCCACCCGACCTGCCTGACGCCAAGGGTGGATTCGAGGTACTTGAGCACCCCTTCTCTGTGCCCGCCGCTGATGTCGTCGGGCTTGAGCAGGTCGGTCGCGCCGCCCTCGGTCGCGAACTCCATCGGGTAAAAGGTGGTCTGCAGGGACCAGGGGGTCCCGTCGATCGACCGCTCCTGGTGGCGGCTGATGACCGGTGCTTCTTCCGCCAGGCCCAGCGCCGAGGCGACCAGGGCAGAGGCGGGCTGGACCTCGACCCGCGGGGTGCTCTCCTCCGGCTCCCGTCCCTGCCGGTGGACCTCTGACCTGAAAATCTCGTCTTCGACACCGCCGGACTCCGGGTCCTGGGTGAGCCTCGTGAGGAACGGCTCCGTCTTCCTTAGGACGAACGTGCCCTGGCCGGGCCGGGTCTCGACCAGCCCGCGGCCGACCAGGAGCCTGATCGCGTCGCGGACGGTGTTCCGTGACGCCTTGCCGTCCTGGCCGTACTCCTCCATCAGCTCGGCCTCGCTCTTCAGCCGGTCGCCGGGGGCAAGCTCGCCGGCCTTGATCTGGCCGCGCAGATCCTCAGCGATCTTCCGGTACAGGGGCATGGGCTCACTCATACCTACCACCTACTCCGATCCAGTAGTACCACCGGTCCATCATATCAGCATGCCCAACTCATCTCAACGGCTTGCCTAGCTGGTCTCAGGGACCTTGGTGGTCCTCACGACTGAGTTTACTCAGATCAAATATGGGTATAAGGGAAATCAGAAGCCTGAGTGGTATGAGATTATCAGACCAAACATACCAACAGGAGGTACCAGTCCGGTCAACCCGGCAGGAGGTGAGAGTCATGATCAGAAGCACCGCGATCGCCCTGGTGGAGACACCAGCGACGACTCATCTCGGCCCCGAGCCGTCCTACTGCGCCGGCAGGACCCTGCTGAGCAAGCCGCTGACCCCATCCCAGTGGGCAACCTGCTGGAACTACGGGATGCATCAGCCGGTGCCCGGATGGCTGACGCGAGCCGGCTACGACTTCGGGCACAACGTGCTCCCGGCGCTAGCCGTCCTGGCAGTCATCGTCATCGCAGGCATCTTCCTCGCGAGGAGGTGAACAGCCATGCGTGACCCGCAAGTACTCATACTCCTAGCGGCCGGCCTGGCTGTGCTCTGCTGGCGCGTGGCTCTCAAGCTCCTGATCGGGGTCATCGCGATCTGCCTGACTGCCATACTGGCCTTCGCCGCACTCGGGCTCGGGCCCTACCTGCCACACGTGCTCAGGTAGGGCCTCGGCGGCCGCCGGGCGGCCACGCCCGGATTCCCGCTTGCGCGCCGGCCGCGGGGCTCTGCCGGCGATCATTGACGGACCAGGCCAGGACGGTGATGAACTGAGCCGCCGCCGGCGGGCTGATCCTCGTCGCTGTCCGGACGGCACGGCCCGCAGGCACAGCACGCCGCCGGCGAGCCTGCCCGCCACCGCCAGGAACCCTGGCAGGTCCAGCTCGCCCGGCCCGAGGCACACCTCCGGCCCGCAGTCACGCCCGGACGACCCGCCCGGCCCCGGCCTCGAGCACCCGCGCACCCGGGAACACGCCGGCGAACGCCACGATCTGCGCTGCGTCCCTGGGATGCACCACCGCCCGCACCGCGGCGCGTCAGGCAGTTCTCATGCCAGCCGCAGTTGTCCTGGTACAGCTGGACGGGCGTCTTGCCCGGCACGGTCGCCGCCTTCGCCCGAAAGCGGACTGGCCGCCGCTGGTCGCGTAGCGATGACCGGGCGCCGCCGGCAAAGATTTCCGCTTCTGAGCTAGCGCTCTGCCAGACGGATGAGCGTGAAACGCCGCTAACGTGCATTTATGTCAAGCTGCAAAACGCCGGGAACAGCCCCGGCCGGTCCCGCCTTCCGCGCCGACGACGGTGACCCGTGCGCTGCGGTTCCCCGGCAGCCGCTAAGGCCACCGCGCTCTCGCAATCGTTCGTTTGTGAGAACCGCAGGAGCGCCCGCGGAGCAGGAGGGGTCGTGGCGCGGATCCAGACCGATCTAGCACCCCCATCACAGACCTCTATCAGGCTCCCCTCGGGCTAGCGGTGCCGATACTCGGCCACCGATACCGTGCCGCGCAACCCGGGGCCAGGCTGTTGTTGTGGATCACGCAGAAGTACTCGTTGGGTGCCAGCATGAGATGGCGCGTTTCGCGGCACTGCTGGGAGAGCTGACTGCCGGCGAGGACATCCGCCACGGCCGATGGCGGCGCCGCCCACAGGCAGGGAAACACTCCGAGAGAGCCGCCAGGTCGCACGTGGTCCTTGTGCACGGGCTGGGCGGGAGCGGCAAGAGCCGGTTGCTGAAGCAATTTCAGTACATGGCCCTGGGCGGGCTTGCGGACCTGTCAATCACCGAGGGGATGATCCGGACTGCCTGGCTGGACTGGGCCGACGAGCGGGGAGTCGATCCGAGCAGGTACGCGGGGGTGGAAGGGCCCAGCCTGGTCACCGTGCTGGACGCGGTGCGGAGGGCGGTCATCGACGCCTTCGAGAAGGGTACTCGGGCCCGGGAGCGGGTGGTTGATGCATTTGATGAATACTGCCAGGGTGCTGCCCGGACGCCGGAGTACGCGCCTCGCTGCGCGGACGGGGTGATGCAAAGCGGGCAATCAGGGTCCCCGTTCACTAGACAGATATTCTGAGTGCTGCAACAAGC
Source organism: uncultured Actinomycetota bacterium (assembly GCA_963834695.1). Taxonomy (GTDB): domain Bacteria; phylum Actinomycetota; class Actinomycetes; order Streptosporangiales; family Streptosporangiaceae; genus JASHPR01. The sequence continues at coordinate 20,311 of CAWIDQ010000070.1, forward strand.
GCAAGAGGCGGAGCAAGAGTGTTCCCGGGGCAGCGGCCTTGTCCGCGGCATCGTAGATGCGTGCGGCCCCGGATCCCCGGGCTCTCACCCGGGTGGTCTGGGGCCTCACCTCACGTCCTCCGGTTTCCCCTGCGGGCTTTCCTCCGGTTTCCCGTTTGCCCGCCGGGTTCTCCCCCTTCGTCCGCCTTCCCCGGTTTCCCTTCGTCCGGCGTTCTCCGGTTCGTTCCCTTCGGCCGTTGCCCGATTCCGGTTCCCCGTCAGTTTCCCTCCGGATTCCCTTTCCCTCGAGCAGTCTTTACTTTACCGCTGCTGCGGGGCGGTTCCCCGGGCACTGGTCCCGGGCGTCGGGGACTAAGGTCACCAGTTCTGCCGCGACTACCTCGCCCGGGATCGCGATCCGTTCGGGTCAGGGCCTGGTCCCGGGATGCTCCAGACAGATATACCGCAGAAAGGCATCCCGAGCCGGCAGTTGGGGGCGGGGTGTCCTGCCTGGTCGTCCGCTCTGTGTTGCCAGATCCCCGGGTCAGGCCCGGGGATCCGGGTCCTCCTGTCTCAGCTACATCGAAACGGGCCGGTCAAGGCCGAGCCGGCAGATGGTCCTTTACCTGGCGGAGCACCTCAACGTTCCGCTTCGTGAACGCAACGCGCTCTTGCTCGCATCTGGGTACGCGCCGTGCTACTCGCACCGGGCGCTAGATGATGACGGCTCAGACATGAGATACGTCCGTGACGCTGTTGAGCGGCTGCTCGCCCGCCATGATCCCTATCCCGCCTTCGTGATCGACCGCCAGTGGGACGTCGTCGCACGCAACGCCAGTACCGCCGTGTTCCTCACCGGCGTTGCGCCGGAACTCCTCGTCCCCCCTGTCAACGTGTTGCGCCTGGCCCTGCATCCGTCCGGGCTGGCGCCGCGGATCGCGAATCTCGCCGAGTGGAGCGCCTATCTGCTGCGGCGCCTCGATCACCAGATGCTCGCCGCCCCAGATGCCAGACTGGCAAAGCTTGCCGGTGAAGCGCGCAGCTACCCGGGGGTAGCCGAGCCGCGTCACGAAACAGCCAATCCTGCCGACCGGGTGTTCGTTCCCTTGCATCTCATGAACGGCTCCCGCGAGCTCCGGCTTCTGAACATGGTCGCAACGCTCGGAACGGCTCTCGACGTCACCGCCGCAGAGCTTGTCATCGAGGCTTTCTATCCAGCCGACCCGGCCACCACCCAGGCGCTCGAAAGACCAGGCCAATGATCTCCAGGCCCGCGCTTGAAGACCTCTTCGGCCAGGCGGGCGCCTCGAACGGGTGCTGGTGCATGCACTGGCGCCTCGCGTGCGTGGTTAGCGGGCGGTCCCGACGCCCGCTCGTCTGGGATGGTGGTCTACCCTGCGGGACATGGATCGGCACGAACGCAGTGGGAAGCGGTTCGGCTCGGCGGCGCAGGCCGCCGAGTGGGACGCGAGGTACAGCGAGCGCGACGATGCGAGATGGAGCGGACGCCCGAATGGGCGGCTCCTCGTCGAGGTCGCCAGCCTCACGCCGGGCCGGGCACTCGACGTCGGTTGTGGCGAGGGCGCCGACGCGATCTGGCTGGCTCGGAAAGGCTGGACGGTCACCGCCATCGACATCTCCGATGTGGCAGTGATCCGCGCAGGGGAGGCAGCAGAACTGGCCGGCGCCGTCGTCGAGTGGGTCTGCGGAGATGCCCTGCAGACACCGTTCCCGGCCGGGTCGTTCGACCTCGTGTCGATGCAGTACCCGGCGCTGCCCAAAGCCGCCGGCGAGGCCGCCGTGCGGGCGTTGCTCGACACGGTGCGCCCTGGCGGATTGCTCCTAGCCGTCTACCACGATCTCAACGATGAGCACCGCGAGCACATGAAGTCGCAGGGCATCGACCCGGCGGACTATGTCGATGCGGACGACCTTGGCCGGCTGCTGGGCGACGGATTCGCGATCGAGCTGCACGCAGTCGAGCCGCGCATCGACCCGCCGCCCGATAACCCGCACATCGCCAACGTCGTCCTGCGCGCCCGGCGTCGCTGAAGCGCGGCCCGGACTAGTGTTCGTGCATGGCAGGCGGCAGGCGCGCCAGCTCACGGCTGCCGGCCGATCTGGATGATGGCCCGGGCTGACCGGCGGGATTCGACAAGCGCGTGCGCTTCAGCGGTCTTGCCTAGTGGCATGATGTCGGCGGTCTTCGTGGCGAAACCGCCGCTGGCCAGGTGCCTGTTGATGGCTTGTGCGGCGTCGGCGAGTTCGGTGGCGGTCCTCAAGGCAGCGGGCATGGTCGCCGGGACGGGCGGTGGCGATCACGCGCAGGCCGGCCTCGCTCGCGAACCGGACCAGCGCCGATCCGATGAAGGCAGTTGCGACCGACGGAGCCGGCGACACCCTGACCACCCAATCTGAGCCAGGATCCCTGAGCACACCCTCTTGGGGCACCGTCCACTACGTCGGGCGGCGCGGTTGCAGGGACTTGACGCCGACGGCAGCCAGCGCGTACACGGGCTTTCCTGCCGGTTCGCCGCCCGTCCCCGCGATCCATCTGCGCACCTCGCACACTCCCGGCCCGACGGGCTCCAGCCCGGCCAGCATCGACGCCAGATCCGCGGCGTCGTGGTTCCAGAACCGGGTATGCGTGGCGGTCTGCTGTAGCCGGCCGGCGAGTTCCTTGTCCTCATAATGCCCGGAAGACACGATCAGCCATGAGCCCCGAGCGGCCAGGCTCATATACCTGGCACACACTGCCGCAGCCGAGTCGGCTGGCAGGAAATGAAGCACCGCGGCCAAGATAACGGCTATCGGCTTGGACATATCGATCACCGCGCGCACCTGCGGATCCGCAAGCACTGTCTCGGGGTCGGTCAGGTCTGCCTGCACAGTGGCAAGCCCCTCGCCGCGAGCAAGCAGCACCTCCCCGTGAAGCACAGCCACCGGGTCTATGTCTACGTAGCACACCCGAGCGTCCGGGATCACCTCCCGCACCGCCTCGTGGACCGCCGGGTGCCCAGGCAGCCCGGAGCCGAGGTCGAGGAACTGGCTGATGCCCGCAGCGGCAGCGCGGGCCGCGGCGGCGCAGATGAACTCCCGGTTGTGCCGGACCAATTGCGGCAGCGCAGGGTTCACCTCGGCCATGCGCCCGCCCATATCCCTGTCGGAAGCGAAATTGTCCTTTCCGCCCAGCCAGTAGTCGTAGACACGGGCGATGCTCGGCCGAGTCACGTCGATGCCCGCCGGGGGGTTCTCGTCCGTCACGGCCATAGGCTACTCAGCCTTGCCGGCGATGGTGCGCGAGGACGGGCGGCCGAGATGGGGCGCCCCGCCGCATGGGCTCGCCGCCTTTGGTGACGACCACCCGGCGTCCTACTGTTCTGCTGGTAGCCGGAGCAGTAGCATCACAACATGCCTGGCCCGGTGAGCCCAGGCGATGACGCGCCTGCTGGTCGTGTCGTCTACTCGCTGGGCCTGGCCAACGCCGAACTCATCCACCGGGTCAACCCAAGGAGATGCCATGGCTGAGCAGGAATACGTGGTCGTCTACGCCGCAGCGTACCCGACTGTCGCGGCGGCGCGGGCAGTGCTGGACACCATCGAGCACCTGCACAAGGACGAGGTGATCGGCAAGTACGACGCGGCCGTGATCGACAAGGAGAACGGCAAGCCGCACGTTGTCAAGCGGATGGACCGCCCGCACACCCGCATCATCCCCGAGTGGTTCGGCGGCGGGGCCCTGACCCGCAAGGAACTGAAAGAGGCGGCCGAGGAACTCCTTGCTGACGAGGCAGGGCTCATCGTGGTCGGCGAGGCGAGCATCGAACCAGCACTCGACAAGGCGCTTACCGGAACCGCCAAGGTCGTCAAGCGCGAGATGGCGGCGACGATCGACCAGATCACCAGCGAGCTGGAAGAAGCGTTCAAAAGCTGACTGGCCGCGCACCCAGAGATCAGCCGGGGCACGTCCCCTTGGATCGTAAAGTGCTCTGCGAGCCCTACTCCGTTGAACTGCCAGAGGTTTGCGTTGCCTCAGTAACAGACCCGTGAACATAAGCTCGGCACGCGGTCCGTGACCCATTCACGGCTCCACATTTAAGTCCTCGGTCGGACTCCCTCCTCCAACGGTGGCGGCTGCCACCGGAATGACCTGCCACCGGGCGCGGTCTGCTGATCGCCAGAAGGGCGTTGTCAACGTCGTTTGAAAGTTCCGGCCTCGTCGTCAAGGCGGTCAGCAGGCCCGGGTGTGCGGGCGTCCTCGTCGGCCGCCGCGAGCAGGCTGAGGAAGGGGCCGACCCGAAGTCCTTCCTGGGCGGGGTGCCGGAACGTGCTGTCGTGGTTCACGGTGTACCGGGTGCGCCGCCCGGTGCGGGTGCGGGTGAGGTAACCGGCTGCTTCCAGGTCGGCCACGATGGCCTGGACCGTGCGCTCGGTCAGTCCTACGACGGCGCTGATGTCCCGGATCCGGGCGCCCGGGTTGCGGGCGATCTCCACGAGCACGTGCCCGTGCCCGGTCAGGAGCGTCCAGCTGCTGCCGCTCTGGCCAGAGTCGCTCATGCCTCCCGATCATATAACTCGCGAGTGAAAACACGCGAGAATTTACTCATGCTTCTATTGACAGGCCTCTGCTGGTTGCTGATCCTGATAGTGCTCCTGATCGGGTCACCGCCCCGCCCTCGCCACGAGCGGTGCAGGCAAGGCGGCGCGCCCGGCAGCAGCGGCGTTTAGCGCAGCCGAGGTCGCGGCCACGGGAGGTGACCCAGATGCATGACGGCAGCTGCCCCGTTGAACTGATCAGCGGCGTGCCGGTCGTGACGGCACCGGAGGAGATCGACATCACCAACGCCCCGAAACTGCGGTCAGCCCTGATAGAGGCAGCCGAGCACGGGCCCGGGGCGCTCGTGGTGGACATGACCGGGACTCAGTTTTGTGATTCATCCGGGCTTCATACCCTGCTGGCGGCACACAAGCGCGCCAAGGCTGAGAGCGGCGAGCTGGTGGTGGTTATCTCCGCCACTAACGTCCTCCGCATTTTCGCGATCACCGGCATCGACCGCATGATCCCGAACTTCACGAGCCTGGACGAGGCCCTCGCGCAAACGTCCGCGGATAAGCGGGACGGCCACCGCCGAGTTCACGGTCCCGGAGGGAACGACCCCGCGGCGCAGCACGGCACTAGCGAACTTGACGGAGAAGCCTGCTGACCGCGACGCCTGCCTGGCGCTGCCGATGACAGGAGGAGAAGATGGGGGCAGACCAGGACGTACATGGGAGCTGACGGGGACAGCGGCGCCGCCGAACGGGATGCGCCGATGACCCGGATGCTCCGCCGAAGCGGCGTGAGGTGATAAATGTGAGTGCGGACGAGTATCTGGTTCCGCCGCCGGTGGTGGGGCGCGGCGCGGTGTTCGTGGAGCATCGGCTGAAGAGCCCGCAGGTGTCGGAGTCGGCCTACATCGCGCCGACGGCGGCGCTGGCCGGCGATGTCACCGTCGGCCCACACAGCCGGGTGCTGTTCGGCGCCGTGATCACCGCCGAGGGCGGCCCCGTGCAGATCGGGAGTAACTGCGTGATCATGGAGAATGCGGTCATCCGGGGCGTACCGGGCCAGGAAACCCGCGTCGGTGACGACGCGCTGATCGGCCCGCACGCTCACCTGACCGGATGCGTGATCGAGGGCGGCTCCCGGATCGCCACGGGCGCGGTGGTGTTCACCGGCGCCCGCATCGAAGCCGGCGCGGAGGTCGAGTTCCACGCGGTGGTCTACGTCAATACCGTCGTTCCGTCCGGGGTGGCGGTACCGATGGGCTGGTTCGCCGGCGGGCAGCCCGCCGAACTCGTGGCGCCGGGAGACTGGGACCGCATCCGCGCCATCATGGGGGCGCTGGACTACCCGGGCACGGTCTTCGGTGTTGCTGCCGGCGACAGCGGCACGCCGATGTCCGACGTTGCCCGCCGCTACGCCCGGGGACTGGCCCTGCACCACCGGGATCACATTGTCCCCGATCAGCGCCACACGCCGTCCCACCAGGACCCGGGGCCGTAACCGAGACCCGCGAGAGCACGCGGCAGCGCTTGCGGAGGTTCCGCGTCTCCTTCGGGCGCCCTCTGACCCGGGCTCAGTTGCCGGGGCCGGGGTCTGCATCCGCGTCATCCTCGAGTTCGCGATCCACCCCGCCTTCCCGGTGCTTTTCTGATGCGCGCATCACGGCCCGCATCTTGGCGAACTCAGCGGTGTCCGACATGTCAGGCTCGCTGTCACGCTGATCGTCGACGTTTCCCGGCTCCGGCATGCGGTCACTCATGGCCATAGCCTCCTCCAGAAGCTGGATCCCGTGACAGCACCGTACCGGGATCCTGGCGTCGCAGCCCGGCGCGTGGCCATCGCGCACAACATGCGCAGGTAACCGATGACGTGCAGGTCTGCCTGGACCAGGCGAAACCAGCCTTGTCGTTCGTGTCAGGGACATGCCTATCGATTACCGACCCTTGAGACACCGCTGGCCGGTGACGGCGATCGCCGTCACCGGCGCGACATCATCATCTTGTTCCCCCGTCACCGGCGCGGTGGAGCACATCCGGCCGTTCGGCCTCCGCAGCTCCCCCGACTCGGTGACGTGCCGCTCGGTCAGGCCTTGATGAATGTGAGCAGGTCGGCGTTGATGGTCTCCGCCTGGGTGGTGGGCATGCCATGCGGGAAGCCGCGGTAGGTCTTGAGCGTCCCGTTCTGCACGAGCTTCGCGGACAGCGGCCCGGAGTCGGCGTAGGGCACGATCTGGTCGTCGTCGCCGTGCATGACCAGGACCGGCACCGTGATCTTCTTCAGGTCCTCGGTGAAGTCAGTCTGCGAGAACGCGACAATGCCGTCGTAGTGCGCCTTCGCCCCGCCCGTCATCCCCTGCCGCCACCAGTTCTCGATGATACCTTCCGAGGCTTCCACGCCCGGGCGGTTGAAGCCGTAGAACGGGCCCGCCGGCAGATCGCGGTAGAACTGCGCGCGGTGGTTTGCGACTTGGTCCTGGAACCCGTCGAAGACGCTCTTCGGCAGGCCGCCGGGGTTTGCCTAGGTCTGCACCATCAGCGGCGGCACCGAACTGATCAGCACCGCCTTCGCCACCCGGCTCTCACCGTGCCTGGCGATGTACCGCACGACCTCGCCGCCCCCGGTCGAGTGCCCGACATGAACCGCGTCGTGCAGGTCAAGGTGCGCGGTTACCGCGGCCATGTCGTCGGCGTAGTGGTCCATGTCGTGGCCGTCGGCGACCTGCGCGGAGCGCCCGTGGCCGCGCCGGTCATGGGCGACGACACGGTAACCGTGCAGCAGGAAGAACATCAGCTGGGTGTCCCAGTCGTCGCTGGACAGCGGCCAGCCGTGACTGAAGACGATCGGCTGCCCCGATCCCCAGTCCTTGTAGAAGATTTCCGTGCCGTCGGCGGTGGTGATCGTAGGCATGCTGAGCCTCCTGTGAAATCGGGTTGTGCGTCGTTCTCGGAACTGTTTCGGGAAGATGTGCTTGGCTGTAGTCCACCACGAGAGTCGGCAGCGGGAAAGGTGACAGCGGCTCTCGCGATATAGGCTCCGCCTATTCGGGCAAGGCCATTGCTGCGGATGGTGGTCAGGACGGACCAGCGGTTGGTGCGGGCGAAGTCAATGGCGTCGCGGAGTTCCACGAAGCCCAGGATGGCCGTGAGTACCACCGATTGTCTATTTTTTCCATCAGATTAGTAGTCAAGGGTAGGATCAAGCCGTGAGCACGATTGGATCGCAGAGCCGGCCGCTGATCCGGATCGGCATCATCGGAGCCACCCCGGCCAGGGGCTGGGGGACCGCCGCCCATCTCCCCGCGCTTCGGGCGCTTGAGGAGTTCGAGGTCACCGCCGTGGCCATCGCGGTGCAGGGCGGATCGGCGCCGGTCGCCCCGGGCTTCGAGCTTCGCATCGTGGGCACCGAGGCCACCCTGGTGGTCCGGCCGGCTGCACCCGGCGGCATCCACATCACCGACTGGGCCATCTCCATCAGCAAGCCCGACGGATCGGCCGCGGACCTGCCGGTGCCCGGGCGCTTCAGTCCGATACCCGCGGCGGTGCCCGCCGGGCCGCCGAGAAACATCGCCCTGCTGTACCGCGAGTTCGCCCGGGCGATCAGCGGCGGTCAGCCGGCCACGCCAGACTTCGCCACCGCCCTCCGGTACCACCAGCTGCTGGAAAACATCCAGCAGGCGTCGGACACCGGCATCCGCCAGGACGCCGACGGCTAGGCGGCCATGAGCAGTCCAGGCATACTGCCCATCGTCGAATGTGGCGATCCGGTCCTGCGCCGCCCGGCTGAGCCGGTCGGCGCCTCCGATCTGCGCACCAGCGAGCTACAGCTGCTCATCGCTCAGATGCGGGCCACCATGGAAGCCGCGCCGGGCGTGGGGCTGGCTGCGCCCCAGGTCGGCGTGCCCATCCAGCTCGCGGTGCTGCACGACGGCCCGGAGCGCTGGGGTCAGCTCACCGAGGACGAGCGGACGGCCAGGGAACGGAACGGTCTGGAGTTCACCGTCCTGGTCAATCCCACGCTCCGGCCAGTCGATGACGGTGATCATGCCAGCTTCTACGAAGGGTGCCTGAGCGTGCCCGGCCTCACCGGGGTGGTGGCCCGCCACCGTGCCGTGCGGGTCGAAGCGCTCGACGAGCACGGCCAGCCCGTCGACCGGGTGTTCTCGGGGTGGGCGGCCCGTATCGTCCAGCACGAAGTCGACCACCTCGGCGGCCGCCTTTACCTGAACCGGGTCGAGACCAGATCGCTGTCCACCACCGGTAACTACGCTCAGCTGTGGGCTCGGCGGTCACCGGAAGACGCGGCCGCCTCCCTGAGATTCACGTTGTGGTAGGGATCATCCCGAGCCGGAACGGGATGACCGCTATGTCTTCTCGGCTCATCTGGCGTCGCCCGGTTGCGGTGCGGATCTCCCCTTTATCAACAGGCTTTAGCCGCTAATCCCGCAGCCATGGCACCTCGTCCGGCGCGTACCGGTACGCGCGGAAGACCGCGTTAGTCGCGTCGGGGAAGAGCTTGGCCGCCTCCTCGTCGTGATATGCCGAGAAATACGGGACTACGTACTCCCAGCGCACCTGCCCGTTCCGGTCCACTTCGAAGATGCGCCCGAACGCGGACTCGGTGACGAGGGTGTTGCCGTTCGGCAGCCGTTGGGCGCTGCCCATAAACGGCGTGAAGAAGTTCTCCGGCGGCGAATCACGGTACTCCCACATAATCGCCCGCGTACGGCGGTCCACCTCGATGACACGTGAGTAGGTCACGCTCTCCCCGCTGCGGAACGTGCCGTTGTCGAACAACAGCAGCGAGCCGTCCGGCAGTTCGCTGGGACAGTGCTGCTGGGCGACCGTGTCAGGGCCAAGCCGCCAGATAATCTCGCCGGTGGCCCGTCGAGCTGGCCGACGGCGAGGAGTTGCTGATCGACGGTGCCGAGGTGTACGGCCGGTACTCGTTCGGGGTGATTCCCGAGCGGGGCGGGGTTAACGCGGGCTGGGGCGATGCGGACAGGCGGGTCGTGCTGGACTTCAACCGCGCGACCAACCTGCCCTGCGCCTACAGGGACCACGCGGTGGCACCCGGGATTACCTCGCTGGCGTTCTTGACGCCCGGCAACTTCGCCGACGACGGCCCGGCCCGCGGTCAGTCCAGGAGCGGCCGGGCTCCCTCGGCGACGGCGTAGGCCTCCTCCAGGTGCGGGTATCCAGCCCGACCTCCCGCCGTAGTCCACTATGCCTAGCGAAATACCTGGTAAAGCCATTCCGTTATACCAAGCGCCCCTGATCGGACCCGGAAGGGAGTTCATGGTGCCCACCCCGGCCCCCT
>CAWIDQ010000071.1:0-8174 GCA_963834695.1 uncultured Actinomycetota bacterium
ATAGCGAGCCCGATGGCCACGCCCGCCAGCGCGATCAGGTAGGGCAGCCAGGCCAGGCCGCTGACTACGATGTCCCTGCGCTTCCTGGAGCCCTTCGGGTCCCTGGGGTCGGGGGCCAGCCGGGGGTCGCGCGGCGCCTGCCGGGCGCTGGGGTAGCCCTGATGGTGAACGGGCGGCGGCGCGGCGGCGCCGGCCAGCCCGGTCAGTCCCCAGTCAGGACCAGCGCCCGTCGCGCCGGCGTTCGCCGGCCTATTCGCCATGCATGTGCCTCCAGGCTTTCCGCAGCGAAGTTTACCGGGGGCCGGGCCTGGCGCGCGCGCGGTGCCTCGATTCGAGATGCAATCAGGGCGTAAGAACCGTGACACGGGGGGTGACCTAATGGTGAGATATCACTAACGGCTCCGTTAGACGGGAGGCCCTCCGTGGATACACCGTTTCTCCGCATTGAGGACTGCGGCGAGATCGTCGCGCTAAGCGGGGAAGTGACAACTGTCGGGCGCGGCCGGGGCGTCGACATACGCCTCGACGACCCGAGCGTATCCCGGCTGCACGCCGAACTTGTGCGCCGCGGGCCGTACGTGTACCTCGTCGACCTCGGTTTATCACGGAACGGCACCAGAGTTAACGGGCGGCCGATCGCCCGCCGGGTCCTGAACGAGGGCGACGTGCTGAGCTTCGGCGCGGCCCGCTGCCGGATCGGCGGGATCCCGCACGAGGACCTCAGCGAGGAGGCCGAGCTGCGGCGTTCGGCTGCGCCGGAGCTGACCAGGCGGGAGATCGACGTGCTCACCTCGCTGTGCCGTCCCGCCCTGTCGGACGAGGCGTTCGCGCTGCCCGCCACCGCCCACGAGATCGCCGCCGACCTGGTGGTGACCGAGGCCGCGGTCAAGCAGCACCTGCTGCGGCTGTACCAGAAGTTCCGGGTGCCCGAAGGGCCGAACCGGCGGACCAGGCTGGCCAACGAGGTGGTCGCGCTCGGGCTGGTCAAGCCGATGCCGCTGGCCGACGTGGGCGAGCAGTCAGGCGCGAACGTGCCTGACCAGCCAGCCCGCCGTGGACGAGACCAGCCCGGATAGATGGGGCAGGTGGCCGGTGGTGAACGGCCAGCCGTGCAGCGCGGGCAGGTGCGGGGCGGTCGCGGGCCAGTAGTAGGGCGCCTGGGACGCGGCGAAGATGACCGCGGCCGCGGCCACCGCCCACGCCACGCCGATGAGCACCGCGGCGGACAGGCGGTTCCGCGACACGGCGCTGGCGATCCGGTTCAGCTGCCGCCGCGGGCGGCGCGAACCCGGGCCGACGCCGTACCAGGCCACCACGGCTGCCGCCGCGTACGAGCCCGCCCGCGGCAGCGACAGGCTGTGGGTCACGGCCAGCGTGGCCAGGTAGACGACCGCGCCTACGGCGACGGCCAACGGGGCGATCAATACCTCTGTGAGCAGGGCCTTCGCTACTGACAGCGGCGCGGTGACCACCACGACGACCAGGTCGCTGGCCCGCGGCCCGCGCACCGACCGGCGCGCGGCCAGCGCGCTCTGGGCCCGGTCGGCCGCGCGGAGCAGGGTGATCACGGCCAGCGAGAACAGCAGCCCGGCCACGGGCAGCACCACGGTCATCGCCACGGCGGCCACCATCAAGGCCAGGCCGGTGGTCGTGCTGCGGCCCGGTGAGGCCTGGGGCGCTTGAGGGGCTTGTGGGGCTTGAGGGATTTGTGGGACGCGGGAGCCTTGGGGGGCTTGGGGGTTCTGAGGGTAAAGGCCCTGGGGATGGGCGCCAGGGGGGTAGGCCGCCGGGGGGTAGGCGGTCGGGGGGTAGGCGGCGCCTGGCGCGCGGGGTGCCGCGGCCGGCGTGGGGGGCCGGGCGGCGGCGGGCGCGGAGGCGCCGGGGGGCCGCGCGGCGGCGGGCCCAGGTTGGGCGGCGGCGGGCGCGGGGGCGCCGGGGGGCGGGAACGGGGCGTAGCCCACGGGGGGCAGCAGGTCGGCGACGTCGCGGGCGGCTTGCTTGGGGCCGGGATAGGCCGGGCCGGGCGCCTGGGCGCCGCGCTTCTTGTTCTTCCTGTCGTTCTTGGCGTTCTTGGCGTCTTGGCCGTTCTTGCCGTTCTTGGCGTTCTTGGCTGGGGCGGCGCTGGAGCCGTTCAGGACGGCAGCCGGTGCCGGGGTCTCGGCCGGCGGGCTCACGTTCATGGCCGGCAGGTCGAGGGCGCTGGCCTGGGAGCTCAGCCAGTCGGCCGACGGGCGGTGGGCCGGGTCCCTGGCCAGCGCGGCGGACAGCAGCGGCACCAGCGGCGCGGGCGCGCCGTCCAGGTCGGCGCGGCCGGAGACGATGCGGTAGAAGATCGTCTCGTAGGAGCCGCCGCCGAACGGCGGCCGGCCGGTGGCCGCGAAGGCCATGGTGGCGCCCCAGGAGTGCACGTCCGAGGCCGGGCTGCTCGGGCGGCCCTCGATGACCTCCGGCGCCAGGTAGCCGGGCGTGCCCATGACCAGCCCGGTCTGGGTCAGCCGGGTGGAGTCGCCCGCCTGCGCGATGCCGAAGTCGATGACCACCGGCCGGTCGTCGGTGAGCATCACGTTGCTCGGCTTCAGGTCGCGGTGCACCACGCCCGCCGCGTGGATCGCGGTCAGCGCCTCGGCGGTGCCGAAGGCCAGCCGGCGCAATCCCCCGCCGGACAGCGGCCCGCGGCTGCGCACCATCTCATCCAGCGTCGGCCCGCGCACGTACCTGGTGACGATGTACGGGAACTCGCCTGTCACGTCGGCGTCAAGCACCTCGGCCACGAACGGGCTGCGCACCCGGCGCATGGTCTCGACCTCGCGGGCCAGGCGGCGCCGGGCGGTGGCCTCCTCGGCACCCCAGGGATGCCAGGGGTGCAGCACCTTGATCGCGACCAGGTTGCCGATCGGGTCCTGGGCGAGATGCACCACCCCCATGCCGCCTTCCCCAAGGCGGTCCTGAAGGCGATAAGGCCCGAGAGTCCCCGGAAGTCGATCCGTCGCAGGAGGCATCGCGGAATCCAGAGTACGAAACAGATGGCGTGTTGTGGGGGGATCGAGAAGTTGCCGCTGTGTAACGGATCCGGCCCGGGGCGGCCTCGGCCGGGAGCGGCGGCGGATCGGGAGCGGGGGTGGATCGGGAGCGGCGGCGGATCGGGAGCGGCGGTGGATCGGGAGCGGCGGCGGATCGGGAGCGGCGGCGGATCGGGAGCGGCGGCGGATCGGGAGCGGCGGCGGATCGGGAGCGGCGGTGGATCGGGAGCGGCGGTGGCCGGTGGCGGTCTCGGCCGGGAGCGGCGGCGGCGGGCGGGGGCCACTAGAATCACGGCATCGCTACCTGTGGGGTCGATTGATGACTGAGCACGACGACGCGCTTTCGCTGGACATGCTTACCGCTGCGCTGCGCGCCGACAGCACCGACGTGGCCATCTACGCTCGCGTCCTGACCCAGTCGCTCGGCGAGGCGCTGCCCAGCGACTGCGTGACCGTGGACCGGGAGCGGAGCATGTCCGACCGGATGCGCGGCCGCCCGGGTGAGATCTCCAAGATCGCGGTGCAGATCGGCGACCAGCAGATGACGCTGGCGGTCAAGGACGGCAAGACCGTCGCCGAGATCTGCCGCGCGGTGCGCGGCGTGGTGCTGTCCCGGCAGACGGTCCCCATCGGCGAGTGGGCCGCGGCCCTGGCCAGCGCCCTGGTCACCTACGCCCAGCAGAACGCCCAGGCCGCCCAGGCCCTGCGCAAGCTCGTCGCGGGCAGCTGACTTTCTCCGATCGTGGGCCGTTGGGGGCGGCCCGGGCGCGGGGACGGCGGGGTCAGCGGCCGGTGAAGGTGGCTTTGCCGGGGCCGTTGTCGATGAAGCTGCGCATGCCGTGGCGCTGGTCTTCGGTGGCGAACAGGGCGGCGAACTGGATCCGCTCGATTTCCAGGCCGGTGGCCAGGTCGACGTCCAGGCCATGGTCGATGGCCTGCTTGGCCGCGGCCAGGGCCAGCGCGGGGCCGTGGGCGTACTGCTTGACCAGGTCCAGGGCCGCGGTGTAGACGTTCTCGTCCGGGACCACCTGGTCCACCAGGCCGATGGCCAGCGCCTCGGCGGCCTTCACCATGCGCCCGGAGAACACGATCTCCTTGGCCCTGGCCGGGCCGACCAGGCGGGGCAGCCGCTGGGTGCCGCCCGCCCCGGGGATGATGCCGAGCTGGATCTCCGGCTGGCCCACCCTGGCCTTCTCCCCCGCGACCCGGAAGTCCGCGGCCAGCGCGAGCTCCAGGCCGCCGCCCAGGGCGTAACCGGTGATGGCGGCCACCACCGGCTTGGGGATGGCGGCCACCAGCGAGACGGCCGACTGCAGTACGCCCGACCACCGCGCAGCCTCGGCGTAGCTCGCCTCGGCCATCTGCTTGATGTCCGCCCCGCCGGCGAAGCACCCCTCGCCGCCGTAGATGATCACCGCGCGGACCTCGTCCGAGACCGCGGCGGCACTGGCGGCCAGGGCCAGTTCCCCGGTCAGCTGGTCGTTAAGCGCGTTGACCGGCGGGCGGTCCAGCCGGATCGTGCCGATGCCGTCCGCGACCTCAAGCCGTACGAGCTCTGCCATGAGCAACGCTCCTTCAGTGCAGGTTTTCTGGGGCAGGTTTTCTGGGGCAGGTTTTCTGGGGCAGGTTTTCTGGGGCAGGTTTTCTGGGGCAGGTTTTCTGGGGCAGGTTTTCTGGGGCAGGTTTTCTGGGGCAGGTTTTCAGCGCAGGTCGCCGTTGGTCATGCCGGACGGCGCCTGCGGGTAGGTGACCAGGCCGAGCTCGGCGCGGCTGTCCAGCAGCGCGTGCCGCGGCAGCACCCGGACCGTGTAGCCGAACGGCCCGGGCCGGTCCAGCGGCAGCTCACCGGAATACCGCACCGAGGGGGGTACGGGGGGGCGGGAAGCCCCTCCCAAGGGGGGTCCGGGGGGATGGGTCTCTCCCAAGGGGGGTCTGGGGGGATGGGTCCCGCCAGGAAGAAGAGTAGGAGCGGGGGGGGTCTGGGGGGAGTCGTCCCCCCCGAGGCTATCTAGCGCCAGCGTGGCGTAGGACGGCTGGACGATCTCGTCGTCCTCGTCGGGCCGCCCGTACACTACTTCCACTGTCACATCATCCGTGCTCAGCTCGCCCAGCGCCACCGTGACCCGCACGGTCAGCGCCGAGCCCAGCCGCTGCCCGGCCGCCTCGGACTCCACGTGCTCGATCCGGACCTGCGGCCAGGCTGCCACCACGCGCTTCTTCCAGGCGGCCAGCTCGCGCGCGGGACCGAACCCGTCGTCGTCGGTCAGCTGCGCGGAGGCCCGCGCGGCCGGCGCGTACAGCTCGGTCACGTACTGCCTGACCATCCGCTCGGCCTGCACCTTCGGCCCGAGCGAGCGCAGCGTGTGCCTGATCCGCTCCACCCAGCCCAGCGGGACGCCGTCCGCGTCCTGGTCGTAGAACATCGGCGCCACCGACTTGCCGAGCAGCTCGTACAGGGCCTGGGCTTCGAGCTCGTCCCGGCGGCTCACATCGGCCACGCCGTCGGCCGACGGTATCTCCCAGCCGTTGCCGCCGTCATACCACTCGTCCCACCACCCGTCCCGGACTGAGACGTTGAGACCGCCGTTCAGGGCCGCCTTCATGCCCGAGGTGCCGCAGGCCTCGAGCGGGCGCAGCGGGTTGTTCAGCCACACGTCGCAGCCCTGGACCAGGCTGTCGGCCATGGCCATGTCGTAGCCGGGCAGGAACACGATCCGGCGCCGCACGTCCGGGGAGTCGCTGAACTGGACCATCTGCTGGATCAGGGCCTTGCCGCCGTCGTCGGCCGGGTGCGCCTTGCCCGCCACGATGATCTGCACCGGCTGGGCCGGGTCGTTCAGCAGCCGGGACAGCTGCTCGGGGTCGTTCAGCATGAGCGTGAGCCGCTTGTAGGACGGCACCCGCCGGGCGAACCCGATGGTCAGCACGTTCTCGTCGAGCACGTCGTCGATCCAGGTCAGCTCGGCCTCCGAGGCGCCGCGCTGGCGCCAGGAGGTGCGCAGCCGCCGCCGGGTCTCGGCCACCAGCCGGGCCCGCAGCCGGTTCCTGGTGCGCCAGATCGCCTCCGCCGGGGCGGCCGCGGCCCGCTCCCAGTCCCAGCCGCTGGCCTCGCCCGGCGAGGCGCCGGTCAGGGACAGCACCCCGGGCGCCACCCAGGTCGGGGTGTGCACGCCGTTGGTGACCGAGCCGATGGGCACCTCGCGGGTGTCGAACCCGGGCCACAGGCCCGCGAACATCTCCCGGCTGACCTGGCCGTGCAGCAGGGACACGCCGTTGACCCGCTGGGCCAGGCGCATGCCCATCACGGCCATGTTGAACACGTCCGGGTCGCCGCCGGGATAGGTCTCCGCGCCGAGCGCGAGCACCCGGTCGACGGGCAGCAGCGGGTCGTCGTCGAAGTGCTGCCGCACCAGGTCCCGGTCGAACCGGTCGATGCCCGCCGGGACCGGGGTGTGGGTGGTGAACACGGTGCCCGCCCGGCAGACCTCGATGGCCTCGTCGAAGCTCAGGCCGCGCTCGGCGTACTCGCGGATCCGCTCCAGCCCGAGGAACCCGGCGTGGCCCTCGTTGGTGTGGAACACCTCCGGCGACGGATGGCCGGTCAGCGAGCAGAACGCCCGGACGGCCCGCATCCCGCCGATGCCGAGCAGCAGCTCCTGGCGCAGCCGGTGGTCACTGCCGCCGCCGTACAGCCGGTCGGTGACCTCGTGCAGGTCTGGCTCGTTCTGCTCGACATAAGAATCGAGCAGCAGCAGCGGGATCCGGCCCACCTGCGCCAGCCAGACCTGGGCGGCCAGCTGTCCCCCGGCCGGCAGGCCGACGGCCACGTGCACCGCGGCACCGCCGGCGTCGCGCAGCAGCTCGAGCGGCAGCCCGTTCGGGTCGTCGCCCGGGTAGCGCTCGGCCTGCCAGCCGTCGGCGGACAGCGACTGGGTGAAGTACCCGTGCCGGTACAGCAGCCCGACCCCGATCAGCGGCACGCCGAGGTCGCTGGCCGACTTCAGGTGGTCCCCGGCCAGGATGCCCAGGCCGCCGGAATACTGCGGCAGCGCGGCGGTGATGCCGTACTCCGGGGAGAAGTAGGCCACCGCCGCGGGACCCGATCCGGCCAGCCCGGCCTCGGCGTACCAGCGCGGACCCGACATGTACTCGCGCAGGTCCTGCTCGGCCTGGTGCAGCCGGCCAAGGAAGTCAGGATCGGCGGCCAGGGCCGCGATCCGGTCCGGCGGCAGCGAGCTGAACGTCGCGACCGGATCACCGTTCGACGCCGCCCAGGCAGCCGGGTCGATCGACGCGAACAGGTCGGCGGTCGGCACATGCCAGGACCAGCGGAGGTTCAGTATCAGGCCCCGCAGCGGGGTCAGCGGCTCGGGCAGGGTGATGCGGACGTTGAACCGGCGAATCGCTCTCACGGGCAGACCATAGTAGGTCCGCGCCCGACACGCCGAACCGGCGCCTGCAAGGATCCCGCCGACCATCGGCTCGGGCAGGGAAAATGGATTCAAATTATACCGAACGAACAGTCCTGCCCGCCTGCGCAAATCGTTCCGCGAATCCGCCGCCACGGCATGCGTTGTATACCGGCCCCCGCGCTGGCATGAACGGCCCTGGGCTCGGTAGCGTAACGGGGGTGATTGGACGAATCCCGATCCTTGATGTCGAGCCCGCGGTGGAATGCGGGAACCGCCCGGCCAAGGCCGTGGCGGGCGAGACATTCCAGGTCAGTGCGACGGTTTTCCGCGAGGGGCACGGCCTCATCGGAGTCGGCGCGGTGCTGCGAGACCCGGACCGCAGCCTGAGCCCGATCACCCGGATGCGCCTGCTGGCCCCGGGCTCGGACCGGTACGGCGCGGATGTGACCGTGACCCGCGAGGGACTGTGGCGCTTCCACGTGGAGGCCTGGGGCGACCCGATCGCGAGCTGGCACCACGACGCGGCCATCAAGATCCCGGCTGGCCAGGACGTGGAACTGATGTTCACCGAGGGCGCGTTGCGGTTCGAGAAGGCCGCGCGGCGGATTCCCCAGCCGCCCGGGGCGAGCCGCCCGGCCGCGGCCGCGCGCCACGCTGCGCGCGCTGGTGGCGCGGCTGCGCGACCGGCACCTGACGCCGTGGAGCGGCTCGCGGCCACCGAGGATCCGGCCATCGCCGCCGT
>CAWIDQ010000072.1:0-10902 GCA_963834695.1 uncultured Actinomycetota bacterium
CAGCCGCCGGGTCCACTGCTCCAGGCCCTCCAGCTTGGCGGTGCGCTCGCGCTGGCCCCGCGTGCTCAGCACGCGGGGCAGGAAGATGACCGCCAGCCCGGCCGCCAGGCCTGCGACCGGCCACCGGGTGATCGCGAGCACGCCCAGGCCCGTCAGCACCGCCAGCACCGCCCGGCGGCGCGGCCAGTCGGACAGCGAGCGGGCCAACGGGCGCCGGGGCGGCGGGGTGCCGGGCGGCCGCGCGCGGCCGATGAGCTCCCGGACGCCCAGGACCAGCCCGGCGGCGATCGCCGCGCCCGCCAGGACGGCCAGGACGGTCATCGCCAGCCTCCCCTCGGGGGCATCGCCTGCTGGGCCGCGGCCCGCTGCCGGTCCAGCAGGCCTGGGTCGAACCCGGCCGCCGCGAGCTTGGCGAACAGCCGCGGCGAGGGGGTGTGCGCGGCGACCGCCCGCCCGTCCGGCCCTTCAGGCAGGAACAGCCGGTTGACGGTCGGGCGCTCGGTGTCGCCGGGCGGCATGACTTCCAGGATTTCCGACACGTACCGCACCGTCCGCTTCCCGTCGTGCCGCTTGCGTACGTGCACGACCAGGTCGACCGCCATGCCGACCAGGATGTGGATGGCGCGCTCGGCCAGGCTCAGGCCGCCGCGCAGGGCCAGGATCAGGATCCGGTCGAACGCCTCCCCGGGCGAGTTGGCGTGCAGGGTGCACATCGAGCCCTCCTGGCCCGAGTTCATCGCCTCCAGCATCGGCATGATCTCGCTGCGCCGGACCTCGCCGACCATGATCCGCTGCGGGTTGTGCCGCAGCGCGTGCGCGATCAGGTCATGCAGCGATATGCCGCCCACGCCCTCGGAGTTCGGCTCCCGCGCCTCGAACGCGATCACGTCTGGGTGCTGCGCCATCCCGTGCAGGAACAGCTCGTATTCCGTCTCCAGGGTGGCGATCCGCTCGCCCGGCGGGATCTCCGAGGCCAGCCCGCGCAGCAGCGTGGTCTTGCCGGCGTTCACGCCGCCGGTCACGATGATGTTGCGGCGGCCCCTCACCGCGGCGGCGAGGAAGCTGGCCAGCGTCGGGTCGATCGTGCCGAGCTGGACCAGCCGGGCCAGGTTGACGTCCAGCTGGCCGTGCCGGCGCAGCGACACGCTCGGCCGCGGGGTGACCGCCATCGTGGCCGTCATCCGCGCGCCGCCGGCCAGCGCCACGCTGACCAGCGGCGAGGCGGCGGAGAAGTCCCGCGCGGTCTGGCCTCCGCGGGCCGCCCAGTTGCGGATCATCGTGATCAGCTCGTCGTCGCTGGACGCCACCGGAAGCCCGATGACCCGCTCCCCGGTCGCGTAGGTGACCCACACCTCGTCGCAGCCGTTGATGTCGACGTTCTCCACCTGCGGATCCCGCAGGTACCCGGACAGCGGGCCGAGCCCGTAGCGCATGTCGTAGACCGCCTGGGCCAGGGCGTCCCGCTCGGCGGGCGAAAGCACCGGGGCGCCCGCCCTGACCTGCCGCTCGGCCCAGGCCCGGACCGCGTCGCCGATCAGCCGCATCGCCTCGTCCTGGCTGGCGCCGTCCTGCAGCCGGTCCGCGACCATCGCGAGGATGTCCGCGACGCCGCGCAACCGGAGGTCGCCGGGGCCCGAGGGCGCCCGCGGAGCCCCGGGACGCCCGGTCCCGGCCCCGTCGCGGATCCGGTGCGGGCCGGTCCCGGGCCGCTGCGGCGGGAGGGACGAGGGCGGGCGGGCGGGCGAGGGCGGGCGGGCGGGCGAGGGCGGGCGGGCGGGCGAGGGCGGGCGGGCGGGCGGAAGCACGGACGGCGGGAAGGTAGGCGGGGGCACCTCAGGCGCGAGGGTCGGCGCCGGCAAAGGCGTCGGCCGTGGGGTGGGGTCGGCGGGCGTCATCGGCTCGGGCTCGCCTCCCGTGCGGCCGGCCCGGGCGGCCTGGCCCGCGAGCCCGGGGCGGCCTCGCGCAGGGCCCGGCCGGCCGCCCCGGCCGCCCTGATCAGCGGCCTGGCCTGCAGCCCACGGCGGCTGCCGGCACCGTCCGACAGCACGCTCGCGGCCTTCGCGTCGTACGGCAGCGAGCCGGCGATCCCGGTGCCCAGGGCCCGGGAGACCTCGCGCGCGGGGTAGGTTCCCTCGCCGGTGAGAAGCAGGGTCATCCGGGCGGGGCCGCCGAGCAGCTGGGTCAGCATCTCGATCCGGGCCCGGGCCTTGCTGACCTGGCGCAGCGTGGGACGCAGGACCAGCACCACCAGGCTGGCCGCGGCCAGCACCGGCTCCACGCCTCCGCCGACGTCCAGGCGCCCGCAGTCGGCGATGACATCGGCGGGCTGGGCCGCGAGCGTGGCGGCCAGCATCGGCCAGACGGGCGCCAGCGCGGTGCTCTGGCGGGGGTCGGAGATCCCGGCCAGCAGCAGCCTGCCCCGCTCGTCGTCGAGCTCGATCAGCTGCGGCCACAGCGCCGCGGCCGCGGCGTCCGGGTTCTGCCCGGCCTCGACGGCCAGCGTCAGCAGCCCGCCGCGGGCCGGCATGTGCCCCGCGAACAGGCCGGCCAGGATGTCCCCGCCGCTGGGGTCGCATTCGGCGAGGATGACCTGCCCGGGCCAGCCGAGGGACAGGGCCAGGGCCGCGGTGGTCACGCCCGGCGAGCCGCCGGGCGAGACCAGCGCGTACAGGCTCACGGCCCGGCCCGGTGCGTAACGACGAGCGCGATCTGCCCGGTGGCGGCCTGCTCGGCCACGGCCGGGCCGGAGCCCGAGGTGACCAGCAGGTCGACGACGTCGAAGCCGTTCTGGTCGGTGACCGTGTTCACCGCCTCGACGACCGCGGGCACCGGCTGGGTGAGCACCGGCGCCGTCCCGGCGCCCCCGGTCGCGGCGGGAGTGGCCACCACCAGCACCTGATCGCCGGGCGTCAGGCCGCTGGCGGGCAGCCCGGATGGCTTGATCGCGACCGGGACGAGGTCCTGGCCGGGGGCAGGCGCCAGCTTGCTGGTCACCTCGGAGGGGACCAGCAGCGTCCCCGGCCGCAGCGAGGTGGCGGCGACCAGCCCGACCACCTGCGACAGCTGCCGGGCGGGGATCGTCTGCAGGCCCGGCCCGGCCGCGATGCTCGTGGTGCCGATGTCGGCCGACGTGATGACCTGGCCGACCGGCACCGGCGCGGTCACCATGACCACGGAGACCTGGTGGTTCTCCCGGTTGTACAGCGCGGCGCTGGCCAGGATCCCGGCGCCGATGAGCGCCGCCGCCAGGGCGATCATGGCGGGCCGCCGCCGCCGCGGCAGCCCGCGCAGCTGGCCGTTCGGCTGCCCCTGCGCCGTCGCCCGGGCCGGGCCGTTCCGGGTCGGCTCGGGCTCAGGGTGGAAGACGGTCCCGAAGTCCAGACCTGGGTCGCTACCGCTCATCTGCCGGTCACCAAAGCCTCCCCTGCCGCGACGCGCAGCGTAATCGGCGTGCTCACGGGCCTGCCGTTGGCGACCGTGCCGCCCGTGCCGCCAGAGCCGACCCAGAATACGTTCCACAAGACGGTGACCGACGCGGCGAAGGTGTTGCCCGGCTGCCCGGCCGAGGGCTGGGTGTAGGTGTACGAGCAGCTGGTGTGCTGGCCGCTGGCTGGCAGCGCCGGCTGGTAGGCGGCACCGGGGCCGTCGCAGGTGACGCCGGGCTGGCCGCCGCCCGGGCTAAAGATGACCTTCTCGGGCATCGCGACCGCCCTGGCCCACACCGGGCCGGCGGTGACCGTCCGGGTGACCGGGCCCCATACGGCGCGGGGGATCCAGAACCATTCCGGCAGCCCGACCAGGCCGTCCCGGCCGAGGGGCGGCGCGGTGCGCGGCTGCAGCTCGGGGATGATCAGCTCGCCGATCGCGATGATGGACAGTTCCTGCGGGGTCACGGCGGGCGCGCCGGTCGCGTTGTTGACCAGGGTCACCCCGCCGAACGGCTGGCCGCCCGGGCAGGTGATCGCCTCCCAGGTATGCCCCTTGGGAGCCGGCCAGGCCAGCCCGAGGAACTTGGCCTGCTGCTCGGACAGCGGCGTCAGCGTGCACGCCGACTTGGCCCCGCCGCCGCTCCCCGACCCGCCCGAGCCGGGCTGGCCGCCGGTCCCGGTGGTGTCCGTGCAGACGAACTCGTAGCCGCCGTTGACCAGCTGGTAGTGGCAGTTCCCGCCGGCCGGCAGCGCGGCGGCGGCCGGCGCCGCCGACGCCGGGCCGGCCGTCAGCGCGAGCGCGGCGGCCAGCAGCCCGGCCGCCAGGGCGACCCGGGTGACGTGCGTGATCACGCGATTCAGGGAACGCACGGCAACACCACCGGAACCTGGTTGCTGACCAGCCACCGGCCGCGAGCGCGCACCAGCGTGCTGATCATGTTGACTCGGGGATTGCCCAGGCTGCCGATCACCTGGCCGGTGCTGGCGCTCTGCACGCCGGCATTGCTGAAGTCCGCGCAATCGTGCACGGCCGCGCGGCCGCCGGTGACTCGCACGCTCAGGATGTGCGGCACGGGGCCGCCGTACTGGACCTCACCCCGCGCCCAGTCGGTCTCGAACCCGCTGATCAGCGACGGGATCATGGCGGGCGCCGCGTACGGCGCGAGGACGGCCCGCGCCCGGGCCGCGCTCCGCGTGTCCAGCGCCTGCCCCAGCGCCTGCCAGTAACCCGTGTACGCGGCGACCACCTGGCCTGCCGGGCTCACCGGCGACCCGGCCAGCGCGGCTGACGGCACCGGGGGCGGCGCCGTGGCCCTGGGCGGCAGCGCGGCGCCCGGCTGGCCGCCGCAGGCGGCTGCGGCCAGCGTTAAGGCCGCGAGCCCGCCGAGCCACCCCAGCGCACGAACAAGCGGCCAGCCACACCAGTTCGCCACTCGCCGGGACAGCCCGGGCGCGCCGAGTGACGGTCGGTGCGCGGCAACGGGCAAAGTCATATGCCGTGCTGCTCCCGCCGACGGTATTGTTAGCCACTGACCGCCTGGCCAGCATTGCGCACTTCCCGTGGTCGGCACAAGCCATTTGACCTTGTTCATAGGATTTTTTCGAACAGTGCCTGAGCAACGCCCCCAGGGCGCCTTGGCCATTCGTCTGCCCCGCCGGGGAGGGCGGGGCCGGGTCGCCGGAGGCCAGCGGTGACGCTGCGGCTGAGCCTCGCCTGCTCGGAGTGCGACCGGACCCAGGGCCTGCGGGACGGCTCGGTGCCGGTGGAGGGCGTGAGCCTGACCTGCATCGGGCTGCCGGTCGAGGAGATCTTCCACCGGATGGCGCGGTTCGCCGAGTTCGACGCCGCGGAGCTCTCGCTGTCCAGCTACGTGATCAGCCTGCAGGTGGGCAAACCGTTCATAGCCGTGCCTGCCTTCCCGTCGCGCATGTTCCGGCATAGCGGCATCTACGTCAATTGTGACAGCGGGATAGCCGAACCGGCTGACCTTATCGGCCGGACCGTGGGCGTAGCCGAATACCAGCTCACCGCTAATGTCTGGATCCGCGGCATACTGCAGGAGCACTATGGCGTGCCCGTGACGTCGGTTACGTACCGGACCGGCGGGCTGCACGAGCCCGGGCGCACCGAGAAGCTGCCGCTGTCGCTGCCGGACGACGTGCGCGTCGAGCCGATCGGCGACCGGCAGACGCTGGCGGAGATGCTGGTGGCCGGCGAGATCGACGCCCTCTACACGCCGCGGACCCCGGCCCCGTACGCGCAGGGCAGGCCGGAGGTGCGCCGCCTGTTCGGTGACCCCGCGGCCGAGGAGGCGCGGTACTTCGCCCGCACCGGGGTGTTCCCGATCATGCACACCGTGGTACTGCGGCGCGCCCGGTACGCCGAGCACCGGTGGCTCGCCCGGGCCTTGCTCAAGGCCTTCGAGCGGGCCCGGCGCCAGGCGCTCGACGGCATCGACGAGACCGCCACCCTCAAGTACATGGTGCCGTGGCTGCCCGGGGAGGTCGCGCGGACCCGGGAGCTGCTCGGTGACGACTACTGGCCCTACGGCCTGGCGCCGAACCAGCGGGCCCTGGACACGTTCCTGCGGTACTCCTTCGAGCAGGCCTCGCCCGGAGCAGGCTCAGTCCCGCCGACCTGTTCGCGCCGGAAACGCTTGAGGATTTCGTGACCTGATCTATGCGAATCTCCGGGCGCCGGCCTAGCATGCGCTCGTGACCATGTCATACGGGGTGGTCAAGCGGCTTCTGGTCGGCCGCCCGATGCAGAGCGACCGGCTCGGCCACACGCTGCTGCCCAAGCGGATCGCGCTGCCGGTGTTCGCCAGCGACGCGCTGTCCTCGGTGGCCTACGCCACCGAGGAGATCCTGATCGTGCTGTCGGTCGGCGGGATCGCGCTGCTGGGCTACACCCCGTGGATCGCGCTGGCGGTCGGCGTGCTGATGCTGGTCGTGGTGGCCTCGTACCGGCAGAACGTGCACGCGTACCCGTCCGGCGGCGGGGACTACGAGGTGTCGACCACCAACCTCGGGCAGCGCGTCGGCCTGGTGGTGGCCAGCGCGCTGATGGTGGACTACACGCTGACCGTCGCGGTTTCGGTGTCCGCGGCGTGGCGAACCTCGCCTCGGCGTTCCCGCGCCCTGAACGCCCACGTCACGATCATCGCGGTCCTGGTGGTGGCCACGATCGCGCTGATGAACCTGCGCGGGGTGCGGGAGTCCGGGACCGTGTTCGCGATCCCCACCTACTGCTTCATCGGCGGGTCGTCGCTGATGATCATCTGGGGCTTCATCCGGCTGGGCTGGGCCACCCGCTGCGGGCCGAGAGCGCGGGCTACCAGATGCACGCGGCCCGCACACTACAGTCGGGCTCGCGCTGGTGTTCCTGCTGCTGCGCGCGTTCTCCTCCGGCTGCACGGCGCTGACCGGTGTCGAGGCGATCAGCAACGGGGTGCCGGCGTTCCGCAAGCCGAAGAGCAAGAACGCCGCGACCACGCTGGCCCTGCTCGGCATCATCGCGGTCTCGATGTTCGTCGGTGGTCACCGCGCTGGCGCTGGTCAGCCACGTGCACATCTGCCCTAGCGCCAGCCGACCTGCGTGCCGCACGTCGCCGACCAGCGCACCGTGATCGCCCAGGTCGGGCGCGGCGGTGTTCGGCGACACCTCGCCGCTGTTCTACCTGCTGCAGCTGGTCACGGCGCTGATCCTGGTGCTGGCGGCCAACACCGCGTTCAACGGCTTCCCGGTGCTGGCCTCGATCCTGGCCCGGGACGGGTACCTGCCGCGCCAGCTGCACACCCGCGGTGACCGGCTGGCGTTCTCCAACGGGATCCTGTTGCTGTCGGGGTTCGCGATCCTGCTGATCGTGGCGTTCCAGGCGTCGCCCACCCGGCTGATCCAGCTCTACATCGTCGGCGTGTTCGTCTCGTTCACGCTGCAGCCAGACCGGCATGATCCGGCACTGGAACCGGCTGCTGCGCAACGACACCGATCCGCGGCGTGCGGCGGCAGATGATGCCGGTCCCGGGTGATCAACACGATCGGCGCCTGCTGTCACCGGCGTCGTGCTGGTCATCGTGCTGGTCACCAAGTTCGCCAGCGGCGCCTGGATCGTGGTGGTCGCCATGCCGGTGATCTGGCTCACCATGCGCGGCATCCTCCGCGCACTACGACACCGTCGCGCTGGAGCTCGAGCCGGACGGCGAGGCGCCAGCCGGTCACGCTGCCAGCCGCAACCACGCCATCGTGCTGGTGTCGAAGCTGCACCTGCCGACCCTGCGCGCGCTGGCCTACGCGCGGGCCACCCGGCCCGACCCACTCGAGGCCGATCACGGTCAACGTCGACGAGGCCGAGACGCTGCGGCTGAAGGAGGAGTGGGACCGGGCACGACATCCGCGGTGCCGCTGACCGTGGTCGCCTCGCCGTACCGCGAGATCACCCGGCCGATCCTGCGAGTACGTGAAGCGGCTGCGCCGGGAGAGCCCGCGCGACATCGTGACCGTGTTCATCCCGGAGTACGTGCTCGGGCACTGGTGGGAGCAGGTGCTGCACAACCAGAGCGCGCTGCGGCTCAAGGCCCGGCTGCTGCAGCAGCGCGGCGTGGTCGTGGCCAGCGTGCCCTACCAGCTGAGGTCCGCGACCCAGGCCGCGGCGGCGGCGGCCTCCGTACCCTGGCAGGCGGCGCTGCCCGCCGGCCGGGCGGCCGGCTGCACGCCGCGGGGCGCGACGAGCTGCAGGCCAGGAGCTGCAGGCCGAGATCGACGAGCGGGTCGCCACGCCCGATCGCCGACTGCACAGACCGCGAGGTCGCCGACGTCGCCGGCACCCTGCGCAGCGTCACGCTGCGCCCGCGCGGCACCAGCCCCGACGATGGAGGCCGACCTGTGGGACGGCACCGGCCGCGTGACCCTGGTCTGGCTGGGCCGCCGCGACATCCCCGGCATCCGAGCCGGGCCGCCGCATCATGGTGCACGGGCCGGGTGACCCAGGTCAAGGGCGAGCGGACGATCTACAACCCGGTCTACGAGCTGCAGCCCGGTCGCCAGCCGCCGCTGACGGCGTGCGACGGCCCGCCTGACGCCCGGCTGACGCCCGGGCTGAGCGTGCCCGCGGCTGACGCCCTGACCGGGCGAGCGGCGCGTCAGGGCCGGAACCGGTAGCCCATGCCCGGCTCGGTCAGCAGGTACCGCGGCGCCGACGGGTCGGGCTCCAGCTTGCGGCGCAGGTGGGCGACGTAGACCCGCAGGTAGTTCGCCTCTCGGTCTGGTAGCCTGGGCCCCACACCTCCTGCAGCAGCTGGCGCTGGCGTGACCAGCCGGTCGCTGTTGCGCACCAGCACCTCCAGCAGCTGCCACTCGGTCGGGGTCAGCCGGACGTCGCGCGCCGCCCCGGGTGACCCGCTTGGCCGCCAGGTCCACGGTGAAGTCGGCGGTCGCCACGACCGGCTCGTCGGGCGCGGGCGACGCCCGCCGGACCGCCGCCCGCAGCCGGGCCAGCAGCTCGTCCATGCCGAACGGCTTGGTGACGTAGTCGTCCGCGCCGGCGTCGAGCGCCGCCACCTTCTGGCTCTCCTGGCCCCACGCGGACAGCACGATGATCGGCGTGGACGTCCAGCCGCGGACGCCCCTGATCACCTCGGTCCCGTCCATGTCGGGCAGCCCGAGGTCGAGGATCAGCACGTCGGGCCGGTCCCGGGCCATCGCCGCCAGCCCGGACGCCCCGTCGGCCGCGGTGCTGACCTCGTACTTGCGCGCGGTCAGGTTGATCCGCAGAGCCCGCAGGATCGGTGCCTCGTCGTCGATGACCAGGACCCGGGTCATGGCCGGCTGCCGGCACGCTCGCAGGCCATGCGCCGGCGCGCCCGGCAGCGCTCACCCGCATGGTCAGCCCGCCGCCGGGGGTGTCGGCCGCCGCACCGAGCCGCCCATGGTGTCCAGGAAGCCCTTGACGACGGCGAGGCCCAGGCCGACCCCGGTCCCGGTGCTCGCTCGCGCGCGGTCGTCCAGCCGCTCGAACGGCTCGAACATCCGGGCCTTGAGCTCGTCCGGCACGCCCGGCCCGTGGTCGGTGATCTCCAGATCACGCCGCGCCGGCCTGGCATGGCCCGCAGCGCCGGCGGCCGCGCCCGGCGGGGAGT
Source organism: uncultured Actinomycetota bacterium (assembly GCA_963834695.1). Classification (GTDB taxonomy): domain Bacteria; phylum Actinomycetota; class Actinomycetes; order Streptosporangiales; family Streptosporangiaceae; genus JASHPR01. Next base: position 9,567 of record CAWIDQ010000072.1, read on the forward strand.
AGGCCAGCGCGTTGGCGAACAGGTTGGCCAGCACCCGCTCCAGCAGCACCGGGATCGGTGCGGACCAGCGGCAGGCCGTCCGGGCACCGTCAGTCCGCACGCTGCTGCCGCCGTCCAGGCCGCGCAGGGCGACCGGCGCCACCTCGTCGATCGCGGTGGGCCGCAGGAACGGCTGCAGCGACCCGGTGGCCAGCCGGCTCATGTCGAGCAGGTTGCCGATCAGCGCGTCCAGCCGGTCGGCGCCGATGCCTCGATGGTGGCCAGCAGCGCCGCCTCGTCGGCCGGCGGTCCACTCCACGTCGGTCTGCCGCAGCGTGCTCACGCTGGCCTTGATCGAGGCCAGCGGGGTGCGCAGGTCGTGGCTGACCGCGGCGAGCAGCGCGGTGCGCATCCGGTTGCCCTCGGCCAGCGCCTCGGCCTGGGCCGCCTGGGTCCGCAGCCGGTCCCGGTCCAGCGCCGCGGCTGCCTGCGCGGCGAAGCCGTCCAGCAGCCGGGCCGTCAGCGGCCGGGACTGCCGCGACCACGAGCGCAGGGCGAGCCGGGCCTGACCGGGATGCGGGTCGCACCGCGTCCGGGGCGCGGTCCCGCTGACCGCGACCCGGACCCACTGGTCCCCGGACCCGCTCGAGCCAGCTCGGCCCGGCCGCCCCGGCTGCCGGTCAGGTGATCCAGCACCGCGGCGGGGGTGTCGGCCGCCGCCGAGCACGGTCTGGGCCAGCGCCAGCAGCGTCCGCGGCCTCCTCGGCGCTGCGCGCCGCCTGCACGTGCCGGCGGGCGGCCAGGTGCACGACGCTGCTCACGGTCACCGCGACGGTGACGAACAGCAGCAGCGCCAGCAGGTTCTGCGGCGTCGGCGATGGTCAGGGTGTGCAGCGGGCGGGTGAAGTACCAGTTGAGCAGCAGGCTGGCGGTGATCGCCGCGAGCACGGCGGGCCAGAAGCCGCCCACGACCGCGACCGCGACCACCGCCACCAGGTAGATGCAGCAGGTCGTCGGCCGAGGTCCAGGTGCGGGCGCGGCCACCAGCACCGCGGTCAGCAGCGGCAGGCCGGCGACCAGCAGGACGCCGGCCAGCTGCCGCCTGCGGCCCGCAGGCCCGCCCGCAGGCCGTGGCCCGGCGGGGCGCTGGCCCCGGCCGGGCCCGCGTCGCCGCCCTCGGGCCGCTCACCACGCAGGTGCACAATCCCCAGTCTGAACGACGACGCCAGCCAGCGCACCATCGGGCCGAGGCCGGCCCCGGCCAGGACGCAGACGGCCATGGTCACCGCGGCGCGCGCCGCGACCGGGCCGGTCATCCGCAGCTGGGCGTACGGCGGGTGGGAGAAGCCTGCCACCG
>CAWIDQ010000073.1:0-30408 GCA_963834695.1 uncultured Actinomycetota bacterium
CCGGCACCGCTGCCATGCGGCCCCGGGCAGTACGGCGGCGATCGCGTTCACCAGCCCGGCGTGGTCGTCGCTGGTCACCAGCTGCACGCCGGACAGGCCGCGGGCGGTCAGGCCGCGCAGGAACGCCAGCCAGCCCGCGCCGTCCTCGGAGCTGGTCACGTCGATGCCGAGGATCTCGCGGTACCCCTCAGCGTTGACGCCGGTCGCGATCAGGCAGTGCACGTTCACCGTGCGGCCGCCCTCGCGGACCTTCTGGGTCAGCGCGTCGATCCAGCACGAAGGTGTACGGCCCGGCATCCAGCGGCCGGTTCCGGAACCCTTCCACCAGCTCGTCCAGCTCCGCGGCCATCGCGCTGACCTGCGACTTCGACAGCCCGACGACGCCGAGGGAGGCGGCGAGCTTCTCCACCCGCCGGGTCGAGACGCCCAGCAGGTACGACGTGGCCACCACCGAGGCCAGCGCCCGCTCGGCACGGCGGCGGTGCTCCAGGAACGACGGGAAGTACGACCCGGTGCGCAGCTTCGGGATCGCCAGCTCGACGGTCCCCGCCCGCGTGTCCCACTCGCGCCGCCGGTAGCCGTTCCGCGAGTTCACCCGGTCCGTCGTCACCTCGCCGTACCCCGCGTTGCACGCCACCTCGACGTCCGCGTCCATCATCCGCTGGGCGAACTCCCGGATCATCTCCCGCAGCACATCCGGGCTCGCCGATGCCAGGGTCTCCTCGAACTGCGCGCCGGGAACCGGCACAATGTCACCTACGGCCACTTCGCTCTCCTTCGTTGCCATGAATCCACTTCGAAGGATCGCGAGGTGGCCGCCTGCCTTCACGGCGACACGCCGTACTCCGGCAAAGCAGTCACATCAGTACCGGTTACCCCATACACCACTCCCGTGGACGTGAACTCCCGCGCGCGATGAGTGGAGCATCCCGGGTTTCGTGCACACCTGGTTTTGTGTGACGCAGCTTCGCCAGGTGGCTCTGCTGTGATGAGGCTACCGGTGCTGAGGCGGTTGCGAACCGCCGCACTGAGCAGCCGTGCCTGTCGGTAGCGACCAGGCCATCAGCACTGCGGGCGGGAAGAACCGCGCCTCGGTACAGACGGGGGATGCCCCGGCCAGTTGCACCTGCCAGCTGCCGTTTCCGGTCCTAGCTGCCGCGCACGCGACATCACCGGATCTTGCCAGTCCTGCGTCGACACACGGCCGCAGAACACGAACCGCAGCCGCCCAGACACCGGCCCTTCGGCGGCCAGGCGGTCGGCGTGACGCAGGGCCGGACGCTCCGCCCATCCCGCCAGCCCGCTGGCTGCTGCTGCGGCCATCGCATTCTCCTCCCGGTGCGGAAGAACGCTTTCCTTTTCAGGATCGCGTGATTCCTGCGGCCCGTCTGCCGATTAACCGGAATGCAAGATTTCAGCGGGAATTACACGACCGCATTAACCGGCAAAATACCCCTATGACTAATAAAGGCGCCGGCCCTCCCCGTTCCACCCCGGCGGGCACGGCGCCCGCTCCCGCAAACCCGCGCACCGCAGCATGATCGCGGAGGATGATAGGCGGGTGACATCCGCCCAGTCTCTGCTCTACGCCGCCGCGTCCGACATCACGATCGAACGGGTGGTTTCGTTCGCGAGAACCGGGCTCTGGCACAAATAACGTGAAGGTAACGTTTCGATCTTGAAACGCGCGGCAGGTCGTACGGTCGAGACGGTCTGCGCCGGAGGTCGGTCGCGCGCTAGGGCACCGGCTGTGCGCCGGGTGTGCGGTGGGGTTCCCTTGCGGGCGCGCTGCCTGACGTATGAGGTAGCGATCCATCATCGCCACGCGCGATCCCCCGTGGGAGTGAAGTGCGGGTCACTGAAGCAGCGCGGTGACGAGACGCCGGCAGCGGAGGGGATCCTCGGTGAATCCATGCTGGAGACCCCACAGCCAATAGTCGATGGTGCGGAAGATCGCTGAGCGGCGAGCGTGTTCCCGGTCGAGGCCCGCAGCGTCGGCGATGATGTCCAGCTGCTCGTTGATCGTCGCGGCGCCGGGCATCTCGTGGAGCCTGTCCCACAGGCAGCGGGCGAGGTCGAACCCGATGTCGCCGCGCAGCAGGCAAGGATCGACGGTGAGCCAGGGTTCCCGCTCCCCCCCGAGCACCTGCTCGTGGTGCAGCGCGGCGTCAACGGCACGGTCGCCGGTGGCGGAGGTCAGGGTCTCGGCGGCGGTACAGGCAGCGGCCAGCATTCCGGCCGGCACCGGACGGCCCAGCGCGACCCAGTTTGACTCCAGCGTGGCCAGCCGGTCCCGCACCAGCTCGCCGGTGCTGAGCACCCAGCTGGGGGCAGGTACGGCGAGCCGGCGCATCATCGTGCCCGCATGATGATTGGCTTCGGCCAGCGGCAAGGTGGCCAGCGACCGCGTCGGATCCAGCCGTTCCAGCAGCGTGGTCCCGGCCCCGAGGTCCGTCTCCACCAGCAGCACAGTGCCCCGGCCGGCCCAGAACCGCAGCGCCGCCACCTCGGCGGGGAAGCTCTCATCCGGTGCGGTCAGCCGCAACGCGAACTGCTCACCACCGCGTCGGACTGGAAGTACCAATGCGTTCGATCCGTGCCAGGGATCACCGTCGAGCGAGAGGTTCCAAGCCCGGCACTGTTGATCGACCCGCTCAGGCAGGGAGTCCAGCCACCCGCGCCTTTCGTGCGACCCGCCCAGCATGGCCCGAAACCTGGACGGAACGGTAATCACAAAGATGAGTCCATCACACCGCTCCAGCCTCTCACCCGCACGCTATGCCGCAGCGGGATCCCCAACGGACACTGCCGCAATCAGACGGCCGTTTCCGGGGTCAGGCCGCCGCGCAGCGACTAGGAGCGCTCCTGGCCGGGTGAGCGGTAAGGACATGCTTTGTGCCCGGTAACGGCCGGCGCGCAGTCCGGTGCCCTAGCGCGCGACCGACCTCCGGCGCAGACCGTCTCGACCGTACGACCTGCCGGGCCTTTCAAGATCGAAACGTTACCTTCACGTTATTTGTGCCAGAGCCGAGTTCTGGCCGCACTTCTGCTGGGCGGCTCGGGCAGGAAGATGGAGTAGAGCATCCAGCGTCGGCGTCCTTTGCCGGGTGCGTTGGCAAGCAGGGGCTGGACGATGGCGGCGAAGTCGCGGAGGAACCCGGTGAGCTCGGCGTCGGTCAGGTACAAGCCGGCCGCGGTGTAGCCGACGCCGTTGCGGCCCAGGTCCGGTGTGCCTGCGGCGAGGTAACGGTCGAAGTCGGCTAGCAGCCCGGCGACGTAGGCCATGAAGGCTCTGGAGTGCTCCTCGGGGGTCATCGCGGCCGCTTCGAGCACGGCGGCCAACCCGGGCGCGGGCTGGCCTACTTCCTGTGCCAGCAGCCGCAGCGTGGTGCCCAGCGCGGCGCTGGCCCGCGCGGCGGGGATATACAGCAGGTCTGGCAGCAGCGGCAGCAGCGGCAGCAGCGGCAGCAGCGGCAGCGTAATGGCCGGATCCTGGCGGTAGGAGGCGCACAGGATTCTGGTCTGCGATTCCCCGCAGCCCACGTGCAGTTTCTCCCCGGCGGTCAGTGCCCGCTGCGCGGCGGCCCGGTCGAACGGCTATCCAGTCATCGTTGTTCTAGCCGGCTGGCACATACGGTGTGAAGCGTCGGTGCGGCTCGGGCGCCTGCCTGGTCACCGAACTGCTGCGCGCCGGAGCCGCCAAGGTGTACGCCACTTCCCGGGCCGGCACCGCCCACGTCGGCGATGACCCCAGGGCACGGCCGCTGGCCCTTGACGTCACCGACCCGGCCAGCGTTACGGCCGCGCCGGACGTGGCGTACTGGTCAACAACGCCGGGGTCCTGGCCTTCGGCACCGCGCTCGCCGGTGACCTGGACGGCTTCGAGCGCGACCTGCGCACCAACTACCTGGGAACCCTGCACGTCACCCGCGCCTTCGTGCCCGCACTGGAACGTAACGCCCCCGCAGCGGTCGTCAATGTCCTGACCCTGAGCGCGCTGGCCCCGATGGGCCCGATGGCCGGCTACAGCGCCTCCAAGGCCGCCGCTCACTCCATCACCCAGGCGCTGCGCGCCGAACTGCGGCCGCGTGGCATCAGCGTGCTCGGCGCCTACCCCGGCGGTATCGGCACCGACATTCTCGCCGGGGTAGAAGCACCGAAGGCACCGCCGCAACTGGCGCCAGCCGCATCGTATCCGCCCTGGCCGCAGGCGAGAGCCTCACCTTCCCCGACGACGCCTCCGCCGCTGCGGGCACCGTCTACCTGTACCATCCGATCAAGCTGCAGCAGCTGCTGACAGGGTGACAGTCAGTGCTCCCGGTACCTGCCCTGCCAGCCGTGGCGGCACCTGCCGCGCACACCCAACGACGGTACGGTCCTCCCGGCAGACACCTGCGTGTCCGCTGGGACACGCTGGTCAGCGGTAGTCGGGGTTTTCGAAGTCGAAACGGCATCCGGCGTCCCATTCGGATCGCTGGTTGCCGTGGGCGGGGATGCCGCCGGCGTCCTTGAGCATCCGGGCCAGGTGCATCAGGTTCCAGGTCATGAACGTGGTGTTGCGGTTGGTGAAGTCGTTGCCGGGGCCGCCTGAGCCCGGGTCGAGGTAGGAAGGGCCCGGGCCCGCCTCCCCTATCCAGCCGGCGTCGGCCTGGGGCGGGATGGTGTAGCCGAGGTGCTGGAGGCTGTACAGGATGTTCATGGCGCAGTGCTTGATGCCGTCTTCGTTGCCGGTGATCAGGCAGCCGCCGGCCCTGCCGTAGTAGACGTACTGCCCGGCCTGGTTGAGCAGGTGCGAGCAAGCGTAGAGCCGCTCGATGACCTTCTTCATCACCGAGCTGTTGTCGCCGAGCCAGATCGGCCCGGCCAGCACTAGGATGTCGGCCGCCAGCACCTGCTGGTAGATGCGCGGCCAGTCATCGGCCGGCCAGCCGTGCTCGGTCATGTCGGGCCAGACACCGGTGGCGATGTCGTGGTCAGCAGCCCGGAGGACCTCGGTCGCGATCCCCTGCTTGTCCATGATCGACTGGCTGCGGCTGATCAGGCCCTGGGTATGGCTCCGGTCGGGTGACCGCTTGAGCGTGCAGTTGATGAACAGCGCGCGCAGGTCACCGTAGCTGCCACCGGCACCGGTAGCTGGCGTGGGGTCAGTCACATGCCCTCCTCGGGATCACCTCGGCCGGGTCACGTTGACTGCCGGGCCGGGCGCCATCTTCCCATCCCGGGCACCGCTGGGCATGGACCACTTGCCTGCCTGAATACCGGACCAGTTCCCCGCGGGGCAGCTGCCCGTCATGGGTAGAAGTCCTCGGGGGCCGCGGGCCAGCCGGCGGAGGTCAGGTGCCATTGCTGGTCGTCGGCGGGGATGGCTGCCGCCGACAGGCAGCGGTCCTCGGCGAGGACGGCCTGCACGGCGAGTTCCAGGCGGGCGACGGCCTCGGGGCTGTGCCGCGGGGCCAGGCGGGCGTATGACAGCACCAGGCCCGGCGGCCCGGCTCCGCTGATCCGCATGGGGCTGAGCGGGCTGACGCCAAGTCCCTGCTGCCTGGCGTGGGCTGCGACGTGCCGGTCGGAGATGCCGTCCGGAAGTTCCAGGAGGATTTCCAGGCCGGCCGGGATGCCGCGCTGGGGCCATCGGGGGAAGCGCTGGTGCAGCTGGCGGCTGAGCGCGGCCCGGCGCATGGCGTAACTGCGGCGGGCATGGCGCACGTGCCGGTCGTACTGCCCGGTCTCCAGCCAGGACGCCAGCGCGTGCTGTTCCATCACCGCAGAGCCGAAGTCGTCATCGCGCTTGGTCTCGGCGATGGCCCGCAGCAGGTGCGGCGGCGGCACGATCCAGCCCAGGCGCATCGCCGGAGCCAGGGTCATGCTGACCGAGCCGATGAGCATCACCTGCTCAGGTCGCATGCCCTGAAGGCAGGCCAGCGCGGGCCGGTCGAAGTGAAAGTCCGCGCGCTGGTCGTCCTCGATTATCAGCGCACGGCGGGCCACTGCCCAGTCCAGTACGCGCGCGCGCCGTACCGCCGACATCACCGCCCCAGTCGGGAACTGGCAGCTCGGGCCGGTCAGCACAGCCTGGCAGCCGCTGGCGGCGAGCGCATCGACGTCCAGGCCCTCGTCATCGACGGGGACCGGAATGGGCTTGAGGCCATGCACCTGGAGCAGGTGCCGGTGCCGGGGGTCGCTGGGATCCTCCACGGCGATATGGTCATGCCCAGCCGCCACGAGCGTGCGCGCGATGACCGTCAGGGCCTGCGTCCGGCCGGTGACGACCACGATCCCGTCCGCGGGTGCCATGGCGGCCCGCAGCCGTCCCAGGTGGGACTCGAGCTGCCGGCGCAGCGCTGCCACGCCCCAGGGGCCGGTGTAGCCGAGCTCCGCCGCAGGCAGGCGGCGGAGGATCTCGGTCATGGTCCTGGCCGCCTGCGAGCGGGGGAACAGGGCAGGGTCCGGCCCGGACGGCCGCAGGTCGAGCTCGGGCCGCCAGAGCTGGTGGTGCGGCTGCCCGCGCCGGTGCCACCACGAGGAGTGCGCCGGGGTGATCCCCGCCGCGTCGGACACCATGGTCCCTGAGCCCGGCCGGGTCAGCAGGAAGCCCTCCGCCACGAGCTGAGCGTAGGCATCGACCACGACGCCGCGTGATACTCCCAGGTCCTCGGCCAGGACGCGGCTGGCAGGCAGCCGCGTTCCCACGGCCAGCCGCCGGGTGCGGATGGCGTCGCGGATCCCGGCGCACAGCTGGCCAGCCAGCGTCTCCGGATGACTGCGGTCGATATGCAGAAGGATCTCCGGGCCGCCGCTCATGCGCCAACCATAGCAAGGCGGGCCGTCCGGAATTGGTCCACTCAATCGACACTGAAGTGGTCCTGCCGGAAACTATCACCACCCCTTAGATTCAGGCAGTGAAATGCCGGGGCAGCAGATCCCGGGCCTGCATGCCGATTCTCGCCTGGCGCTTCGCGCCAATCAGAAATGGTGAGCTCTGGCCGCTGCGCGGTATGGAATGAACGGCATACGGGACCGGATCACCTATCCGGTTCCGCTCTGCCGAAACAGCGCCGCAAATCCGCCCCGGGGATCAGAGGCTGCCGCTCGCATCCATTCAATGGAAGGAAAACGGAAGTGAAGAAACTCAGCCGGGCGCGATGGGTCCCGGCGGCGCTCAGCCTGGTCGCGACGGGTGCCGTCGTTGCCGTGCCCGCCACCGCGTCGGCGTCGCCAACGCCGGCCCGGGCGGCACTGATTACACCGGCTTCTGGCTCAGCCCCCGGGCAGCCTGACGCCTGTCCCCGGGTCCACGGTCGCCCTTCGCAGTTCTGCCCAGCCCGGTGGCGTGCTGTTCAACAGCACCGGCACCAAGCTGATCGGCACACGGGTCGGTACCTCGCAGATCGACAGCTTCACCCTGGGATCTGACGGCCGACTCACGACGGCACCAGGCTCGCCGTTCACGGCCCAGGGCCTGGGCCCGTTCGGCAGCCAGTTCCGCCCGACGAACCCCAGCCAGCTCTTCGTAACCAATGCCCACAACGGCACGGGGCTGGGGACGGTCTCGGTGTTCGCCGACTCGCCCAGCGGATCGCTCACCCCGATCGGCGGCTCGCCATACGCCGACCAGCAGACCACACCGTGCTGGCTGACCATCAGCCACGACGGCCAGTACCTGTTCGCCGTGAACACCGGGTCAGGCACCATCTCCCGTTACGCGATCACCCCGGACGGGGAGCTGACGCTGCTCGGCAGCATCACAGTCTCGGCAACCGCCGGCGTCGACGCCGTTGACCCGGGGCTCAGCCGGGACGGCCGGTTCCTGTTCCTGAATGAAAGCCGCATCGATGCCCTCGGCGCCTTCGCTGTCAGCAACGGCAGCCTGACCGAACTGCCCAGCTCTCCCACGGCCCTGCCCGCCGGCGCCACACCGGCAGGTATCGCGGTGAGCTAGCCCATAGCCCGCCAGGGCGTGTCAGACGGAGCGCGTCAAGCGCATCTTGGCAATGATGGTCGTCCGGGTCGGCTGCCTGCGGGCTGGGCTCTCCCAGGACGGGGAGGGCCCAGCCTGTTCAGTGGTCTTGCCGATGGCCTCGAAGAAGCTGACCACCCCGTCCTTCCCGTGCCTGAGGCCGTACTATGGCGCGGATTCGATCGCCGCGTCGGGGACGAGTCGACGTCGTCGGTGACCCGGTCCAGGATGGCCAGCGAAGGATCTCCAGCTCACGTTCGGTCAGGCCAGCAGGCAGGGCGGGCGACCTATGCCCTGATTTTGGAACCCACAGGGCTCAGCTGCGGAAGCCCGGACCAGCTAACGCGAACTTTATCGCGTGATGCCGCCACGCAAGTCACGCCGGGCGGCGCAGGCGGGCGAGACCCGCCACGCTCAGCAGGGCCCCGGCCGCGATCACCGCGAGCCACGGCGCCGGGTTCGCCGGCGGGCGGGGCGCGGTCCCGCCGAACCCGGCGGCGACGGCGCCCTTCGGGGTGAGCCGGCTGCCCATCGCGTCGGTCACCGCGTCGGCCCTGAGCCCGGTGCCGTCGTCGAGCACCACGATCGTGTGCACGCTGTCGGCGGCCAGCGTGATGGGCGTGGCGGTCTGCTCGCCCGGCACGGCGAACCGCACGGTGTGCGCGCCCGGCGAGACGGCCGTGTACGACGTGGCCGACCCGAAGGCGAGCTGCCGCGCGAGGACGTCCGGTCCGTAGCTGACCGTCACCTGGGGCTGCCTGAGGGAGGCCTGGAGGACCCGGACGACCGCCTCGCCCGGCGGCGCGGTCATCTGGTCCCGCAGCACCTCGGTCCGCAGGCCCGGGTCGGGGCCAAGGGCGGCCAGCGTGTACGCTGCCCCGGCGCCCACCATGAAGCTCGTGGTCAGCGCGGGCTTGCTGGAGGCCGGCGCGCCGAAGCCCCGCATCGCCACCGTGTACTGCCCCGGGCTGACCGCCATGTACGCCGAGACGTTACCGTAGCTGACGTCCTTCAGCACGATGGGCCTCGCCGGGTTGCCGAACGGATACAGGTACATGTCCATGGCCGGCGCCTCGGGGGACAGGTGCGCGATCCGGACCCATCCATCGGGCCCGGCCGCGGGCGCCGCGGACGCAGCGGGTGCGGCCGCCATGACGGCAGCGGTGCCGCCGAGCAGCGTGGTGATCGTAGCCAGCCGGGCAAGATGCCGGAACAACCCCATGATCATCTACCTCTCATCTGATTCCACCCCAGGGAAAAGTGCCGTGACCCGCCGGGCGCAGCGGGTCGGCGTCGAGGACCGGCGAGAGCAGTCCCAGCGGGCTCGGCGCGGCGAACTCGATGCTCAGCGTGGCCCCGCCGGTGCTGGCAGTGCCAGTGACGGCCGCGTGCGCGGGCAGGTACGGCGGGGTCTGCGCGCGGACCAGCGCCAGGGCCGCCGCCAGGCCGCGGCCAATGCCGGTAATGCTTACCGCCCGGAACAGCACCGGAGCGCCGGGAGCCGCATCGCCGAACGCGGTCACCCGGAATGCGTACTGGGACGCCAGTGCCGCGATCGTGGCCAGCAGGCGGGCATCCACCTGGCCCGCCCGCAGGCGCGCGGCGTCCGGCCCGGTGAACCGGATGTGCGGGTTCTGGAGCAGCTGAGCCCCGGCGGCCGTGCGCGTGGCGAGATCGGCGCGCAGCGCCGCGCGGTAGGCGGCCGCTCCGCCGGGCTCGATCACGCGGACCTCGACCCGCGCATCGCCCGAACCGAAGCTCGCGATCAGCGCGGGCGCGTACCGGTCGGCCTGCTGGCCGCCGGCCGACGGAGTGGTCACCAGCACGCCGGCGCCGGGCGGGCTGGCCGCCGCAGATCGCAGCGGCATCAGCCGGCCCGCGGCGACGCCCTGTTCCTGCAGTGCCGCGCACATGCCGGGATAGCACGCGATGATCGCGCTGCCGCTCACCTGACCGGCCATCCAGGCCGCCGCGCGGGCCTGCGCCGCAGCCGCCGCCGGGTCAGCGCCCGGCGCCGGCACCCGCGCGGCCCGGGACGGGGTGCCGATGAGGCCGCCGGTGAGCAACAGCACGGTCGCCGCGGCGGCGGCGAGGGCCAGGACGAAGGCGCCGACCCGCCAGCGCCAGTGGGCGCGCCAGGGCCGGGGACCGCCCGCGCGCCGCCGCCCCAGGTCGGCCGCCTGCAGCCGCCACGACACCGCGACCCGGACCGTGTTGACCAGAACCCGGCCCCACGACGGCTCCGGCCGGGTCAGGACCGCGGCGCTGAGCGCAGCGTTTCGTGATGGCGCGGGATCGCAGTCTTCCAGGCCCAAACTCCACCCCCCAGCCGCATCACAGCGCGGCCACAACCCGGCAAGCACAGCACACGAAATGGCCCCCCGCACCCGAAATGGCGAATTAGTTACGGTTTAGCCGGTATGTCGCCCCCGAACAGCATGAACTGCCGGATGCCCAGCAGCCGACGTCGTGCGGGCGCTCGCCCGGGCCTGCCTGCGACGGAAGTTGCCACCGCAGTCTCCCCTACTCATTTGGTCACGGGTTTCACCGGGTGACAACGGGAGCCGCCACCGTCCATAGGAAAGAAAGAGAGGCGTTATCCCGAACGGACAGCGGATTTCGAGTGCCCCGCCGACTGCTCCACCCGCTGGATTACGCTGAAGTCGCGGCGTGCTCGCGCACGTAGCGCGGGCTACCGCGAGGACGTGAAGACCATGGAAGCCGTATGGCCGCTCAGCGCCCTGTGCGCCGTCTCTCGCCGTCGCCGCCTACGCCCGCAAGGCGGCTCAGACGGAGATCCTCCGGTTACCGTGGCAGCCCCGGACGGCACGGTTCGGTATTGCACAGGGCAATAATTATCTATGCCTGATGCAGCTGCTCGGGATGCGCTCGCTCGGCCGGCGGTCCCGGCCGACGACGAGCTGGTGGATACGGTGCTGGCGGCGAGCCGGGCGCTGGTCGCGGTGGCGGCGCGGTCGCTGGCGGCGGCCGGGGATGAGGTCACGCTGCCGCAATACCGGGCGCTGGTGGTGCTGGCGGCGGCCGGGCCGCAGGGGATGGCTGAGCTGGCGGCGGCGCTGGCGGTGGACCCGTCGACGGCGACCCGGATGTGTGACCGGCTGGTGCGCAAGGGCCTGGTCCGCCGGCACCGGCAGGCCGGTGACCGCCGCTCGGTCCGGATCGCGCTGACCACTGCGGGCCGGGACCTGGTCGCCGAGGCGACCCGGCGGCGCCGGGCCGAGCTGGCCCGGCTGCTCGGTGCGCTGCCGCCCGGCCAGCACGAGCCGGTGATCGCGGCCTTCCGGGCCTTCGCCGCGGCGGCCGGCGAGCTTCCGCAGCCGGGTGCCGCGCTCGGCTGGGCGGGCCCGTGACCAGGCTGCACCAGGCAGCTTCTGCCCGGTTAACGATCCGGTGGCCGCGGAGGGCCGGCAGCTACGGGCGTGGACTTCGCCCTCGATGCGGCAGCAGCACGCCGTCAGCTTATCCGGGCGGTAATCGGGGGCGCTGGTGCTGGAGGACCGCTGCGCCGGCGGTGGCGGTCGTCCCGACGGCCGCGACGGCGGCCAGGAACGTGTACTGGGTGATGGTGGCGAAGATCTGGTCCGGGATGCCCAGCGCGGCCCCGAGCGCGATGGCGAGGCAGCTGGCCGCGGCGGTCAGTGTCCACCGGCCGGTCAGCAGCGCGGCGACCGGTCCGATGACCAGCAGGCCGATCAGGATCAGGTGCGGGCCGCTGGCCGCGTCGCCAGCCGCGATCACGCCACAGGAGATGAGGCTGAACCGCCACAGGCGGCCGATGCTCCAGCCGGGCAGTGTCCGCGACCCCGTATCGGCGGCCCAGGGCCGCGGCGGCCTGGCCGCGGGACAGCGCGGTCACCGCGGCGGTGATCTCCGGGGCGTCCGCGGCCAGCGCGGCGACCAGCCCCAGCCAGGCCTCGGAGAACCCGGCCCGCTCCCCGAGCCGCTCGAGCCGGGAGACCAGCAGCCAGCTCGCTGCCAGGCTCACCACCACCCCCGCGCAGAACAACAGCATTCCCGCCACTCAGGCAACCTCCCGCATGCCTTCCTCAGCCAGGACGGGACCGGAGGGATTGCCCCCGGTCCCGCATCTAACCGTCTGGCCGGTAGCGGGGCTCCGGTCAGCCCTGGCCGACAGGACGGCTGCTGGCCAGCGCGGCACCGACCTGATCGGCGAACGCGACCGCCAGCAGCCGCCGTTCGAGTGCGGGCCGCGCGCCGGGCGCCGGGGTCATCAGGAACCGGCCCTGGAAGATGCCGCCGCCTTCCGCCAGCAACTCCACGTCGGTGTCCACTGGGAGGCCCTCGCCGTCCGCCGCCCAGCGCAGTTGCCCGAAGGTGACCGAACCGTCGTGATGCAGCCGGGCGGGCCGGCCGAGTCCGGCCACGCCGTACTGGAAGACGCACGACCGCAGCGAAAGCAGCTGCATGAGCTGGCTGCTGACCTGATCGATCAGCGCCGGCGCGGAGCCGCCGGCCGCCACCGCCCGCGCCGCGTTGTTGATGCCATCCAGGTAACCGGCCCGCCTGCTCGCGATCGCGTAGTGGCGGCGGCCCCAGACGGCGATCTCGGTGACCGCCACGCCGATCACGAGCAGCAGGACGGTCGTCTCGATGTCGGTCCGGCGGGTAATGGTGAACCGCTCGTAGGGCTGGGTGAGGAAGAAGTCGAACCACACCGCCGTCGACACGGCGGCCAGCACCCCGGCCAGCCGGTCCCCGTTCGCGGCGACCGCCACCACCACCAGCAGCATGGCCAGCGCCGCGTCGGTATTCGGGAGGCTGGCCCGGAACGGCACCAGCACGGCGGCCAGCGCCAGCGGCGCCGCCAGCCCGGCCAGCACCGCCAGCCGGTCACGGGTCAGGTAACCAGGCATCGCGGACACCCGTCTCGGTCACAGGTGCTCGCGCCACAGCTTGATGATGCCGACGGCCAGCACCGCAAGCGCGGAGACGAAGAACAGGCCGTGCGCACGATCCCGCCCGCAATGCCGGCGACCAGGACTGGCCAGGATCAGCGCGGCCCGGCGCCATGGCCAGCTCGGCAGAGCAGGCACCGGCGGCACGGCTGACGATGCGGGTACGCTCGCAGCGGGAGTGGTGTCGGCGGGCGTGCTGAGTGTGGTCATCGCGCCTCCCGGCGGCAAGATCAACGGTCACGAACACGCCGACCAGGCTTCCCGGCTCACCTAGCTACGAGCATAAACCTCAGGCCTCTGCCCGCCAACAGCCCGCGGACGCGCGCGGCCGCACGCCGTCGCGGCCGCCTTCACCGTCACCCCGCCGGCCTACGGCGCGCTCGGCCGACCGAAGAATCAATCAGGCCAGCGCCCGATGGGTCGTCGGTGTTGTGATATTGCCGCATGATGACAGATACCGACCACAGCAGACCATCCAGCCGGAGGGATTCCCAGTGCCAACCCTGCTCGCGCGTGCGCGGTTCTGGCCCGGCATAGCCGCGGTCATCCTGATCGCGAGCGTGCTGCTGCCGCCAGCGGCTGGCTATGCGCGGCAGTACGCCTTCGCGCAGGCGCTGCAGTTCGTGATCTTCGCGGTCGCCGGGCCGGCGTTGCTGGTGCTGGCCATCCCATGGCGCACGCGCCCGCCGCGGCTACCCGGCACCGGACGGCCCCTCCGGCCCGCTGCCCGCGCCGCGATCCGGCTCGCTGCCTTTATCGCCCTGGCGATCACCTGGCGGGTGCCGATCACGGTCAACGCGCTGGCCCGCCACCCTGCCCTGGCCGCTGCCGAGATGATCACGTTGCTGGCCGCCGGGACGGGGATCTGGGCGGAGCTAACCGGCCCGCGACCCGCACCGCGGCAACTGGCCCGCCCGGCACGTGCCGCGATGGCAGCAGCGGCCATGTGGACGATCTGGATCCTCGCCTACCTCACCGGCATGTCCGGGACATCCTGGTTCGCCGCCTACCACCACGGCGCGCCAGGCGGCCTGGGCGCCGCCGCGGACCAGCAGATCGCCGCGGCGATCTTGTGGGCCGTCCCAGCGCTATGCTTCCTCCCCGTCCTGTACGTCACGGTCATCGCCTGGCTGGGCGGCAGCACCAGCCCGGCCGGAAACCAGCACCCGGCCGCATCAGTCGGCGCGCCTGGCAGCTGGCCTCGCCCGCCGCGAGGCTGGCGCTCGCCGGACACCTGGTGATCACTCCTCACCGGCTGGCGTGCACGGCCTGTATCCGGGGAGGCGAGGACCGGCCGGTTGACACGGCTACTGAGCGGTCGCCACGCGCCGTCCTGCATGCGGCCGCGGCGGCGATCGCCGCGCACGTCCAGGCAGAACCGGAGACCTGCCGGGTGCTCATGGAGACCCGTTCGCTCGCCGCGCACGAGCCGGCCATCGCCGCGGCCGTCCGGGCCGTCGACGCCCGCACTCACTGGCAACTGGAGCACCTGATCGCGCAGGGCGCCCAGGCCGGCGAATGGCCCTCAGGCACCGACCCCGCGCTGGCGGCCCGCCTGTTCACCGCGGGCCTGTACGGGTTGATGGCCCAGTGGCACCTGGCACCCGGATCGTTTTCCTGGGAGGCCGCCGCGGCCGCCCTGGCCGCCAGTCCGGCACCCGGTGCTGGCCGCGCCCCGGCCCGCTCTGGGCCAGTCCGCGGAGCGAGCCGGGAGCAATTCTGAGGACCTGACTCATGCCTCCTGGCTCTGACCGCGCGCTTTCGAGACCGGCCCGTCCGGGTAGATGGCGCTGAGCCGTCCGGCCAGATCGTTCACGAGGATGTATTGCGTTATAATTGCAGAGTGCAAACATTGGCTAGTACACGGGATGTGGGCGTGCCCGCGGCGAAGGAGCATCCGGTGGATGCGGCCGCGGTGGACGCGGTGCTGACGGCGAGCCGGTCGCTGATCGCGGTGGCGACGCGGTCGCTGGGCGCGGCGGCGGAGGAGACGACGATCGCGCAGTACCGGGCGCTGGTGGTGCTGGCCTCGCGGGGCCCGCAGCGGATGGTGGACCTGGCCGGGGCACTGGATGTGGCGCCGTCGACGGCCGGGCGGATGTGCGACCGGCTGGTCCGCAAGGGGCTGATCTGGCGGCACCGGGCCCGGGCGGACCGGCGTGCGGTGCTGGTGTCGGTCACCGCGGCGGGCCGGCAGGTGGTGGACCAGGCCACCGCGCGGCGCCGCGCGCTGATCGCGGACATCCTGGCCAAGCTGCCCGCCGATACCCAGCGGGCGGTCGCGGAGGCGCTGCGCGCGTTCGCGGACGCGGCGGGCGAGGTGCCCGACAGCCAGTGGCCGTCCCCAGGGCCCGCGGACGAGGCGGGCGCGGCCCGGCCTCGGAGGCCGGCCCGGTCCGCGGCGAGCGCGAAGGAGTCCCGGTGACGGGCACGCGTCCACAGCCGAGCGCCGGGTGGGCCGGGCGGGCGGCCGGGTGGCTGCGGGCGGGCCGCGGCGGCCTGTTCCTGCTGGCGCTGCTGGTGGGGGCCGGGTCCGGGCTGGGCGCGGTGGTGTTCCGGTACCTGATCTACTTCTTCACCTGGGCCGCCACCGGGCACAGCCAGTTCGGCCAGCAGGGCCGGGCGCCCAGCGCGCACCTGCCCTGGCTGGGCCTGGGGTTCTTCGTGGTCATCCCGGTCATCGGCGGGCTGCTGTACGGCCCGCTGATCTACCGGTTCGCGCGCGAGGCCCGCGGGCACGGCGTGCCCGAGGTGATGATCGCCGTCGCGGACGAACGGCGGGCGGATCCGGCCGCAGGTCAGCGTGGTCAAGGCGGTCGCCTCGGCGGTGTGCATCGGGGTGGGCGGCTCGGTCGGCCGGGAGGGCCCGATCGTGCAGATCGGCTCGGCGCTGGCCTCCGGCCTGGGCCAGTGGGTGAAGATGCCGGAGAACCGGCTGCGGATCCTGGTCGCCTGCGGCGCCGCGGGCGGCATCGTCGGCCACGTTCAACGCGCCGATCACCGGGGTGTTCTTCGGCGTGGAGATCATCTTGCGGGAGTTCTCCGTCGACGCGCTGTTCACCGTGATGCTGGCGGCGATGATCGCCGACATCACCGCCATCCCGTTCCTGGGCGACAAGCCGTTCCTGTCCGGGTTCCCGCCCGGCATCGAACTGCACCACGCCCGGAACTACCTGCTGATCGCCGTCCTGGCGGTGATCGCGGCGCTGATGGGCCTGGCGTTCAAGGCGGTCCTGTACAAGACCGAGGACCTGTGCGACCGGGTGTGGAAGGGCCGCCCGGAGTGGGCCAGGCCTGCCGTGGGCGGGATCGCGCTCGGCCTGCTGCTGCTGGCCATCCCGCAGATGTACGGGGTCGGCTACCCGGTCATGTACAAGGCCACCGCGGGCCAGTACGCGCTGTGGTTCCTGATCGTGCTGGCGTTCGCCAAGATCGCCGCGTGCAGCCTGACCATCGGGATCGGCGGCTCCGGCGGCGTATTCGCGCCGTCGCTGTTCATCGGGGTCACCTCCGGCATGGCCTACGGCGAGATCGTGCACCACATCTTCGGGGCCGGCGCCGGGCAGCCCGCGCTGTACGCGGTGGTGGCGATGGGCGCGGTCTTCGCCTCCGCCGCCCGCGCCCCGCTGACCTCGCTGGCGTCCGTGGTCGAGATGACCGGCGACTTCGCCCTCACCTTGCCGGTCATGCTCGCGGTCGCGATCGCCTCGACCCTCTCCCGCGCGCTGTCCTACGGCACCATCTACACCACCAAGCTGCTGCGCCGCGGCACCGACATCGACCGCACCACCCCCTGGCGCGCCCTGGCCGACCTCAAGATCGCCGACGCCATGCGCCCGCTCCGCCCGCCGCTCCCGGTCCCGCCCCCCGCTCAGGCCGGCACCGCCCCGGCCGGCGCGGACGGCACCGGCACGGCACCGGACGGGCCCGCGCTGCCCGGGCCGGTCATCTACCAGACCGACCCGCAGGCCCTGTTCGCCACCGAGTCCATCACCCAGGCGCTGCGGCAGCTGGAGGTCTACGGCCACGACGGCCTGCCGGTGCTGTCCGCCGACGGCCGCCAGATACCCGGCTGGGTCACCGCCCCCGACGTGCTGCGCGCCATCGCCCGCCAGATCACCACCGCCCAGGCCCAGACCACCCAGGCCCAGGCCGCCGCCGACGGGGACCACGCCGACCCGGGCGCGCTCCCGCGCCACCCGCCGACCCCGCTGCCCGGATACCAGCTCGCCGAGATCACCATCACCGCCGGCTCGCCCGCCGCCGGGCGCACGCTCGCCGACGTCACCTGGCCGCCCGGCGTCACCCCGGTGATCGTCCTGCGCGGCCACCAGCTTCGCCCGCCCCAGCCCGACCTCACCCTGGCCCCCGGCGACCGCGTGAGCCTGCTCACCGCGGCGCCCGGCGGCTCACCCGAACGGGATCCCGGCGGCGGACACCACGCCCAGCCAGCCAGCGACGGGACCGGCAATCATGCATGATGATCACTTCTTCGCGGAGCAAGGTGGGCCGGCAGGCGGTGAGCCACGGCTCGTTCGGAAGAATCTTTTCTATGGCGCCGGCCATCATGGCGCGCCGGTGCGGTTGGTCCCGCGCGCGGTGAGCCGGTACTGCCAGTAACTCGGTTTCTGGGAACCCTGCATGTGGTCGCCGAGCCATCCGCGGGTGAAGCCATCGTCAGGTGGTGCTGTCTCCCGTTTCTGTGTCATGTTGCCTGTTGAGCGCCCGCGAGCCGGGTTTCTATGGCAAGCACCGCCTCGTAGCGCCGCCGTACGTCGGCGCGGTCGTCTGCCTCCGGCACGGAACGCTCGCTGGCCAGGTCGATCATGGCGGCCTGTTCCAGCAGGACCTGGCGCTGACGGTCGTTCATGGTCTCGGCCATGATCCGGGCCAGCGCTTCGAGCTGCCGGATCATCACGGCCGGCAGGCCGAGGCTGGCCTGCCTGATTTTCTCGAACGCACGCTGCACCAGCCGGTCGTAGCCGGTTTCGGCCGAGATCACCCGGATGTAGCCGTGCTCATCCCGGTGGACGCGGGCAGGGCGCCAGCCTGCGACGATCTTGCACAGGCACTCGCTGAGCCAGTCAATGCAGGTCAGTGCCGTGAAAGTGTCGTTGACTGCCGGGGAGAGGGCGCGGATCGCGATCTCTGTGAGCTGGTCGATGCCGAACGAGACGTCCTGAGTCAAGGTGCGGTGCGATCCGATGATGTACGCACGCCCCAGCCGCTGGCGCACCAGCGGGGTGGCAGCGTCCGGCCAGACGGTCGCGAACGGGTGCCCGCGCACCACGAAGTGTCCGGGCCGGTGCTCCAGGCAGATAACCGCATCGGCTTCGGCGGCCAGCTGGACCAGGCTCTGATGCTTGATGAACTGCAGGTACCCGCTGGCCGGCACGACCAGCACGCCGCCCCTGGTCTCCGAGCGGGCCAGCAGCTCGACCTCGGACGGGCCGTTCTTCCTGCCGCCCGCCGGGTCGCATCCGCCTCCCTGGACGTCGATGGCCTCGGCCAGGTCGGCGGCGATGCTGGCGATCACCTGCGGCAGCTGGATAGAGATGGCGGTGTGGTGGATGAAGTAGATGAGCACGGCCAGGTCCGCGATCGTCAGCCCGAGGGTGACGGTCACCCCGATGTGCGGCACGAAGTCCCCTTGCGGCCCCGTTCCGACGGAGACCAGCACCAGCACCGCGTAGACGAACGTGGCCACGAATGTGCCCAGCGTCAGCTGGGTTCCTCTGTCTCGGATGAAGTTCCGCAGCATCCAGGGCCCGAACTGCGCCGAGGCCAGCGTCAGCGCCACCAGGATGATCGAGAACACCACGCCCACGACGGTGATGACGGCGGCCGCGATCGCGGTGAGGATCTGCCGCGCGTCGTCCGTGGTGCCGCTGATCACCCAGGACGGGACGGTGAAATCGCCGCGGTAAGCCGCCCTGTCGAGAAGTGTGCTCAGCGCGAAAAGCCCGGCCGCCGCGACCACCTCGATGGCGGGCACGAACCACAGGCTGGTGCGCAGCACCTCCCGCCGCCAGTGGGAGGCGAGAGGTGATGACCACATGGTGAGCTCCCGTTGGGATCAGCGCCGACCAGGCTTCCCGGCTCACCATTGGCGGTCGATTATGCCAGCTTGCGGTCTGAATGCAAACCGTGAGCGTTACAGTGCCGGGTCTGCCTCAAGCCAGGCGGGCGGCTGAACCTGCCAGCCCTGAGGGATGCAGTTCTGGCCGCGTCAGCGCTGTTCGTCGCTGAGCCGGGCAGCGTCCAGGTCCAGGCCGTGCTGCAGCCGTCGGCGGGTTGCCTCGTTGATGGTGCCCTCCGCATACAACCGGGCGAGTTCGGCGTTCTCGGCGGCGATAAGGTCGCGGCGCAGCTCTCGCTCGGTGAGGCCGCCCGGCTCCGGTACGCGGGGGGCGTCTGTGCGGACGCGCTCGATGCGCACCTGGAGGCTGGCGCGGACCCGGTCGATGACGGCGTCAGGGGCGGCTTCGGCGTCGGCGAGCTCCGCGAGCCGGGCCAGGGCCGCCTCGGCCAGCCGTACCCGGGCGGTGGTTTCCTCGTGACGGGCGGCAGCCGGCCGGGCGATCCCGGCAAAGCGCGCCAGCGGCTCCAGGGTGAGCCCTTGCACGATGAGCGAGACCACGATGACCGCGGCGGCGAGGACCAAGATGAGGTCACGTTGTGGCAGCGCGCTGCCGTTGGCCGCGGTCAGGGGGATGGACAAGGCCGCGGCCAGCGGCACCACCCCGCGGGTGCCGGCCCAGGACACCACGGCAGGCGCGGGCCACGACAGGTGCCGGGCGCCGGTGCGCCGCTGGATGACCGCCGACAGCGGGAAGACCCACACGATCCGCGCCACGATCAGGGTGCCCGCGATGGCCAGCGCCTCGGCCGGCCACGCCTCGGCACGGGACAGGTCCCGGATCAGGGGCGGCAGTTGCAGGCCGATGAGGCTGAAAACGACGCTTTCCAGCAGGAAGATGAGCGTCTGGTAGACCGAGTGCAGCTGCAGCCGGGTCTGGGCGGTGGTGATCCGCGCCCGCTGGGTGCCGATGGCCAGCCCCGCGACGATCACCGTCATCACCGGCGAGACGTGCAGGACCTCCCCGATCACGTAGGCCGCGTACGGTGTGATGAGCGCCACGACGGTCTCCAGTACCGGATCGGTGACGCGCCTGCGCACCGCGATGACGCCGATGGCGATCACGGCTCCGGCTGCCGCGCCGCCGGCCGCCAGGACCACGAACTGGCTGAAGCCGTGCGCCAGCACGCCAGCTGCCGTTGTCCCGGCCGCTGTCCCGGCCACCGCGATCGAGACCGCGATCTGGAACAGCACCAGGCTGGTCGCGTCGTTGAACAGGCTCTCCGCCTGCACCAGCGCCTGCACCTTCGGCGGCAGCGACAGCCGCCGCCCCAGCGCGCTGACCGCCACCGGGTCGGTGCTGGCCAGCACCGACCCGAGCACGAAGGCCATGCTCACCGGGACCGCCGCCACCGCCCACACCACGGCGGCGACTGCTGCCGCCGACGCCAGCACCAGGCCGACCGCCAGGACGACGACCGGCCGCCACACCGCCCGCAGATCACGCCACGGCAGTTCCTCGCTGGCCGCGTACAGCAGCGGCGGCAGCACTACCAGGCTGACGACATCAGGCGGTACATGGACCGGCGGGAACCTGGGCAGAAGGGCAACGGCCAGCCCGGCGATCACCAGCAAGGACGGGGCCGGGACACGAAGCCGGCCAGCAAAGGCCGCGACTACCGTGCCCAGCACGACCAGGAACAAGATGGTCTCTACACCGTGCACGCCGCCGGCCTCGCCTGCTCAGTTCTCCTGATGAGTGCCGACCAGACTTCCCGGCGCGCCGCCATCAGCTTATCCGGCACGCTTGTCATCCTCCGGTCGGTACGGCGGGGACTGCGGTGAGCGTGGTCCCGCGTTTCGCTGCGATCTGAACATGCGGTGCTCCTCCGGTGCGCTTGTGTTGTGTCCAGGCTGCGAGGGGGATGCCAGTCTTCGTATCCGCCGACTGGCTGGCCATCGTGGCTAGTCCGCCGCATGCTCCTCGGGCCGGTGGCGATCGAGCGCCGACGATCCTTATCGTTTGGTACGTGACGGAGCTGACTGGGCGTCGGGCGGAGTGCGACGTGCTGGACCAGTTCATCGCGGCGGTCCGCGTAGGCGCAAGCCGTGCCCTTGTGGTGCATGGCGAGGCCGGGGTGGGCAAGACAGCACTGCTAGAGTACGTGGCTGGTCACGCCGGGGGCTGCCGGGTGGTCCGTGCCGTCGGCATACAGACGGAGATGGAGCTGGCGTTCGCCACGTTGCACCAGCTCTGCGCTCCGCTGCTGGATTACCTGGAGCGTCTCCCCGGTCCGCAGCGTGACGCGCTGCGGACCGTTTTCGGCCTGAGCGCGGGGCCGCCGCCGGACCGGTTCCTTACGGGCCTCGCCGTGCTGAGCCTGCTGGCCGAGGTCGCGGAAAAGGAGCCGCTGCTGTGCCTGGTCGATGACCTGCAGTGGGCCGATCGCGCCTCGGCCCACGTGCTGACGTTCGCCGCCCGCCGCCTGGGAACCGAGGCGGTGGGCCTCGTATTCGGGACGCGTGCCCTGAGCGATGACCTGACCGGGTTCCAAGGGCTTGCCGTCGCGGGATTGCAGACGGCTGATGCGCGGGCGCTGCTCGACGCGGCACTGACCGTGCTGATCGATGCGCAGGTCCGTGACCAGATCGTGGCCGAGACGCAGGGCAATCCGCTGGCGCTGCTGGAACTGCCGCGAGCCTTGACCGCGGCGGAACTCGCGGGCGGCCTACCGGTCGGCGCCAGCCCGAGAGAGACGACAGGCGCACGCGGCACTGGCGGCGGCCACCGATCCGCGGCTAGATCCCGACCGCCATGCCTGGCATTGGGCGCAGGCCACACCCGCGCCAGATGAGGAGGTCGCCGCCGAACTGGAGCCTTCGGCCGACCGGGCGCGGGCACGCGGCGGGCTGGCCGCGGCGGCCGCGTTCCTCGAACGGGCGGCGATGTTGACGCCCGACCCGGCTCGCCGCGCCGGGCGGGCGCTCGACGCCGCCCAGGCCAAGTTCCAGGCGGGAGCGTTCGAGGCGGCGCAGGACCTGCTGGTCATGGCCGAAACCGGTCCGATCACAGAACCCGCACAGGTCCGCGCCGACCTGCTGCGAGCCCGGATCGCGTTCACCAAGAACCGCAGCAGCGACGCCGCGCCGCTGCTGCTGGACGTAGCCGACCGGCTCGAACGCATCGACGCGAGCCGTTCCCGCGCGACCTACCTGGAGGCGATGAAGGCCGCGATGTTCGCGGGCCGCCTGGCCGGGCCTGGTGCCGGCCTACGGGACGTGGCGCGTGCGGTCGGCGCGGTGGCGCGGTGGCCGGAGTCCCCCGGGGCACCCGATCTCCTCCTGGCGGGACTGGCAGCGAACTTCAACGAGGGGTACGCGGTCGCAGTGCCGTTCCTGCGGCGAGGGCTGGGCGCCTGGGCCGCCTGGGCCAGCGACGTGTCCGACGAGAACGAGGAGATGCGCTCGCTGTGGATGGCGGGCATCGCCGCCGAACGCCACTGGGACGACGAAGGCTATCAGCGAATAGCGGCCCGGTACGTCCAGCTTGCCCGCGACACCGGTTCGCTCAGCGAGCTTCCGCTGGCCCTCCTCCACCGCGCTCATGTACACCTGTTCTCCGGCGAGCTGAGCGCCGCGGCGTCGCTGTTCGGGGAATTGCACGCGGTCGCGGAGGTGACGGGCGCCCGCTTCACGCCCTACATCACCTGGGCCCTCGCCGCTTGGCACGGCAGGGAAGCCGAGGTATCGGCCATGATCGAGGCCACGATCACGGATGCGATCCAGCACGGCCAGGGCCTGTCGGTAGCCGTCGCAAGCTGGGCGGAAGCGCTGCTGCGCAACGGCCTGGGCCAGTATCAGCAGGCGATGATCGCCGCCCATCGGGCCAGCTGCTACGACGGGGAACTGACTCCGAAGGAGTGGGCCCTGGTCGAGCTCATCGAGGCAGCCGTGCGAAGCAACATGACCGATACCGCGGCCGACGCGCTTTCCTGGCTCGCCGGCCAAGCCGACGCGAGCGGCACTGACTGGGCGCTCGGTATCGTCGCGCGCTGCCGCGCGCTGCTGAGCCAGGGCGATGCCGCGGAGAGCCTTTACCGCCAGGCGCTCGCCCACCTTGCCCGCATCGGGGCGCAGCCGGGTCCGGCCCAGGCGGGCAATCGACTCCTGGTACAGGCGCTCGGCGGTCTCGCCGTCGCTCAGCAGCGCCCGGGAACGCGCCTCGATGCCCCTAGCCCAGTCGGTGCCGGCCGCGTTGGCCTGCTCGGCAAGCCGATCGAGCGCCCCGGCCGCTGTGTCGGCCATCTCGCGGTGCGCGGCCGCCTCGACCAGCTCGACGAGTGCCCAGCTCGACACCCCTACGTCCCCGTCGTAGCTGCTGGCGTGCTGCGCCGCGGTCATCGCTTGCGGGTAGCGGCCCTGGCCATTGTGGAGCATCGCTTCCGCCCAGCCGATCACGGCTATCCCGGCGCCCTCACCGCGAAGCTTCGCATCCCGGGTGGCGGCCTCGATTAGCGCGGAGGCTCCGTCCACGTCGCCGCGCAACGCGGCGTGGAACAGCGCGCTGTAGGGCATGATGTGGCTGCCGGTCGCCTCTGCGACCGCCTGCAGCTCTCTGATCAGCGACGCCGCGGCACTGAGCTCACCGGAGAAAAGGTGCAGATGAGCGCGCATGGTGAGGGCGAGCGGAAGCTCGCTGAGCGAACCAGTGCTGCGGGCAAGCTGGACGAACCTGTCCGCAGTCGACTGCCAGCGTTCGTCGTCCTATATATGCAAAGCGGCGATGCATGCCACCCACAAGGTACGCAGCTCGTCATCGGCGGACATGTCGCGGCCAAAACAGTCCAGGGCGTCCCGCAGAATCGGCACCGCCGCCGCATATCCGTCGGTGAAGTTCTTCACTAGGCCGTCTAGGAGCAGATCGGGTGCCCGCGGCACGTGCCGCGAACTCGACGCCTTGCCGACTTCGCGTGCCACCTCCCGCAGGCTGCCGCCCGGACCAGCTAGGATCGACATCCGCATCGGTGGCCTCCGCCAGCGCCGCATGCGCCTGCCGCCTGTCTTGCCCCGACGCCGACCGGTAGGCCGCCGACCGCACCAGCGGATGCCGGAACCGCACCCCGGTCCCGAACTCGGCCAGGCCCGCCTCCACCACCTGATCCGCCGCGTCAGCGCCGATCCCGAGCCGCCCGGCCGCCCGCCACACTAGCACCGGATCACCGGACGAGTCGGCCGCCGCCAGGACCAGCAGCCGCTGTGTCTCAGGGGACAGGGCACCGATCTGCCGCCGGAAGCTCTCCTCGATTCAGGCCGACAGCGACGACGCGCCGGGAACACCGAACCCGCCGGCCAGCTCCGCGGCCGTCAGCCCCCGCGGCAGCTCCAGCAGCGCCAGCGGGTTCCCCCGCGCCTCAGCGATGAACCGGTCCCGGACCCGCGCATCCACAGGCACGGTCAGCATCAAGTCCAGCAGCGCCCGCGCATCCGCCTCCCGCAGCCCGCCGACGGCCAGCCGCGGCAGCCCCGCGACCTCCTCCCCAGGAACCCGGGCCGCGAACACCAGCCCTACCGGGTCAGCCGCCAGCCGGCGCGCCGCGAACCCCAGCGCCTGCGCCGAGGCCCGGTCCAGCCACCGCGCGTCGTCCACGATGGCGATGAGCGGCCGGTCCTCCGCCGCCGCCGACAGCAGGCCCAGCGCGGCCAGCCCCACCAGGAACCGGTCCGGCGCCGACCCGGCGCTGATCCCGAACGCGATCAGTAGCGCCTCTCGCTGCGGAACCGGCAGACGCTCCAGGTAACCCGGCAGCGGAGCACACAGCTGATGCAGCCCGGCGAACGCCAGCTCCATCTCCGACTGGACCCCCGTGGCACGCACCACCCGGCACCCGGCTGCCTGGGCGCCCAGGTAGCTCAGCAGGGCCGTCTTGCCGACCCCCGCCTCGCCGTGGATCACCAACACCTGGCTCCGGCCCGCTCGGCGCGCTCGTCGCCGGTCCAGGTGATATCACGGTTGGCCAGGCTCTCCACGGCCGCCATGGCCGAGCTGAGCGGGGTGCGCAGGTCGTGGCTGACGGCCGACAGCAGGGCACCATCAGGCCGGAGCCGCGGGCGTTCGTGCGGCTCCGGCCTGCTTGGCGGGAGAGCTAGCTGACGACGATGCCTGCGGGCGCGGCGCCGGCGGGCAGCGGGAAGGGGGAGGTACCCAGCTCGGTCACGCTGCCGCCGCTGACCGTGAACGCGGCCACCTTGCCGACGGCGCTCTCATCGACGTACAAGAAGCCGCCGTCCGGGCTCAGCCTGGCGTCGACGGCACCGATCTTGGTGCCGCGGATCGGGGTGCTGCCCAGCAGGGTCAGCGCGCCGTCAGGAGCGATCTGGTAGCTGGAGATGGAGCCGGTTGCGGTGTTCACGGTGAACAGGAACTGGCCGTCATGGCTGATCTCCACCCAGCACGGGGCCATCTGGCCGTCCGGGAACGGGGAGCCGTTGACCGGCGAGAGCCTGCCGTTGCGGTGGTCTGTGAACGCCGAGACGGTGCCGCTGTCGGGGGCGGTGTTGTGGGCGTTGGACACGAACAGCTGGCCGGGGTCAGTCGGCCGGAACTCGCTGCCGAACGGGCCCAGGCCCTGGGCCGGGAACGGTGATCCGGGGGCGGCGGTCAGCCGCCCGCCGAAGCCGACGGTGAAGCTGTCGATCAGAGAGGGCCCGACCTCGGTGCCGACCAGCTTGGTGCCGGTGCCGTTGAATAGCACATCACCGGGCGCGGCGCCGGCGGCCAGCGTCACGGTCGACCCGGGGATGTGGAACAGGTGGCCGCGGAGAAACCAGAAGCCGGTGTAGTTGCTGTGGCCAGCGCCGGAGTTGGCCACGTAGACCAGGTTGCCGTGGACCGCGATGCTGTCGGGCAGCACGCCATGGGAAGGGACCACCCCGCCGGGCACCAGGCTGAGGGAGCCGTCGGAATGGACCCGCAGCACCGAGATCTGGTTGCTGCCGGCATCAACGGCGATCAGGAACCGGCCGTCGGCCGAGAACTGCAGCGCGCCCTGCGAGGCCAGCCCGGAGCCGGTCCCGGCCCCGCCCGCCGCGAAGGGGGACCCGGCCTCGGGGGTCAGCGTGCCGTCCGTGTGCCGGTCGAACGCCCCGATCGTGTTGGCTGATTTTGTGTTGTCGTTGACGTAGACGTGCCCGACCACTGGGGACGGATCGCTCGAGGCGGAAGCGGAAGCGGAGGCGGAGGCCGGGGCGGCCACGGCTGCGGCCGCGGCCAACCCGAGCACCAGCGCGCCCGATCTGCCGCGGTTCAGGAAGCGTGGTGCTTGCCGTGTTGGGGTGATGGCCCGGACGGCGGACCGCCCACGCCGGTGTGATGCGAACTTCATCTTCTGACCTTTCCTCCGGCCAAGCCGGAACCGGGTCGGCGGCGCATGGCCGCCACGATGTGTGCTCACTATGTATTCGTGGTCGGCGGCGTCGAGGTTTGCGTCAAATCGGCACAAAAACGTACGGCAGGCCGGCTCGGCGGCGGCGGTGGATCAGCAGCCAGCGGTGCTCCGGCGGCCCGCCGGGGATTCTGATCGGCGCCGAGTCCTCCGAAACCGGGACACCGCTTGCGGACAGCTAGCCGGCCCGGCCGGATCAGCTGACTATGCGGAGGGCCAGCAACGGGGGGCAGCCACGCTGCACCAGCCGGGCGATCTGATGCCAGTCGATATGGCTCGCGTACACCTCGGCCAGCGGTGCCGGGATGCCGAGACGGACGAGCCGTGATACCCGCCAGTCGTGCACCAGCAGATCTTCGTTGTTGACAGCCTCGTGGCCGGTGGCAGCCGGTTCCACGGTCAGGGGGCTGGTTGGTGCTTGTGCTGGACGGTGAAGCCCAGCTTCTCCAGCACGGTGACCGCACCGGACTTTCCGCCCTCGAAATCACCGGGGTCAAGGCGCTGGCCGACGGCGGACTCATATGCCGTGCCGAGGATGGCTTTGGGCGGGTAACGGCGTTCGTCCCAGAACCAGGTCATACGTCGTGGTCGGGCCGAAGCCATGGTCGGCGAAGAACCGCTCGGGTCCCAGCCGGTCGTACTCCCCTATCGCGCGCACCACGTCATCACGGGTCACGCGGTCCCACGCCACATGTGTCATCGGTTCTCCCAGGATCGTTGCTTTCGGCTGGGTGCGCAGGCGGCCAGCCTGCTGCCTGCTCACCGGCCAGCCTGACCGCCGCGTTGCGGCCTCACATCGTCTGATCAGCTATCGGTCGCAGGCCAGTGCCTGGCTCAGGTCTGGTAGGCCTCGAGGAGGCGGAGCCAGACTTCGCTGATGGAGGGGAAGCAGGGCACGGCGTGCCAGAGGCGGCTAACGGGGACCTGCCCGGCGACGGCGATGGTAGCCGAGTGGATCAGCTCTTCCACGCCAGGGTGTCACCCGCCGACGAACGTGACGCCGAGCAGGCAGCCGTCCCGGTACGGTGTGGGAACGGGTGGCCTGCCGGTTGGTCCAGGGGCGCGCCCAGTTGCGTCTGTGCTTGCGTTGGCTGCGGACCACCGACCCCGCGCCTGTTTGTCTCGGTTAATTGTCTGAATGAACGAGAACGGCGTCGGCCATGCAGGGCCAGATGCCGGTACCCTCGGCGAGCCCAGTCGCCAGCCCATCCGGGCCCGCGCGGGCCCGCGATTGCGGGCCCGCCGGGTGATTAGGGTGCCATACCGCTGGTCCGGCCGCATGGGCGGGGAGGGCCTGCCTGCCTGACCTGCGACAAGTTCGCCACCGACGTCACGTTCCTGCCCGAACTGCGCGCCCAGAAAGACCGCACCCTGGCCCTCATCGACACCCGCCAGGCCGCCTTCACCGCCCGGACCGGCGCCCCGATGACGCCGGGCAACGTGTGGCTGGAAGGCCGGCAGCGCGAAGCCGCCGCCCTCGACGCCATCATCACCACCCTGGACGCCAGGCCGGAAACCGCCGCGCCCGGCCAGCCCGGCGCTATCCGCGGCGCCGGCGTCCCGGCCCGCACCGACACCGCCATTACCCGCCAGGACGGCCGCCATGCCCGGTAACCTCCCCAACCTGCAAAAAGCCACCGCCGCGCGCACCGCGGCCGCCACCGCGCGGGCCGAGGCCGCGCTCACCGCGATGATCAAGGCCGGCGAGCCGGTCACCTTCCGCGGCCTCGCCGCCCACGCCGGGGTCTCCCTGGACTTCCTCTACCGCAACACCGCCGTCCTGCGCCAGGCCCTCGAACAGGCGCACGGCGAGAACCTCCTCCTGCGCAGGCGGCTCGCCGCCGGACGCGACCCCGCACCCGGGCAATGACACGACCGACTGCCCGGCCGTCACAGACGCGTACGCGACGGTCCTGACCTGCCGAAATGCGGCAAAAATTTGTTCGAACGCCGGATAACGTACCGTGGACTCCAGCACCAGCCGCTGGATGCCCTCGGCGCGCAGGTGGTCCATCAGCGCGGTCACCTCCCCGAAGGTGGCCCCTACCTGCCACACCTTCTGCCGCCGGCGGTCCGGCCGGGACCCCGGCACCCGGGTGCACGCCATCCCGGACCCCTTCGCCACGTCGATCGCGGCCGCGTACTCAACCACCTGCGTGAGCTCCTCGGCCACCTCCGCGCCGTCGCCGCCGTGCCCAGGCACCCCGGCGCCGTCCGCCTTGTCTTTCCTCGCGGCCATCGCCGCCTCGCTTTCCTCGTGAACCGGTCAGGACGAGGCTGCCCGGGGGACGGCGCGGGGAAAGCCGAATCTGATCGGCGTGCTCGAAGGCGACAGTACCCAGCCCGCAAGATCGCCCCCACCGCCAGACTCATATCCGGGCGCGAAGCGCCAAGGACCACACGGCGTCACGGGCAGCACACGGCCATCATCCACGCCGGACGGCCGCGCCCGCCGCCCGTTCACCGCGATCACCCCCGGATCCCCGCAAGCCCCGGCTGGACAGCCCGGCCGCCATCGGGCACCCTGGAACCGGTCACGGCGCCGGCAGGCGCACGGGCAGCACACCTGTCGCCAGCAACGCCGGCCCGTGACCACCCGCAGCGGCCCCGCCGCCCAAGTTTCGCGGGAACCCCGCGCCGCCAAGACCCAGCGACTCATATGGCCCTGTCCAGCGCCGCTCCGCTCAAACCGCTTCCAGCCGAGGTAACCGACCTCGAAGCCTTCCGGGCCCGACGACGCGACCGGGTCGGAGGCATCATCCACGAGTACCAGCACGCCGCTTGACCAGTGAGAACGACGTTTTCGGCAAGGACAGAGGTGCTCGCCCGCTGGCGTGTTGCTAGCGCAGGCAACCGGCGCCGGTTCCGCGAGCGCGGCGACGATGTCGTGGACAGCTCCATCGGCGACTACCCGTGCCGCTGGCAGGCGTGCCACGTGGCCGCCGAGCTCGCCACTCCGCGTACTCCTGTCAATGATGCCGTAACCCTTCCTGGCTGCGCGAAGGCGCCTGGACGGTGGCGGTTTCCCGGGCGGGAGTGGCGGCGCCGTACCCTGGAGCTGTGACCGGTCGGCCGGTGATCGTGGCTGGCGTCGCCGGGGCGGCGATCCTGCTCGTCGGCGGCAGCGGCGGCTGGATCGTTCCGCTGAGCCGGAGGGCGTTCCCGCTCAACGACTTCCTCGCGCCCGCGGTTGCCACGGCAAGCTACCAGCGACACCTGTACGCCGTGCCGTTCACCTCCCACGCGACCCTGCTCTACTACCGCAAGGACATCCTCGCTGACGCCGCCGCCAGCCCGCCGACGACCTGGAGTCAGCTTGCGTGTCCGGCCCGCACCGTGGCTCCCCGGTACGGGCTGGAGGGTTACGGCAGCCAGTTCCAGGCATACGAGCGCCTGACCGTCAACTTCCCCGAGGCCGTCCAGTCCGCTGGCGGCTCCATCCTGCCGCCCGGCGGCTCGGCGGTGACGGTCGACTCGCCGCAGGCCAAGCAGTCGCTGGAGTTCCTGGTGAGCGGCCTGCCGCAGGGATGGATACCGCGCGCGGCGCTCGGCTGGAACGAGGAAGCGTCGCGGCGTGCATTCGAGGCCGGCAAGCTGCTGTTCCTGACCAACTGGCCGTACGTTTACGGCGATGCCAGCGCTCGCGTGCCGGGTAACGAGGTGGCCGGCAAGTTCGGCGTCACGGTGCTGCTCGGGCTGCACGGCCCGGGCAGCAGCACGCTTGGCGGCGCCAACCTAGCGATCAGCGCCTACTCCCAGTACCAGGTCATCGCGCTCGCCTTTATCAAGTTCCTGACCAGCATGCCCGTCCAGCGCCAGGTGCTGCTTGACTCGGCGCTCTTGCCGGTCTGGACCAGCCTGTGCAGCCAGCCCTCGCTGATCCGCCGGTTTCCGTTCCTGCCCGTGCTGAAGGGGGCAATCCTCACTGCCGTCCCGCGGCCGGCGCTTGTCGATTACAACCAGTTCTCGCTAGCCATCTCAAGCGCTGTGCAC
>CAWIDQ010000074.1:0-24008 GCA_963834695.1 uncultured Actinomycetota bacterium
GTGCGCGGCGTGCACCTACTCGCCTCCGGCCAGCTCAACACCTACGACGTGCTGGTCAGCGACCACGTCGTGTTCACCGAGTCGGCGCTGGCTCAATTTCTTGCGAGGACCGGCGCCGGGCCTGCTGTCGACAGGCCAGCCGTGGACAGGCCGGCCGACGACGCTGAGCCCGCCGCCGCCCAGGACGCCGAGACCGAGCCCGCCGAAGCCGAGGAAACCGAAGCTACCGAGCCCGAGGACGCTGAGTCGTGAGCAAGATCGTTAATCCGCGGGACGTCCTGATCCGGCCGGTCGTCTCCGAGAAGAGCTACCGGCTGGAAGATGAGGGCAAGTACACCTTCATCGTGGCCCCCGGCGCCAACAAGACCCAGATCAGGCAGGCGGTCGAGGCCGTGTTCCGGGTCAAGGTAACCGGGGTCAACACGGTGAACCGGCCAGGGAAGCGCCGCCGGACGCGGTTCGGCTGGGGTAAGCGGCCGGACACCAAGCGCGCCATCGTCAGCCTCGCCGAGGGCGAGCGGATCGATTTCCGCGGCTAGATCGAGGAGCTTGACACTCATGGCAATCCGTAAGTACAAGCCGACGACCCCCGGCCGCCGGGGCGCGAGCGGCGCGGACTTCTCCGAGGTCACCCGGACCGAGCCGGAGAAGTCGCTGGTGCGACCGCTGCATTCGCGCGGCGGCCGGAACGTGCACGGCCGGATCACCACCCGGCACCAGGGCGGCGGGCACAAGCGCGCCTACCGGCTGATCGACTTCCGGCGGGCCGACAAGGACGGCGTATCCGCCAAGGTCGCGCACATCGAGTACGACCCGAACCGCACGGCCAGGATCGCGCTGCTGCACTACGCCGACGGGGAGAAGCGCTACATCATCGCCCCGGAGGGCCTGCGCCAGGGAGACCAGGTCGAGAACGGGCCGGGCGCGGACATCAAGGCCGGCAACTGCCTGCCTCTGCGCAACATCCCGACCGGCACGGTCGTGCACGCCATCGAGCTGCGGCCCGGCGGCGGCGCCAAGATCGCCCGCTCGGCCGGGTCGGGCGTGCAGTTGCTGGCCAAGGAGGGTAGGCTCGCGCAGCTACGCATGCCGTCCGGCGAGATCAGGCGTGTGGACGCTAGCTGCCGGGCGACCATCGGGGAGGTCGGCAACGCCGAGCAGGGCAACATCAAGCTCGGCAAGGCCGGCCGGAGCCGGTGGAAGGGGCGCCGCCCGTCCGTGCGCGGCGTGGCCATGAACCCGGTCGACCACCCCCTGGGCGGCGGCGAGGGCAAGAGCTCGGGCGGCCGGCACCCGGTCAGCCCGTGGGGGAAGCCCGAGGGGCGTACCCGTCAGGCCCACAAGGCCAGCGACCGGATGATCACTCGTCGGCGCAGCAAGAAGAAGCGGTAGGAGCACCCGACAATGCCTCGTAGCCTGAAGAAGGGCCCCTTCGTGGACGACTACCTGATGAAGAAGGTGGACGTCCAGAACGACAGGGGCACCAAGAACGTGATCAAGACCTGGTCCCGTCGCTCCATGATCGTTCCCGCGATGCTGGGCCACACGATCGCCGTGCACGACGGGCGCAAGCACGTGCCGGTGTTCATCACTGAAGCGATGGTCGGGCACAAGCTCGGCGAGTTCGCGCCCACGCGCACCTTCCGCAGCCACGTGCGGGACGACCGGCGCAGCCGACGGTAGAGCCGATAAAGGATAAAGAGAGCGAGACAGCGATGGAAGCGAGGGCAAAGGCGCGGTACGTGCGCGTCACGCCGCGCAAGGCCCGCCGGGTGGTGGACCTTATCCGCGGGCTGCCTGCTGACCAGGCCCAGGCGGTGCTCACGTTCGCGCCGCAGTCGGCGAGCGACACCGTCGGCAAGGTGCTGGCGAGCGCGATCGCCAACGCCGGGCAGGCGCGCCTCGACACGGGCTCGCTCGTGGTGAGCCGGGCCTGGGTGGACGAGGGGCCGACGATCCCTCGGTTCCGGCACCGCGCGCAGGGCCGGGGCTACCGGATCAACAAGCGAACCAGCCACATCACGGTCATCGTCTCCGACGAGAGCAACGAGAGGACCCGCTAGTGGGCCAGAAAGTAAACCCGCATGGGTTCCGGCTCGGCATCACCACCGACTTCACGAGCACGTGGTATGCCGACAAGCTGTACAAGGACTACGTCGCGGAAGACGTCGCGATCCGGCGGATGCTGCAGCGCGGCATGGAGCGGGCCGGGATCTCCAAGGTAGAGATCCAGCGGACCAGGGACCGGGTCCGGGTCGACATTCACACCGCCCGGCCGGGCATCGTGATCGGCCGCCGCGGCGCGGAGGCCGACCGGATCCGCGGCGACCTGGAGAAGCTGACCGGCAAGCAGATCCAGCTGAACATCCTCGAGGTGAAGAACCCCGAGATCGACGCGCAGCTGGTCGCCCAGGGCGTGGCCGAGCAGCTGTCCAGCCGGGTGTCGTTCCGCCGGGCCATGCGCAAGGCCATGCAGACCGCGATGAAGGGCGGCGCCAAGGGGATCCGGGTGCAGTGCTCCGGCCGGCTGGGCGGCGCGGAAATGTCACGGTCGGAGTTCTACCGCGAGGGCCGGGTGCCGTTGCACACGCTGCGCGCCGACATCGACTACGGCTTCTACGAGGCACGGACGACGTTCGGCCGGATCGGCGTGAAGGTGTGGATCTACCGCGGTGAGGCCGCGCAGACCCGGGCCGAGCGCGAGGCTGCGGCCGCGGCCCTGCGAGCCGGGCAGCGGTCCGGGCGCGACCGGGACCGCTCGCCGCAGCGCGGGCGCCGGCGTCGCCGGCGGGCCCGACTGGACCGGCGGGGGAGCCGGGCCGGACCGCGGCGACCGGGGTGACGACCGCGGCCAGGAGAGCCGCGGCCAGGAGAGCCGCGAGCAGGCGGCGGTGGCAGTGAGCGCCGACGCGGGAGAGGAGGGCTGAGCCATGCTCATCCCGCGCAGGATCAAGCACCGCAAGCAGCACCGGCCGGACCGGCACGGTGCCGCCAAGGGCGGGACCCGGGTGACATTCGGCGAGTACGGCATCCAGGCGGTCGAGCACGCCTACGTGTCGAACCGGCAGATCGAGGCCGCCCGTATCGCCATGACGCGGCACATCCGCCGCGGCGGGAAGGTGTGGATCACGATCTACCCGGACCGGCCGCTGACCAAGAAGCCGGCCGAGACCAGGATGGGCTCGGGCAAGGGCGCCCCGGAGAAGTGGGTCGCCAACGTCAAGCCCGGCCGGGTCATGTTCGAGCTGTCCGGCGTCTCCGAGCCCATCGCTCGGGAGGCGCTGCGCCGTGCCATGCACAAGCTCCCGATGAAGTGCAAGTTCGTGAAGCGCGAGGTGGGAGAAGCGTGATGTCAGAACGCACAAGCTCCCGATGCAGTGCCCACGGAGGGACAAAATTCGTGAAGCGCGAAGTGGGTGAGGCGTGATGGCCAAGGGACTGGCCGCCGCTGATCTGCGGGGCTCAACCGAGGAAGAACTCGACGGCAAGCTGGCGGAGGCCAAGATCGAGCTGTTCAACCTCCGCTTCCAGGCGGCCACCGGCCAGCTGGAAAGCCACGGACGGCTCCACGCGGTGCGCAAGGAGATCGCCCGCATCTACACGGTGAAGCGCGAGCGCGAGCTCGGGATCGTGAGCCTGGCAGAGGAGGTGGATGAGGATGAGTGACGCGCAGAGCGGCCAGCTCTCGCGCGGGTACCGCAAGGTGCGCGAGGGCCTGGTGGTTAGCGACAAGATGGACAAGACCGTCGTCGTCGTGGTCGAGGACCGGGTGAAGCACCCGAAGTACGGCAAGGTCATCCGCCGCACGAAGAAGTACAAGGCCCACGACGGCGCGAACGCCTGCGGCATCGGCGACCGGGTCCTGCTGATGGAGACCCGGCCGCTGTCCGCGACCAAGCGCTGGCGGGTAGCGGAAATCCTGGAGAAGGCGAAGTAGTAATTACCCGACCGAACACCGACCAGACCGGCCCGCCCGCGGGCCACCGACCCAGACCAGCCGGCCCGCGTGCGGGCCACGGACAGACATCAGCCCCGGCCCCCGACGGCCGGGGACCGAAGCAGGAGTTGACGTGATACAGCAGGAGTCGCGGCTCAAGGTCGCCGACAACACGGGTGCCAAGGAGATCCTCTGCATCCGTGTGCTCGGCGGCTCGGGCCTGGCGATACGCGGGTATCGGCGATGTCATCGTGGCGACCGTCAAGGATGCCCTCCCCGGCGCTGGGGTGAAGAAAGGCGACGTGGTCAAGGCGGTCGTCGTGCGCACGCGCAAGGAGCGCCGCCGCGGTGACGGCTCCTACATCCGCTTCGATGAGAACGCGGCCGTGCTGATCAGGGATGGCGGGGACCCGCGCGGGACCCGCATCTTCGGGCCGGTCGGGCGCGAACTGCGGGAGAAGCGGTTCATGCGGATCATCTCGCTCGCCCCGGAGGTGCTGTGATGGCGAAGAAGGCCACGGCGAAGTCGCCGGGAATGAAGATCAAGAAGGGTGACCACGTGCTCGTCATCGCCGGCCGGGACGTCGGCCGCGAGGGCACGGTCGTGGTCGCATACCCGGACCAGCAGCGGGTGATCGTGCACGGCGTCAACATGATCAAGAAGAACACGAAGGTCGACTACCAGGGCCGGCGCGGTGCCAAGGAGGGCGGCATCATCCACCAGGAGGCGCCGATCCACGTCAGCAACGTGCAGCTGATCGACCCGGATACGAAGAAGCCGGCCGCGCGGGGTACCGGCGCGACGACGACACCAACAAGAAGGTCCGGATCTCGCGCTCGAGCGGTAAGGACATCTAGGACATCTCATGACTGCAGCACAGACCAGGCAGGCGTCCAAGGGCAGGGGCGCCGCGAACGACACGCCGGCCGACGACACGCCGGCCGCGGCGGGCAACGGCGGAAAGCCGGCCGCGCCCGCCCCGTTGCCCCGGCTCAAGGAGCGCTACCGCTCCGAGATAGCCCCGGCGCTCCGCGAGGAGTTCGGCTACTCCAACGTCATGCAGATCCCCGGCCTGTCCAAGATCGTGGTCAACATGGGCGTGGGCGAGGCGGCCAGGGACGCGAAGCTGATCGACGGCGCGGTGAAGGATCTGACCATCATCACCGGGCAGAAGCCGGCCGTCGCCAAGGCCAGGAAGTCGGTGGCCCAGTTCAAGCTCAGGGAGGGCATGCCGATCGGGGCGCACGTCACGCTCCGCGGGACCCGGATGTGGGAGTTCCTCGACCGGCTGCTGACCCTGGCGCTGCCCCGGATCCGTGACTTCCGCGGGCTGAGCGACCGTCAGTTCGACGGCCGGGGGAACTACACCTTCGGCCTCACCGAGCAGCTGATGTTCCACGAGATCAACCCGGATCAGGTGGACCGGCAGCGCGGCATGGACGTGACGGTCGTCACTACCGCGACCAACGATGACGAAGGCCGCTCGCTGTTGCGGCGGCTTGGATTTCCGTTTAGGGAGAGCTGACGAGTGGCGAAGAAGAGCCTTATCGCCAAGGCCAAGCGCAAGCCGAAGTTCGCCGTGCGCGCGTACACCAGGTGCTCGCGGTGCGGGCGGCCGCGCGCCGTCTACCGCAGGTTCGGCCTGTGCCGGATCTGCTTCCGGACGATGGCGCACCGAGGCGAGCTTCCCGGCATCACCAAGTCCAGCTGGTAGCCCGCTGCCAGCCGCAGTAGCCGATAAACCTGGGCGCGACCCGCGCCCACCGACCACGCCGCAGGTCCCCAGGGAAACCACGGCGAGGAGGGCCCTCAGGCCATGACCATGACCGACCCGGTCGCAGACATGCTGACCCGTCTGCGCAACGCTAACTCGGCGTATCACGACACCGTGACCATGCCGTCTTCCAAGATCAAGGTTCGCATCGCCGAGATCCTCCAGCAGGAGGGCTACATCGCGGGATGGCAGGTCGCCGACGCAGAAGTGGGCAAGAACCTGGTGATCATGCTCAAGTTCGGGCCGACCAGGGAGCGCTCGATCGCCGGGCTCAAGCGGGTGTCCAAGCCCGGCCTGCGGGTCTACGCGCGCAAGGACAACCTGCCCCGGGTCCTCGGCGGCCTCGGCGTGGCGATCATCTCGACCTCGGCCGGGCTGATGACCGACAAGCAGGCGAACAAGAAGGGCGTGGGCGGGGAAGTCCTCGCCTACGTCTGGTAGGGAAACCGCGATGTCACGAATCGGACGCACGCCCGTCGTCATCCCGGACGGCGTCAACGTCACCATCTCCGGCCGCGAGGTCACCGTGGCCGGGCCGCGCGGCACCCTGAGCATGGAGGTACCCGTGCCCATCGAGGTGGCGCGGGTCGACGGGACCATCAGCGTGACCAGGCCGAACGATGAGGGCGAGATCAGGGCGCTGCACGGCCTGTCCCGCTCGCTGATCGCCAACATGGTCACCGGCGTCACCGACGGGTTTCGCAAGACCCTGGAGATCGTCGGGGTCGGCTACCGGGTGCAGGCCCGGGGCAACGACCTGGAGTTCTCGCTCGGCTTCAGCCATCCGGTGCCGGTGACCGCGCCCGAGGGAATCACGCTGCGGGTCGAGTCGCCCACCAGGTTCGTGGTCGAGGGGATCGACAAGCAGCAGGTCGGCGAAGTCGCGGCCAACATACGCAAGCTCCGCAAGCCTGACCCGTACAAGGGCAAGGGCGTGCGGTACCAGGGCGAGCAGATCCGCCGCAAGGTCGGGAAGGCTGGGAAGTAGCAGATGTCTGGCACCAAGACCCGGGCGCACGGCCGCATCACCGGCCGCACGGATGCGCGCGCCGCCGCGCGCACGCGGCGCCACCTCCGGGTAAGGAAGAAGGTCACCGGGAGCGCGGCACGCCCGCGGCTGGTGGTCACCCGCTCGGCCCGGCACGTATTCGCGCAACTGATCGACGACACCGTCGGCGGCACGGTGGTGTCCGCGTCCACCCTGGACGCGTCGATCCGCGGCTCCAGCGGGGACAAGACAGCCAAGGCCAAGCAGGTGGGCACGCTGCTCGCGGAGCGCGCCACGGCGGCCGGGATCACCTCGGTGGTCTTCGACCGCGGCGGCCACTCCTATCACGGCCGGGTCGCCGCGCTCGCGGACAGCGCCCGCGAAGGTGGGCTGGCCCTGTGACCGGCGGAACCACCATAGACAGTCAGAAGGGGAAGATCTAATGCCACCAGCATCGCGGCGCGGCTCAGGAGGCGGCGGCGAGCGGCGCGACCGTCGCGACGACCGCCGGGGCGGCGCTGCCGAAAGGGGCACCGCCTACCTGGAGAAAATCGTGGCCATCAACCGGGTGGCCAAGGTGGTCCAGGGCGGCCGGCGCTTCAGCTTCACGGCGCTGGTCGTCGTGGGTGACGGGAACGGGCTCGTCGGGGTCGGCTACGGCAAGGCCAAGGAGGTACCCGCGGCGATCGCCAAGGGCGTGGAGGCGGCCAAGAAGAACTTCTTCCGCGTGCCCCGGATCGGCGGCACGATCCCGCACGCCGTGCAGGGCGAGGCGGCGGCGGGCGTGGTCCTGCTCAAGCCGGCCAGCCCGGGAACCGGCGTCATCGCCGGCGGCCCGGTCCGCGCCGTGCTGGAGTGCGCGGGCATCCACGACGTGCTGTCCCGGTCCCTGGGCTCGTCCAACCCGATCAACGTGATCCACGCGACCGTGGCCGCGCTGAAGAGCCTGAACCGTCCCGAGGAGATCGCGGCCCGGCGGGGCCTGCCGATCGAGCACGTCGCGCCGGCGGCCATGCTCAGGGCGCGCGCCGCCGCGGCGAGCGCCGCCGCGGCCCCCGAGCCGGAGCCGAGCGGGAGCAGCAGATGACAGAACTGAAGGTCACTCAGACCAAGTCGCGGATCGGCGGCACGCGGGTGCAGCGGGAGACGCTGCGCTCGCTGGGCCTGCGCCGGATCGGCGACGTGGTCGTGAAGGCGGACCGGCCGGAGATCCGTGGCATGGTCCAGGCCGTGCGACACCTGGTCACCGTTGAGGAGGTCGACTGACATGGCAGCCGGCGACAGCAGCCCGGCCGGCCGGGGACTGAAGATCCACCACCTGCGGCCGGCTCCGGGGCCCGTACCGCCCGGACGCGGGTCGGCCGCGGCCAGGGATCCAAGGGCAAGACGGCCGGCCGTGGCACCAAGGGCAGCAAGGCACGCGGCCCGGTCGCGCCCGGCTTCGAGGGCGGCCAGATGCCGCTGCACCGCAGGCTGCCCAAGCTGAAGGGGTTCTCGAACCTGCGGTTCAAGACCACCTACCAGGTGGTCAACACCGGTCGGCTGGCTGCCCTGTACCCGGACGGCGGCGACGTGACCCCCGAGGATCTCGTGGCCAAGGGCGCGGTCCGGCCCGGGGAACTGGTCAAGGTGCTCGGCTCCGGCGACGCGGTCCCGAAGGGGCTGCGGGTGACCGCGCACGCGTTCTC
Organism: uncultured Actinomycetota bacterium; assembly: GCA_963834695.1. Taxonomy (GTDB): domain Bacteria; phylum Actinomycetota; class Actinomycetes; order Streptosporangiales; family Streptosporangiaceae; genus JASHPR01. The sequence goes on from CAWIDQ010000074.1 coordinate 8,389, forward strand.
CGCCACGGCCAGGGAGAAGATAACCGCCGCGGGCGGCACGGTCACCGAGCTGTAACGTGGCCGTGCTGCCCCGCGGGAGACAACCCCGCAGGACTTCCCCGCGTGCCCCCGCCCGCCGTCCCATCCCTGGGCACCGGGCCGGGCAGGCCCGGCCGCCGTGGCTGGCCCCCGGCCTCGCGCGTGGCTGTCGGAGCGCCCGGGGGGAGCTAGACTGCGGCCCGGGACCCGCTTCGAGCCATCGGCGGGCACCCTCCCCGACGAGGAGCGGCAGATGACGTTGACCCAACGAGCTGAGGACGGGGCATGCTGACCGCGTTCGTTCGGGCGTTCCGCACGCCCGACCTGCGCCGGAAGCTGCTGTTCACGCTCTTCATCATCGCCATGTTCCGGCTGGGCGCCTCCGTGCCGACCCCCGGGATCTCGGAAAAGGCCGTCAACGCCTGCCTCAACGTGGTGAACAGCACCACCGGCGGCGGCGCCAGCCTGTTCCAGCTGGTCAACCTGTTCAGCGGCGGCGCGCTGCTGCGGCTGTCGGTCTTCGCGCTCGGGATCATGCCGTACATCACGGCCAGCATCATCCTGCAGCTGCTCGCCGTGGTGATCCCGCGACTGGAGACGCTACGGCAGGAAGGCCAGGCCGGCCAGGCGAAGATCACCCAGTACACCCGGTACCTTACCGTAGGCCTGGCCATCCTGCAGTCGACCGCGATCGTCGCGCTGGCCCGGTCCGGCACCCTGTACGGCATCGCCAGCACCACCAAGTGCAACAACCTGATCCCGAACCAGGGGATCTACAACATCGCCACGATGGTCATCACGATGACCGCCGGCACCGCGGTGATCATGTGGCTCGGTGAGCTGATCACCGACCGCGGCGTCGGTAACGGCATGTCACTGCTGATCTTCACCACGGTCATCTCGCAGATCCCGGGCCAGTTCGAGCAGATCTACGCGGAAAAGCACGCGTTCGTGTTCGCGATCGTGGTGCTCGTCGGCGTGGGGATCGTCGGGTTCGTGGCGTTCATGGAACAGGCCCAGCGGCGGATCCCGGTCCAGTACGCCAAGCGCATGGTGGGGCGCAGGATGTACGGCGGGACGTCGACCTACATCCCGCTCAAGGTGAACCAGGCCGGCGTCATCCCGGTCATCTTCGCCTCATCGCTGCTGTACATCCCGCAGCTGGCCGCCCAGATGTTCGGCGGCGTCAACGGCGCGCACCCGAAGGCCTGGGCCGACTGGATCTCGACGCACCTGATCTACGGGGACAACGCGGCCTACATTCTCGCGACCTTCATCCTCATCGTGTTCTTCACGTTCTTCTACGTCTCGATCACGTTCCCGCCCGCGGAGGTGGCGGACAACATGAAGAAGGTCGGCGGCTTCATCCCGGGCATCCGGCCCGGCCGGCCGACCGCCGAGTACCTGAGCTATGTGGTCAACCGGCTGACCACTCCGGGGTCGGTGTACCTGGGCCTGGTCGCGCTGATCCCGATGGTGGCCATCGGCCTGGTCGGTGCCTCGCAGCAGTTCCCGCTGGGCGGCACCAGCATCCTGATCGCGGTGGGGGTCGGACTGGACACGGTGAAGCAGATCGAGAGCCAGCTGCAGCAGCGTAACTATGAGGGCTTCCTGCGGTAGTGCGCGTCGTCCTCGTCGGGCCCCCCGGTGCGGGCAAGGGGACGCAGGCCCAGTTCATAGCCTCACACCTGGCGATCCCGACGATCTCGACAGGTGAGATCTTCAGGTCCAACGTCAGCGGGGGCACCGAGCTCGGCCGCGCGGCCAAGACCTACATGGACCGCGGCGACCTGGTGCCCGACCAGGTCACGATCGCGATGGTCGCCAGCCGGATCCAGGAGGACGACGCGCAGGCGGGCTTCCTGCTCGACGGGTTCCCGCGGAACGTGCCCCAGGCCGAGACGCTGAAGAAGATGCTCGCCGAGTGGGACACCAGGCTGGATCTCGTGCTGGAGCTGGTCGTCGACGACGACGAGGTGGTCCGCCGGCTCTCTGGGCGAAGGACCTGCCGCCGGTGCGGGCGGGTCTGGCACGTGCTGTTCGACCCGCCGTCCCGCAGCGAGCAGTGTGACGACTGCGGCGGCGAGCTCTTCCAGCGTGACGACGACCGCGAGGACACGATCCGGCACCGGCTGGACGTGTACCAGCAGCAGACCCAGCCGCTGATCGCGTTCTACGCGGACGAGGGCATCCTGCTCGGGGTCGACGCCACCGGGCCAGTCGAGGAGATCACCGACCGGGCGCTCAGCGCGCTGCGGCGTTTCATCCGGTGACCCGCCGCCACCGCCTGGCGCGCATGCGGGCGCACAACGGTAACGTGGGAGTAGGACTCCGGAGGCGCGATGCGAACCAGGCGGGAACTGCCGATCCAGATCAAGACGCCCGGCCAGCTCGCCGCGATGCGGGAAGCGGGCCTGGTGGTCGCGCGCACGCTCGACGTGGTGACCGCCGCGGTCGAGCCCGGCATCAGCACCGCAGACCTGGACGTGCTGGCCGAGCGGGAGATCCGCGGCGCCGGGGCCGTCCCGTCCTTCAAGGGCTACCACGGATACCCGGCCACCATCTGCACGTCGGTGAACGACCAGATCGTGCACGGCATCCCCAGCGACCGCACCCGGCTCGCCGCCGGAGACCTGATCTCGATCGACTGCGGTGCGATCGTCGACGGCTGGCACGGCGACGCCGCCCGCACGGTCGGCGTCGGACCGGTCAGCGATTCCCGCGCCCGCCTGCTGGAAGCGTGCGAGCGGGCGCTCTGGCGCGGCCTGGCGCAGGCCCGGCCGGGCGGCAGGCTGAGCGACATCTCCCACGCCGTCGAGACCAGCGCGCGGGCCAGCGGCCCCTACGGGATCATCCGCGAGTACGTGGGCCACGGGATCGGCAGCGAGATGCACATGGACCCGCCGGTACCGAACTACGGCCGGGCCGGCCGCGGGCCGATCCTGGTCGAGGGGATGGCGCTCGCCATCGAGCCCATGCTGGTCCTGGGCCGGCCGCAGACGCTCCTGCTCGACGACGGCTGGACCGTGGTCACCGCGGACGGCTCCTGGGCGGCGCACTTCGAGCACACGGTGGCCATCACCGCGGACGGGCCCTGGGTCCTGACCGCCGCCGACGGCGGCCGCAGCGGCTTCGAGCGCGCGGCGGCCGCGGACGCGGGTCACCCGTTGCCGGTGTCCGCCGGCGCAGGCCCGGCGAGCTGAGGAGGACCGATGGCGGGCGACCCCAGGATCCGGGCTTCCGACGACGACCGGGAACGTACCGTGGCGCTGCTGCGCGAGCATCACGCGGCGGCCGGCTGACCGTCGAGGAATTCAACGAGCGGATGGACAAGGCTTACGCGGCCAAGACCCTGGGCGACCTTGACGAGCTCATGACGGACCTGCCTGCCATCGACCTGTACCGGCTGCCCGACGCGTCCCTGCCGCCGCACTACCGTCGGCAGATACCCGGCGCCGGCTCGTTTCAGGCGGCCACCGGGGCCGCCGGGCTGACCTTGGGGCACGGGCGGTTCTCCCCGGTCTGGGCGGCCGCCTGGGGTAGCTGGCTCAGCGTCACCCTGCTCTGCTTCGTGATCTGGGCGCTGAGCGGCGGAGGGTACCTCTGGCCGCTGTGGCTCTCCGGGCCGTGGGGAGCCATCATGGTCGGCCGCTGGATCTCCGGCAGCCATCCCGGCGGCGGCCCGAGCCGCCCGAACCATCCCCATCAGCCGCGGCGTGATCACCCCGGTCAGATCGGCGGCGACCCAAGCGACCGGTAATCTGTCCTGGCGGTGCCCGGAGGACGGGCGCGTGGCCGGGACCGAGGGACCGGGAATATCGCGGCCCCCGCCCTGGTTACACAGGTCGCACAGGGTTAGGCGGCCCGGTTCGCTTTGGCGGCGGGCGTCGCGTAGACTCTGCTGCGGCCCGTGAGCTGTTTTTGCGCTGGTGACGTGAGTCTGCGGCGCGAAGGCAGCCATCCGTCGGAGCCGCCCGGATCCGGAAGGTGCGCGCAGGCGCGAGCCGGGGCGGGGCAAGCCTCACGATGACCGCGTGATCCTGCCTGCCACGGCCGGCGCCAGTCCATCCCGGTCCGGCAGCACCGGCTAAACGAACACCAGCACGAACCAGCTAGCACGAACCGACAGGCAGGCTAGCGCCTATCAGCGAAGCGCGGAGGATATGCCCAAGAAAGACGGCGCCATTGAGATCGAGGGCACGGTAGTGGAATCACTGCCCAATGCCTTTTTCAGGGTGGAGCTCGACAACGGGCACAAGGTCCTGGCCCACATCAGCGGAAAGATGCGGATGCACTACATCCGGATCCTTCCCGACGACCGGGTCGTCGTGGAGCTTAGCCCCTACGACCTGAGTCGTGGGCGGATCGTTTACCGGTACAAGTAAAGATAAAGATAACGAGATGCAGGGCCGCGGGGCATCCCCGGCCGGCCCGGCATCCGCGAGGAGAACGTCATGAAGGTCAAGCCGAGTGTGAAGAAGATCTGCAGTAAGTGCCGGATCATCCGTCGGCATGGCCGGGTCATGGTCATCTGCTCTGATCCGCGGCACAAGCAGCGTCAGGGCTGAGCCAGGCCAGCAAGAACCCCCAACCCGACCAGCCAGAGAAGATTCCCAGTCAGATAGGCACGCACCGCAGCCCTTATCCGGCCCCGCCGGATAAGGTGACCCCCGGAGGAGGCCGGGGCCCCGTCCGGGCAGGGACGGCCGGAGCGGCGCGTAGGACCTCCGCGACAGAAGGAGAACTGCCCGGATGGCACGCCTCGTCGGTGTTGACCTCCCGCGTGACAAGCGGCTCGAGGTCGCCCTTACCTACGTTTACGGAATCGGCCGTACCCGCGCCCTGGAGACACTGAAGGCCACGAGCGTCAGCGGGGACACCCGCGTCCACGACCTCACCGACGACGACCTGGTCCGGCTCAGGGACTGGATCGACGCTAACTACAAGGTCGAAGGTGACCTGCGCCGTGAGGTGCAGGCCGACATCAGGCGCAAGGTCGAGATCGGGTGCTATCAGGGCATCCGGCACCGCCGCGGGCTGCCCGTGCACGGCCAGCGCACGCAGACCAACGCCCGCACCAGGAAGGGCAAGAAGAAGACCGTGGCCGGCAAGAAGAAGGCCGGGAAGAAGTAGTCCGCCTCGAGCGGTCCGATTACCTCCGGAACTGAAGGAACATAGATGCCTCCGAAGAGTCGCGCCGGCGCTGCGAAGAAGGTACGCCGGAAAGAGCGGAAGAACATCGCTCACGGACACGCCCATATCAAGAGCACGTTCAACAACACCATCGTCTCGATCACCGACCCGGGCGGGAGCGTCATCTCCTGGGCCTCGTCCGGTCAGGTGGGATTCAAGGGCTCGCGTAAGTCCACGCCGTTCGCCGCGCAGATGGCGGCCGAGGCCGCGGCCCGCCGCGCCATGGAGCACGGCATGCGCAAGGTCGACGTATTCGTGAAGGGCCCCGGTTCGGGCCGGGAGACCGCCATCCGGTCGCTGCAGGCGACCGGCCTGGAGGTCGGCTCGATCCAGGACGTGACCCCGGTTCCGCACAATGGCTGCCGCCCGCCGAAGCGGCGCCGGGTCTGAGGGAGTTAAGCGACAACCATGGCTCGATACACCGGTGCGGACTGCAGGCTCTGCCGCCGCGAGAAGACCAAGCTGTTCCTGAAGGGCGCCAAGTGCGACTCGCCGAAGTGCCCCATCGAGATCCGGCCCTACCCGCCGGGTGAGCACGGCCGGAACCGGCCGAAGGAAAACGACTACCTGCTGCAGCTCAGGGAGACGCAGAAGGCCAAGCGAATCTACGGCGTGCTGGAGAAGCAGTTCCGGAACTACTACCAGCAAGCCACCCGGACCCGCGGCCGGACCGGCGAGGCCTTGCTGCAGCTGCTGGAGAGCCGCCTCGACAACGTGATCTACCGGGCCGGCTTCGCCAAGAGCCGCGACATGGCCCGCCAGCTCGTGGGCCACGGGCACGTCCTGGTCAACGGGCGCAAGGTCAACATCCCCTCGTACCGGGTGGCCGAGAGCGACATTGTCGAGATCGCGCCCAAGTCCCGCGAGCTGACCCCGTTCGTGGTGGCGCGCGCCGAGGCGGGGGAGCGCCCGGTCCCGGCGTGGCTCGAGGTGAACGCCGACAAGATGCGCATCCTCGTGCACGCGCTTCCGGCCCGGTCCCAGATCGACACGCTGGTCCAGGAACAGCTCATCGTTGAGTACTACTCGAAGTAAGCAGTAACCGCTGACGGCAGCCCGCCGTCAGCGCAGGTCGCGATCGTCAAATAGCGGGCATCGCGGAAAGGAACCATCATGCTCATCGCCCAGCGTCCAAGCCTCACCGAGGACCAGGTCAGCGACTTCCGGTCGCGGTTCGTGGTCGAGCCGCTCGAGCCGGGATTCGGCTACACGATCGGCAACTCGGTCCGCCGCACCCTGCTCTCCTCGATTCCCGGTGCCGCGGTCACCAGCATCCGGATCGAGGGAGTGCTGCACGAGTTCTCCACCGTCCCCGGGGTCACCGAGGACGTCACCGACGTCATCCTGAACCTGAAGGAGCTCGTCGTCTCCTCCGAGCACGACGAGCCGGTGCCGATGTACCTGCGCAAGCAGGGACCCGGCCCGGTCACGGCGGCCGACATCGCGCCGCCGGCCGGCGTTGAGGTGCATAACCCCGACCTGCACATCGCCACGCTGAACAGCAAGGGCAAGCTGGAGATGGAGCTGACGGTCGAGCGCGGCCGCGGTTACGTGTCCGCCGCCCAGAACAAGCAGCCGGGCCAGGAGATCGGCCGGATCCCGATCGACTCGATCTACTCGCCGGTGCTGCGCGTCACCTACAAGGTGGAGGCCACCCGAGTCGAGCAGCGCACCGACTTCGACAAGCTGATCCTCGACGTGGAGACCAAGCCCTGCATGCGCCCCCGGGACGCGGTGGCCAGCGCCGGCAAGACGCTGGTCGAGCTGTTCGGCCTGGCCCGCGAGCTGAACGTGGACGCCGAGGGCATCGACATCGGGCCGTCGCCGACCGACGCCGCGCTGGCCGCCGACCTCGCGCTGCCGATCGAGGAGCTGAACCTGACCGTCCGCTCCTACAACTGCCTCAAGCGCGAGGGCATCCACACCGTGGGCGAGCTGGTGGCACGCAGCGAGCAGGACCTGCTCGACATCCGTAACTTCGGCGCGAAGTCGATCGAGGAAGTCAAGCAGAAGCTGATCGACATGGGCCTCGCTCTGAAGGACTCCCCGCCCGGGTTCGACCCGGGGACAGCTGCGGACAGCTACGGGGCGGACGACGACGAGAGCTACGTCGAGACCGAGCAGTACTGACGGACTGATCCGGCCCGGCCCGCGGCTGAGCGGGCCGGGCCACAACCAAGGAGAACGCTCCGATGCCCACGCCCACCAAGGGCCGTCGGCTGGGCGGCAGCCCGGCCCACCAGCGGCACATGATGGCGAATCTTGCCACCGCGCTGTTCGAGCACGGCAGGATCACCACGACCGAGGCACGGGCGCGCAGGCTGCGGCCGGTGGCCGAGCGCCTGATCACCTTCGCCAAGCGCGGCGACCTGCACGCGAGGCGCCGGGTGCTGGCCACGGTCACCGACCGGACCGTCGTGCACGCGCTGTTCGCCGAGATCGCGCCGACCTTCGCGAACCGGGAGGGTGGGTACACCCGGATCACGAAGATCGGCCCGCGCAAGGGCGACAACGCGGCGATGGCCGTGATTGAGCTGGTCCCGGAGGAGGTCGAGGCGCAGCCATCCCGCCGCCGCCGGGCCCGCCGCGCCCAGCCGGCCGCGCCTGCGCGCAAGGCTGACGCGGCCGCCGTACCGGAGACCGCGGAGGCGGACGACCAGAGCGCGGCCGAGGTTTCCGACGCCGAGACGCAACGGGCCGACGCCGCGGAATCGCCGGAGGACGCCGAGGACGCGGACGGCGGCGAGAAGGTCGCCGAGGACCAGGTCGTGCAGGACCAGGACGCCGAGCCGGACGACGAGACCGCCGAGAGCAGCGAAGACGACAGGCCGGATGACGGCCAGCCGGAGGATGCCAGCTAACCGCCCGGCTGCGGCCCTGAGCGGCACGCTGGCGGCCGTCGGGGACCAGCCGGATGCCGGTGTGACCCGGCTCAGGCTGGACCTGTCCTACGACGGCTCAGGCTTTCACGGCTGGAGCCTCCAGCCCGGCCTGCGCACCGTGCAAGAGGTGGTGCAGGAAGCGCTGGGCCGAGCGCTGGCCCTGCCGGCCGGGCCGGCCCTCACCGTGGCCGGCCGCACCGACGCCGGAGTACACGCGCGCGGCCAGGTCGCCCACGTCGACGTGCCGTCAGTGGCCTGGGCGGCGGCCTGCCCGGCCCACCCCGCACGCAGGCTCGCCCGGCAACTGCCGCCGGACGTCCGGGTGCGCGCGATCGGCCCCGCCCCGGACGGGTTCGATGCCCGGTTCTCCGCACTGTGGCGGCGCTACTCCTACCGGGTCTGCGACGACCCGGCGGCGGCCGATCCGTTGCGTCGCCGTGACACGCTCTGGTATCCGCGCCGGCTCGACATCGCGCGCATGAGCGAGGCCGCCCGGGCCTGCCTCGGCCCCCATGACTTCGCGGCCTTCTGCCGGCGGCGCGAGGGCGCGAGCACCGTGCGGGAGTTGCTGCGGCTGGACTGGACGCGGCCCGCTCCCGGGGTGGCCGTGGCCACCGTGATCGCGGACGCGTTCTGCCACAACATGGTGCGCGCGCTGGTCGGCGGCCTGCTGTCGGTGGGTGACGGGCGCCGGCCACCCGGCTGGCTGGCCGAGGTGCTCGCCGCCCAGGTGCGCGACCCCAGCGTGATCGTCGCCCCCCCGCACGGCCTGTGCCTGGAGGAGGTCCGCTACCCCGCGGGCCAGGGCGAACTGGCCGCCCGCGCCGAGCTCACCCGCCGCCCCCGCCCAGCCCTCCCCACCGAAGGCGCCCACACTCCCGTCCCCGAATAGGGCCCGGCGGTCACTTACGATCGAGGTTGTGCCCGAGGAGACCACACCGGCCGCTGCGCCCGACGACCCCGCCGCCAGGCCGCAGATACGCGGCGTGATCATCGACTGGGGCGGGGTGATGACCAATCCCATCCTGGACACGGTGGACGCGTGGATCCGCGCGGAGCAGATCGACCGGGACAGCTACACCACGGTCATGCGGGCCTGGGTCACGCAGGCCTACGGCGACGGTGCCGACAACCCGATCCACGCGCTGGAGCGCGGGGAGTGCACCAACGAGGAGTTCGAGCGGCGGCTGGCGGACCACCTGACCCATGCCGACGGTCGGCCGGTGCCGCCCGACGGGCTGCTGGCCCGGATGTTCGCCGCGTCGGCCCTGGAGACCGCCATGCTCGACCTGGTCCGCTCGCTGCGCGCGGCCGGGCTGCGCACGGCGCTGCTGTCCAACTCGTGGGGCAACGGCGACTACCCCCGGCACCTGTTCCCCGAGCTGTTCGACGTGGTCGTGATCTCGTGCGAGGTCGGCATGCGCAAGCCGGAGGAAAGGATCTTCCGGCACACCGCGTCGCTGCTCGGCCTGGCGCCCGAGGAATGCGTATTCATCGACGACGTCCAGGCCAACGTGGCCGCAGCGGAAGCCGTCGGCCTGGTCGCCCTGCACCACCGTGAGCCGGAGCCCACGATCGCGCGGCTGACCGAGCTGCTCGAGCTCGCCCGCGGCGCATAAACGCGCCGAAAGTACATATGCGCGATCGGCGGCCCGCTACCTGGCCGGAGGCGGCGCGCGTCTTGATCGAACCGCGGTGCCGTTGGGCGGCCGGCATCTACCCTGAAGCGCGTGGCCGAGTACCCGCATCCGTCCAGCGCAGGACGCTCAGCCAACATGCGCGCCAACCGGCGCACCGACACCAAGCCCGAGCTCGCCCTGCGGCGGGCGCTGCACCGGCAGGGATACCGGTTCCGCAAGGACTACCGGCTCGACCTGGCCGACGGCAAGCGGGTCCGGCCCGACATCGCGTTCACGGCCCGGCGGGTGGCCGTCTTCGTCGACGGCTGTTTCTGGCATGCCTGCCCCGAGCACGGCTCCAAGCCCTCGGCCAACGTCTGGTACTGGGAGCCCAAGCTGCGCCGGAACGTCGAGCGCGACCGGGCCGCCGACGCCGCGCTGGCGGCCGCGGGCTGGAACGTGGTCCGCGTCTGGGAGCACGAGTCGCTGGAGGCCGCCGTGACGGCCGTACTGGCCGCACTGGCCAGGTCCGGTCCGCGGACGCGGAACCCGGCGGCCCGGGGGCCCGTGAGCGCCCGGCCGGAGCCCGGTGGGCCTGCCGACGCCCCGGCGGCCTGGCGCCCCGCGATCAATCAGCCCGGTGAGCCGGCGAACAGGTGAGCAGCACCTGGCCGCTGGGCGCGAAGCGGGCGCTTTCTGCCGCCTGGCCGCGGCATCACTGGCACACTCGTCAGCACCTGTCTGCTTCCCGGGGATCGCATGCGCGTCTATCTGCCCTTCACGTTGCCGGCGCTGGCCAGGCTGCTCGCCGACGCTCAAGCCGCGCCGCCGGTGCGCGGCTTCGCCGTCACGCCCGCGCTGCGCGAGTGGTACTCCAGCGGCGATGAGGAAGAGCTCGAGTACGTCGCCATGACGCACGCGGCCCGGGCTTCGCTGCGGCTGCTGTACGGTGACCCCGGCGCTCCCGGCCGCCGGGTGGTGCTCGCGGCGGAGGTACCTGACGAGCACGTGGCCGGGGTCGCCGGGTTCGACGAGCCGGCCCTGGTGGAGATCGAGGTGCCGGTCCGGCTCGGCGACGTGGTCTCCGGCCACATCGACGACCTGGGCGCCGCGGCCGACGTCCGCGCGGCGGTCGCCGCGCTGCCGGCCGCGGACGGCGGCGACGAGGACGCCAGGTTCACTGTCGACGGGGCCGAGGGCCACGAGCTGCTCTGGTACGCCACCCAGGAACTGCGGCACGTGGCCGAGTGAACCAAGCATCCCGCTTCTCGTGCGACCATTAAGCCTGTTGCCGTAGCCGCGAGGTAGCGCAGGGAGTAAGCCGTGTTCGATGCCGTAACCAACGTCCCCGTTCCCGGGAACGAGCCCGTCAGGCTCTACGCACCGGGAAGCCAGGAGCGGGCGGCGCTGGAGAGCAGGATCAAGGAACTCGCCGGGGAGCGCGCCGAGCTGACCATGACCATCGGCGGGCAACAGCGGATGGGTTCCGGCGAGCGCGTCGACGTGGTCGAGCCGCACAACATCCGGCACGTGCTCGGCCAGCTGGGCAGCGTGACCGACGAGGACGTGAACGCGGCCATCGCGGCCGCCCGCCAGGCGGCGCCCGGCTGGCGGGAGCTGTCCTTCGACGACCGGGCGGCGATCTTCCTCAAGGCCGCCGACCTGCTGGCCGGGCCGTGGCGGCCCACCATCAACGCCGCGACGATCCTCGGCCAGTCCAAGTCCGTGCACCAGGCCGAGATCGACGCGGCCTGCGAGCTGATCGACTTCTGGCGCTACAACGTGCATTACGCGCGGCGGCTGCTCGCCGAGCAGCCAGGATCCGCGCCCGGCTCCTGGAACCGGCTGGAGTACCGCCCGCTCGAAGGCTTCGTGCTGGCGATCACGCCGTTCAACTTCACCTCGATCGCGGGCAACCTGCCGACCGCGCCGGCGCTGCTCGGCAACGTCGTGGTGTGGAAGCCGTCCACGACCGCCCAGCTGGCCGCGCATTACATGATGCGCGTGCTCGAGGCGGCGGGCCTGCCGCCCGGAGTGATCAACATGGTGACCGGCAGCGGCCGCGCCGTGTCCGGAGTGGCCCTGCCGCACCGGGACCTGGCCGGGATCCACTTCACCGGGTCGACCGGCACGTTCCAGCACCTGTGGCGCTCGGTCGGGGAGAACATCGCCGGCTACCGCGGCTACCCGCGGCTGGTGGGCGAGACCGGCGGCAAGGACTTCGTGATCGCCCACCCGTCGGCCGACCCGGACGTGCTGCTCACCGCGCTGGTCCGGGGAGCCTTCGAGTACCAGGGCCAGAAGTGCTCGGCCGCCTCGCGCGCGTACGTGCCGCGATCGGTGTGGGACCGGATGGGCGATGACTTCATCTCCACGGTGGCGTCGCTGACCGTGGGCGACGTGGGCGCCGACCTGTCGCTGTTCATGGGCGCGGTCATCGACGAGCGCGGCGTTCACCACCCACGCCGACGCGATAGCCCGGGCCAAGTCGCGCCCGTCCATCCGGGTGCTCACCGGCGGCGAGACCAACGGCTCCGACGGCTACTTCGTGCAGCCCACCGTGCTGGAGAGCACCGACCCGACGGACGAGGTGTTCACCACCGAGTACTTCGGCCCGATCCTCGGCGTGCACGTCTTCGACGACGCGCGAGTACGCCAGCGTCGTGGCCCAGGCCGCCGACATCTCCCCGTACGCGCTGACCGGCGCGATCATCGCGCAGGACCGGGCCGCGATCGCGGAGGCGACGGAGGCGCTGCGGTTCTCGGCGGGCAACTTCTACATTAACGACAAGCCGACCGGCGCGGTCGTCGGCCAGCAGCCGTTCGGCGGGGCGCGGGCCAGCGGTACCAACGACAAGGCGGGCTCGATCTTCAACCTGATCCGCTGGGTCAACACCCGGACCATCAAGGAGCTGTTCGTCCCGCCGGCGGACTACCGCTACCCGCACATGGGCTGACAGGGAGGCTTCCCCATCTACCGCCTGGTTCTGTGGAACATCGACCTGACCCTGGTCGACGTGGCCCGGGTGTCCCGGGATGCCTACGCCGAGGCGTTCCAGCGGGTGACCGGGCGCCCCCTGGTCGCGCTGCCGCGGACGGTAGGCCGGTCGGACTCGGAGATCTTCTTCGAGGCCCTGGCGCTCAACGAGTCCGGCGCCGGGCCGTCCCGGGACCGGGCCGACGCTGGCGGGCAGGAGCTGCTGGCCAGGTACTCCCGCGAGCTGGCCAGCGCGTTCGCGGCCCGGGTTGACCGGCTGCCCGCGCAGGGACGCGCTCTGCCCGGGGCCAGGGAGGCGGTGGCCGCCGTGGCCGGCCTGCCCCGGTTCATCCAGTCGGTGCTGACCGGCACGATCAGGCCCAACGCGGTCGCGAAGCTCCAGGCCTTCGGCATGGACGAGTTCTTCGATTTCGAGATCGGCGGGTACGGCTCGGAGATCTATCCCAAGGGCGCCCAGTTGCTCCGGTCCCGCGGCCGCGCGGCCGAGAAATACGGCTCGGACTTCGGCGCGGACGCGACCGTCTACCTCGCGGACTCGGACCGTGACGTCGAGGCGGCCAGGATCGGCGGGGCGCGCTGCGTCGCGGTGGCCAGCGGCCGCGCCAGCGCCAGCGAGCTGCGTGAGGCGGGCGCCGACCTGGTCCTCGACGACCTGGCCGACACCGGGTCCGTGGTCCGGGCCGTGGACCGGCTGACCAGCGCCGTCTCGGCGGGCTGAGAACACCGCCGGATGCACTAGCATTCAGTCGCAGCCATGAGCGACCTGGCCCTGACCATCTACGGTGTGACCGCCCTGACCTTCATGATGACGATGTACGCGCTCGAGCGCCGTCATCGGGGATTCGTGCTGGCGTTCGCGGTCGGCTGCATGCTGGCCAGCAGCTACGGGTTCCTCTCCGGGGCGTGGCCGTTCGGGGTGGTCGAGGCGATCTGGTCGCTGATCGCCCTGCGCCGCTACCTGACCGCGGTCCGCGAGTCACGTCAGGGTCGCTGAGCCGGCCGTCATTGCGAGGATGCACTGAACGCCGCATGCTGATGCCTATGCCATCCGACGACCAGGTCGCCGCCTTGCTCGGCCCCGACTACGGCGCCACGCTCTGGGAGCCGAGCGAGCGCTCCATCCGCGACGCGAGGATCACCGGCTACCGGTTGTGGCTCCGGGACCGGCCGGGGCCCGACCTGAACACCTACGACGAGATCTGGCAGTGGTCGGTGACGGAGCCGGGCGAGTTCTGGGCGTCAGTCTGGGATTACTTCGAGGTGCTCGGCCGGCGGGGGACGGGCCGGTGCTGTCCGGCGGGCCGATGCCGGACGTCAGCTGGTTCGACGGGACCACGCTCAACTACGCGCGCAACGGGCTGCGCGCGGCGCGCACGCAGCCGGACAAGACCGCAGTGATCTTCCGGTCCGAGTCAGGGCGAAGCGGGACGCTCAGCTTCGGGGCACTCGCCGCGGAGGTGGCCAGGGTCCGCGCGGGTTTGCGGGCTCTAGGCGTCACCAAGGGCGACCGGGTGGCGGCGTACGCGCCGAACATCCCGGAAGCCCTGATCGGGCTGCTGGCTACCGCGAGCCTCGGCGCGATCTGGTCGTCGTGCTCGCCGGACTTCGGCCCGCGCAGCGTGATCGACCGCTTGGCCCAGGTCGCGCCCAAGGTGCTGATCGCGGTCGACGGCTATCCCTATAACGGGAAATGGTTCGACCGGCGGCAGCAGGTCGAAGACGTCGTGGCGGAGCTGCCCAGCCTGGATGCCGTGATCACGGTGGACTACGCGGCGCTGAGCGGCGCGGCCGCCGCAGCGGGGCCGGGCGGGGCCGTCGGTACCGGCAAGCCCGGCGTGCGGCGGGTGCGCTGGGATGCGTTGCCGGCGGCCGGGGACGCGGCGGCCGAGATCGAGTTCGAGGAGGTGCCGTTCGGGCACCCGCTGTGGGTGCTGTACTCCTCCGGTACCACCGGGCTGCCCAAGCCGATCGTGCACGGTCACGGCGGGATCGTGCTCGAACACCTGAAGGCCATGGCCCTGCACCAGGACCTCGGTGGCGGCGACGTGTTCTTCTGGTACACCACCACGGGCTGGATGATGTGGAACTACCTGGCCGGCGGGCTGCTGGTGGGAGCGGCCGTGGTGCTGTACGACGGCAGCGCGACGCACCCGGACACCGACGCGCTGTGGCGGCTGGCCGCGCAGACCGGCGTGACCTACTTCGGGACCGGCGCGCCGTACCTGCTGGCCTGCATGAAGGCCGGACTGCGGCCGGCCCGCGATCATGACCTGTCCCGGCTGCGCGGCGTCGGCTCGACCGGGTCCCCGCTGCCCCCGGAGGGCTTCCGCTGGGTCTACGACGCGGTGGCCAGGGCCGGGGAGGGCGGGCACGGCAGGGAGGGCGGGCACGGCAGGGAGGGCGGGCAGGGCAGGGAGGGCGGGCAGGGCAGGGAGGGCGGGCAGGGCAGGGAGGGCGGGCAGGGCAGGGAGGGCGGGCAGGGCAGGGAGGGCGGGGGGATAACAGGCCTGATCCTCGGCTCGTACTCCGGCGGCACCGACGTGTGCACTGGGTTCGTCGGGCCCTGCCCGCTGCTCCCGGTACGGGCCGGCGTGATCTCGGGGCGCTGCCTGGGCGCGCTGGTGGAGGCCTACGACGCGGCGGGCCAGCCGGTCACCGGCGAGGTGGGCGAGCTGGTGATCACCCGGCCGATGCCCTCGATGCCGGTCGGCTTCTGGAACGATCCCGGCGGCGAAAGGTACCGGGCGAGTTACTTCGCCGACTACCCGGGGGTGTGGCGGCACGGGGACTGGATCGAGTTCCTGCCGGACGGCGGATGCGTCATCTACGGCCGGTCCGACGCCACCTTGAACCGCGGCGGCGTGCGGATGGGAACCAGCGAGTTCTACCGCATCGTGGAGGCGCTGCCAG
>CAWIDQ010000075.1:0-36577 GCA_963834695.1 uncultured Actinomycetota bacterium
CCGAAAACTTTCCACGAAACGTGAGAAACGGCCTGCCGAGGTCGGTTCGCCGGGATTCTGGGGGTGGGCCCTGGGCCGGCAGGTCTCAGGCGGGCGGGTCGCCGGGCGGCACGCTCCCGGCCGGCGGGGCCTCAGGCCGGCGGGGGCGCGGCCGGGCCTCCGGGGCAGTGCAGGATGTCCTGCAGCGCGGACAGCACGTCCCGGACGGCCCCGTCTGCGGTGATCTCCGGGTCGCCGAGCGCGAGCGGGATGCCCACACCGTCGACCAGCGCGATCGTGAGCACGGCGATCTGCTCCGGGCTCTGCCGCGGCGCGAACCGGCCGCGGTCGGCGCCGCGCCGGATCACGCCGGCGACCAGCCGGCGCCAGGCGCCGTAGTCGCGTACGGCGTCGGCGCGCATCTCGGCGTCGCGGATGCCGAAATGCCAGGACTCGATCCACAGCCGGCCGGATCCCGTGGCGCCCGCCTGGTACCCGGTCACCGCATCGGCCACGATGCGCGCCAGTTGCTGCCAGGGGTCATCCAGCGCCTCGATCTCGGCCTCGAGGGCCGCGATCTCGGCTCCCGAGGCGTGCCGGAAGGCGGCGACCAGCAGGTCCTCGCGGGAGCCGAAGTAGTACTGCAGCGTGCTGACCGGCACGCCGCTCTCCGCGGCCACGTCGGCGAACCGGGTGGCGTCGGCCCCGCGCTCGGCGATGACCCGGCCCGCCGCCTCGAGCACGGCCACCTTCCGCCGCCCGGCCCGGCGCTGGCCGCGGCCGGCCGGGCGGGCGTCGCGGCCCGCCAGGCCGGCCGGCGCTGCCCTGTCGGCGGTCATGCCGGGTCGAGCGCCGGGGTCAGGTGCGGCGCCAGGCGATCGGCCGCCGGGTGGCCGTCCGCCCGGTGGTCAGCGGCCGCGTGGCCAGCGGCCGGGGCGGCCAGTGCGGGCAGCGTCCCGGTCGTGAAGAACGCGGGCAGCTTGCGCCGCGCCACCAGCATCGCCGCCACGCCGACCAGCAGCGAGCCCGCGCCGATCAGGAAGACGCCGCCGATGCCGTGGAAGCTGGAGTAGCTGCTCGCGGCCGGCCAGTACGAGACGATCGACAGGATGAACGCGGCCAGCAGGGCCAGGCCGCCGAAGGCGGGCAGGATCCCCTTGAACACCAGGTTGCGCACGCTGCCCAGCAGATCACGGCGGAAGAACCACACGCAGGCGAACCCCGTCAGCCCGTAGTAGAAGGCGATCAGCAGCCCGACCGAGGCGGCCGAGTCGGCCAGCACGTTCTTCGAGGCCAGCGTCAGCAGGACGTAGAACACGGCCGACGCCGCACCCATCGCGACCGTCGCCACCGTGGGCGTGCAGTAGCGCGCGTGCATCCGGGCGAACCGCGCCGGCAGCGCCCGGTGCGCGGCCATGGCCAGCGTCGCCCGCGCCGTCGGCATGATCGTGGTCTGCGCCGAGGCGGCGGTCGAGGTCAGCACGCACAGGATGAACACCTTGCCCGCGGCGCTGCCCAGCACCAGGGTCGACATCGCGCCCAGCACGTTGTCGCTGTGCCCGGCCAGGAACGCGGGCCCGGCGAAGACCAGGGACGCCACGGCCACCACCGCGAAGATCGCGACCAGCAGCACGGTCGAGATGACCGCGGCCCGCCCGGGCGTCCGGGCCGCGTCCTTGGTCTCCTCGTTGACGCTGACCGCGCAGTCCCAGCCCCAGTAGACGAACACCGCCAGCAGGAACGAGTTCGCCAGGCCGCGGAACGACCCCGTCCACGGGCTCAGCCAGGCCGCCGACACGTGCCCCGCGCCCGGCAGCGCGTGGCCGGTGCCCGCCTTGACGAACGCCACCACGGCGAAGACGCCGAGCGCGATCAGCTCGATGGCCAGCAGTCCCTGCTGCAGCCGGGCGGAGACCTCGATCCCGCGGTAGCAGATCCAGGTCAGCACGCCGATGAAGACGACCCCGGTGGCGGTCACCCAGAGCGCCGACGAGGCCAGGCCGTCGGCGCCGACCAGCAGCAGCGCATAGTGCCCGGCGATCTGTCCCAGGCTGGCCATGACGATCACGTCCGCGGCGATGATGCCCCAGCCGCCCATCCACCCGGCCCAGGGGCCGAACGCGCGGGTGGTCCACGTGAACGTGGTCCCGCAGTCCGGGTCCACCTTGTTCAGCTCGCGGAACGCGTAGGCGATGCACAGCATCGGCAGGAACGAGACGATCATCGTGCCCGGGCTGTGCACGCCCACGATCGCCACGACCAGGCCGAGGGTGGCGGCCAGGCTGTAGGCCGGGGCGGTGGACGAGACCGCGATCACCACGCTGGAGACCAGCCCGAGGGCTCCCGCGCGCAGGCCCTTGCCCTGCGGCGCGTCGTGCTCGATCTGGACTGATTCCATGGGGCACCACCATCCGTACGTCGTTGCCGTTGACACGACTGTACAGCAATACCATATAACTATACAGGTTCTAAGTATGAAAAAATTTAGCCTCACGCGGCACGCGGGCCCCTTGCCTCACTCGGAACGCGAACGCCTCGTGGTACTCAGGCCCCGGCGTCAGGCCCGGGCGCGGCGGTCCGGCGGCTGGCGCCGCCGCGGTCCGGCGGCTGGTCCTGACGCCGTCGGCCCGCCGCCGCGGTCCGGACTTGCCCTGCCGCGGCGAGTCATGCAGGGTGAGCGTCGGCGGCTCGTCGCGCCTGAACGGCGCACACTTACCGGGGGCCAGATCCGCCGCCCGCCACAGCCTGGCCTGCAGAGGACACCATGACGACGGACAGCGACGCACCCGGCCGGCCGGTCGGCATCCGAGATGTGGCCAAGGCGGTCGGCGTCTCCCTCGCGACCGCGAGCCTGGCCATCAACGGCCAGCCCGGCGTGGCCGAGGAGACCAGGCGGCGCATCGTGGCCGCGGCCGAGCAACTCGGCTACCGGGCCAACCCGCAGGCGCAGGCGCTGCGGCGGGGCCGCACCACGACCTACGGCTTCGTGGTGCGCAACTTCGCCAACCCGTTCTTCCTCGAGGTGCTCAGCGGGGCCCAGCAGGTGGCCGCCGATTCCGGGGCGACGCTGCTCGTCCTGGACTCGCGCTACTCGCTGGACCGCGAGCGCCGGCACGTGCGGGAACTGGCGGCACAGCGGGTGGCGGGCCTGGCCATCGCCCCGGTGGGCACCGGCGAGTCGATACGGCTCTGGCATGATCTGCGTCCCGGCGCTCCGGTGGTCGCGCTGAACGCGTCCGCGGACGGCATCCGGGACGTCTGCCGGGTCCACCCCGACAACGCGGCCGCGGTCAGCCTGCCCATGCGCCGGCTGGCCGAGCTCGGCCACGCCTGCGTCGCGTTCCTGTCGGCGCCGCACCACCTCATGGCCGACCCGGACCGGCTGCGCCATTTCCGGCGCCTGGCCCGTGAGCTCGGCGTGCAGCCCCGGGTCATGTACTCGCCGCTCACGATCGCCGACGTGCAGCAGGCCGCCGGGGCGCTGCTGGCCGGCCCGGGAGCGCCCACCGCGATCATCACCAATTCCGACTACACGGCGCACGCGGTCTACAAGGCGGCGCGCGAGCTTTCGCTGCCGGTCGGCCCGGGAGTCTCGGTCGTCGGCCACGACGACCTGCCCACATCGGAATTGCTCGACCCGCCGCTGGCGACCATTCGGATGGACCACCGGGCCATGGGCCGGGCGCTGATGATGCGCCTGCTGGAACCTGGCCCGCCCGGCGACTACGTCGCCGACGTGGAACTGGTCGAGCGAGCTTCGCTGCAGCCGCCGGAAGCCCGGCGGCCTCGTGCTCACCGGGCCAGGTGAGTACCTGGATGAACACCCGGTGACCTGCGGCGTCAACTCGATAACGTCTCTTGACACTCGCGCACGTGCTGGGTGAGCATACCGATGCGAAACGTTTTAGGCATTTGTGCGCTGCCGTTTGCCGGGGAGGGTACGCACTTCCTGACATTGCTCTGCCGGGCCGTTTCGACGGTCGCGGCTGCGTCATTGGATGGGAAAGCTAACAGGAGGCATTCGCGTGAGAAAGCCACATCGATATGCGCTCATCGGGCTGACGGCCCTCGCGCTGCTGGCGGCCGGGTGCTCGTCGAGTTCTTCGTCGAGTCCCAGTTCCAGCAGCGCGACCAACTGGGCCACGGTTACGTCGGCCTCGGCCGGGGGAGGAATGAGCGCGCTGGTCGCCGCGGCCAAGAAGGAGGGCACGCTGAACGTGATCGCCCTCCCCCCGACCTGGGCGAACTACGGAACGATCATCAGCACGTTCTCGAAGAAGTACGGGATCAAGGTCAACTCGGCCAACCCTGACGGCAGCAGCCAGGACGAGGTGAATGCGGTGAAGCAGGAGAACGGCACCGCGGCCGCCCCGGACGTGCTGGACATCGGCATGGCCGTCGCCACGGCCAACACCAGCCTGTTCGCCCCCTACAAGGTCAGCACCTGGAGCGACATCCCGGCCGCCCAGAAGGACTCGAGCGGCCTCTGGTACCAGGACTACGGCGGCTACATGTCCATCGGGTACTCGAGCAAGTTCGGCACGATCACTTCGATGAGCCAGCTGCTCGGGTCCAAGTTCAAGGGCGCGGTGGCGCTGAACGGGAACCCCACGGAGGCCAACGCGGCGCTGAACGGCGTCATGCTGGCCAACCTGGTCGAGGGCGGGTCGCCCAGCGACATCTCCAAGGGCGTGGACTGGTTCGGCAAGCTCAAGGCGGCCGGCAACTTCGACTCGGTGCAGGCCACCGGCGCCACGATCAAGGCGGGCACCACCCCGGTCGTGTTCAACTGGGACTACCTCAACCTGCCCAGCTACGTGGGCGTGTCGAACTGGAAGGTGTTCATCCCGTCGGGCACCCCCCTGGGCGGCTACTACGCGCAGGCCATCAACAAGAACGCGCCGCACCCGGCCGCCGCCCGGCTGTGGGAGGAGTTCCTCTACTCCCAGGCCGCCGACGGCGGGCAGAACCTGTGGCTCGCGGGAGGCGCCCGGCCCGTGGAGCAGCCGGCCATGACCTCCAACGGCTCGATCAACTCCGCGGACGCCGCCAAGCTGCCCCCGGTCTCCGGGACGCCGGTGTTCCTGAGCCAGTCCCAGGCGACCGACGCCGCTAACTACCTCGCGGCAAACTGGGCCAAGGCCATCGGCTAGCGAGGGATGGTGGCCGCCACCGCGACGAGCCAGACCGGCGCCCGGCCCGTACGACCCGTACGGGCCGGGCGCCGGGTTCGGCTCCCCGCCTGGCTCGGCGTCACGCCGTTCCTCGCCTACGTCGGGATCTTCCTGCTGCTCCCGACCGGGATCGTGGTGGTCAACGCGTTCCGGAACCCGAGCGGCGGGCTCAACCTGGCCAGCCTCAAGCTGCTGTTCAGCTCGACGGCGCGCAGCTACTTCATCGGCTCGTTCCAGCTGTGCCTGATCTCGTCGGCCGCCGGGGCCGTGCTGGGCGCGATCCTGGCGTACGCCATCGCGTCGGGCGACCCGGACGGCGTGGTCCGCCGGCTCTACATCGCGGTCTCCGGCGTGCTGGCCCAGTTCGGCGGCGTCACGCTGGCGTTCGCGTTCCTGGTGACGATCGGGCCGGTCGGCCTGCTGTTCCACGCCAGCTGGTTCTACAGCTTCCCCTGGGGCATCGCGGTGATCTACGCGTACTTCCAGGTCCCGCTGATGGTGCTGGTCTTCCTGCCCGCGATCGACGGGCTGAAGGTGCACTGGCGCGAGGCGTCGGAGAGCCTGGGCGCCTCGTCGTGGCAGTACTGGCGGTACGTGGGCGGCCCGCTGCTCGCGCCCGCCTTCTTCGGCGCGACGCTGCTGCTGTTCGCCAACGCGCTGTCGGCCTTCGCGACGATCGTGGCCTGGGAGAACCAGATCGCCTACGTGGTGCCGCAGCAGATCTACGTCGCCATCAACAGCGAGGTCGGCCTCAGCAACGTGAACGAGGCCGACGTGCTGGCCGTTGGGATGATCATCCTGGTGGCCATCGTCATGACCGGATACGCCCTCCTGCAGCGCCGGGCGGCCCGATGGCTGCGGTAACCTCCCTCGGCGAGACGCCGCTGGCCGCGCCGGCCAGGCGGCCGCGCGGCATGCAGGCCCGCCGGCGCAGGCGGCTGAACACGTTCCGCTACGTGGCGTTCACGCTCTTCGGGCTGTTCTTCCTGGTGCCGCTGCTGGCGATGCTCCGGTTCTCGCTGGAGGGCAGCACGCTCGGCACCTGGTCGATCGCCGCGTGGAAGCAGATCGTGTCCTACCAGGGCCCGCCGCCGCTGCTGTCAGCGCCGTCGAGATCACCCTGGAGCTGGCCGTGCTGACCAGCGTGGTGACGCTGCTGCTGCTGGTCCCGACCATGATCTGGATCCGGCTGCGGGTGCAGTGGATCAGCCGGGTGTTCGAGTTCCTCTGCACTGCTGCCGCTCACGATCCCGGCGATCGTGCTGGTGGTCGGGCTCGCCCCGGTCTACAACAAGATCAGGCATTTCGAGCTGTCCGCGCTGATGTTGTTCTGGGCCTACGTGATCCTGGCGCTGCCGTACGCGTACCGGGCGCTGGCGGCCGGGCTGAACGCGATCGACGTGAAGACGCTGTCCGAGGCCGCGCGCAGCCTCGGCGCCCGCTGGTTCACCGTGATGTTCCGGGTGATCGCGCCGAACATGTGGCAGGCGATCCTGAATGCGCTGCTGCTGTCCGCGGCGCTGGCGCTGGGCGAGTTCACGATCGCCTACACGCTGCTGTACACCAACCTGCAGGTCGAGCTGTTCTCGATCAGCCGGAACACGCCGAACGCGTCGGTCATCTTCTCCACCTCGCTGGCGGCACTGATCTTCGCCTTCGCACTGCTGTTGATCGTTTCCTACGCTGGCCGCCGCCGGCGGCGCGGGATGAGGTAGCGTACGTGACTTCGCCGCAGACCAGTACCCAGAAGGCGACCGCCAGGGCCGCCGTCGAGGTGCGCATGGAGGGGCTGAGCCGCAGCTACGGCCCGGTCGTCGCGCTGGACGGACTGGACCTGACCGTGCACGCCGGCGAGCTTGTCGCCCTACTCGGCCCGTCGGGCTGCGGCAAGACCACCACGCTGCGGCTGCTGGCCGGGCTCGAGGACGCCGACGCCGGCCAGATCACCGTCGGCGGCGCCGACGTGACCCGGCTGGCCGCCAGCAAGCGGGACATGGGCATGGTGTTCCAGGCCTACTCGCTGTTCCCGCACATGACCGCCCGGCAGAACGTGGCGTTCGGACTCCGGCTGCGCCGGGTCTCCTCGGCTCAGCGAGACCGGCGGGCGATGGAGATGCTGGAGCTCGTCGACCTGGCCACGCAGGCCGACCGGTACCCGCACCAGCTCTCCGGCGGCCAGCAGCAGCGGGTCGCCCTGGCCCGCGCGCTGGCCATCGAGCCCCAGGTGCTGCTGCTCGACGAACCGCTGTCGGCGCTGGACGCCAAGGTGCGGGCGCAGCTGCGGGACGAGGTCCGGCGGATCCAGCTCGAGGTCGGCATCACCACGCTGTTCGTCACCCACGACCAGGAGGAGGCGCTGGCCATCGCGGACCGGGTCGGGGTCATGCGAGACGGCCGCCTCGAGCAGCTCGCACCGCCCACCGAGGTCTACTCGCGCCCGGCCACCTCGTTCGTGGCCGAGTTCGTCGGCCTCACCAACCGGCTGGCCGGCACGGTCAGCGGGTCCACGGTCACCGTGCGCGGCCGTGACCTGCCCCTTGTGGACCTGTCCACCCCGGACGGCCCGGTGACCGCGCTGGTGCGGCCGGAGGCGGTCACGCTGGCGTCCGACAGCTCGGGCGAGTCCGGGCCGCTGACCGGCACCGTGATCGCCTCGACGTTCCTGGGCGCGACCAGCCGGGTTACCGTCGACCTCGGCGACACCACGGTACTGGCCCAGCTCAGCACCGCGGACGCCATGGAGCTTCCGGCGGGCAGCCACGTGTCGCTGACGATCCGCCCGGACCCGGTGCTGGTGTCCGCCGCCGACGCCCCGGCCGAGGGCGAGGTGAGTGAGCCGTGTCCCCGCAGGCGAGCGGGGACACGGTGTGAGTGAGCCGAAGGGGCGCGGGGCCGCCGGGGCCGGGGGACACCCGCCGCTGACCACCGATCGCCGCCTGGGGTCGGGCGCGGTGCTGCGTCGGGGCGCCAGCGCCGCCTACCGGGCGGTCGAGATCACCGAGGGCGAGCCGCACCTGGTCCGCGAGGACCTGGGCGCGCCAGGTCCGGCGTTCCGGCCCGGGGCCGGGCGCCCGCTGCTCTGCCTGGCTCACGTGACCGACCTGCAGCTTGCCGACGTCCAGTCGCCGACCCGGTTCGAGTTCCTCAACCGGTACTTCGCCGACCCGAGGTACGCGGAGATCGTGCCCGTGCAGCGCCCGCAGGAGGCACTCACGGCGCACGCGGTCGACGCCACGCTGCGTACCATCAACGCCGCGCGGCGGCCCGGTCACCGGGGCGGCGCCGCAGCTGGCCGTGACCACGGGCGACGCGATCGACAACGCGCAGTGGAACGAGATGCAGGCGTTCCTGGCCCTCTTCGACGGCGGGCCGGTACGGCCGGGCTCCGGCGGGCCGGGATACGTCGGGGTCCAGTCGCTCGACTGGCCGGACGACTTCTTCTGGAAGCCCGACGGCGCGGGCGCGGACGGCGCGGACCTGTTCCGGCGCGAGTTCGGCTTCCCCCGGTACCCCGGACTGCTGGAGCGCGCGCTGCAGGAGTTCCCGGCCACCGGGCTCCGCGTCCCCTGGCTGTCCTGCTTCGGCAACCACGAGGCCCTCAACCAGGGCGTCGGGGCGATGACGCCCGGCCTGGCCCAGGCGCTCATCGGCGGCCGGAAGCCGCTGCGGCTGCCGCCGGACTTCGACCATGATCGCGCGCTGGAGCTGTTCACCGAGCAGCCCGAGGCCTTCATGGCCGGCCCGGACGTGGCGATCGTCGCCGACGCCGGCCGCGGGCCATCACCCGGCAGGAGTTCGTCGAGGCGCACTTCCGGCCGGGCTCGCGGCCGTTCGGGCACGGGTTCAGCAGCCGGAACCGGCTCGACGGCACGGCCTACTACGTTCACGACACCCCGGCCGCCCGGCTGATCGCGCTGGACACCGCCTGCCTCGCCGGGGGCGCCGCCGGATGCGTCGACCACGACCAGGCCCGGTGGCTCGAGGACCGGCTGGCCGAGGTGCACTCGTCCTACCGGGGCCGGGACGGCCGCGAGGTACGCACCGGCCACGACGATCGCCTGGTCGTCCTGTTCTCCCACCACGACAGTCAACACGCTGACCAACACCCGCGGGCACACCGGGCACGGCGAGCCGCCGCTCGGGGCCGCCGAGCTGGTCGCCCTGGTGCACCGGTTCCGCAACGTCGTGTTGTGGCTGAACGGCCACACGCATACCAACGCCGTCCGCCCGCACCGCGACCCCGGCGACCCGGCGCGCGGGTTCTGGGAGGTCACGACCTGCGCGATCGTGGACTGGCCGTGCCAGTCCCGGCTGGTCGAGATCGTCGATTCCGGCGGGTACCTGTCCATCGTCTGCACGATGGTCGACCACGACACCCCGGTCGCTCCCCGGTCCCTGCGGACGGGTGACGACCTGGCCTCGCTGCACCGGGAGCTCGCCGCGAACATGCCGGTCATCGGGGCCGACTCGGAGCGGTCGGGCGCGGCCGCCGACCGCAACGCCGCGCTCCGGGCCAGGCCGCCGTTCCCGCTGGACCGCCTGGCCGCCGGGTAACGGCGCCAGCGCGTCGCGTCACCGGCGCGCGGTGACCAGGACAGCCGCCCCCGGCAAGCTGACCTGCACGGACGTGCCCAGCGGCATCGCGTCCGCAGCGGCGGTCGGCTGGTCCACCTTGACGGTCACGTCGCCGGACAGCAGTACGCTGACCCGGGTCACCGAGCCGAGGAAGGTCCGGTCGGTCACGATCCCGTTGCCGCCGGGCTGGACGGCGATGCGCAGGCCCTCCGGCCGGACCAGCACGTCGACGCCCCCGGACAGCCCGGCGGCCGCGCCGGCCCGGGGGGGCATTGTGCCCCCTGGGACAGCGCTGTCCCGGGGGATACCCCCCGGACCCCCGTGGCCCAGACCCCGACGGCCCAGAACCCCCCGCGGTATCGCCGCGCACCGGCACGACCGTGCCGAGCGCGCGGACCTGGCCGTGCGCCCCGCAGCTGTCCCGGGATCCGGTTCATGGTCCCGACGAACTCGGCGACGAACGCGGTGGCCGGCTCCGCATAGAGCTGGCCGGGCACGGCGACCTGCTCCAGCCTGCCGTCCTTCATCACGCCGACCCGGTCGGCCATCGACAGCGCCTCTTCCTGGTCGTGCGTGACGAACAGCGTGGTGATGCCGAGCCGCTGCTGCAGCGCGCGGATCTGCTCGCGCAGCTGCAGCCGCACCTTCGCGTCCAGCGCCGACAGCGGCTCGTCGAGCAGCAGTACCCGCGGCTCGATGGCCAGGGCCCGGGCCAGCGCCACGCGCTGCTGCTGGCCGCCGGACATCTGGTGCGGGTACTTGCGGGTCTGGTCGGTCAGGCCGACCATGTCCAGCAGCTCGTCCGCCCGCCGGTTCCGGTCGGCCGTGCGCCGCTTGCGCATCCGCAGCCCGAAGCCCACGTTGTCCAGGGCCGTCATGTTCGGGAACAGGCTGTAGCTCTGGAACACCATGCCTATGTCCCGCTTGGCCGCGGGCACCCGGGAGATCTCCTTGCCGTCGACGCCCACCGTGCCGGAGTCGGCGGTGCTCGAAGCCGGCCACGATGCGCAGCGCGGTGGTCTTGCCGCAGCCGGACGGGCCGAGCAGGGCGACGAACTCGCCCGGGCGCGATATCCAGCGACAGGCCGTCGAGGGCGCGCACGGCGCCGAACGAGCGGCTGAGGTCGTGCAGGGCGACCGGCGCGCCCGCACCGCTGGCGGCGGCGCGCACGGCACCGCCGCACGGCTTTGGCGGCGGCCGCCCCCGTGCTCGCGGCCGTCCCGGTGTTCGTGGTCATTCCGGCTCTCCCGTGGTCTGTTGGTTTCCCGAGGGGTGACGGTGAAGAGGGCGACCTGGGCGGTGCCGCGCTTGCGCGCCCCCCGGCCGCCGACGGTGACGATCAGCATCAGCAGGATCCAGGTGACGAACAGCGCGAGCAGCAATGCGGCGACCGACACCGGCCCGCTGTTCTGCTCGAACTGCACGATCCACACCGGGAAGGTCACGAACAGGGCCAGGCTGGCCATGGTGAACTCGCCGAGCACCAGCGCGACCGTGAGGACGGTGGCCGACAGCATCGCGGTCCGGATGTTCGGCAGCACCACCCGCCAGAGCGTGGTCGGCCAGCCCGCGCCCAGCGAGTTCGACGCCTCGACCAGGGTCTTCAGGTCGATCGCGCGCAGCCCGGCGTCAAGCGACCGGTACGCGAACGGCATGGCCAGGATCACGTACACCAGCGCGAGCAGGTACGGCGTGCTGAGCAGGAACCCGGGCGCCACCTTCAGCACGCCGATGATCAGCACGATCGGCGGGATGACGATGGGCAGGATCGTGATCCCCTCCATGCTGCGCCGGATCTGCGGCAGCCGCAGGTGCACGTAGACGGTGGTGGGCACCATGAGCACCAGCGTGAGGATCGTGGTGACCACCGCGAGGCGCAGCGACAACTCGATCGCGTCGGCGAACCCGGCCTGCTTGAAGACGTCGGGGAAGGCCTTCAGCCCGGCGAAGCGCAGCGCCGCGCCGCGTAGAGCGGGATCACGAAGTAGGCGCCCGCGAGCAGCAGGATCACCCAGCGCCAGACCGGGAAGCTGCGCCTGCGGCCCGCGGACCGGGTGGCCGGGGCCGGGACCTGTGCCCCGGCCTCGACGTCAGCTACCGCAGCCATCGCCCTCCTCCTGCCTGCCGCAGCGGCCGCCCGCCGCGCCTACCGCAGCCACTTCGCCGCCCTCCGTTGCAGGATCACGTAGCCGATCATGACGATCGCGATGATCACGACCATGATGACGCCGAGCGCGTAGCCCAGGTTCTGCTGGCCGGCCACCACGTTGCCGTTCAGCAGTGCCCCGATCTGGATCGGCGTCAGCGCGATCGTGCCGCCGGTCAGCGCCTCGGCGGTCGCGTAGGCGGCGAACGCGCTGCCGAACAGCAGCAGCAGGCAGCCGGGGAACGACGGGAACAGCACCGGGCCGCCCACGTAGCGCCAGTACTGCCAGGTCCCGGCGCCCATGTTCTGCGCTGCCTCGCGCCAGGCGGGCCGCAGGCCTTCCAGCGCGGGCAGGATGATCAGCACCATGAGCGGGATCTGGAAGTACATGTAGACGAAGAACACGCCGTACGCGCTGTACAGCGTGAAGCCGTGGTCCCAGATGTCCACGCCGAAGATGGCCTTGATCCACCCGGTGACGATGCCGGTCGTGCTGAGCGTCGCGATGAACAGGAAGGCCAGCGGAACGCCGCCGAAGTTCGCGAACGTGCCGGACGCCGTGATCACGACCTGGCGCAGCCAGTTGCCCCGCTTGCCCGTGAAGATCGCGTACGCGATCAGCAGCCCGAATATCCCCGGCACGATCGCGGTGGCGATCGACAGCAGAAGGGAGGTCCTCGAGGCCGAGCAGGTAGGTGCCGTGCAAGGCCGTGCTGAAGTTGCTCGTGGTGAACTTGCCGGTGGTGGAGTCCTCGAACGCGGCGATCGTGATCGCGACCGTCGGCGCGATCAGGCCCAGGCCGACGTACACGCCGAACGGCACCACGCCCAGCCACCGCAGGGCGCCGTGGAGCGCACGCGGAGACCCGGCGGGGCCGGGCCCCGGAGGCCAGCGCCTCCGGGGCCACGGCCTGGGTCGTGCTACCCGCCATCAGCCACCGACTTGCGTCGGCCAGTTCTGGGTGACGACCGTCTCAGCGGCGGCCGCCTGCGCTGCGCTGGGGAACGTCAGCGTGCCGGACGGGGCCGGGGGCAGCGCCGCGTACGCGGTCTTGTTCACGGTCCCGCTGGCCACCAGCGTGGACAGCTCGATCGGGCGGGTGTAACCCTCGAGCCACTGGTTCTGGCCGGTCGTGGAGTACAGGTACTCCTCCCACAGCCGGGCCGCGGCCGGGTCAGGCGCGGTCGCGCTGATCGCCTGGTCGTAGTAGGACGCGTACGCCGCGTCCGACGGGATCACGATCTTGAAGCCCTTGACCACCGGCTTGACCTCGGACTCCAGCAGGTAGTCCCACCAGATGAGGATCGGCGTGGTGCCGTTCTGCACCGTGCTCGGCCCGCCGATGGCGGTCGGGACGAAGTTGCCGATCGACTTCAGGTGCGCGAAGTACTTGATGCCGGGCTCGATGTTGCCGAACGAGCCGCCGTTGGCCAGCGCTGCGGCGTAGACCGCGGCGAAGGCCGCGCCGGCCGTCCTCGGGCTGTTGTTGAGGCCGATCATGTTCTTGTAGGCGGGGTTGGCCAGGCTGGCAAACGAGGTCGGCGCCACCTTGACCTTGGCCGGGTCATAGCCGATGGCCACGTAGCCGCCGTAGTCCGCGTACCAGTCGCCGTTGGGGTCCTTGGCGTTCGCCGGGATATTGCTCCAGCTCGCCACCTTGTACGGGGCCCACAGGTGGTCGGTGGCCCCCTCAACGGCGAACGACGGGCCCACGTCGACCACGTCCGGGGCGCGGCTCTGGCCCTTGAGCTGCTCCACCGCGGTGATCTCCTGGCCGCTGGAGCCCTCGGGGTTCGCGTCGGTGATATGGATGTGGTACTTCTTGCTGAAATCACTCATGATCGTGCCATAGTTGGCCCAGTTGCTCGGCAATGTGATGACATTGAGCTGGCCCTCTTTCTCCGCTGCCTTAACCAGGGCGGCCATGCCGCCGCCGGCCGCCGCCGAGGTGGCCTTGGCTCAGTCTGTCGACGCGGTAGCGCCGCTCGATGAGCTACTGCTGCCGCATCCGGCGGCCAGCATGACGCTGCCGAGAATTACGGCAATGACAGCGCCTGTTTTCGTCCTTAGCACGTTTCTTCTCCTCCGACCTGCATGACCGCGTTGGGTCAGGACGCTCGCATCGTCGCGAGAGAACGTGAAGGAGAGATATCTATTAGACAGATAGAGGCGGTCTGATTCGTGAATGGTAGCCGACCGGCAGAGGAATTTCTGTATCGGCCTTTAGCCGCCAGACATTCATGCGGAATTAATGGTTGATACGGTGACCCGTAATAACGCCGTGCTGGGCAACGGCGTTAACGGGGAGTACACTGCACGCCGGCGTGGCCGGGTCAGATTCCCCAGCGTGCCCCGGACAAGGCCGCGACGGCCGCGTCGCTGCCGTCAAGCCTGACCCGGGCCGCGGTGGTCCGGCCGAGCGCCCACATGGTCAGCTCCGCCGGCGTGCCGGTGACGGTCACGACCGGAGTACGGGCCCGGGCGGTGATCCGGACCGTCGACCTGCCGGGCCCGGCCGGCTCGGGCTCGTCGTCCCGGACGAGCTCGACGCCGACCGGTGCCTTCCGCAGCACGAACCTGGCCATGCGCAGCCTGGCCCAGAGCACCTCGGTCAGGCCCGGGTCGAGCTTGCGCGGCTCCCAGCCCGGCTGGGCGCGCCGCACGTCCTCGTGGTGCACGAAGTACTCCACCACGTTGGCCCGCTCGTCCGCGCCTGGCAGCGCGAACAGCGACAGCCGCGGCGGGCCGCTCCTGACCATCTGTACCAGGCGCGGGTACGGTGTCCGCTGGGCCAGCCGGCGCTGGACGGCGCGGGTATGCGCGGCCATCGGCCCGCCGAGCAGGCCGAGCCCGGCGTCGGGCAGGCGCTCGCGGACCACCAGGTGGGCGGCGAGGTCGAGGGTGGCCCACCCCTCGCACAGGGTCGGCTCCCGGGGACCGGCCTGGTCGAGCAGCGCGCACAGGGCAAGGCGCTCATCCCGGGCGTACCCCATCGTGCGATCGTAAGCCACCGGCTCCCGGCTGGGAACGCCCGCGCCGCAGGTCGCCGCCGCCCGCCGGCCGCCTCCGGCCTATGCTGGCGGCTACCAGCGCCAAGCCGCGCGTACCGCCAGGTGACAGGAGGAGCCGCAGATGACCGCGGGCCATCCGGCCAGTCCGGACCGCAGCCAGCCGCGCCGGGAGCTCGCGCTGCTGCTGTTGCTGGGCGCGGCCGGGGCGGGCCTGGCGCTGCTGGCCACGCGGCAAGGCTGGGCCCGGGTCGAGACGGCCGCGCCCCGGCCGCTGCCGGCCAGCGTCACGACCGTGACCGGCCAGGGGCTCGTGCCGGCCTCGGGCGCGCTGGCCCTGGCGGCCCTGGCCGGCCTGGCCGCGGTGCTCGCCACCCGGCGGACGCTGCGCCGGGTCGCGGGCATCCTGGTGGCCGGGCTCGGCGTGGGCGTGGCCGCGGCGGTCAGCGCAGGGATCTCGGCCGCCGACGTGCTGGCCGCCGCGTCGGCCAGCGCCCAGGCCGCCCCCGGTACCGCGGTCGGCTCGGGCGTCGGCAGCACGACCGCGGGCACCCCGGGCCCGGGGGGCACGCCGCTGTCCGGCTTCCCCGGGCACGTTATCTTCGTCAGCTTTCCCTGGCGCGGGGTCGCCTTCGCCGGCGCGCTCGCGGTCATCGCGGCCGGGGTGCTGGCCGCGTGGCGGGCGGACCGGCTGCCGGTCATGTCCAGCCGGTTCGACCCGCCCGCCCGGCCCGCGAGCCCGGAGCCGGCGGTCCCGGTGCCGGACCGCGGCCACACGGCCGACTCCGCGGCGATGTGGGAGTCGCTGAGCCGGGGCGAGGACCCCACCGGCCCGGAGTAGCCGAGCCAGCGGGAGGACCCCGCCGGCCCGGAGTAGCCGAGCCGGGCGAGGACCGGCGGGCCCGGAATACCGGAATATCAGCCTGGGCGGCGATTGCTGTGCCCGGCAGCGGTCCTGCCCGGGCGCCGCCGCAGGCGCGGGTTAGGCTCGGCCCCACGAGGCCGGCCCGGCTGGCCGGCCATGGAGGTGAACGGTGAGCGCTGGGCACCAAGGCCGCCGGAGCCGCTGGCTCGCCGCGGCGGCCAGGGGCAGGCTGCGGCCGGACCGCCCCCATCCGCTGGTGCGGCTGGTGACCCGCCTGGTCACGGCCCAGGCCGCGGTGGCCGCCGCGATCGGCCTGTCGTACAGCCGGCGGCACGTGCCCTCGGTCATCCTCACGCTGATGCTGGTGGTGGCGCTGCTGGGGCTGGCCGCCCTGACCCGGTCGGGCACGCATGCGGCCTGGGTGTCCGCCATGGCCCTCGAGAGCGCTTTCGTCATGTTCGGCCTGATCAGGTTCTTCTCCTCCCGTTACCTCGGCGGCACGCTGTTCGGGCTGGTCGGCCTGGGGGTGCTGCTGCATCCGGCGGTGGCCCGCGCGTTCAGCGAGGTTCCCCGGTCGGCCGAGCGCCCGGGCGAGGCGCGGCCGGCGCTGGGCGACGCCGACGCCGGCTAGCTCGGCGACCGGGTAACCGGCTGCCCCTCCGTTATCGTTCATGAGCCCAGGCAGCGCGGCCTGCGGGACTCTCGGGGCAGGGGCCCTTGCCGGAGCATCGCGGCGCTCTCGCTACGATCGGGGGCGCAAGCCATCCCACCCGAGGGGGCAGCAGAACCGCGTGAGCGTGCTCGACGAGATCCTCGAGGGAGTGCGGGCCGACCTGGCGGCACGACAGCGGGATGTCCCGCTTGACCGCCTGAAGGAGGCGGCAGGCCGGGCACCGTCGCCGCACAACGTCGTCGCCGCGCTCAAGGGCGCCGACGTCGCCGTCATCGCCGAGGTCAAGCGCGCCAGCCCGTCCAAGGGCGCGCTGGCGGCGATCGCCGACCCGGCCGCGCTGGCCATGGACTACGAGGCCGGCGGCGCGCGGGTCATCAGCGTGCTGACCGAGCAGCGCCGGTTCGGCGGCAGCCTGGACGACCTGGAGGCGGTCCGCGCGGCGGTGCAGGTGCCCGTGCTGCGCAAGGACTTCGTGGTCAGCTCGTACCAGCTCTGGGAGGCCCGGGCCCACGGCGCCGACATGGTGCTGCTCATCGTGGCGGCGCTGGAGCAGACCGCGCTGGTGTCGCTCGTGGAGCGGGCCGGTCTCGATCGGCCTGGTCCCGCTGGTCGAGGTGCACACCGAGCGGGAGCTCGACCGCGCGCTCGAGGCCGGGGCGAAGGTCATCGGCGTCAACGCGCGGAACCTGGCCACGCTCGAGGTGGACCGCGGCGTGTTCGCGCGGCTCGCCCCGCAGGTCCCCGACGGCGTGATCAAGATCGCCGAGTCCGGGGTGCGCGGCCCGCACGACCTGCTGGCCTACGCCGCCGCGGGCGCCGACGCCGTGCTGGTCGGGGAGAGCCTGGTGACGGGCAAGGACCCGCGGTCGGCCGTGGCCGACCTGGTGACCGCCGGCTCGCATCCGGCCCTGCACGGCGGACAGGTGATGAGCTCCGCGGTTCCCGGCACCGCCCGGGCCGCCGCCGCGGCGTCCGACGCGGCCGCGGCCAGTTCCCCTGTGCCGGCCCCGCCGAGGCCAGCTCCGCCGTGCCCGACGCGAGCGGTCATTTCGGGCGCTACGGCGGCAGGCTGGCGCCCGAGGCGCTGATGTCGGCGATCGAGGAGCTCACCGCCGCCTACGACAAGGCCCAGGCCGACCCGGAGTTCCTGGACGACCTCGACCACGCTGCTGCGCGACTACGCCGGGCAGGCCGACGCTCGCTGTCCGAGGCGCCGCGGTTCGCCGCAGCATGCCGGCGGCGTGCCGGATCTTCCTCAAGCGAGAGGACCTGAACCACACCGGTTCTCACAAGATCAACAACGTGCTCGGCCAGGCGCTGCTCACCAGGCGGATGGGCAAGACCCGGGTGATCGCCGAGACCGGGCCGGCCAGCACGGGGTGGCCACCGCGACCGCGTGCGCGCTGCTCGGCCTGGACTGCGTGGTCTACATGGGCGCGGAGGACACCGGGCGGCAGGCGCTCAACGTGGCGCGGATGCAGATGCTCGGCGCCGAGGTGGTCTCGGTCAAGACCGGCAGCCGGACGCTCAAGGACGCCATCAACGAGGCGTTCCGGGACTGGGTGACCAACGGTCGACAACACCCACTACTGCATCGGCTCGGTGATGGGCCCGCATCCGTTCCCGATGATGGTCCGTGATTTCCAGCAGGTCATCGGCCTCGAGGCGCGCGAGCAGATGCAGGCGGCCGCCGGGCGGCTGCCCGACGCCGTGATCGCCTGCGTCGGCGGCGGATCCAACGCCATCGGGGTCTTCCACGCGTTCATCGGACGAGGCGTGCGGCTGATCGGCTGCGAGGCCGGCGGGCGACGGCGGCGAGACCGGACGCCACGCGGCCACGCTGTCGCGGCGGTTCCCCCGGGGTGTTCCAGGGATGCGCTCCTACCTGCTGCAGGACGAGCGACGGGCAGACCATCGAGTCCCATTCGATCTCCGCCGGTCTGGACTACCCGGGGGTCGGCCCCGAGCACGCCTGGCTGCGGGACACCGGCCGGGCCGAGATACCGGCCGATCACCGACGCCGAGGCGATGGACGCGTTCTCGGTGCTGTGCCGCACCGAGGGCATCATCCCGGCCATCGAGTCGGCGCACGCGGTGGCCGGGGCGCTGCGGCTCGGACCGGAACTCGGCCCGGGCGCGGTGCTCCTGGTGAACCTGTCCGGGCGCGGGGACAAGGACGTGGACATCGCCGCCCACTGGTTCGGCCACCTCGCCGGGCCTGGCCCGGCCGGGCCCGCGCCCGCCGGGACCGCCCAGTGAGCGCGGTCGCCGGCGCGTTCGAGAGGGCGAAGGCCGGGAACCGGGCGGCGCTCGTCGGGTACTTGCCGGCCGGATTCCCGTCGGTGCCCGGGGCGATCGCGGCGGCGACGACCATGGTCGCGGCCGGGGCCGACATCATCGAGATCGGCCTGCCGTACTCCGACCCGCTCATGGACGGCCCGGTCATCCAGGAGGCCGCCCACCGCGCGCTGGCCGGCGGCACCCGCGTCGCCGACGTGCTGACCACCACGGCGGCGGTCGCCGGCACCGGGGTGCCGGTCCTGGTCATGACGTACTGGAATCCGGTCGATCACTACGGCGTAGCCGCGTTCGCGCGGGACCTGGCCGCCGCCGGCGGCAGCGGGCTGATCACCCCCGACCTGACCCCGGAGGAAGCCGGGCCCTGGCTGGAGGCGGCGGCCGCCCGCGGGCTCGACCCGGTCTTCCTGGTCGCGCCCAGCTCGTCCGGCGAGCGGATCAAGCTGATCACGTCGGCCTGCGGCGGGTTCGTGTACGCGGCCTCGCTGATGGGCACCACCGGGACCCGTGATGCCGTCGGCGGCCAGGCGGCCGGGCTGGTCCGCCGGGTCCGGGAGTGCACCAGCCTGCCGGTGGCGGTCGGGCTCGGCGTCCGGGACCGGTCGCAGGCCGCCGAGGTCGCGGGCTTCGCCGACGGGGTCATCGTCGGGTCCGCGTTCGTGCGCTGCCTCCTCGACGCACCCGACGAGAGCGCCGGGCTGCTCGCCGTGCATGACCTCGCCGCCGACCTGGCCGCCGGCGTGCGCGGCCACGGCGCCCCGCCTTCCTAAAGCAACCCGTGACCTGGGAGATCGCGCCTCAGGACACATGCTCGTTACAATGCTGGTTACAGCCGTGAGCAGCTAGCGCTCTCCCGGGCTCACCGCAGGGCCAATGTCGTCCCGACCCGCACGTGCCGACCAGGCGGACCGGACGACAGGAGTATTGATGGCCCCTGCTGCAACCCCTGCCCCGCGCGGACTTTACGACGCCCGTTACGAACACGACGCCTGCGGCGTGGGCTTCGTCGCGGACCTGCCCGGCCGCCGCAGCCACGAGATCGTGACCCAGGCGCTCACCGTGCTGCGGAACCTGGATCACCGGGGCGCGAAGGGGAGCGACCCGGATACCGGTGACGGCGCTGGCATCCTGACCCAGATCCCCGACGAGCTGTTCCGCGAGGCCTGCGGGTTCCGGCTGCCGGAGCCGGGCGGCTACGCGGCCGGGATGGTGTTCCTGCCGGCCGGGACGGCGCAGCGGGCCGCGGTCACGGCTGAGGTGGAGCGGATCGCCGCGCTGGAGGGCCTGACCGTCCTGGGCTGGCGCGACGTTCCGCACGACCCGCGGCAGTGCGGCAGCGGCTCGCGTGCCGTGCTGCCCCATCTGGCCCAGCTGTTCGTCGCCTCGACCGGCGGCGAGCGCGAGCTGGCCCTCGACCGGCGGGCGTTCTGCCTGCGCAAGCGCGCCGAGCACGAGGCCGGGGCGTACTTCGTCAGCCTGTCGTCGGCGACGATCGTCTACAAGGGAATGCTCACCGCGCTGCAGCTGGAGCGGTTCTACCCTGACCTGTCCGATCCCCGGTGCGCCTCGGCCCTGGCCCTGGTGCACTCCCGGTTCTCCACGAACACCTTCCCGTCCTGGCCGCTGGCCCATCCGTACCGGTACATCGCGCATAACGGCGAGATCAACACGATCCGGGGCAACCGCAACTGGATGCAGGCGCGCGAGGCACTGCTGAACTCCGACCTCATCGGGCGGGACGCCGACGGGCGGGGGCTCGAGCGCCTGCTGCCGATCCTGGACGAGTCGGCCAGCGACTCGGCGAGCTTCGACGCGTGCCTCGAATTACTGCACATGGGCGGGCGGTCGCTGCCGCACGCGGTGCTGATGATGATCCCGGAGCCGTGGGAGAACCACGAGCAGATGGACCCGGCGCTACGGGCCTTCTACCGGTTCCACTCCACCCTGATGGAGCCGTGGGACGGACCCGCGCTGATCGCGTTCACCGACGGGACCATGATCGGGGCGGTGCTGGACCGGAACGGGCTGCGGCCGGGCCGTTACTGGGTGACAAGCGACGGCCTGGTCGTGCTGGCCAGCGAGGTCGGCGTGCTCGACCTCGATCCCGCCACGGTCGTGCGCAAGGGGCGGCTGCAGCCGGGCCGGATCTTCCTGGCCGACACCTCCGCCGGACGGATCATCGAAGACCAGGAGGTCAAGTCCGCGCTGGCCACCGAGCACCCGTACGAGGACTGGCTGCACGCGGGGCTGCTGCACTTGCACGGGCTGCCCGACCGCGAGAACGTGGTGCGCCACCGCGGCCAGGCGCTGGTCACCCGGCAGCAGCTGTTCGGGTACACCGAGGAGGAACTGCGGGTGCTCCTGGCGCCCATGGCCCGCACCGGCAGCGAGGCGCTCGGGTCCATGGGCCACGACACGCCCGTCGCCGCCCTCTCCGACCGGCCGCGCCTGATCTTCGACTACTTCACGCAGCTGTTCGCCCAGGTCACCAACCCGCCGCTGGACGCGATCCGGGAGGAGCTGGTCACGTCGCTGGCGTCCACCACCGGCCCCGAGCATGACCTGTTCCACCCGGGCCCGGCGTCCTGCCGCCAGATCGTGGTGCCGTACCCGGTGATCAGCGACCGGGACCTCGCCAAGATCACCCACGTCAACGACGACGGCGACCTGCCCGGCTTCGCCGCCCACGTGGTGGACGGCCGCTACCGGGTCGCCGGGGGCGGCGCGGCCCTGCGCGGGCGGCTGGACGAGATCCGGGCCGAGGTATCCGGCGCGATCGCGCGCGGGGCCCGGATTATCGTGCTCTCCGATCGCGGCGACCCCGACGCCTCGTTCGCGCCGATCCCGTCCCTGCTGCTTACCGGGGCCGTGCATCACCATCTGATCAGGGAGCGGACCCGGACCCGGGTGGGCCTGGTCGTGGCGGCCGGGGACGCGCGCGAGTGCCACCACGTCGCCCTGCTGATCGGTTACGGGGCTTCCTGCGTCTGCCCCTACCTGGCGATCGAGTCGGTCGAGGACCTGGCCCGCAGCGGTGCGCTGGACGGGATCACCACCCGGCAGGCCGAGGCCAACCTCATCAAGGCCCTGGGCAAGGGGCTGCTGAAGATCATGTCCAAGATGGGCGTGTCCACGGTGGCCTCGTATACCGGCGCCCAGATCTTCGAGGCGATCGGCATCGGCGACGAGGTCACCGGGGCCTGCTTCGCCGGGACGTCGTCCCGCCTGGGCGGCGCCGGGTTCGACGAGCTCGCCGCCGAGACGGCCGCGCGCCACGCCCGGGCCTTCCCGGCGCGTGACGCCAGGCCCGCCCACCGGCGGCTGGAGACCGGCGGCGAGTACCAGTGGCGCCGCGAGGGGGAGCCGCACCTGTTCAGCCCGGAGACCGTGTTCAAGCTGCAGCACGCCACGCGCAGCCGACGGCAGGAGATCTTCGCCGAGTACACCCGGCTGGTGGACGACCAGTCGGCGCGGCTGATGACCCTGCGCGGCCTGCTGCGTATCCGCGGCATCGACGAACGGTCGTCCGGGTCCGGGTCCGGGTCCGGGCCTGCGCCGGTGCCGGTGCCCCTCGACGAGGTGGAGCCGGTCGCCAGCATCGTGCGGCGGTTCTCCACCGGCGCGATGTCCTACGGCTCGATCTCGGCGGAGGCGCACCAGACCCTGGCCATCGCGATGAACCGGATCGGCGGGCGTTCCAACACCGGCGAGGGCGGGGAGGACCCGGACCGCTACGCGCCCGACCCGAACGGCGACCTGCGCCGGTCCGCCATCAAGCAGGTGGCCAGCGGCCGGTTCGGCGTGACCAGCGAGTACCTGGTCAACGCCAGCGACCTGCAGA
This sequence comes from uncultured Actinomycetota bacterium, assembly GCA_963834695.1. Lineage (GTDB taxonomy): Bacteria > Actinomycetota > Actinomycetes > Streptosporangiales > Streptosporangiaceae > JASHPR01. Next base: position 22,562 of record CAWIDQ010000075.1, read on the forward strand.
TCAAGATGGCGCAGGGCGCCAAGCCCGGCGAGGGCGGGCAGCTGCCCGGGCACAAGGTGTACCCGTGGATCGCCCGGACCAGGTACTCGACCCCGGGCGTCGGCCTGATCTCGCCGCCGCCGCACCACGACATCTACTCGATCGAGGACCTCGCCCAGCTGATCCACGACCTGAAGAACGCCAACCCCGCCGCGCGAGTGCACGTCAAGCTGGTCGCCGAGGTCGGGGTCGGCACCGTCGCCGCGGGAGTGTCCAAGGCCCACGCCGACGTGGTGCTGATCTCCGGGCACGACGGCGGCACCGGCGCCGCGCCGCTGACCAGCATCAAGCACGCCGGCGCGCCGTGGGAGCTCGGGCTGGCCGAGACCCAGCAGACCTTGCTGCGCAACGGGCTGCGGGACCGGATCGTGGTCCAGGTGGACGGGCAGCTGAAGACCGGCCGCGACGTGATCGTCGCGGCCCTGCTCGGGGCGGAGGAGTTCGGCTTCGCCACCGCGCCGCTCGTGGTGGCCGGCTGCGTGCTGATGCGGGTCTGCCACCTGGACACCTGCCCCGTCGGGGTCGCCACCCAGAATCCCGAGCTGCGCAAGCGATTCGCCGGGCGGCCGGAGTTCGTGGTGACCTTCTTCGAGTTCCTGGCGCAGCAGGTACGGGAGTACCTGGCCCGGCTCGGGTTCCGCACCCTCGCCGAGGCCGTCGGCCGGGCCGAGCTGCTGAACACCGCGGCCGCGGTCGAGCACTGGAAGGCGGCCGGCCTCGACGTGACCCCGGTCCTGCACGTCCCCGAGCTGGGGCCCGGAGCCGCCCGGCACGCGGCCACCGGCCAGGACCACGGCCTCGACCGCGCCCTGGACAACACGCTGATCCAGCTCGCCGAGGGGACGCTGGCCGACGGGACCCCGGTCCGGCTGGAGCTTCCGGTCCGGAACGTCAACCGGACCGTCGGGACCATGCTCGGCTACGAGGTGACCAGACGCTGGGGCGGGCCGGGACTGCCCGACAACACGATCGACATCTCGCTGCGCGGGTCCGCCGGCCAGTCGTTCGGCGCGTTCCTGCCCCGCGGCGTAACCCTCCGGCTGGCCGGTGACGCCAACGACTATCTCGGCAAGGGACTGTCCGGCGGGCGGATCATCGCCGCGCCCGACCCCCGCGCAGCCTTCACCGCCGAGCAGCAGGTGATAGCGGGCAACGTGATCGGATACGGCGCGACCGACGGGGAGATGCTCCTGCGCGGCGTGGTCGGCGAGCGGTTCTGCGTGCGGAACTCGGGCGCGACCGCGGTGGCCGAGGGAACCGGCGATCACGGCTGCGAGTACATGACCGGCGGCCGGGTGGCCGTGCTCGGCCCGGTGGGCCGCAACTTCGCGGCCGGCATGTCGGGCGGCGTCGCCTACCTGCTCGACCCGCAGCCCGGCGCGGTGAACCTCGAAATGGCCGACCTGGACCCGCTCGACGCCGAGGACGCCGAGTTCCTGCGGGACCTGGTGCAGCGCCACCTCGACGAGACCGGCTCGGCGGTCGCGGCCCGGCTGCTGGCCGGCTGGGCGTCGGCGCTCGGCCGGTTCGGGAAAGTGATGCCCAAGGACTACAAGCGGGTCCTGGCCGCGGCGCAGCGCGCCGAGCGCGACGGGCTCGACGTGAACGAGGCCGTCATGGCCGCGGCCCGGGGCTAAGGGGGCTGAGTCAGCCATGGCAGATCCCAAGGGCTTCCTGACCACACCCCGGCAGACCCCCGCCCGGCGGCCGGTCGACGTCCGGATCCAGGACTGGCGCGAGGTGTACACCGAGTTCAGCCGGGGCGACCTGGAGCAACAGGCCGGGCGGTGCATGGACTGCGGTATCCCGTTCTGCCACAACGGCTGCCCGCTCGGGAACCTGATCCCGGAGTGGAACGACTTGGTCTGGGAGGGCGACTGGCGGGCCGCGGCCGAGCGGCTGCACGCCACCAACAACTTCCCCGAGTTCACCGGTCGGCTCTGTCCGGCGCCGTGCGAGGCCGCGTGCGTGCTCGGCATCAACGCCGACCCGGTGGCGATCAAGCAGGTCGAGGTCGAGATCATCGACCGAGCCTGGGCCGAAGGCTGGGTGCCGCCGCAGCGCCCGTCGGCGGCGGCCACGGCGGCGGGCAGGCGGGCGGCGGTGGTCGGCTCCGGCCCGGCCGGGCTGGCCGCGGCGCAGCAGCTCACCCGGGCCGGCCACGCGGTGACGGTGTACGAGCGGGCCGACCGGCCCGGCGGCCTGCTCCGTTACGGGATCCCCGAGTTCAAGCTCGAGAAGCGGCACCTGGACCGGCGGCTGGTGCAGATGCTGGCCGAGGGCACCGTGTTCCGGTGCGGCGTGAACGTCGGCGTGGACGTGACCGCCGGCCAGCTCCGGGCCGACTTCGACGCGGTCGTGCTGGCGGGAGGCTGTACCGTGCCGCGGGGCCTGCCGGTACCCGGCACCGGGCTGGACGGCATCCACCAGGCGATGGAGTACCTGCCGCTGGCCAACCGGGAGGTGGCCCGCGGGGACGGCGGCCGCGGCCCGGCGATCACGGCCCGCGGGCGCCACGCGGTGATCATCGGCGGCGGCGACACCGGCGCCGACTGCCTCGGCACCGTGCTGCGGCAGGGGGCCGCGTCCGTGGCCCAGCTGGAGATCATGCCGCGGCCGCCGGACCGGCGGCCGGACAGCCAGCCGTGGCCCACCTACCCGATGGTCTACCGGGTGTCCAGCGCCCACGAGGAAGGCGGCGATCGCCTTTACGCCGTCTCGACCCAGGAGTTCCTGGCCGACGAGGCGGGCCGGGTGCGGGCCCTGCAGCTGGTCGACGTGGAGCCGTCGGAACGCGGCTTCGCGCCGGTGCCCGGCACCGAGCGGGAACTGCGGTGCGACCTGGTCCTGCTGGCGATGGGATTCACCGGCGCCGAGCGCGGCGGCCTGCTCACCGACCTCGGCGTGGACTTCGACGCGCGGGGCAACGTGGCGAGGGACGGCTCGTACGCCACGTCGGTCCCGGGCGTCTTCGTCGCCGGGGACATGGGCCGCGGCCAGTCGCTGATCGTGTGGGCCATCGCCGAGGGCCGGTCGGCCGCGGCCGCCGTGGACCGCTACCTGGCCGGGGACACCCTGCTCCCCATCCCGATCCCGCCCACCGCGCGCCCCCTCACCTGACCCGGCGCGGATGCCGTCACGGAATCCCGTGGGCTGAGGCCAGGCCAAGCGGGTCAGCCGAGGCCGAGGATGCGGGCGGCGTTGCCGTAGAGCACCTGGTCGGCCACGTCGGCGGGAATGTCCAGGGCGTCGAACTCCGCCAGGCACCGTTCCGGGGTCAGGAACGGGAAGTCGCTGCCCCACAGGAACCGGGCGGACAGCCGCCCGCGCATCTCGCTGATCACCTCCGGCGGGATCCGCCGCGGCGACCAGCCGGAGATGTCGATGTACATGTTGGTCTTGTGCAGTGCGATCGCGATCAGTTCGCTCTGCCACGGCCAGCCGAAATGCGCGGCCACGATGGTCAGGTCCGGGTGCGCCGCGGCGACCGGGTCCAGCCTGATCGGCTGGGCGTAATCGAGCCGGATGCCCTGGCCGCCGGGCTGGCCCGCGCCGATCCCGCTGGTCCCGGTGTGGAAGAGGGCAATCAGGCCGTGTTCCTGGCACGCGGCGAAGATCGGCCAGTAACCCGGGTCGTCCGGGGCGAAGGCCTGCAGCGACGGATGAAACTTCACCCCGCTCGGCCGGCCTCGGCGATCCGTTCGACCTCGGCGACGGCCGCGTCTCCCTTGTGCGGGTCCGCGGAGCCGAATCCGGCGAACACGTCCGGGTACTCGCGGCAGGCGTCCGCCACCGTCTCGTTGGGCACGCGCGGGCGTCCGGTGGCCGTCTCGGCGTCCCACGCGAGGAGCACCGCCATAACGTCAAGCTCGCGGTATCTCTCCGCGAGATCGTCCAGCGTGGCCCGCTGCACCGGGGACCTGAAGTACGCTTCGGCCGCCTCGACGTAGCCGGCCATGCTGCCGTCCAGCCAATCCGGCGTGGGCAGGTGCACGTGGAAGTCGATGGCACGCAACGGCACCGGCCCATCGTAGCGGCGCGGGTCCCTGGACTCGCCTGGCGGTTGCGACTGGTGAGCGCTCCTGGCTGAAGCGTTCTCCTGGCTGATCAGTACTTCGGGCCGACGAACTCGTCGAGCCTGTCCACCGCCTCCCGGCGCGCGACCGAGATCGTGGTCGGCTTCGAGAACCGCCAGGCCACGCCGAGCCGGTCCAGCGCCTCGCCGCACAGCCGGTGTATGTCGGCGGACCTGTTGACGAACAGGTACCGCGGATACTCATACCAGCGGTCTCCGTCCTTGAGCGGGCGCCGGACCCGGTTGGTCAGCCGGCAGCCGTCGGAGTGAAACAACCCGCGAGCGAGATCGCCGGGATGGCTGGCCACGATCTCCTCCTGCCAAGCCTCGAGCACGATGGCGCGCTCGTGCTTCCGGCCCGGCCCATGCTGCGGAAACAGGCACGGCCAATGCTTTGACACGCTCTTGACATAGGTACAGGCAACTCCGTTCTGAGAAGAACAGAAGACGCTGGACGTGGGCATGACGAGCGACATTGTCTGTTTTGCTCGGCTAAGCAGGCCCGGCCATGCATCCGAACATGCCACCCACAGGACGTACGTCTTCCGACCGTGGGTGATGTGACCGTCACCGAGATAGAGACCGAGCAGGTATGCGTAGGCTTCGTCGTTTAGGGCTCGTCCGTCGCAGCGAGGGCAGGTTGGCACTGGCGGTCGCTTCGGACCAGCACGGCGATTACCCGCACGCCAGTGGCGAATAGCGCGGACCGACACGCCGCAGATTGCAGCGTTCTCACGATCTAATGTTCCAAGGTCAGATAAGAGCTTAGCCAGTTCAACTGTGGCTGACGGGTACATGAGTTCATTGTTGCAAATGGCACCGACAGACTTGGCGGCGCCATCTTTGGTGCCGGAAGCGGGACTCGAACCCGCATGTCCTTTCGGACAGATGCTTTTGAGGCATCCGCGTAAGCCAATTCCGCCATTCCGGCCCTTTTAGGGCAATTTAGGTCACAACCTGGCATGGTCACCTCATGCCATCGCCTGGTCCACGATACGCTCAGCGGGTGAGTCAGACCCCGTTTCGCGTGGTGATCGCCGAGGATGAAGCACTGATCCGCCTCGACCTCAAGGAGATGCTCGAGGAGGACGGCTACGCCGTCGTCGGCGAGGCGTCGGACGGCGAGGCTGCCGTCAAGCTGACCGAGAGCCTCCGGCCGGACTTGGTGATCATGGACATCAAGATGCCCGGCCTGGACGGGATCTCTGCCGCCGAGCGGATCACGGCGGATCACCTCGCCGCGGTCGTCATCCTCACCGCCTTCTCGCAGCGTGATTTCGTGCTGCGGGCCCGGGACGCCGGGGCGATGGCGTTCCTGGTCAAGCCCTTCACCAAGGCCGATCTGGTCCCCGCGATCGAGATCGCGGTGAGCCGGTTCCAGGAGGTCTCGGCGCTTGAGACCGAGGTCACCAACCTCAAGGACCGGCTGGAGGTGCGGAAGCTGCTTGACCGCGCCAAGGGGCTGCTCCAAGCCGAGCGGGGAATGACCGAGGCCGAGGCGTTCCGCTGGATCCAGAAGAGTTCGATGGACCGCCGGATGACCATGCGTGCCGTGGCCGAGGAGGTCTTGCAGGGAACCCAGGGGTCGGCGCCTGATTCAGCCGAGAGCCAGAACCGGGACTCCGGGGGAGCCGAGCCGGGAGCACGCGAGGGCGGAACAAGCCAGGCCAGCGGGCGCAAGAGCGGGGCAAGCGAGCCGGGCGGAGGCAAGAGCGGTCCAGGCAAAACCGGCCGGGGCAAGGCGGCACCGGGTGAGGCTGGCGAAAAGCCGGCCAGCGCGAGCGAGGCCGGAGAAAGCACGGGCTGAGCAAGCGACCGGTCCGCTGCGCCGCCCGGTTCGCGGAGCGGCTCTGCCGGTTTGCCCTGCTACTGGCCCGGAATCGCGGGCAGCAGGGAGCCCGGGAAGCCTTTGGTGCCATGTCAGCCTTCCCCGGGCCGGCACGTTCTCTACTCGGCTTCTCCGGGCTCTGCAGACCACCGTAGCGATGCCCCACCGCGTCGCGCAAAGGCGGGTACATTCACTGGCCGGTATGGGATAAACGTCCCTTAACCCGCAGGTGGGGGAGGAGGGCCGCAGACGGGAAGGGCGGCCGCGGGTGAGACCACGGCCGCAGGCGGGACGACGACCGCTGACGGGACGGCGGCGGGCGGGACGGCGTCGCGCCGCCGCCCGGCGCATCGGCAGGCAGATGTGTCGGCGGCGCGGAGGCGTCAGGAGTCGCTCGCCGGCAGCCTGCCATCGCCCGGGACCGCGTTGCGGAGCAGGCAGGTCAGCCTGGAGGTGCAGATGCGCCGGCCCAGGTCGTCGGTGATGACGATCTCGTACGTGGTCAGAGTGCGGCCGCCGTGCAGGAGCGTTGCGACTCCGGTGAGCTCTCCTTGCGAGGCGCTTCGGTGGTGCGTGGCGTTGATCTCGATCCCGACCGTGACCCGGTCCGGGCCCGCGTGCAGGGCAGAGCCGAGCGAGCCGAGGGTCTCAGCCAGCACGCACGAGGCGCCACCGTGCAGGATGCCGTAGGCCTGGGTGTTACCGGCGACCGGCATGGTCCCCACGACCCGCCGGGGGGAAGCCTCGGCGATCTTGATGTTCATGCGGCCGGGAAGCGTGCCCGCGCTCGCCTCTTCGTAGGCAGCCCGGATCCGCTCACTGCTAGCCGCTGGGCTGTCTGCCACTGGGTCGTCTCCCACCAGTACCTCCGCGAGTTGGTGACGGACCTCGAGTCGTGCTTGCAGGAGGAAGCCTAGGAGCCCGCTGGCCAGCGGGTATTCACCGGATAGGCATCTGGGTCCGCTCTGGACCCGCCTGGCCCCGACCAGCCTGGACGCTCCCGACCAGCCCTGCCAGCCAGACCCGCCCAGACCGCTCACGACCCCGCGCGGGCCACTTTAGGCCTCACCCGGTTCCCGGTCCAGGGTCCAAGATCGGCGCCGCGCCGTGTGCCGGATTCATTACATATCGTGACACTTGACATAAATTATTCCAGCACCCTAACGATTCATCACGAAAAAGTAGTCGTTTGTATGGCGAAGAGGGTGACATGACCTGTTGTTAGCGCTAACAATGCCCTACGGAAGCCGTCGTACCCAGCAGGATCTCTAAGACAGGAGGGCACCATGCGCAACGTGTTAACGTCCAGCATCGCCAGGCCGGCGGTCCGGGTCGGAGCGGCCGCCGTCCTCGCCGCCGGGCTAGTGGGCGCCACGGCCATGGGCCAGGCGTCCGCGTCGCCGGCCCATCACCAGTGCGGCACCACCATTTCCCGGCAGCCCTTCGGCAAGACCATCGAGCCCTACACCGGCAAGCTCACCCAGGTGTTCCGCTACACGATGACCAACTGCCGCGGCATGCAGGTCAGGCTGCTCAGCTACGGCGCGATCACCCAGTCGATCACGGTGCCGGGCCGCAACGGCAAGGAGGCCGACGTTGTCCTGGGCTTCAAGACCCTCCAGGACTACGTGAACTTTGACAGCCCGCCGGTGACTGCGAACGGCGGCCCCTACTTCGGCGAGACCATCGGCCGGTACGGCAACCGTATCGCCAAGGGCACGTTCCAGCTGCGGCAGCCGAGCGGCCTGGAGACCTACACCCTGCCGATCAATAACGGCGTCAACAGCCTGCACGGCGGCCTGGTCGGCTTCGGCAACCACATCTGGTCGCAGGCAGGCTGATCTCCACGAAGAACGAGGTTGGCGTGACGCTGAAGCTGGTCAGCCCGAACGGTGACCCGGCGGCGCCCCGGGCAGCCCCGGCTGCCCCAACGGCTGCACCGGCTACCCGGCCACGCTTAAGGTCGTGCGTCACCTTCACCCTGAACAACGCGAACCAACTCGGCATCCACTACGACCGACCAACGAGTCGTCCGAACCTAAATACGGTGCTGAACCTGACCAACCACGCCTACTTCAACCTGGCCGGCGAGGCCTCGTTCCCGGGCTCGGCCTACGGCCAGCTCCTGCAGATCAACGCGAACAAGTACACGCCGACGGACACGACCCAGATCCCGCTCGGCTACGAGGCCTCGGTCTTCGGCACCCCGTTCGACTTCACTACCCCGCAGACGATCGGCTCCCGGATCCAGGACTACAGCGCCAACTTCAACTCGCCCGGGTACAACCAGCTGCAGATCGCCCAGGGTTATGACCACAACTGGGTGCTGAACGCGCAGACGCCGGCCACCACCGGCCCGGACAGCCTCAACCTCGCCGCCCGCGCCTGGGACCCGGCCAGCGGCCGCGAGCTCACCGTGTGGACCGACCAGCCTGGCGTCCAGGTGTACACCAGCAACTTCCTCACCGGGACGCTGATCGGCATCAGCGGTCACACCTACCGCCAGGGCGCGGCCTACACGTTCGAGACCCAGCACTTCCCGAACTCGCCCAACCAGCCCAACTTCCCCTCCACGGAGCTGGGCGGGCAAGACCTTCACCTCCACGACCATCTTCGCGTTCTCCTCGTAACATCGCTTAACCGCGGTCCCCGTCCGCCACTTCGCACCCGCAGCGGCACGCAGGTGGCGGACGGGGATACCGCAGCCCGTTCGGACCATAGGATCGGAACGTGGCGACACAAGTGACGAGCGGCAGGACCGACTCCTCCTGCTCGACGGTCATTCGCTGGCCTACCGGGCGTTCTTCGCGCTGCCGATCGAGAACTTCTCCACCACGACCGGCCAGCCGACGAACGCGGTCTACGGGTTCACCGCGATGCTGATCAACGTGCTGCGCGACGAGAAGCCGACGCACGTCGCGGTGGCGTTCGACCGCAGCGAGCCGACGTTCCGGCACGAGCAGTACGTCGAGTACAAGGCCAACCGCCGGGAGACGCCCGCGGACTTCCGCGGGCAGCTCAGCCTGATCTTCGAGGTGCTCGACGCGCTCGGCATCCGGCGCCTGTCGGCGGCGGGCTACGAGGCCGACGACATCATCGCCACGCTGGCCACCGCAGGCGGCGGCCGAGGACATGAACGTGCTGATCGTCACCGGTGACCGCGACGTGCTCCAGCTGGTGAGCGACGACGTGACCGTGCTGATGACCAGGCGCGGGATCAGCGACATGACCAGGTTCACGCCGGCGGCGGTGGCCGAGAAGTACGGGCTCACCCCGGTGCAGTACCCAGACTTCGCCGCGCTGCGCGGTGACCCGAGCGACAACCTGCCCGGCATCCCCGGCGTGGGCGAGAAGACCGCGGCGAAGTGGATGGCCGAGTTCGGCTCGCTGAGGCCAGCTGGTGGACCGGGTCGACGAGGTCAAGGGCCGGGCCGGGGACAACCTGCGCGAGCACCTCGCCGACGTGCTTCGCAACCGGCAGCTCACCGAGCTGGCCCGCGACGTGCCGCTCGAGGTCGGCCCGCAGGAGCTGCACCCGGCCCCCTGGGACCGGGAGAAGATCCACCAGCTCTTCGACACGCTGCAGTTCCGCGTCCTGCGCGACCGGCTCTAGGCCACCTTGCCTAACGGGATAGCCGCCGACCCGGCGGCCGCCGCCGCAGGTCGCCCGCGGCGAGGGCGGGTTCGACGTGAGGCAGGACGGCTCGGCCCGGGGAGGTGGCCAGTGGCTCGCCGAGCACGCCAGGGCGGGCCGGATCGGCCTGGCCGTCAGCGGAAGCTGGGGACGGGGCACTGGCGACCTGGACGGGCTTGCGCTGGCCGCGCCCGGACAGCGCCCGCGCCTACCTCGACCCGACCGCGCTGACCGAGGACGACGAGCGCGCGCTGGCGGCCTGGCTGGCCGACCCCGCGGCCGAAGGCGCTGCACGACGCCAAGGGGCCGATGCACGCGCTGGCGGCCCGCGGCCTGGAGCTGCGCGGTCTGACCAGCGACACCGCGCTCGCCGCCTACCTGGCGCTGCCCGGCCAGCGCTCGTTCGACCTGGCCGACCTGGCCCTGCGCTACACCGGCCGCGAGCTGACCAGAGGCGGAACGCCTCCGGCCAGCTCACGCTCGACCTGGAGGGCGAGGCCGAGGCAGCGACCGCGCTGGCCCAGCGGGCCCTGGCGACCGCCGAGCTCGCCGATGCGCTCGACGCCGACCTGGAGCAGCGCGGCGCGACGCGGCTGCTCGCCGAGGTGGAGCTGCCGCTGGTCGGCGTGCTCGCCGAGATGGAGCGGGCCGGGATCGCCGCGGACGTCGACCACTTCGCCGACATGTCGGCGAGCCTGGGCGGCGAGGTCAAGGCCGCCGAGCAGGCCGCCTTCGCGGTCACCGGGCACGAGTTCAACCTCGGCTCGCCCAAGCAGCTGCAGGAGGTCCTGTTCACCGAGCTCGGCCTGCCCAAGACCAAGCGGATCAAGACCGGGTACACCACCGACTCCGAGGCGCTGACCAGCCTGCTGGCGCAGACCGGCCACCCGGTCCTGGCGCACCTGCTGCGGCACCGCGACGTGGCCAGGCTGAAGAGCATCGTGGACTCGCTGATCCCGATGGCGAACGTGGACGGCCGGATCCACACCACCTACAACCAGATGATCGCCGCCACCGGCCGGCTCTCCTCCACCGACCCGAACCTGCAGAACATCCCGATCCGGACCGAGGAGGGGCGCCGCATCCGGCTGGCGTTCGTGGTCGGCCCCGGCTACGAGTGCCTGCTGACCGCCGACTACAGCCAGATCGAGCTGCGCATCATGGCGGACCTGTCCGGGGACCAGGCGCTGGCCGACGCGTTCGGCTCGGGTCACGACTTCCACGCGGAGACCGCGTCCCGGGTGTTCGGGGTGTCGCCGGAGGAAGTCACGGTCGAGCTGCGCAGCAAGATCAAGGCCATGAACTACGGGCTGGCCTACGGACTGTCCGACTACGGCCTGTCGCAGCAGCTGCGGGTCAGCCGGGACGAGGCCCGCGCGTTCATGGACGACTATTTCGACGAGTTCGGCGGCGTCCGGGACTACCTGGAGCAGGTGGTCGCGCAGGCCCGTCAGGACGGCTATACCCAGACCATCCTGGGCCGCCGCCGCTACCTGCCGGACCTCGTGTCCGACAACCGGCAGCGCCGGGAGATGGCGGAGCGGATGGCGCTCAACGCGCCGATCCAGGGCTCGGCCGCTGACATCATCAAGGTGGCCATGCTGGCTGTACAGCGACAAATACATGGCCAGGGGTTGCGGTCCCGGATGCTGCTCCAGGTCCACGATGAGCTGCTGTTCGAGGTGGCCCCCGGCGAACTGGACCAGCTCAAGGAACTGGTCCAGACGGCCATGTGCGGAGCGTTCCAGCTCACGGTGCCGCTCGAGGTGTCGATGGGTACCGGGCGTAGCTGGGCCGACGCCGCTCACTAGGCGGCGAGCGGCCGGGCGGCGGGTCATTCCGGCCGATAACCCGCCTAGCCGCAGCAAATTGCCTAGGGCTGTCAGATTGACCGGCAGGGCTGCGCTCTCATATCCTGATCGCTGCGCTGTGTTTCTTGCAGTCCGCCATGGTCAGGCAGCCACGGGTCGCCGCTAAGGCAGGTCGTGGCCGGTCACTCTGGCCAGGCAAGTCCAGTCACTCCTGGCCGCCATGGCGGATTGATCTGTGCACGGCGTGCGTCCACACACCCTGTCCGTATCCGGAGTCCACCCACACATGACGAGCAGCACCGAGGCCACCTCGACCCCCAAGGTAGCGGTCAACGACATCGGTTCCGAGGAGGCCTTCCTCGCCGCGATCGACGAGACCATCAAGTACTTCAACGACGGCGACATAGTAGAGGGGACCGTCGTCAAGGTCGATCGAGATGAGGTCCTGCTCGATATCGGCTACAAGACCGAGGGCGTAATCCCGTCCCGCGAGCTGTCGATCAAGCACGACGTCGACCCGCACGAGGTCGTTAAGAGCGGCGAGCACATCGAGGCCCTGGTCCTGCAGAAGGAGGACAAGGAAGGCCGGCTGATCCTCTCCAAGAAGCGCGCCCAGTATGAGCGCGCCTGGGGCACGATCGAGAGGATCAAGGACGAGGACGGCGTGGTCACCGGCACCGTCATCGAGGTCGTCAAGGGCGGCCTGATCCTGGACATCGGCCTGCGCGGATTCCTGCCCGCCTCCCTGGTGGAGATGCGGCGGGTCCGCGACCTGCAGCCGTACGTCGGCCGGGAGATCGAGGCGAAGATCATCGAGCTGGACAAGAACCGCAACAACGTGGTCTTGTCCCGCCGGGCCTGGCTCGAGCAGACGCAGTCGGAAGTTCGCCAGAACTTCCTGAACACGTTGCAGAAGGGCCAGATCCGCAGGGGCACGGTCTCCTCGATCGTCAACTTCGGCGCGTTCGTCGACCTGGGCGGCGTGGACGGCCTGGTGCACGTGTCCGAGCTGTCCTGGAAGCACATCGACCACCCCGGAGAGGTGGTCGAGGTCGGCCAGGAGGTCACGGTCGAGGTGCTCGACGTGGACATGGACCGGGAGCGGGTCTCGCTGTCGCTGAAGTCCACGCAGGAGGACCCCTGGCAGCAGTTCGCCCGGACCCACCAGATCGGGCAGGTCGTGCCGGGCCGGGTCACCAAGCTGGTGCCGTTCGGCGCGTTCGTCCGGGTGGAGGAGGGCATCGAGGGCCTGGTGCACATCTCCGAGCTCGCGGACCGGCACGTGGAGATCCCCGAGCAGGTGGTGCAGGTCGGCGACGAGATCTTCGTCAAGATCATCGATATCGACCTGGACCGGCGCCGGATCAGCCTGTCGCTCAAGCAGGCCAACGAGGGCACGATCGGCGAGGCCGTCGGGGAGGAGTTCGACCCGACGCTGTACGGCATGCCCGCGACCTACGACGATCAGGGCAACTACATCTACCCGGAGGGCTTCGACCCCGAGACCCAGGAGTGGCTGCCGGGGTACGAGCACCAGCGCGAGGAGTGGGAGCACCAGTACGCCGAGGCCCGGTCCCGGTACGCAGGCGCACCAGCAGCAGGTCGCCGAGCGCGCCGGTCCGATGCGGCCGACGTAGCGGCCAACGGGAGCAGCGGGTCAACCCCCAGGGAGAAGCCCGAGCCCGAGCCCGAGGCCACCGGCACACTGGCCTCCGACGAGGCGCTGGCCGCGCTGCGGGACAAGCTCTCCGGCGGGAACTGAGGGGCGCTCCGCCGAGCGCACCGATATCTGCGGGGCGCTCCGCCGACGCGCCCATACCTGCGGATGGGCGCACGTCATCACCGCATGCCTGCCGTTGGCCCGAGACGCCTAGTCGCGGACTTGCCTCGGCAACGTTTACGCCTCCGGTATGGGCACGCCGGCTCCGCTTGAGATCATCAGGGCGCAGCGACCCTCTCGCGGCTCCGCTTAGGATCATGGGGTGCTGAGGGTTGGGCTTACCGGGGGGATTGGCTCCGGGAAGAGCGAGGTGTCGCGGCGGCTGGCGGCGTACGGCGCGGTCGTGATTGACGCGGACCAGATCGCCAGGGAGGTCGTCGAGCCGGGGACCGAGGGCCTGGCTGAGGTGGTCGCGGCGTTCGGGCCCGGGGTGCTGACCCCGGACGGGACGCTGGACCGGGCCCGGCTCGGCGACATCGTCTTCGCCGACCCGGAGCTGCGCGGCAAGCTCAACGCGATCGTCCACCCGAGAGTGGCGAGCCGGATGGCCGAGCTGGAGCGCGGCGCCGGCCAGGCTCGATCGTCGTGCACGACGTCCCGCTGATCGCGGAGAACGGCCGGGCTGGCGCCTACGACGTCGTCGTGGTCGTCGACGCACCGCCGAAGGTGCAGGCCGAGCGGCTCATCCGCCGCCGCGGCATGACCCGCGAGCAGGCCATGGCCAGGATGGCAGCGCAGGCCAGCCGGGAGCAGCGGCTGGCCATCGCCGACATCGTGATCGACAACTCGGGCTCGCTGGCCGAGCTGGACCGCCAGGTCGGCGAACTTGTGGGCGGAGCTGCGGCGGCGCGCGGCCGGACCCTGAGCGTCCGGCCGCGCCAGCGCCTCGCCGGAGTTCCTGTTCTAGCC
>CAWIDQ010000076.1:0-83619 GCA_963834695.1 uncultured Actinomycetota bacterium
GACACCGTGCTGCTCGGCGCGACCGGGACCGGCAAGACCGCGACGGTCGCCTGGCTGGCGGAGCGGCTGCAGCGCCCGGTGCTGGTCATGCTGCCGAACAAGACCCTCGCCGCGCAGTTCGCCAACGAGCTGCGCGAGATGCTGCCGAACAACGCCGTCGAGTACTTCGTCTCGTATTACGACTACTACCAGCCGGAGGCGTACGTACCGCAGACCGACACCTACATCGAGAAGGACTCCTCGATCAACGACGAGGTGGAACGGCTGCGGCACTCGGCGACCAACTCCCTGCTTACCCGCAGGGACACGATCGTGGTGGCGTCGGTGTCCTGCATCTACGGCCTCGGCACCCCGCAGGAGTACGTGGACCGGATGCTGAAGCTGAACGTGGGCGGCACCATCGACCGGGACGCGCTGCTGCGCAAGCTCGTCGGCATGCAGTACGTGCGCAACGACCTGTCGTTCACCCGGGGCACGTTCCGGGTCCGCGGCGACACCATCGAGGTGATCCCGGTCTACGAGGAGATGGCCCTCCGGATCGAGATGTTCGGCGACGAGATCGAGCGGCTGATGACGCTGCACCCGCTGACCGGCGAGGTGATCAGCGAGGACGACGAGCTGTACATCTTCCCGGCCACGCACTACGTCGCGGGCCCGGAACGGATGGAGCGCGCCATCGCCGGTATCGAGGTGGAGCTCGCGGAGCGGCTCGCCGAGCTCGAGCAGGCAGGCAAGCTGCTCGAGGCGCAGCGGCTGCGGATGCGCACCACTTACGACATCGAGATGCTGCGCCAGGTGGGCAGCTGCTCGGGGATCGAGAACTATTCGCGGCACATCGACGGACGCGAGGCCGGCAGCCCGCCCAACACGCTGCTCGACTACTTCCCCGAGGATTTTCTCCTGGTCATCGACGAGTCGCACAACACGGTGCCGCAGATCGGCGCCATGTACGAGGGCGACGTGTCCCGGAAGAGGGTCCTGGTCGAGCACGGCTTCCGGCTGCCGAGCGCGATCGACAACCGCCCGCTGCGCTGGGAGGAGTTCAACGACCGGATCGGGCAGACGCTGTACCTGTCGGCCACCCCCGGTCCCTACGAGCTGCAGCAGGTGCACGGCGAGGTGACCGAGCAGGTGATCCGGCCGACCGGGCTCATCGATCCCGAGGTGATCATCAAGCCGACCAAGGGCCAGATCGACGACCTCGTGCACGAGATCAGGGAGCGGGCCGAGCGTGACGAGCGGGTCCTGGTGACCACGCTGACCAAGAAGATGGCCGAGGACCTCACCGATTACCTGCTGGAGCTCGGGGTCAGGGCCAGGTACCTGCACAGCGAGGTAGACACCTTGCGTCGGGTGGAGCTGCTGCGCGAGCTCCGCCTCGGCGAGTACGACGTGCTGGTGGGGATCAACCTGCTCCGCGAGGGACTGGACCTGCCCGAAGTGTCGCTGGTGTCGATCCTGGACGCGGACAAGGAGGGCTTTCTGCGGTCCGGCACGTCGCTGATCCAGACCATCGGCCGCGCGGCGCGCAACGTCTCCGGCCAGGTGCACATGTACGCCGACCAGGTGACGCCGTCGATGCAGCGGGCGATCGACGAGACGAACCGGCGGCGGGCCAAGCAGGTCGCCTACAACACCGAGCGGGGGATCGACCCGCAGCCGCTGCGCAAGCGGATTGCCGACATCCTGGACCAGCTCACCCGGGAAGACGCGGATACCGAGAAGCTCCTCGGGGGTTCCGGACGACAGCAGAGCCGGGGCAAGGCGCCGGTGCCCGGCCTGTCCTCCCGGGCCAGGGCGGCGGCGTCGGCCGCGGCCGCGGCACGCGGAGAGCACGGCGAGGCCGCCCCGGGCGAGGGCGGGCCCGCCCGCGAGGATCTGGTCGGCCTCATCACCGAGCTGAGCGACCAGATGCGCGCCGCCGCCGCCGAGCTGCAGTTCGAGCTGGCCGCCCGGCTCCGCGATGAGATCAAGGAGCTCAAGCACGAACTGCGCGGCATGCAGGCCGCGGGCGTCTAGCACCGGGGTGACCCGGCCGCCCGCTGCTCCCTCATGACCGGGCGCCGCCAGCGCGGCTGCTCGAGGAGGGAACCAGCGCCGCGGCGGCACCGTCCAAGGGTTATGGATCGTCCAATGGTCATGAGTCGTCGGAGGGGCGCGCGCACCGGGCGAGCGCTGCGGCGCGCCGCTGTCGCGCTGGTATCGGTCGCGGCGGGCCTGGTCTTGCTGGCCGCGTGCGGCACCACGCCGGCCCCGGGCAGCGGCGGTGCCGCCCCGGCCGGGGCTTCCGGGTCGCCGTCCGCCGCCAGCCCCGGGGCGGGCTCCGCGCAGCCCGCGCTGTGCCGGGACGCTGCGGCGGTCACGGCCCTGCGGATCGTCCGCTTGCCCGGGCTCCGCGTGCCGCAGGCCCGGACCTCGCTCCCGGGCCAGGCCGCGGCGGTCAGCCCGGCCCAGGCACGGGCGGTGGCGCGGGCGCTGTGCGCGCTGCCGGCGATGCCGCACGGCATCCTCAACTGCCCGGCGCTGTTCCCCGGGACGACGTACCAGCTGCGTTTCACGGCGGACGGCCGGGCGCTTCCGGTGGTGACCATCGAGGCGACGGGTTGCGACACCGTGACCGGGGTCGGCCAGGTCCGCCGGGCTCTGTCGCCTGGGTTCTGGCGGGTGCTGGCCACGGCGGCCGGCCTGAGCCCTCCCGGGCAGGCGGTGTTCAGCTCGCCGGGCTGCGAGCCGCACGGCTACCCCACCAAGATCAACGGCTGCCCGGGCCTGCATCAGCCGGTCGTAGGGCTCCAGCCCGGCGGTTCCGATCAATCGGTCGGATAGCCCAGCCCGATAGCCGCCCCGGCCCAGCCCCGCGGCGCGGCGTACCTCGCGGGCGCCTAGCCTGGCGGGGTGAGCTGGGTGATGTTCGATTACGGCGGCGTGGTCTCGCACCCCCCCTCGGCACGGGAGCTGGCGTGGCTGGCCGGAGCGGCCGACGTGAGCGTTCCGGCCCTGGAGGGCGTGTACTGGGAATGGCGGCGCGCCTACGACCTCGCAGAACTGGACGCGGCCGGGTACTGGCGGCAGGTGGGGCGCGACCTGGGCCGCGACTTCAGCGACGCCCAGATCTCCGAGCTCAGCCGTCTGGACAGCGCTTCGTGGCTGCGGCTCCAGGCGGGCACGGTGGCGCTGATCGAGGACCTCGCCGCCGCGGGGCTGCCGCTCGCGCTGCTGTCGAACGCGCCCGGGGAACTGGCCGAGGCGATTGGCGCGCTGCCAGTGGCCGCGCAATTCCGTCACCTATTTTTCAGCTGTCAGCTGAAGGTCGCCAAGCCGGATCCGAGATGCTACAACCGCGCGCTGGCTGGGCTCGGGGCCAGCGCCGAGGATGTCATCTTCATCGACGACCGCAGCGAGAACGTGGCCGCGGCCGCCGCGCTCGGGCTGCGCTCCGTGCATTTCACCAGCCCGGACGAGGTGCGCGCGGCCGTCACCGAGCGGCTGGCCGGCCGCGCCTGACCCCGCCCCGGGCAGCTGCGGGCCGGCCGCTGGCGCGGCATGTGCACGGGATGGGCCGGTCCGGGGGAGCGCCCGCGGATCTGCTATCTGATCAGTGTCGTGACGACAGCGTAGGGTCGAAGCTATGTGGGCGAGCCTGGTCGCCGCGCTGGTGTCGGCCTTCTGCTACGGGGTGGCCTCGGTCATGCAGGCCATCGCCGTGCGCGCCACCAGCCGCCGGTCGGCCCGGATCCGGGAAGGAGACCCGGCCGCGGCGCGAGTCGACCCGGGCCTGCTCGTCCGGCTGCTCGGCCAGTGGCGCTTCGTGGCCAGCCTCGGCATCGACATGGTCGGGTTCGTGGCCCAGCTCGTGGCGTTGCGGCGGCTGCCGCTGTTCGCCGTGCAGGCGGTCATCGCCTCCAACGTCGCGGTCACCGCGGTGTTCGCGGCGTGGCTGATGCGGGCCCGGCTCAGCGCCCGGGAATGGCTGGCGGTCGCCGGGGTGGTCGTCGGGGTGGGCCTGCTCGGTTCCTCGGCCGGCGCCGAGGGCGCGACGACGGTGGGCCCGGGGTTCCAGATCGGGCTGATGGTGGCGGTGGCCGGCGTGGCGGTGGTCGGGATAGCCGCCGCCCGGCTGCCCGGACGGGCGCGCACCCCGGCGCTCGGCGCGACGGCGGGGCTCGGGTACGCGGTGCTCGCGGTCTCGGCCCGGATCCTGCCGGGTTTCTCGCCGGGGCAGCTCGTGCGCAGCCCGGCCGCGTACACGCTGGCGGCGGCGGGGATCGTCTCGTTCCTGATGTACGCGTCGGCGCTGGAGGGCGGCAGCGTGACCGTGGCGACCGCCGCGGTAGTGCTCGCCGAGACCGTGCCGCCCGCCATCGTGGGCGTGGTGTTCCTCGGCGACACCACCCGCCATGGCCTGACCGGGCTGGCCGTGGCCGGGTTCATCCTCGCGGTGACCTGCGCGCTGGCCCTGGCCCGTTTCGGCGAGGCCGGCGAGCCGCCCCAGGCCGGGACGGGCGGTCAGCGGGCCCGTCGCTCGCAGGCCACCACGGCCGTGTAATCCGGTATCGGGGGCTTTGTTCCTGGTCAGCGACGGCCGCGGTCAGGCAGGTTCGGTGTCGCTGCCCGGTCGGGTCCCGGGCGGCTGATATCCTGAGACCCCGTGGACCGGCGGATTTACCGCAGGGCAAAGACCACGGGAGCCTTACTTTGGCCACGGAACCGCACTCATCACGGCCCGTTCCTACCAGGCACCTCTTCGTCACCGGGGGCGTGACTTCCAGTCTCGGCAAGGGGCTCACGGCGTCCAGCCTGGGACGCCTGCTCAAGCTCCGGGGGCTGCGGGTCACCATGCAGAAGCTGGACCCGTACCTCAACGTCGACCCCGGCACCATGAACCCCTTCCAGCACGGCGAGGTGTTCGTCACCGACGACGGCACCGAGACCGACCTCGACGTCGGGCACTACGAGCGGTTTCTCGACACCCGGCTGCGGGGCTCGGCGAACGTCACCACCGGCCAGATCTACTCCAGCGTGATCGCCAAGGAGCGCCGCGGCGACTACCTCGGCGATACCGTGCAGGTGATCCCGCACATCACCAACGAGATCAAGTCGCGGATCCTCGACATGGGCGGCCCCGAGGTGGACGTGGTCATCACCGAGGTCGGCGGCACGGTAGGGGACATCGAGTCCCAGCCGTTCCTGGAGGCGATCCGCCAGATCCGGCACGAGATCGGCCGGGATCGCTGTTTCTTCCTGCACGTCTCGCTGCTGCCCTACATCGGGCCGACCGGCGAGCTGAAGACCAAGCCGACCCAGCATTCGGTGGCCGCGCTGCGCAGCATCGGCATCCAGCCCGACGCGATCGTGTGCCGCTCGGACCGGCCCATCAGCGACGGGCTGAAGCGCAAGATCAGCCTCATGTGCGACGTGGACGAGGAGGCCGTGGTGTCCGCGGCCGACGCGGTGTCCATCTACGACATCCCCAAGGTGCTGCATTCCGAGGGGCTGGACGCCTACGTGGTGCGCAGGCTGGGGCTGCCGTTCCGGGACGTGGACTGGAGTGACTGGGACGAGCTGCTGCGCCGGGTGCACCGCCCGGCCCGCAGCGTCACGATCGCGCTGGTCGGCAAGTACGTGGACCTGCCCGACGCCTACTTGTCGCCGGCCGAGGCGCTGCGGGCGGGCGGGTTCGGCAACGACGCCCGGGTCAACATCCGCTGGGTGCCCAGCGACGAATGCGAGACCCCGGAGGGCGCGGCGCGGCAGCTCGACGGGGCGGACGGGGTCCTGGTGCCCGGCGGATTCGGCGTGCGCGGCATCGAGGGGAAGATCGGCGCCGTCCGGCACGCCCGCGAGAACGGCATCCCGCTGCTCGGCCTCTGCCTCGGGCTGCAGTGCATGGCGATCGAGGTGGCCCGGGACCTGGCCGGCCTGGACGGGGCCAACAGCGCGGAGTTCGACCCGGCCGCGCCGCATCCGGTGATCGCCACGATGGCCGGCCAGGAGGACGTCGTGGCCGGGGAGCGGGACATGGGCGGCACCATGCGGCTCGGCCTGTACCCGGCGGTGCTCGCCGAGGGGAGCCTGGTCCGCGAGCTGTACGGCGCGGACGTCGTGCAAGAACGCCACCGGCACCGGTATGAGGTCAACAACGCCTACCGGGAGATCCTGGAGCGCGCCGGGCTGGTCTGCTCCGGCCTGTCGCCCGACGGCATGCTGGTGGAATTCGTGGAACTGCCGCGCAGCGTCCACCCGTTCTTCGTGGCCACCCAGGCGCACCCGGAGTTCTTGTCCCGGCCGACCCGGCCGCACCCGCTGTTCAGCGGGCTCGTGGAGGCCGCGCTGGAGCGCTCGCGGGCCGTGCCCGCGGCTGATCCCCTGGCGGTGTCCGGCCGCCGGGCCGCGGCCAGCGCGTGACCGGGGCCGCGGAGGCGGGCGGAGCCCGGGCGGCAGAGGAGGATATCCGCGACGCGCCCGAGCGCTGGCCGGTGGACTCGTCCGCCACGCTGGGCGAGGGCAGCCTGGTGCGGCTGCGCCGGGACATGGTGCGCATGCCCGGCGGCGAGGTGGCGGGCCGGGACATCCTCGAGCACCCGGGCGCGGTGGCGGTGCTCGCGCTGGACCCGGCCGACCGGGTGCTGATGATCCGCCAGTACCGGCACCCGGTCGGCCGGCTGCTCTGGGAGATACCGGCCGGCCTGCGCGACGTCGCCGGCGAGCCGCTGTCGGCGACCGCGCAGCGCGAGCTGCTCGAGGAGGCCGGGTACCGGGCCACGCGGTGGCACGTGCTGACCGACTCGTTCTCCTCGCCGGGCATCAGCACCGAGCGGATCAGGATCTTCCTCGCCCGCGGCCTGGCCGAGGTCCCCGCGGCCGAGCGCTCGTACGTGCCCGAGCACGAGGAGGCGCACCTCGTGCTCGCCTGGGTGCCGCTGGACCAGGCGGTACTCCGGATCCTCGCCGGCGACCTGCATAACGGCGTCACCGCGCTGGGTATCTTGTCCGCGTATGCCGCGCGCCAGGACGGGTTCAGCATGCTGCGGGACGCCGATGCGCCCGAGCGCTGACCGCCGGGCGCGGGGCGTGCCCGGAGTGGATCCGCCTGCCGATGGGGCCGGGCGGGCCACGAAGATCAGGAAGGACTGGACGCCATGAAGGTCGGCATTCCCAGGGAACTCAAGAACCACGAGTACCGCGTGGCGATGACGCCAGCCGGCGTCCACGAGCTGGCCCGTTCCGGGCACGAGGTGTTCGTGGAACGGGACGCTGGCGTCGGCTCGCAGATCCCCGACAGCGAGTTCGTCACCGCCGGGGCGACGATCCTGCCGGACGCCGACGCGGTGTGGCAGGCCGGTGACCTGATCCTCAAGGTTAAGGAGCCGATCCCCGAGGAGTACCACCGGCTGCGCAAGGGCCAGGTCCTGTTCACCTACCTGCACCTCGCCGCGTCCCGGGAGTGCACCGACGCGCTGCTCGACTCGGGTGTCACGGCGATCGCGTACGAGACCGTCCAGCTGCCCGACGGGTCGCTGCCGCTGCTGGCCCCGATGTCCGAGGTGGCCGGGCGGATGGCGCCCCAGGTGGGAGCCCACACCCTGCAGCGGGACGGCGGCGGGCGCGGCGTGCTCATGGGCGGGGTCTCCGGCGTCTACGCCGCCAAGGTGGTCGTCCTCGGCGCGGGCGTGTCCGGCATGAACGCCGCGGCGATCGCGCTCGGCATGCAGGCGGAGGTGCTGCTCATCGACAAGAACGTCAGCAAGCTGCGCGCGGCGGACGCCATCTACCAGGGCCACCTCCAGACCGTCGCGTCCAACGCGTACGAGATCGAGCGTGCCGTGATCGACGCCGACCTGGTCATCGGCGCCGTGCTGGTGCCGGGCGCCAAGGCGCCGATGCTGGTCTCCAACGAGCTCGTGTCCCGGATGAAGCCGGGCTCGGTGCTCGTGGACATCTCCATCGACCAGGGCGGCTGCTTCGAGGACTCCCATCCCACCACCCACGATGACCCGACCTACCGGGTGCACGACTCGCTGTTCTACTGCGTCGCGAACATGCCCGGGGCGGTGCCGCACACGTCGACCTACGCGCTGACCAACGTCACCCTGCCCTACGCGGTGGAGATCGCGAACCTCGGCTGGCGGGACGCCCTGCGCGCGGACCCGGCGCTCGCGCTGGGGCTGAACACCTACGAGGGCTCCGTCACCTACCGCGGCGTCGCCGAGGCGCACGGCCTGCCGTGGGTACCGACGAGCGAGGTAATCAGCTGAAGGCTGTCCGGGCGGTTACGGTCGACGAGGCGGTCCAGCGCTACCTCGACCACCTGACGGTCGAACGAGGCCTGGCGGCCCATACGCTGCAGGCCTACCGCCGGGACCTGCGGCGCTACGCGGCGGTCCTCGGGGCGGCGGGCCGGGCTGACGTCGGCGAGGTGACCACGCAGGACGTGGCCGGGTACCTGGCCGGGCTGCGCGAAGGCGACGAAGGGCACCGGCCGCTGGCCGCCAGTTCGGCCGGCCGCGCCGTGGTGGCCGTGCGCGGCCTGCACGCGTTCACGCTGGCCGAGGGGCTGGCGCTGGCCGACCCGGCCCGCCAGGTCCGGCCGCCCGCGCCGCCGCGGCGGCTGCCGCGGGCGATACCCGTCGCGGATGTCGAGCGCCTGCTGGAGGCCGCCGGAGTTGGTGAGGGGCCGCGGCCGCTGCGCGACCGCGCGCTGCTCGAGCTGCTCTACGCGACCGGAGCCCGGATCTCGGAGGCGACCGCGCTGGACGTCGACGACGTCGACCTGGCGGCGCACGGCGCCGGGCCGGGAACGCCGGGCGGGCTGGCCGGCGCGGCCGCGGTCCCGCCGTCCACCGTCCGACTGTCGGGCAAGGGCGACAAGCAGCGGATCGTTCCGGTCGGCCGGTTCGCCCGGCAGGCGCTGGAGCATTACCTGGTCCGCGGGCGGCCTGCGCTCGCCATTGCGGCGCGCCGGACCTCGGCCAGCCCCGCGGTGTTCCTCAACGCCCGCGGCGGACGGCTGACCAGGCAGGGCGCCTGGGCCGTGCTGCGGGCCGCGGCGCTGCGCGCCGGGATCGCCGGGGTGTCGCCGCACACGCTGCGGCATTCGTTCGCCACCCACCTGCTGGACGGCGGCGCCGACGTCCGGGTCGTGCAGGAGCTGCTCGGCCACGCCTCGGTCACCACGACCCAGGTCTACACCCTGGTAACCGTGGACAAGCTCCGCGAGGTCTACGCCAGCGCGCACCCCCGGGCCGGCGCCGCGCCCGGGTCATTTCCCGGCCAACGGTGAGTCGGCTTGCCGCCGCCAGGCCCAGGCCCTAGCCTCGCGCTAGAACCTGGGTTCGCAGCGGGCGCGTCGCGGGCGACCGTCAGGAAGGTCCGCCGTCCAGGCCCGCCAGGGAGGTGCAGTCGGTTTGGCAGCGTCCCGAGCATTGAAGGTGAAGCCCAGCGTGCTTGGCCCCACCGGTCGGCCGCTACCGAGATTCCCCGACCCGGAGCCGCTGCTGAGGCACGGCCCGGCCCGGGTGGCCGCGGTCTGCAACCAGAAGGGCGGGGTCGGCAAGACCACCACCACGATCAATCTCGGCGCCGCCCTAGCCGAGAAGGGCCGCCGCGTGCTGCTGGTCGACTTCGATCCCCAGGGCGCGCTGTCCGTGGGGCTCGGCATCCAGCCGCACGAGCTGGACGCCACGGTGTACAACCTGCTCATGGAGCGCGGGATCACCGCCCACGAGGTCCTGTTCAAGACCAACGTTGACGGCATGGACCTGCTGCCGAGCAACATCGACCTGTCCGGCGCCGAGGTACAGCTGGTTCACGAGGTCGGCCGGGAGTTCGCGCTCGGCCGCGTGCTCCAGCCGATCATCCCCGACTACGACGTCATCCTGATCGACTGCCAGCCCTCGCTCGGCCTGCTCACCGTCAACGCCCTGGCCTGCGCGGACGGGGTCATCGTGCCGCTGGCGTGCGAGTATTTCGCGCTGCGCGGCGTAGCCTTGCTGATGGAGACCATCGACAAGGTGTCAGGTCGGATCAGCCCGAAGCTCGTGCTCGACGGGCTGCTGGCCACGATGTACGACTCGCGCACGCTGCACACCCGGGAGGTCCTGGCCGGGGTCGTGCAGGGCTTCGGGGACAAGGTGTACCACACGGTGATCAGCCGGACCGTGCGGTTCCCCGACTCTTCCGTGGCGGGAGAGCCGATTACCCACTTCGACCCGACGTCCAACGGGGCGAATGCCTACCGGCAGCTGGCGAAGGAGGTACTGGATCGGTGGCACCAGGCAGAGCTCGCGGTTCCCGCTCACGGCGGGTAAGCCTGCCCGGAGTCGCCGAGCTGCTCCGCCCGGTCGGCCGGGGGCCGGTGGTCGAGGCCCAGCGCCCGGCCAGCGGCAGGGAGTGTCACGCCCAGAAGATCACCGTGTACCTGTCCGGCAGCGAGCTGCTCGACCTGGAACGCGCCCGGCTCACCCTCCGGGCCCTCGGCCTCACGGTGGACCGCGGCCGCATCGTCCGCGAGGCGCTCGCCGTGCTGCTGGCCGACCTGGACGCCGAGGGCGACAAGAGCCTGGTGGCGCGGCGGCTGTGGGCAGGTACGCTGCCGGACTGACGGCGGCGCAGGGAGCCGGATGCACGGCGCGGTAAGGGAGCCGGATGAACAGCGGGGCGGGATTAAGGCTGGAATGACCACGACGATGACCGGTGAACCCGGGGACACCAGGGCGGCGGGCGGATTCGAGGTCCACCTCGACGTGTTCGAGGGGCCGTTCGACCTCCTGCTCGCCCTGATCTCCAAGCACAAGCTGGATATCACGGAGATCGCGCTGTCCAGCGTGACCGACGAGTTCATCGGCTACATCCGGGCCAAGGCCGACGGCTGGGACCTGGACCAGGCCAGCTACTTCCTGGTCGTGGCCGCGACGCTGCTCGACCTCAAGGCAGCGAGGCTGCTGCCCGCGGGAGAGGTCGACGACGAGGAAGACCTCGCCCTGCTCGAGGCCAGGGACCTGCTCTTCGCCCGGCTCTTGCAGTACCGCGCCTACAAGGAGGTGGCCGCGGTGCTAGCGAGCCGGATGGCCGCGGCCGGGCGGAGGTTCCCGCGGCGGGTGCCGATGGAGTCCCGCTTCGTCGACCTGCTGCCGGAGGTGCTGCTGGGTCTCGGTCCGGCCGAGTTCGCCGCCATCGCGGCCCGCACCCTGGCGCCCCGGCGGCCGCCGGTGGTGTCGACCGCCCACCTGCACATGCCGCTCACCACCGTCCGCGAGCAGGTAGGCCTGGTGTCCGCGCGGCTCGCGCGGCTGCGCCGGGCCACGTTCCGGCAGCTCGCCGCGGATTGCCGCGGCACCTACGAGATCGTCGCGCGGTTCCTCGCGGTACTGGAGCTGTACCGGGAGGGCCGCGTGTCCTTCGACCAGCTGGCCCCGCTCGGCGACCTCTACGTGAGCTGGACGGCTTACGGTCAGCCCGGCAGCGGAACGAGCACCGAGAAAGCAGACGAATAGACCCATGCAGAACGGATCTGGCCCCGGCCCAGGCGACCTGAGCGACGCGTTCGCGCCGCGGGACGGGCAGGCCGCGCCCGGGCAGGCGGACCGGCAGGCCGCGCCCGGGCAGGCGGACCGGCAGGCCGCGCCCGGGCAGGCGGACCGGCAGGCCGCGCGGGCGGACGGCGATGGCGTCCCGGGGCTGCAGGCCAGCCTGGAGGCGATCATGCTCGTGGCGGACGAGCCGGTCTCCGAGATAGTCATCGCGCAGGTGCTGGAGCGGCCGCGCGCGGAGGTGACGGCCGCGCTCCGCGAGCTGGCGGCTGCGTACACGGGGGAGCAGCGGGGCTTCGACCTGCGCGAGGTGGCCGGCGGCTGGCGCTTCTACACCCGCGAGGAGTGCGCTCCGGTGGTGGAGCGGTTCGTGAGCGACGGTCAGGAGGTCCGGCTGACCCAGGCGGCCCTGGAGACCCTAGCGGTTGTCGCCTACCGGCAGCCGGTGAGCCGGGCGCGGATATCCGCCGTGCGCGGCGTTAACTGTGACGGCGTGATCCGCACCCTGGTCCTGCGCGGGCTGGTGGAGGAGGCCGGCACCGACCCGGAGACCGGCGCGATCCTGTTCGCGACGACCTCGTACTTCCTGGAGCGGCTCGGCCTGCCCGGCCTGGAGGCACTGCCGGAGCTGGCCCCGTTCCTGCCCGAGCACGTCGACGATGAGCCTGACCCGGGTCATGAGCCAGCGGCGTCGTGACCAGCCAGGCCGTGACCAGCGGGACCGCAGCCGGCCGGGCGAACAGGATCGGGCAGCTGGCAGCGCGGGGGATGGCGAGGAACACGACACGCTCGTCGACGTTCCCGGCGGCGTCCGGCTGCAGAAGGTGCTCGCCGCGGCCGGCGTCGGCAGCCGCAGGCATTGCGAGGAGATGATCGCCGACGGCCGGGTCGAGGTCGACGGCGAGGTTGTCCGCAGGTTCGGGGCGCGGGTCGACCCGCAGCGGCAGGTGATCCGGGTCGACGGGCGGCGGATCCCGGTACGGGAGGATCTGGTCTACCTGGCCCTGAACAAGCCCGCCGGGGTTCTGACCACGATGTCCGATCCCCGCGGCCGTCCCACGATCGCTGATTTCCTCACCGACCGCGCCGAGCGGCTGTTCCACGTGGGCAGGCTCGACTACGACACCGAGGGCCTCATGCTGCTGACGAACGACGGCGAGCTGGCGCACCGGCTGGCGCATCCCCGGTACGGCGTGCTCAAGACCTACCTGGCCGACGTGGCCGGCCCGCTGCCCCGGGACCTGGGACGCCAGCTGATCACGGGGGTGGAGCTGTCCGACGGGGTAGCGAGCGCCGACCGGTTCCGGGTGGTAGAACGCGCAGGCAACCGGGCCCTCGTGGAGATCACGCTGCACGAGGGGCGCAAGCACATCGTGCGGCGGATGCTCGCCGAAACCGGCCATCCGGTCAGCCGTCTGGTCCGCACGCACGTGGGGCCGGTCGCGCTCGGCTCGCTCCGCCCGGGCACCACGCGGCGGCTCACCGCGCGGGAGATCGGCGACCTGTACGCGGCCGTGGGTCTATAACCTGGGAGCCCACCCTCCGCAGGGGGCGGCGGGCCAGGCAGCGGGAACGAGGGAGGCAGGCGGTGCCGGTCAGGGCGATCCGCGGCGCGGTGCAGGTCGGCGCCAACGAGAGAGCCGCCATCCTCGAGGCCACCTCCGAGCTGGTCACGGAGGTCATGACGCGTAACCAGCTCACCCCGGCCGACGTGATCAGCGTCGTGTTCAGCGCCACCGCCGACCTGAACGCCGAGTTTCCCGCGCTCGCCGCGCGCAAGCTGGGATTCCAGGACGTGCCGCTGCTGTGCTGCGCCGAGATCGACGTGCCGGGCGCGATGCCGCGCGTGGTCCGGCTGCTGATGCATGTGGACATGCGGTCGCCGCGCTCGGCTATCCAGCACGTGTACTTGCGCGGCGCCACCGCGCTGCGCCTGGATATCGCGCAATGACCGGGCCGGCCGCGGGAACCGCCTCCGCCGGGCTCGGGAAGATCGTGGTGATCGGCACCGGGCTGATCGGGACGTCGGTCGCGCTGGCGCTGCGCGACCGGGGCGTGGCGGTCTGGCTCGCCGATGCCGATCCCGCGGCGGCCAGGCTGGCCGCGGACATCGGGGCGGGCGCCGAGTTGCCCGACGGCGGGCCGCCGGGGGGCCGGCCGACCTGGTCGTACTGGCCATGCCGCCCGAAGCGGTCGCGCCGGCCCTGGCGCAGGCACAGGCCCGGGGCCTGGCCCGCTGGTACACCGACGTCGCGAGCGTGAAGGAACTGCCGCTGGCCCGCGCTCGTGAACTCGGCTGTGACCTGGCGCGATTCGCCGCAGGACACCCGCTGTCCGGGCGGGAACGGTCCGGCCCGGCCGCGGCCCGGGCTGACCTGTTTCTCGGCCGGCCGTGGGCGATCTGCCCGCTGCCGGAGACCGCGCCCGGGGCCGTGACGGCGGTCACCGGCCTGGCCCGGGCCTGCGGTGCCCAGCCCGTGCTCATGCCGGCCGCCGACCATGACCGCTGGGTCGCGCTGGTCTCGCACGCGCCGCACGTGGTCGCTGCGGCCATGGGCGCCCGGCTGGAGCACGCGCCGCCCGGCGCCCTGGACCTCGCGGGCCAGGGACTGCGCGACGTCACCCGGATCGCGGCCGGGGACGCCGGCCTGTGGGCGCAGATCCTGGCGGCCAACGCGGCGCACTCCAGCGAGGTGCTGACGGCGCTGGCGGCCGACCTGGCCGCGGCGGCGTCCGCGCTCGCCGGGATCGCCCAGGGCGACGAGGAGTCGGTCAAGCGCCTGGCCGGGCTGCTGGAGCGCGGCGGAGCGGGCGTGGCCAGGATCCCGGGGAAGCGGGGCGGGCCGGCGTCCGCCTACGCCATCGTCCAGGTGGTCATCGGCGACCGTCCCGGAGAGCTGGCCCGGCTGTTCCAGGCGGCGGGCGAGGCCGGGATCAACATCGAGGACGTGGGGATCGAGCATTCGCCCGGCCTGCCGGCCGGCGTGGCGGAGCTTGCGGTCCGGCCGGAGGCAGCGAGCCGGCTCGTCGAGGCGCTGGCCTCTGGCGGCTGGCCGGTTCGCCGGTAGCATCGCCTTCGTGACCGAGCACCCCGCCGCGCAGCATCCTGCCGCCCACCAGCCCGGCGCCGAGCACCTCGCCGCGGAGCAGCCCGGCGCGGGACATCCCGCCGGGAAGTACGCGGGCCTGGTGATCGCGGTGGACGGCCCGGCGGGAGCCGGCAAGTCCACGGCGGCCAGGGGCGTCGCGCGCGCCCTGGGGCTTCGCTACCTGGATACCGGATCGATCTACCGGGCGCTCACCTGGTGGCTGCTCGCCCGGGGGGCGGATATCTCGGACCCGGGCGCGGTAGCGGCCAGCGTCGGCCGCCCGGTGATCGAGGTGGGCACCGACCCGGACGCCCCGGCCATCCGGGTGGACGGCCGTGACGTGGCCGGGCCCATCCGGACTCGCGAGGTCTCCAACGCGGTCAGCACGGTGGCCTCGGTGCCGGAGGTCCGCCGTCACCTCGTCGCGATGCAGCGAGGGATCATCGCGGACGCGCTGGCGCAGGGAGCCGGGATCGTGGTCGAGGGCCGGGACATCGGGACGGTGGTGGCGCCCGACGCGCCGGTGAAGGTGTTCCTGACCGCCAGCGAGGCGGTCCGAGCCCGCCGCCGCGCCGCCGATCTGGCCGCCGACCCGGCGGCTACGGTCGCCGTGACCCAGGCCGAGCAGGCGCGGCGGGACCGGTCCGACGCCCCGCAGACGGCCCGGGCCGCCGATGCGGTGGAGATCGACACGACGGCTCTGGGCCTGAACGACGTGATCAGCGAGATCGTTACGCTGGCGGACCGCAGGAAGGCAGGCGCGTGGACCGCGTGAACGCTCATCCGCGAAGCACCGAGTCGCCCGGCACGGGCCCGCAGGGCACCTCGCCCTCGCCCTCGCCCTCTCCCGCGCCGGAGCCGGACGGCCCCGCGCCGGTCGTGGCCGTGGTCGGCAGGCCCAACGTCGGGAAGTCCACTCTGGTGAACCGGATCCTCGGCAGCAGGCAGGCCGTGGTCGCGGACACCCCGGGTGTCACCAGGGACCGGGTCGCCTACGACGCCACCTGGCGCGGCCGCGCCTTCACCCTGGTGGACACCGGCGGCTGGGAGCCTTCTGTCGAAGGCTCGCCGGGCCTGGCCGCGCGGGTGGCCGCCCAGGCGCGGATCGCGGTGGACGCGGCTGACGCGGTGCTGTTCGTCGCGGACGCCGTAGTGGGCGTGACCGATGCGGACGAGGCCGTCGCCGCCGTGCTGCGCCGGTCGCGCAAGCCGGTCGTCCTGGCCGCCAACAAGGTCGACGACGCGCCCGCCGAGCCCGCCGCCGCGTCGCTCTGGTCGCTGGGACTCGGCCAGCCGGTTCCGGTGAGCGCGTTGCACGGGCGGGGCAGCGGCGACCTCCTCGACGTGGTTCTGGCCGCGCTGCCCGCCACGCCAGCCGAGCCGCTCGCGGCCGAAGGCGGCCCGCGGCGGGTAGCCCTCCTCGGGCGGCCCAACGTCGGCAAGTCCAGCCTGCTGAACAAGCTCGCCGGGCAGGAGCGGGTGCTGGTCGACGCGGTCGCCGGCACCACGCGCGACCCGGTCGACGAGCTCGTCGAGCTCGGCGGCAGCGTCTGGCGGTTCGTGGACACCGCGGGGATGAGGCGGCGGGTGCGGGAGGCCCAGGGCGCGGACTTCTTCGCGGCGACGCGGACCGAGCGCGCGCTCGAGCGCGCCGAGGTCGCGGTGGTGCTGGTGGACGCCAGCGAGCCGCTGGCCGAGCAGGACCTGCGGATCGTGTCGATGGTGATCGACGCCGGCCGGGCCCTCGTGATCGCGTACAACAAGTGGGACCTGGTCGACGACGACCGCAGGCATTTCCTGGAGCGCGAGATCGACCGGCAGCTGCACACCGCCCGCTGGGCGCCGCGGGTCAACATCTCGGCCAAGACCGGCTGGCATGTCGACCGGCTGGTCCCGGCCTTGGAGCTGGCGCTGGCGGGCTGGGAGACGCGGGTGCCGACCGGGCGCCTCAACGCCTGGCTGTCCGCGCTGATCGCGGCGACCCCGCCGCCGGCGCGGGGCGGCAGGCAGCCGAAGATCCTGTTCGCAACCCAGGCCGGGATCCGGCCTCCGCATTTCATCCTGTTCACGACCGGCTTCCTGCAGGCCGGCTACCGCAGGTTCATCGAGCGCAGGCTGCGGCAGGAGTTCGGCTTCGAAGGCAGCCCGGTGCGCCTGTCGATGCGGCTGCGGGACAAGCGCGGGGGATCGCCCGGCCGTCAGGCGCGCGGCGCGCGGCGCTCCTGACCAGCCGGCCGGAACTCGCCCTCCCGGGCGCCGCCGAGGAAGGCGTCCCACTCGGCCCTGGTGAAGATCAGCGCGGGTCCGCTCGGGTACCGGGAATTGCGCAGGGCGATCCCGCCATCGGCGAGGAACGCGACCTCTACGCAGTTGCCCCCGGTGGGGCCGCTGTGGCGGCTCTTGATCCACGTCACGCCGGCCAGCGCGCTCGCGTCCATGCCGTTGCGGATGCTGCTCATGGCGATCTCTCTGCTTCCCGGCTCAGCGCGCGGATGATCTGCTTGGTTTCCTCGGGCGGGGCGGCGATGGTGCTGAGCTTGTCCATGGCTGCGGTGTAGCGCTCCAAGTCCACGGGCTTGTCCAGGTACATGGCGCTGGTCAGCTGTTCCAGGTAGACCACGTCGGGCAGGTCGGGGACGGCGAAGCGGAGGATGCTGAAGCTCCCCGGTACCACGTAGGCACCGGCGGAGTCGGGCACGACCTGCAGCGCGAAGCCGGGCCGGTCGCACAGGGCGGACAGGTGCTCGAGCTGGGCGCGCATGGTCTGCGGGCGGCCGACCGGCCGGCGCAGCGCCACCTCGTCGAGGATCGCCCACAGCCGCAGGCCGCCCGAGCTGAACCTGCGCTGCCGCTCCTTGCGCAGGAACACGAGGCGTTCCGCTTCCTCCAGCGAGAACTCGCCGAGCGCGATGACCGCGGCCGCGTAGTCCTCGGTCTGCAGCAGACCAGGGATGAACTGCGCGTCGTAGCTCCGGATCGATTCCGCGGACTCCTCCAGGCCGATATACGCCTGGAACCAGCTGGGCAGGACGTCCTGGTACTGATGCCACCAGCCGGGCCGGTTCGCCTGGGCGGCCAGGCTGAGTAGTTCCCCCCTCTCGGCGAGGTCGGTGATCCCGTAGAGGCTGAGCAGGTCAGCGATGTCTATTTCCCGGACCGAGGTCCGACCCAGCTCAATGCGGCTGATCTTGGACTCGGAGCCCCGGATCGCGCGCGCCGCCTCCTGCGCGGTAATCCCGCGCGCCTCGCGCAGGCGGCGTAGCTGGGTGCCGAGGAGGATGCGCAGCACCGTGGGCCCGCCGGCCCCGTCCACCATGAATCGTGCTCCCGTTGGGTTGGCCGCATTGTCCACATGAGTTTTCCCGGACAATCGCGTCACGGATGTGCTCAGTTCGCCACTCCCATCACACGATATCGCATATGCGATTTCACGCATACCCCGCGACGCGCGGCCTCCGGCGGATCCGGCCCGCCGCGCTCCGGCGGTTCGCCCGCGCGGGCTGCTCGCCCGGACGCTGTCCCGGTGACGGCTGTGACGGGTGCTGCCCGGCGAGCCTACGCGCGGTTTCCCGGCGCGCGGGCCTGTTCGTTACGATCGGCACGCAGCCGATCCGCACCGCTCCAGGAGGATACGCGGGCCATGCGCTACAGGTCACTGGGCAATTCAGGGCTGGTCGTATCCGCGGCCGGCCTGGGCGGCAACAACTTCGGCCGCCGGCTGGACGCTGACGCGACCCGGGCCGTGGTGGACGCGGCCATCGACGCGGGGATCACCCTGATCGACACGTCCGACACCTACGGCGCCGGGCGGTCAGAGGAGATCCTCGGCGAGGTGCTGGCCGGCCGTCGTGACCAGGTGGTGCTGGCCACCAAATTCGGGAACCGGAACGTCGACATGGGCTACGGGCCGGCGGCGGCGCCAAGGGCGGACGCGGATACATCATGCGAGCCGTCGAGCAGTCGCTGCGTCGGCTGCGGACCGATTACATCGACCTGTACCAGATCCACACGCCCGACCCGGCCACGCCGATTGGGGAGACGCTCACCGCCCTGGGCGACCTGGTAACCCAGGGCAAGGTGCGCTACCCGGGGCATTCCAACTTCTCCGGCTGGCAGCTCGCGGACGCGGCGGGCGTGGCGCGCGAACTCGGCACCGTGGGGTTCGTCTCCGCGCAGAACCACTGGTCGCTGCTGGAGCGCGGCGTCGAGGCCGAGGTGGTGCCCGCCGCCTTGCACTACGGCCTCGGCGTGCTGCCCTACTTCCCGCTGGCCAACGGCCTGCTGACCGGGAAGGTCCGGCGCGGGGTCCCGCCGCCCGAGGGCAGCCGGCTGGCCAGCCGGCGTGACTACATCACCGACCGCAAGATCGACCAGGTGGAGCGCCTCATCGGCTGGGCGCAGCAGCACGGGGTCACGATCCTCGACGTGGCGGTCGGCGGCCTGGCCGCCCAGCCGGGCTGCTCGTCGGTGATCGCCGGAGCCACGTCACCGGAGCAGGTCAAGGCGAACGCGGCCGCCGCAAGCTGGGTGCCGTCCGCCGAGGAGCTCGCCGACCTGGACCGGGTCGTGCCCGGTCCGGGCGCGTCAGCCTGACAGGGAGATCGAGCCTTCCGAGATCGCGGTCTCGTACAGGGCCCGGACCGGGGCGAAGAACCTGGGGGAGTACGAGACGTTCGGGGTGTCCCCGCCCTGCTCGTAGCCGCCGATCACGCCGATCACCCAGCCCTCGCCGGTCGTGGCGCTGACGTGGGCCAGGAACGGACCCCCGCTGGTGCCGTCGGTGTAGCCGTCGCAGTCGAAGACCATCTGGCGGGCGCCGAAGCTGCGCGCCTTGGCCGTGCAGGCGATCGGCCGGTTCGTGGCGTCCGGGTACCCGATCACCCGCACCATCTGCGGCGGCCGGTCGATTCGCAGCGTCTCGGCCCCGGTCGAGCGCTGGATGTCCGTGCCCGGCCGCCCGGCGATGAGGAACGCGAAGTCGTCGTCGGGATTCTGGTCCTGCGCCCAGGCGCTGTCGACGTAGACCGCCCGGACCACCCAGATGCCGTGCGGGAATCTCCCGTTGTGGTACCCGGGGGCGAAGGCGACGCCGGTCGCCGGGCCGAGAGACTTGCCCTGCATGCAGTGCGCCGCGGCGATGAGCAGGTTCCCGGCCGGGCTGCTGACCACGCTCGCGGTACAGAAATGCGGCCCGAGCTTGCCGCCGGACCGGGTGAACAGCGCTCCGACCGCGGCCGTTCCGTTGAACGGGATGCCGCTCTTGTCGACCGAGGGGGCGCGCGCGGCGTGAGCCAGGGGCGAGACCACGTACGCCCCGAGCACAATCATGATGAAGCTGGCCAGCCAGGCCGTCCGGTGCGGGGCCAGGACCGAAAGGGAGCGCGCGGCAGGCTGCGGGTAGCTGACGCCTCCGCGCATCCAGTCCTCCGTCGTGCCGGTCGGCTACCCGCGCAGCGCGCGAGGCATTCTTTGCCGTCGCTTTAGCCGATTGTGCCGACCGTAGGCCAAAAGAGCCAGAGTTCTTGGCTGGGAGGTTGCTGAGACGTTACTGGACGCACCGGTCCCGGACCGTGCGGCCGGGCCCACCGCGCCGGCCCGGCCACCGGCCGACCCCGGTGGCCGGGCGATGGGCAAAGCGACGCCGCCGAGCTGGTCCCTATGGCGTGCGCACCCTCGCGACCTGCGGAAATTCCCGTCGTCGGGACTTTGCGTCGCCTACCGGTCGCGAGGCTGTGAGGCGTACGGGAACGAGTTCATCCCATCCCTGGCGCCCCCGCCCGAGGTTCGGCGGCTGATCTGCACCCCGAACCTGGTAAGTCGATGAACACCCGGCGAGGCAAGAGCTTCAGGCGTTCACGATCGATGTGGAAGGACGAATCCCCGCCCATGACCGCCACGATCACCTACACAGGTGATCGGGCTCCCGGCCGACGAGCATCGGGACTGGCCGGTGGTCTTATTAGTCACTTCGCCTGCGATCTAACTAGTTCCAGTCGCTGCGCATAGGGCTCTCCTTGGGTTGGGTGGTGGGGTGTGGCTGGGGTTAGTTCCAGTCGCTGCGCATAGGGCTCTCCTTGGGTTGGGTGGTGGGTGTGGCTGGGGTTAGTTCCAGTCGCTGCGCGTGGGGTTCTCCTTCCGTTGGGGGTGAGATGGGATGGTGGAGTCATGTCCAGTCGCTGCCCGTGGGGTGCCTTACCCTTGACAGCTGAACTAGCTCTCTGTGACCATGTGACGTTACCGCCCGTACACGATGAAAGCTGCTTCAATCATCGCTCGGAGAGCTCATGGCCGCCCTCCGCCCGCATTATCCACTGTCAGGCGGATTGCGGCGTGCAGTAAGAAGCATCCGCCGGTGGCGGATCTGGACGCACTCTCCGCTGATGCTTGGCTACCTGCTCGGCATCGTGGGGCTGGCCGCCGGTATCACCGGGGTGGCGGTGGCGCGCACTCAATGGCATGGCTCCGACTTGCTCCTGGGCTTGGCCCTGCTCGCCTGCGGCATCATCACGATCGAGTCGACACGGAGCATGAAGGAGACCCACGGCGAGGTCGTCAGGGATCTCCAGTCGGTCTGGCTGTTGGCCATCGCCGTTGCGCTACCTCCCGCATTCGCGTTTCTGGCCCCGATCCCGCTGACGGCATACAAGATCCTGCGGCTACCGGGCGCCGTGGTCTACCGGCGGGTGTTCAGCGCGGCGACCCTGAGCCTGGCCTACGGCTGCGCGTCGGTGGTGTTCCACAACATTCCGGCTTCGGTGGCGGGGCCATTCCCCCGGAGCGGCGAGCACGCTCTCACCTGGACAGCCAGCGTCGCGGTCTGCGGCCTGCTGGGCTGGGTCATCAACCACGGCCTAGTCGTCATTGCCATCAAGCTCTCTGATCCCGCGTCGCGTGTCCGTGACCTGATAGGGAGCCGGGAGTCGATCACCTCCGACCTGCTGGAGCTGAGCCTGGCCGTGTCGCTCACCCTCGTGGTCAGGATCAACCCGATCCTGATGGCCCTCGCGCTGCCATCCGTGGTGCTGTGCAAGCGCTCGATCATGCGCGCCCAGCTCATCTCCCATGCTCGCATCGACGACAAGACAGGGCTGCTCAACGCGGGCACCTGGCAGCGCGAGGCCGAGGCCGAGTTCTTCCGGGCCCAGCGCGGGCGCATCCCGCTGGCCCTGGCCATGGTGGATATCGACCATTTTAAGGATATCGACGATACGGCCGGACAGATAGTGCATGATCAGCTAGTCCGCGACATAGCGGGCATGCTGCGGGACCAGCTGCCGGACTATGACCTGATCGGCCGGTTCGGCACCGAGGAGTTCGCGATCCTTCTTCCGCAGACCGGCCGGGACGAGGCCCAACGGATCAGCGAACGGCTGCGTGACTATATCGCGGCCGAGCCCATCGCCATTGAGTCCGGAAGCCAGGAGGGCTTCGTGTTCCGCCTGACGGTGTCCATCGGGGTGGCCGTCCTGAACGAGTCCCGGCGCGCGCTGGGCGAGCTGATCGGCGCTGCGGATTCCGCCCTCGGCCAGGCCCAAAGCACCGGATGGAACAAGGTTTACGTGCTTCCGGACGGCTTCGACGAGCTAGAGACTTCGTGACCGGCCTGTCGGCGAGCCCGGATCCGGTTCGGTCGCCGCGCGCCGCCGCGCCCGTCCACGGTGATCGCCCGGATGAGACAATCCCAGGGTCGTGACTCGGACCAGCCCGGAGGCGTCCCCACCATGAGAGCTGCGCTGTATGACCGCTACGGACCGGCCCGCGACGTGCTCCACGTCGCGGACGTGGAGCGGCCGGAGCCCGGGCCGGGGGAGGTGCGGGTCAGGGTGGAGTTTTCCGGCGTCAATCCCACCGACTGGAAGTCCCGCGGCGGCGCGACCCCGCGGCCGATCGACGGCTTCCAGATCCCGCATCACGACGGCGCGGGGGTGATCGACGCGGTCGGCGAGGGCGTGGACCCGGGCCGCGTCGGCCAGCAGGCGTGGATCTTTATGGCCGCGGCCGGCCGGCGATGGGGGACCGCCGCCGAGTGGACCGTCGTCCCGGAGTACGCGGCGGTCCCGCTGCCCGGGGGAGCCTCGGCCGAGCTCGGGGCCAGCCTGGGCGTCCCGGCGATCACCGCACACCGGTGCCTGTTCGCCGACGGGCCCATCGGCGGGAAGACGGTGCTGGTCGCGGGCGGCGCCGGAGCGGTCGGCCACTTCGCGATCGAGCTGGCCAAGCGCGCCGGGGCTCGCGTGGTCACCACGGTCAGCGGGCCGGAAAAGGCCGAGCTGGCCGCGAAGGCCGGCGCGGACCTGGTCGTGAACTACCGGGACCCTGACGCCGCCGACCAGATCGGCTCCTTCGCGGGCACCGCCGGGGTCGACCACGTCGTCGAGGTGGCTCTCGGCCCGAACCTGCCACTGGACCTGGCCGTGGTCACGCGGCCTGACGCGCGCATCGTCTGCTACGCCGCCGACGCGGAGGATCCCGTGCTGCCCGTCCGGGCCTGCATGAACGCGAACGTCGTGTTCAGGTTCGTGCTGCTGTACGGGGTCCCGCCCGAGGCGCTCAGCCAGGCCGCGCGGGACATCAGCGCCGCGCTGGCCGACGGGACACTGACCGACCTGCCGGTCATCAAGTTCCCGCTGGACGAGGTCGCTGCGGCGCAGGAAGCGGTCGAGCGCGGAGCGGTAGGCAAGGTCCTGGTGGCCATACCCCGCTGACCGGTCGGCGGGCGCGGCCTGGCCGCCCAGCGCCACCGGGCGGCACCGGGCCCGCCGCGACCGGGACAGGCGGGTAACGGCCGATTGCGCAGGCCGATCTTGGGAAGCACCTACCGGGGCGCAGCCACGTGCCGCGCGGACAGTCCTGGCGCGGGGGCGCAGGGCGGGATGAGGTGGGATCGTGAAGATTGTCGTGTTCGGCGCCTCGGGTGCCATCGGCCGGGGCCTGACCGCGGAGCTGCTCGAGCGGGGGCATACGGTCACCGCCGCCACCAGGAGCGGCGGCCCGGTCGAGGGCCTGGTAGTGCGGAGCGTCACCGGCGACGCCAGCGACCCGGGGTCGGTGGCCCGGATCGCCGCGGGCCAGGACGCGGTGGCGTCGGCGACCGGGCCGCGGCGCGAGGCCGCCGAGGACCCGGAGGACAGCCTGCTCGGCGCCGCCCGCGGCCTGGCCGAGGGGCTGCGCCGGGCCCGGGTGCGCCGCCTCGTGGTGGTCGGCGGGGCGGGCAGCCTCGAGGTCGCGCCGGGCCAGCGGCTCCTGGACAGCCCGGCGTTCCCCCCAGCGTGGAAGCCCGCGGCGCTGGCCCACGCCAGGACGCTGGACGAGGTGTACCGGAACGTCGACGACCTCGACTGGACCTACGTCAGCCCGGCCGGGGTGATCGGCCCGGGGCAGCGGACCGGGGAGTTCCGGGTCGGCGGGGACCAGTTGCTGGTCGACGAGTCCGGCCACAGCCGGATCAGCATTCCCGACTTCGCGATCGCGGTCGCCGACGAGCTGGAGCACGGCGAGGCGTTCCGCCGCCGGATCACGGTTGCCTACTGAACCGCGTGCTGCGCCACAGGCGCGTTACGGGCTCAGGCGATGGCGGTCCCGGGGGAACAAGGTGACCTGCCGCACGTTCGCCGCGCCGGTCAGCCGTGCGGCCCAGCGCTCCAGCCCGATCGCGAACCCGCCGTGCGGCGGCATCCCGTGCTCGAACACCTGCAGGTACCCGGCGTAGCCCCCCGGGTCCTCGCCCCGCGCCGCCAGCGCCGTCAGGTAGTCCTCGTGCCGGTGCAGCCGCTGCCCGCCGGTGACCAGCTCCAGGCCGCGGAAGATCAGGTCGAAGCTGTTGGAGTAGCCGGGCCGGGCCGGGTCGGGATGGGTGTAGAACGGCCGCTTGGCCATCGGGTACCCGGTCACGAACAGGAACTGCGACCCGTGCTCGCGCTGCGCCCAGTCGCCGAGCCACCGCTCGTCCTCCGGCGCGAGGTCCGGCTCGCCCCGCGGGTCCCACCCGGCCCGGGCGGCGATGAGCTCCTGCGCCTCGGCGAAATGGATCTGCGGGATCTCCTCCGGGACCACCGGCAGGGCCAGCCCGAGGAACCCCGCGGCCCGGGCCGCCCGCCCGGCCACGCCGGCCGCCATCCCGGCGACCGCGTCGCGAAGCACGGCCATGACGTCGCGGTGGTCGGCGATGAAGCCGAGCTCGGCGTCGAGGCTGGTGTACTCGGCCAGGTGCCGGGCGGTGTCGTGCGGCTCGGCCCGGAACGCCGGCCCGACCTCGAAGACCCGCTCGAACACCCCGACCAGCGCCTGCTTGTAGAACTGCGGCGACTGGGCCAGGTACGCCGGGCGGCCGAAGTAGTCGAGGCCGAACACATTCGCCCCCGACTCGGTGGCCGACGCGACGATCTTCGGCGTGTGTACCTCGGTGAAGCCCAGGCCGTCCAGCGCCTCGCGGAAGCCCGCCACGCTGGCCGCGGCGATCTCGAACCCGGCCCGCAGCGCCGGATGACGCAGCGTGACCGGCGCGTGGTCGAGTATCGTCGGCAGGCCGGCCGTGACCGCGGGCCGGTACAGGTCGAACGGCGGCGGCGCGGCCGGGCCGGACAGCGGCGTGACCCGCGGCCCGGCCAGCTCCACCCCGCCGGGCGCCTGGTCGCTCGCCACCACCGTGCCCGTGACCTCGACCACGGTTTCCTCGGGCAGGCCACGGCCAGCGCCGCCTTCCCGTTGCGGAAGACCGGGAAGAACGACCTGCGCCAGGCCCGAGCGGTCCCTGACGATCAAGAACGTCACCGATTTCAGCTCACGCCGGCGGTGCAGCCAGCCGGCGATCCTGACCTGCTCGCCGACGTGCGCGTGCAGGTCGGCGGCCAGAACACGAGAGATCATCGCACT
Source organism: uncultured Actinomycetota bacterium (assembly GCA_963834695.1). Lineage (GTDB taxonomy): Bacteria > Actinomycetota > Actinomycetes > Streptosporangiales > Streptosporangiaceae > JASHPR01. Next base: position 25,490 of record CAWIDQ010000076.1, read on the forward strand.
CCTCCGGGGATGTGCTCGACGACCCCTTGGGAGTGCGGGCGAGAAGGGAACTCGCGGTGCCACCGCACTTTCGCCGCCGTCGGCCAGCCGGGACGGCCTCGTTCCTGCCCGGTCACGGGGGCAAGCCGGCGGGGCATGGGGCACGCCGCCGGCTGCGGCCGCCGTTCCTCCCCGCGCTCGGGAGGGTCTTCCCCCGGGGCGCGAGGCCGCCTTCACAGCGGCCGGCGGCTCTCCGGCTCGCGTGATCCCGGGCTACTCGTCTCCGTCAGCGCTTTGCCCGCCAGGATAGGGCACGACCATGACCAGCGTCCGCAACGGGACGGGTGGCGGCCCGGTCAGGGCAGGCAGGTACCGGTGGCCTCGTGGGCCGGGTCGGCGCCGTCGATGATCGCGGCGCTGATCTCGCGCAGCTGCTCGACCTGCTCGGGGGTGAGCCGGTCGATCAGGGACCGCCGGACCTGGTCGACGTGCCCGGGGGCGGCGGCGGCCAGGGCGGCGAAGCCCTTGTCGGTGAGCTGCGCGATCTGGCCCCGCCGGTCCGTGGGACAGTCGGTCCGCCGGACCCAGCCCCGCTCCTCCAGGCGCGCCACCGCGTGCGACAGCCGGCTCTTGCTCGACGTCGACGCCTCGGCCAGCTGGGTCATCCGCAGCGCTCGCCCCGGCGTCTCGGACAGGCGGACCAGGATCTCGTAGTAACCGTGCGGGATGTCCGAATCGCGCAGCAGCTGCGCGTCGACAGTGGTGAACAACGTGTGGCAGGCGATCAGGAACGCCCGCCAGGCCAGCTGCTCGTCGGCGGTGAGCCACCGGGTTTCTTCGGCGGTCTGTTGGGTCGTCTCCTGGCTGGGCACCCTATCAGCATACCCGATGATAGTTGAGCGTTTGACAAACCTCGGGCAGAGTGATAGTCATTGAGCATTCAATCAATCAGCTTCAGGAGCCCCCCATGACTGCTAGCACTACCGAGACCACGATCCCCGGTTACGTCGCCGGCACGTGGACCATCGACCCGGTGCACTCCGAGATCGGCTTCTCGGTGCGTCACATGATGGTCAGCAAGGTCCGCGGCAAGTTCACCAACTTCTCGGGCGAGATCGTGACCGGTGACGACCCGCTCAAGTCCTCGGCGACCGCCGTGATCGACCTGAAGTCCATCAGCACCGGCCAGGACCAGCGCGACGAGCACATCCGGTCCGCCGACTTCTTCGATGTCGAGACCTACCCGACGATGACCTACCGCTCCACCGGCGCACGGTTCTCCGGCGGCAACTACATCCTCGACGGCGAGCTCACGCTCAAGGGCGTCACCAGGAGCGTGCCGCTCGTCCTGGAGCTCAACGGCTTCGGACCGGACCCCTACGGCGGCACCCGGGCCGGGTTCAGCGCCAGCGGCGAGATCAACCGGAGCGACTTCAACGTCAGCTTCAACGCCCCCCTGCAGAACGGCGGGGTCGTCGTGGGCGACAAGGTCACCCTTCACCTGGAGGTCGAGGCCGTCCTGGCGTCCTGACCGGACCGCCCCCCTCCCCGACCGCGATCCGCGCACGTCAACGGGACCCTGACGCCAGAGCAACGTCAGGGTCCCGTTGCTGCACCCAGCGGGTATAGATGCCACCATGAAGCGGGCCGCGGTCTGAGCCAGCCGCGGCCGGGGTGTCGGCGGAGAGCCGACGGGGCGTTGCGGAGGTTGGGCGATGGCCGTTGACGGGCGGCGCCTGCACATGACGGGGTCAGCGGAGGCCGTGACCCGCTACGACCGGGCCCTCGATCACCTGGTCCGGTTCCAGCCCGAGGTCGTGGAGGTCACGGCGGCGGCCGCCGCCGAAGACCGGGGCTGCGTGATGGCCCGCCTCCTCGGCGCCTACCTGGCGCTGATGTCCACCGAGGAAGGCGCGGTGGTGGCGGCCCGCGAGGCGCTGGCCCGCGCGGATGACGCCAGCGAGGACTCGCTGTTGCCTCGCGAGCGTGCCCACCTGGCCGCCGCGCGGCACTGGGCCACGGGCGACATGGCCGGCGCCGGCGCGATGCTCGCCGAGATCTCGGTGCGCTGGCCTCGCGACCTGCTCGCGCTCTCGGTCGGCCACCAGGTGGACTTCTTCACCGGCGATGCGGTGAGCCTGCGGGACCGGATCGGCCGGGCGCTCGGCAGCTGGCACGACGACGACCCGCAACTCGGGTTCCTGCACGGCATGTACGCCTTCGGGCTGGAGGAGTGCAACATCTACGGGCTGTCCGCGGACGTAGGCCAGCGCGCGGTAGAGCTCAACCCCGACGACGTCTGGGGCATCCACGCCGTCGTGCACACCCACGAGATGCAGGGCCAGATCCCCGACGGCGTCCGCTTCCTGCGGGAGCGCGAGGCGCAGTGGCAGACCGGGAACTTCCTGAACGTGCACAACTCCTGGCACTATGCGCTGTACCTGCTGCAGGGCGACGACGTGGCCGGGGCGCTCGCGGTCTACGACCGCGTCCTGCACCACGACGAGTCCGAGGACGTGGCGCTGGAGTTGCTCGACGCCACCGCGCTGCTGTGGCGGCTGCAGCTGGAGGGGATCTCGGTCGGTGACCGCTGGCCGCCGCTCGCGCAGGCGTGGGAGCGGTTGCTGGCCCCGGGCTTCTACCCGTTCAACGACATGCACGCGATCATGGCGTTCGTCGGCGTCGGCGACCTGCTCCGCGCCGACGAGGTGGTGGCGGCACTCGAGCGCGTCGTGGCGGAAGGCGATCGCGCCACGACGGGCTGGCAGATGACGTCCAGCGTGGGCCTGCCGGTATGCCGGAGCCTGGTGCGCTTCGGCCGCGGCCGCTACCAGCAGGTCCTCGACGAGCTGCTGCCGATCCGGACCCGGGTGCACGAGTTCGGCGGCAGCCACGCGCAACGCGACGCGGTGGAGCGCACCCTGCTCGAGGCCGCGATCCGTGCCGGGCGGACCGATCTCGCGCTCGCCCTGGTCAGCGAGCGGCTCGCGGTACGCGAATGCAACACCTACGCGTGGTCCCAGCGAGCCCGGCTGCTGGGTGCCGCGGCCGACCAGCCTGGGGCCGCCGCGGCCGCGGCCCGGGCCAGCGACCTCGCCGCGCAGATCCGCGCCGCGGCCGGCTGAACCTCGCGGCGGCCCGGCTCGGACCGGCCGCGTGACCACCGCAGCCTGAGCAGATCCGAAGGGCTTTCGCGCCGCCGGTCGCTATGCCACCGTGTGGGTGTGCGAAGGAAGACGAGCGCAGTTAGCGCTTTCTGTTACGGTACGGCTCCGTGGAGTAGCCTGGGCGAAGGCGCGTTGAGCGCTGCCACTGGCTGCGAGCACGTCAATTCTCATGAGGCCAACCGTGACGGCACGGGCACGACGGCAAAGGTGCGCAGGTGGGCAATGGCGGAACCATCCGGTACCGGGCAGTCTTCGCGGACTCCACCGCATGGCGGATCTGGACCGCGGCCACGGTCTCCTACCTTGGTGACTTCGTCGGGCTAGGCGCCCTGCTGCTGGCCGGCTACGCCCGCTCCGGCGGGCACCCGCTGGGCTCGGCCGCGGTCTTCGGGATACAGGCCGTGCCCGCGCTCGCCGTCTCGGCCGGCATCGGGCCCTGGCTGGACCGGATCCCGCGCCGCTCGGGCCTGATCACGCTGAGCCTGATCGGCGGCGCGGCGATATCGTTGCCGATCGTCTCGTCCGGGCTGTGGGCCGTGCTGGTCGCGGCGGCCGTGATCGGCGCGGCCCGGACCGCCTTCCAGTCGATCAGGACCGGAGCCATCGCCGACGGCGTGCCGCGAGACGTCCGGGGACGCCTCGTCGCCCTGGTCACGACGTCCAACCAGGTATCTGAGGTCGTCGGCTACGTCGCCGGGTCGGCGGTGGCGCTCGCGATCGGCGTCGGGCCCGCGCTCGCGGCCGACGCCGCCACGTTCGTCGTGGCCGCCGCGCTGCTGGCCGGGCTCAGGCTGCCGCCGGCGTCCCGGTCCGCGCGCCGTGCCTCCATGACCACCGGGATCCGCACGATCTTCGCCGACCGGACCCTGGCGGTCCTCGTGCCGGTCGTGTGGATCGGGATGTCGCTCGGCGCAGTGCCGCAGTCCCTGGCGGTGGCGGCGCTGAGCCGGACCGACAGGGGCTGGGTGCCCGCGGCGCTGGCAGCGATGGCGGCAGGCCAGGCCATCGCGGCCACGGTCGTGGGCCGAACGGCCTTAAGCGAGCGGGTCCTCGGCCAGCTTGGCTACCTGGCCGTGTGCGGGGTGGCGTTCCTGCTGACCGCCGCCGCATTGCGCGCGGACCCGTTGCTCGTCGTGGCCGGGAACTTCGTGATCGGCCTCAACTTCGGCTGGATGGTGGCTGCGCAGACCACCTTTATTCACGTCATACCGGTCGAGCGGATGGCCCATGTCACCAGCACGATGATCGGGAGCCTGATCGTGCTCGAGGGCGCAGGGGCCGTCGCAGCGGGCGCGGTGGCCGGAGCCATCGGGGTGCCGGCCGCGTACCTGCTCGGCGGCGCCATCCTGACCGCGGCCAGCCTGGCCGCGATCGGCTACGGGCGAACCCACGCTCAGGTCCTGGACATCAGCCGCCCGCAGGTTGCCGCGTCCCGGCGCGAAGGGCTCGACCGGGCGGCCCGGGACGCCTGACCAGCCCGCCTGAGCCACACGGCGACCTGCTGGCCAGCTTCCCCTACACGGGCCTGCCCAACCGCTGGCACCCGGCCACCGGCCACAGACTTCGGTCTCGCCGTCCGGCGGTCCGGGACGCCACGCGGCCACCGCCTGATCACGCAGGCCGGTCTGACCCTGGGTGATCTTGCGGTGGCTTCAGGCTATGGCCGTGCCGTCGCCCGGGCGCCCACAGGCTACGGCCGCGCCGTCGGGCCCTCGGGCGCCGGCTGTCAGCGCCACCTCGCTCCGGTCTCGGTGCCAATCGGATGCTATTGCAAGTAACTTGCAGTAGTTTTTAAAATGATCACGGTCGAACCGAGCCAGGAGGTGACCGATGGCCGATCCGCGTGCCCGCCTCGCGAAGATCCGCGACGGGCTGACCCCGCGCGAGTGGGCCAGGACCGGGGCGATGGTCCTCGCGATCGTCGGCCTCAACGTGCTCGGGTGGGGGATGCTGGCCGCCGCCATCGGCGGCCATTACCACATCAACAAGACCGAGATCTTCGGCGCCGGCACCGGGATCCTCGCCTACACGCTGGGGATGCGGCACGCGTTCGACGCCGATCACATCGCGGCGATCGACAACACCACCCGCAAGCTGGTGAACGAGGGCCAGCGGCCGCTGTCGGTCGGGTTCTTCTTCTCCCTGGGCCATTCCAGCGTGGTGTTCCTGCTGGCCGTGCTGCTGAACTTCGGCATCCGCGGCCTCGATGATCAGCTGAAGAACGGTAGCTCGCATCTGCAGTACACCACCAACATCATCGGCACGCTGGTCTCCGGGGTGTTCCTGTTCCTGATCGCCGCGCTGAACGTCGCCGTCCTGGCCAGCATCATCAAGGTGTTCCGGGAGATGCGGTCGGGCGCCTACAGCGACCGCGAGCTTGAGGAGCAGCTGGCCAAGCGCGGCCTGATGAACCGGTTCCTCGGGCGGTTTTACCGGAACGTTGACGCCCCGTGGAAGATGTACCCCATCGGGTTCCTGTTCGGCCTCGGCTTTGACACCGCCACCGAGGTGGCCCTGCTGGTCCTGGCGGGTACCGCGGTCGTCGGCGGCCTGCCGTTCTACGCCGTGCTGTCGCTGCCGATCCTGTTCGCCGCCGGGATGAGCCTGTTCGACACGGCCGACGGCTGCTTCATGAACTTCGCCTACGACTGGGCCTTCGCCCGCCCGGTACGCAAGGTCTACTACAACCTGACCATCACCGGTCTGTCGGTGTTCGTCGCCCTCTTCATCGGAGCGGTCGAGGTCCTCGGCCTGCTGGCTCAGGACGGCCACCTCAGCGGGTCCGGCTGGGCCTGGCTGCAGAACTTCAACATCAACACCGCTGGGTTCGTGATCGTCGGCGTCTTCGTCCTGACCTGGATCGTCGCCCTGTCGATCTGGCGGTTCGCCAAGATCGAGCAGAAGTGGGCCGCCTCGAACGCGGCCGCCGAGAACTGAGGCGGGAGGAGAACGGCGATGACGACGGCCAGCATCTCCGAGGAGATCCAGCGGTTCTGGGATGAGGACGCCGCGGTCTACGACAACTCGCCGGAGCACCATCCGCGGCGCCTGCAGGAGCGGGCGGCCTGGGGCGGCACGCTGCGCCGGCTGCTGCCCGATCCTCCGGCCCGGGTGCTGGACGCCGGGGCCGGAACGGGTTTCCTCTCGCTGCTGCTGGCCGGCCAGGGTTATGAGGTCACCGCGATGGACCTCTCGCCGGGCATGCTCGAGGTGCTGCGGGCCAAGGCGGCCCGCCTGGGCCTGGCGGTCCATGCGGTGCAGGCCGACGCGGTCAGCCCGCCCGACGGCCCGTTCGACGCGGTGGTAGAGCGCCACTTGGTCTGGACCCTGCCCGACCCCGGCGCCGCCCTGGTCGCCTGGCGCGAGGCGGCTCCGACCGGACGCCTGGTGCTGGTCGAGGGCACCTGGGGCAAGACCAGCGGGATCCCTGCGCTGCAGGCCCAGGCCAGGGCGCTGGCCAGGCGCGTCCGCGGTGCCGAGCCCGGCCACCACGGTCACTACACCGACCGGGTGGTCAGTACCCTGCCGCACGCGAACGGCATCACCCCGGCTGACATGGTCGCCCTGGTCCAGGCCAGCCCGTGGGGTCAGGCCCGGCTCGAGCGGCTGCGCGACGTGGAGTGGTCCGCCCTCGAAGGGCGCAGCCTGCTGGATCAGCTACTCGGAACCAACCCCCGGTGGGCCGTGACCGCGGGATCCTGACCGCGGCACCAGCATCTCGGCCATCGCCACGCCCATGAGCACGTGCACGGCGTCGACGTCATACTCGGTCGGGCGTCGGCGCCGCCACGCGACCGCCAGGCGGCTGGCGCAGTAGACGGCGGTCGCGATCATCACGACGGCGAGCAGGCCGGCCAGCCAGGCAGGGCCCGCCACGTTACATCCTTCCCCGCCGGACTCGCCGCGGCGCCCTGACCAGATATTCCGCCCGGCAACATCAGATTAATCGGCCCGGATATTATTAGGCGAGCATCTTTTACTTCACCTGCCGCCCTCAAAACCCTGCTGGGGTATCCCGAAACCCCTCCAGGACATTAAGAGAAACAGGCCGGGGGTATTAGGGCTAATATCCTGGCTGCTGCCGACCGCCGTGCCTGCGCCCTCGCCCGGGCATGCTCCCCGGGCTCGACACGGACCGAAAGCCCGCCGTGTCCGCGGGCGGCCGGGATCCTCCGGCCGCCTCTTCAGCGGTCACCCGCTAGTCAGATCGCCCGGCCAGGCCGGAAACGTGGGCGCTGTGGTGCCCGGACCGAGGGACCCGGCTGTCAGGCCTGACCCCGGTACCGCGTGGCAAAGCATGTCCCGGGTGCGCTAGTATCTGACGGTCCGAGAGGACAAGCGGGACGTGGCCCAGCTTGGTTAAGGCGCTAGTCTGGGGGACTAGAGAGCCCGGGTTCAAATCCCGGCGTCCCGACTCAGTTAGGTTTGTTGGCGAATTGTTCGCCGCGGTGTTTTGTCAGACCCCGCTGCTAGCTTGTCACTATGGCAGAAAACCTTTTTGACAGGCGGACGTGGTCCGATGCCCAATTAGTTTCTGCGGTGGCCTCATCCAGGTCGTGGCGCGGCGTCATGCGTGAACTCGGCCTGTGCGCGACCTCCGCTGGGTCTATCCGGATCGTTAAGCGGCACGTCAGTCGGCTTGGACTGGACACCTCCCACTTCACCGGCCAACGGCGCTGGTCAGATGCGCAGCTCAGGCGGGCGGTCGCCAGTGCATACTCCTGGCCTGAACTCTTCATAGAGCTGGGACTCCATGGCAACGCCGATGATCGAATCCGAGTCAAGGCCCACGCTGCCCGCCTCGGGCTCGACCTGAGCCGACTGGCTGGAACAGGGGAGGGCACAGCCGCACGGCCCGACTTCAAGCCAGACATCAAGCACCTGCGAGAGGCAGGAACCGCCATCGCGGCGGTGTGGTTCCTGATGTGCGGATACAACACATCGCTGCCGATGGAGCCGACCCTCTACGACCTGCTGGTTTCGATGTCAGACGGGATCAAGCGCGTTCAGGTCAAGACCACGACGTATTACAAGAACGGCTGGGATGTGCAAGTAGGACGGCGCCCCTACTCGATCGGCAACCGGGAGCGGCTGGTTCCCTATGATCCGGACCTGGTTGATCTGTTCTTTATCCTGGACGGCGACCTCACCATGTACGTGATTCCCAGCCGCGTGATCGCCGGGCGTGTTCACATCCTCCTGAGCAACTACTCGGAGTTCATCGTGGGAAGCGCCGCGTTCCTCATACGGGGCTCGATCCCCGCGTCCTGAGTCGCGGCACGCCGGGAGCGCGGCTAGGTGATCGGACGCGGGATCTGGCGGCCGACATCGGAGAGGTCGGCGATCCACGCCTCGTCGACGTCCGGGCCGTATTCGGACGGCGTGCTGGCGATCAGCTTCAGGTTGCCGCCCTTCTTGGCCGCGAGCTTCGGCTTCGCCGGTTCCTTGGGCGGCGGTGGAGGCGGGGGAGGGGCAGGGGCGGTCATCCGGAGCGCCAGGGACGGGCACATCTGGACGGCCTGCTGCGCCTCCTGCAACAGCCAGGGCGGCACCGGCATGTCAAGGAACACCGGGTAGCCGTGGCCATCGAGCTGCACGAGTTCCGGTACCAGGTGGGCGCAGAGCCCGTGCCCGCGGCACCGGGTCCAGTCCACCGACAGGCGGGTCTCGCCCTCCTTGCCGGGCAGCGGCAGCACTCCCTGGACCCGGCGCCCGCAGGTGCCGCGGAACAAATGCGCGGTGAGGTCGTCGGTGAACACGTCGATGGCGGACACCACGAACCGGAACACCCCGTCGGGATGGGCGCACGCGCCGCGGCCCTTCACGGCGGCTGCCCCGCGGCGCGCGGCTTCCAGCGCGTCGATACCGCCCGAGCCGTCGGCCAGCGCAGCCAGCGAGCGGGCGATGGCGGGCAGCCCCAGCCTGCACGGGCCGCACTGGCCGGATGACTCCTTGGCGAGGTAACCGACCACGCGGGCTACCTCGCCGAGCGGGCAGGTCCCCTCGCCGAGCGGCAGCACGATGCCGGCGCCGAGCGTGCCGCCGACAGCGGTCAGCCCGGCGCGGCTGACCGGCACGCTGTACGCCAGGTCGGCGGGCAGCCACATGCCGTGATAACCGCCGACCAGGACGCCGTCCGCTGGCGATGCCGAGCACAGGTCGAGCACCTCGCCGAGCGGCAGGCCGAAGGGGACCTCCACGACCGCGGGGTGGTCCGCCGAGCCACCGACCGTGAGAAGGGTCGTCCCCGGTTCGTCCTGGGTACCGGTCGAGGCGTAGCCATCCGGGCCGAGCATCGCGAGCACGGCGATCTGCGCGTACGTCTCGGCGTTGGACAGCAGGGTCGGGAGGTCGTGGACCCCGTAGTCGCTGGGCAAAATCTTGCGGCCCGGGGGCACCGGAGTTTTGCCGTTCAGCGCATTCACCAGTGCGCCGCCCTCACCGGTGACGAACCGGTCCGGCACCTTGACCACGCGCACCAGCCGTCTCATGTTCGGTTCGGCGGAAGCCGCGGAACTGACCGAGCGGGCCACGTCGGTCCGGGTGACCCCGATGACGATCTCCCTGGCCTGCAGTGCCCAGGCGGTGACCAGGGCGCCGCCGAGCACCAGGTACGGCGACCTCAGCAGCAGCATTCTGTCCTTGGCGCTGCCCGGCTCGCCTTCGGTCGCGTTGACCAGGACGACCACCCGCTTCTTGCGCTGGCGGGCGGATTGCATCACCGACTTGAGCTTCCGGCTGAACGGGAAGGCCGCACCGCCACGGCCGCACAGGTTGACCTGCTCAGTGGCGTCGATCAGCTGACTGGCGGTGAGCCGCGGCAGCGTGCCGAACACCTCGAAGTGCGTGTTCAGGTCGATCCGCTGGATTCGGTCGAGCCCGGCGGTCAGGCGGGTCTGGCCGATGCACAGGGCGTCGGGCCCTGGGGGCGGCGTCATGATCCCTCCGCGCCCGGGTAGGCGGGGTCAGCGGGGTTGTCGAAGTCGTCCGGATAGGAGGTATCTGGGTAAGCCAGCGGTTCAGGATACTGCTGCTGCCACTCCTGTTGCTGCCAGGGCCTCATTTCCTGCTGGTGCGACGAAGGAATCGGGAGGTCTGGGCGCGGGGTAGCCAGACGGCGGGTCGCGATGTACGGCGGCTGGGGCGAGGGTGCTTCCGGCCGGCCGGTCGGCCCTGGCGGCAGCGCGCGAGGCATCGTCTGCGTCTGCGGTACCGCGCCCCGCACGTCACCGGCTTGCGGTACGGCACGCCACCGGTCACGGATGTCGTGCTGCATCATGGCAGGCATCGGCGCCTGGACAGTCGGCGAGACATGATCGGGCAACGGATGCCGGGCTTTCTCCTGGTGATTGCGGATGGTGGCCACGAACCGGATGACCAAGGCGAGCCCGACCGCGGCCAGGCATGCTCCGTAACTCCAGTCCACGTACGGTTTCGCCGTCCGGCCCGCGAGCAGGCCGTGCACGATCGCCAGCGGCCAGGCCAGGTAGGCGGTGGCGTGGATGGCGCGCCACGTCCACGGCCGCCCCGTCGCGAAACGGCCGCGCGCGATACCGGTCATGACCAGGATCACCACGAGATCCGACGCGATCGTGCCCAGGCCGATATAGAACGTGCGCCCGTGCGCCAGGAATGGCACAAAAGCGTCGACGACGTGGGACCGGTGGGCGACAATCTCAAGCACGATGTGTGTCGCAAGAAAGGCGAGAGCGGCGAACGAGACGGCACGGTGCACCGCTTGCGCGACGACCCGGCTGGCCGGAGTCATGACGACGCGATCCGCGGCCACCACGCCGACGCCGACCGCCGCGGTCAGCGCCACCAGCGCGAGCACGCCCGCATAGAACAGCAGGAAGCGCTGGACCGCGTCCAGGATGTCACTCCCTCGCGGGGTGTTTACCGAGGCCAGCACGCCGGCGAGCAGGAACAGTACAACGATGGCCCCAATGATGGGCCAGTGCCGCGGGCTCTTGCCTTGAGCCACTGAGGTCATGTGGCCGCGGCCGCGCGAGCGGCCACGCCTGGCTGACACTATTCTCCTCCTGGAGGGACGGCTCGAAGCCGACCATTACCTGGAAGTTTCTATGCCCCAGCCGCCAGCGCCTGAGGACTCCTGCTAGTCCCCGTTGCGGATGACGTTACCGTCCACCATTACAGGTTCGCAGGAAAACTGAACATAAGGCGTCACAAATGCGGCGCTCGCCCATGCTGGCGGCGTTTTGCCAGCACCGTCCGGGTAGCGGGGCCGGGCCCGGGATGACGCCGTCCGGATGGCGGGGCCGGGCCCGGATGACGCCGCCCGGCGGGGACCGGCATCACGGGCACCGCGCGGACCAGCCGATCGTTTGGGTTACCGGGTGCGATGGGCAAGATGGCAGATGTCCCCTGGCCGGAGATGGCCAGGGCCTGACGCGGACGGCCGCAATGACGACGCGAGGACCAGCGGGTGAGGCCGGGGAGGGGGGCGATCCGACGCTTCCGCTGCCCGCTGGCGACCGGCCGGGCGCCGCCCCGGAACGCGGCGCGGCCGGCCGCAGTTCCCCCGGCCGCGGGACCGCGGGCACCGTCACCTCGGGGCGCGGATACGCCCCGTCCGCCTACCGGCCCGCGGGACCGTACCTCAGGCGGCGCCGCGTCCTCCGGCTGACGAGCCGGCTCGCGGTCGTGATCGTGGCGCTGATCCTGCTGGGGGCCGTGGCGTTCGGCGGGCTGCTGATCGTCACCCCGTCCGTCGGCAACGCCCGGCAGCTCGCGGCGGCGCAGGACCGGGCGCACCACGTGGCCTACCCGGGGCCCGCCGTCCCGGCGCGGTTCGCCGAATCGCTGGTCGCCACGGAAGACAAGCGTTTCTACTCCGAGCCGGGCATCGACCTGTTCGCGGTCGGGCGGGTCGGTTTCGAGTACGTGACCGGTCACGGCGTCCAGGGTGGCGCCACCCTCTACCAGCAGCTGGCCAAGCTGCTGTACACGCACGGGCGCTCCACCCCGTCGGACGAGGCAGAGCAGGTCGCGCTGGCCGTCAAGCTGTACCTGACGTACACGGGGCAGCAGATCCTGCAGATGTACGCCGAGGTCGTCTATTTCGGCAACGGCTACTACGGCCTGGCCGCCGCCACCTGCGGCTACTTCGGGGTCCGGCCCGCCGGGCTGTCGTGGCCACAGGCGGCGATGCTGGCCGGCCTGGTACAGGGCCCGTCGATGGACGATCCGCTCACCCACCCGGCCAACGCCCGGACCCGGGAGGTACACGTGGTGGGCCGGCTGGTCGCGACCGGGAAGCTATCCCCGGCCCAGGGCCGCGCCGTGCTCGCGATTCCGCTGCGCAGCATGGTCGCCGGCCGGGGCGACCGGAACTGCTCCCAGGCGGCCTGAAGCTTACCGGGAACGGGCGTGCCGCGGCCCCGACGGCCGGGTCAGGCCGTTCTGGCCGTGGCCGTTCTGCCCGGGCGGTCCCTGGCCGGGAACCGGAGGGTCGGGCGGCACCAGGGCCGGCTTCCAGGCCTCTTCCTCGGCCTCCGGCACGCGGTCCAGCGAGCCGGGCACCGCGGGCGCCTGGTCGGCCACCTGCGCGAGCCACACGAACTTGCGGTAGGACCAGAACCGGAACAAGGTGGCCAGGCCCACGCCGACCAGGAACGCGACGTTCAGCGTGAGCTTGTCATGACGGCCGACCCCGTACTTGGCGAGCTCCAGGCAGGCCTGCTGGATGGCGATCCCGATCAGGTTCAGCACGAGGAACACGCTGGCCTCGCGGACCATGCCGGTGCGCTCGCGGTGCCGGAACGTCCAGTACCTGTTGCCGATGAACGTCACGGCCGCCGCCACCAGCGTGGAGACCGCGTTCGCGGTCAGCGTCGCCTGGTGCTGCGCGATCATGAGGTTGAAGACACCCTCGGTCACCAGGAACCCGATCGTCCCGATCACGCCGAACTTGGCGAACTCGTGGATCAGGCGCTGGAACCGCTGGTACCACCGGCTGACAAGGCTCACCTGGCCGCCTTTCCTTCCCCGTCTCCCCTCAGGACACGCCGAGGTGACTCTGTGAGGGTACCCGGAACCTAGGGCTAGTTGGCGGAACCAGGCGAAATCAAGACGTTGCCCATACCTGTCCCTTGCCCGTACCGCAGCAGGTAATCCATTCGGAACCGTCGGATCTGCCGGGTAGTGTCACGGGAGTGCCCGGTCCCGATGTGCTGATCCATGCCCGCGGCCTGGAGAAGACCTTCGGCGGCGCGGTGGCGGTGGCCGGCATCGATTTCGACCTGCACCGCGGCGAGGCGTTCGGCTTCCTGGGGCCCAACGGCGCGGGCAAGTCGTCGACCATGCGCATGATCGGCTGTGTCTCGCCGCCGAGCGGCGGCGAGCTGACCATCCTCGGCCTGGACCCGGTCGCCGACGGCCCGGCGATACGGGCCAGGCTCGGCGTGGTCCCGCAGGAGGACACGCTGGACGTGGAGCTGACCGTCCGGGAGAACCTGATCATCTACGGCCGCTACTTCGGGCTGCCGCGGGATGTCATCGCCGAGCGCGCCGCCCGGCTGCTGGGGTTCGTGCAGCTCGCGGACCGGGCCGCGGACCAGGTGGAGCCGCTGTCCGGCGGGATGAAGCGCCGCCTCACCATCGCCCGCTCCCTGATCAACGAGCCGGAGATCCTGCTGCTCGACGAGCCGACCACCGGCCTGGATCCGCAGGCCAGGCACGCGGTGTGGGACCGGCTGTACCGGCTCAAGCAGCAGGGCGTCACGCTGGTGCTGACCACGCACTACATGGACGAGGCCGAGCAGCTCTGCGACCGCCTGGTGGTGATGGACCGCGGCAAGATCGCGGCCGAGGGCTCGCCCCGCGACCTGATCAGCCGGTACTCGACGCCGGAAGTGCTCGAGCTGCGGTTCGACCCGACCGGGCACGAGCAGGCGGCGGGCAAGCTCGAGGACGCGCCGGCGGAGCGGATGGAGGTACTCGCGGACCGGATCCTGCTGTACACGCAGGACGGGGACGCCGCCCTCGCCGCCGTCCGCGGCCTCGGCCTGGAGCCGCTGACCTCCCTGGTCCGCCGCAGCACGCTGGAGGACGTCTTCCTCCGGCTGACCGGACGGCAGCTGGAGGACTGAGTGGCCGGTCGTTCGCGGTGCGCGAGTTCCGGTACTGGCTGACCAACTACCGGCGTACCTGGCGCGGGTCGATCTACTCCAGCGTGCTCAGCCCGCTGCTCTACCTGGGCGCGATGGGCGTCGGCCTGGGCACGCTCGTCGACGCGCACGGCACCGCGAGCCTGGGCGGCCTCAGCTACCTGGCCTTCCTCGCCCCCGGCCTGCTGGCTGCCGCGGCCATGCAGGCCGCGGTGGAGGAGTCCACGTACCCCGTGCTCGGCTCGGTGAAGTGGCGCCGCACCTACTACGCCGCCGCGGCGTCACCGTTGCGCCCGGCCGACCTCTTCCACGGGCACCTGCTGTTCACCACCATGCGGCTGGCGATGAACTCGGCCATCTTCCTGGCGGTGATGGCCGCCTTCGGCACCGTCGCCTCGCCCTGGGCGCTCGCCGCGCTCCCGGCCGCGGTGCTGACCGGGCTGGCCTTCGCGGCGCCCATCGAGGCGTGGGTGATCAGCGTGACCAAGGACACGTCGCTGACCCTGATCTTCCGGTTCGGGCTGATCCCGCTGTTCCTGTTCTCCGGGACCTTCTTCCCGGTGACCCAGCTCCCGGCCTGGCTCAGGCCGCTCGCCTACGCCACGCCACTGTGGCACGGCGTGGCGCTGTGCCGGTCACTCACCCTGGGCACCGCCACCCTGGGCGGCGCGCTGGTCCACGTGGCCTACCTGACCGCGCTGGCCGCGGTCAGCATCGCGGCCGGGAACCGGACCTACCGGCGGCGGCTCTATGTCTGAGCACGGCAGGGGTCAGGCCCGGTGACCGCGCCGTCCCTGCGGGAGCTTCCGCTGCGGGTACTGCCGCGGCCGCTGCTGCACGCCCGCCGGACCGCGCTGGGCGGCCGGGGCAGCGCGCACCTGATCGAGCGGCACGCCCGGGTGTACCGGCATACCTGGCTGGTTCTGGTCTCCGGGATCTTCGAGCCGCTGTTCTACCTGCTCTCCATCGGGGTCGGCATCGGCCATCTGGTCGGCGGCGTGGTCGGCCCCGGCGGCCAGGTGGTCGGGTACACCAGCTTCGTGGCCCCGGCCCTGCTGGCCACGGCCGCGATGAACGGCGCCATCTACGACTCCACCTTCAACGTGTTCTTCCGGCTGAAGTACGCGAAGTTCTACGACGCCGCGCTGGCCACGCCGATGCGCCCCGGCGACATCGCGCTCGGGGAGATCGGCTGGGCGCTGATCCGCGGCGGCCTGTACGCGGTGGCGTTCATGGCGGTGATGCTGGCGATGGGGCTAGTGCATTCGGCGTGGGCCGTGGCGGACGTGCCGGTGGCGCTGCTGATCGGCTTCGGGTCCGCGGCGGCCGGGATGGCGGCCACCACGTTCATGCGGAGCTGGCAGGACTTCGAGTTCATCGCGCTGGCCACGCTGCCGATGTTTCTGCTCTCGGCCACGTTCTACCCGCTGAGCGTCTACCCGAGGCCGATCCAGATCGTGGTGGAGGGCACGCCCCTGTACCAGGGCGTGGCCCTGCTGCGCGGGCTGACCCTCGGCGTGGTCGGCCCCGGGCTGCTGTGGCACGCGGCCTACCTGGCCCTGATGGGCCTGGCCGGGTTGTGGATCGCGGGCCGCCGGATCAGCCGCCTGCTGCTCCAGTAGCGGCGGTCACGCTCCGGCGGGACCGGAGAAGTAGCGGCGCGGGTTGGTCACCAGCATCGCCTCGACCTGGGCCTGGCTCACCCCGCGCCCGGCCAGCACCGGGAGCACGTCGTCGAACAGGTGGCCGTAGTGCCACGCGGGCGCGAACGCGCCGATGGCGTCCGGCCGGAACCAGTCGATGTAGCACGCCGCGTCGTGCGAGAGCACCATCCGGTCCGCGTAGCCCCGCCGGGCCAGCTCGGCCACGGTGTCCACCCGCTGCTCGAACGGCAGCAGGATGTCCAGCCCGAACCGGTCCATGCCGAGCAGGCAGCCCGCGTCGGCCAGCCTGGTCAGGTAGTCCAGATCGGCCGAGTCGCCGCTGTGCCCCATGACCACCCGGCCCAGGTCGGCCCCCTCCTCGGCCAGCACGCGCATGGCCTCGAGCCCCGACCCCGACCCCGGATGGGTGTGCACGGTGATCGGCGCGCCGGTCGCCCCGTGCGCGCTGGCCACCGCGCGCAGCACCCGCTCCACCCCGGGAGTCAGGCCCTTCTCCTCGATCGCGCACTTGAGGAACGCGGCCTTCACCCCGGTGCCGGCGATGCCCTCGGTGAGGTCGGCGACGAACATGGCCGTCATCGGGTCCGAGGCCGGCGAGGAGCTCTGCTGGCCCCGGTAGCGGAAGTAGAACGGCACGTCGTCGTAGGTGTACAGGCCGGTCGCCACGATGATGTTGATGTCGCAACGGGCCGCTACCCGCTGGATCCGGCGGATGTCCCGGCCCAGCCCGATGACCGTCGGGTCGGCGATCGTGTCGCAACCGCGCTGGCGGAGCGTGGTCAGCTTGGCGGCCGCGTCGGCGACCCGGGTCTCCTCATCCCAGTCACCCGGATAGTTCAGCCGGATCTCCTCGTTGAGCACGAACACGTGCTCGTGCATCAGGGTGGTGCCCAGGCGGGTCACGTCAACCGGACCTCGCACGGTCTCGACCTGCGTCATGCCCAGACCGTAGCGTGACGGCCGTACCGGCTGGTAGATAGCCTTGTCCGGACGCCATGCTGGCGCGGGGACACCCCGGAACCCGTGGGAGGCCGCTGATGGATTTCGCCTACGACGAGCGAACCGAGGAGCTGCGCGAGCGGCTGCTGTCGTTCATGGACTCCCACATCTACCCGGCCGAGAAGGTGTTCACCGAGCAGGTGGCCGAGGACACCGCGGCCGGCCGGCCCTGGGAGCGGCCGGCCATCATCCACGAGCTGAAGGCCGAGGCCCGCAGCCGGGGACTGTGGAACCTGTTCCTCGCCCATCATCCCGAGGGCGCCGGCCTGTCCAACCTGCAGTACGCACCGCTCGCCGAGATCACCGGGCACAGCCCGGCCCTCGCGCCCGAGGCGCTGAACTGCGCGGCGCCGGATACCGGCAACATGGAACTGCTCGCCGAGTTCGGCTCCGCCGAACAGCAGCAGCGCTGGCTCCGGCCGCTGCTCGACGGCGAGATCAGGTCAGCGTTCTGCATGACCGAGCCCGACGTCGCCTCGTCGGACGCCACCAACATCGCCACCAGGATCGAGCGGGACGGCGGCGAGTACGTGATCAACGGCCGCAAGTGGTGGTCGTCGGGGGCGATGGACCCGCGGTGCCAGATCCTCATCGTGATGGGGAAGAGCGCGCCGGAGGCGGAGCGGCACCGCCAGCAGTCGATGATCCTCGTGCCGAGGGACACTCCCGGGGTCACGATCGAGCGCGGCACGCACGTGTTCGGCTACACCGACGGCCCGCACGGCGGGCACGCCGAGGTGGAGTTCCGCGACGTCCGGGTGCCGGCCGGCAACCTGATCGCCGGCGAGGGCGAGGGCTTCGCGATCGCCCAGGCGCGGCTCGGGCCCGGGCGGATCCATCACTGCATGCGCCAGATCGGCGCGGCCGAGCGGGCGCTGGAGCTGATGTGCCGCCGCGCCCTGCAACGCTCCGCGTGGGGCGGGCCCCTGGCCGGTCAGGGCGTCATCCAGGACTGGATCGCCGAGGCGCGGGTCCGGATCGAGTCGGCGCGGCTGCTGGTGCTGAAGACCGCCTGGCTGATGGACACGGTCGGCAACAAGGGCGCGCACACCGAGATCCAGGCGATCAAGATCGCGACCCCGGCGATGGCCGAGTGGGTGATCGACAAGGCGATCCAGACGCACGGGGCCGGCGGGGTCAGCCAGGACTTCCCGCTGGCGCACCTGTGGGCCAGCGCGCGTACGCTGCGGTTCGCCGACGGGCCGGACGAGGTGCACAAGCGCTCGCTGGCCCGGCGCGAGCTGCGAAAGTATAGTTAGCAGGCCATTAGATATAGCTAGCAGGCGAGCCGAGGAGGAACCCATGTCAGAAGGGCCAGGGTCGGGGGCGGGGGAACGGCCGCAGCGGGTGGCGATCGTCACCGGTGCCGCGCGCGGCATCGGCGCGGCCATCGCCCGCCGGCTCGCCGCCGACGGGATGGCGGTGGCCGTCCTCGACCTGAAGGAGGCCGACGGCGGCGGGACCGTCGAGGCGATCACGTCCGCGGGCGGCCGGGCGATCGCGGTCGGCGCCGACGTCAGCCAGGCCGACCAGGTCGCGGCCGGGGTGGAGAAGGTCGTCACCGAGCTCGGCCCGCCCGTGGTGCTCGTCAACAACGCCGGCGTGATCCGGGACAACATGCTGTTCAAGATGACCGACGACGACTGGGACACGGTCATGGGCGTGCACCTGCGCGGCGCGTTCCTGATGAGCCGCGCCGCCCAGAAGTACATGGTCGACCAGCGCTTCGGGCGGATCATCAACCTGTCGTCGAGCTCGGCGCTCGGCAACCGCGGCCAGGCCAACTACTCGACCGCCAAGGCCGGCCTGCAGGGCTTCACCAAGACGCTGGCCATCGAGCTCGGGCAGTTCGGGGTCACCGCCAACGCGATCGCGCCCGGATTCATCGTCACCGACATGACCGCGGCGACCGCGGCCCGGATCGGCATCGACTTCGGGGAGTTCCAGAAGGCCGCCGCGGCGCAGATCCCGGTGCGCCGGGTCGGCCAGCCCGAGGACGTCGCGAACGTCGCGTCGTTCCTGGCCAGCGATGAGGCGGGATTCGTCTCCGGCCAGGTGATCTACGTGGCCGGAGGGCCCCTGAACTAAGGAGTAGCGCGTGGTAACGCCGACGATCTTCGCGGCCAGGTCCGCGACTTCCTGGCCGGGCACGACCCGGCCGCGATGGACCGGCTCGACTTCCTGCGCGCCCGCTTCGACGCCGGGCTGGCCTGGGTGCACTACCCGGCCGGCCTGGGCGGGCAGGGCCTGTCGCGGGACCTGCAGCCGGTTGTCGACGCCGAGTTCGCCGCGGCCGGCGCGCCGACCAACCGCCCGGAGCGGAACGGGATCGGGCTGGGCATGGCCGCCCCGACGATCCTGGCCTACGGCACCAACGAGCAGCAGCAGCGCTGGCTGCGCCCGCTGTGGACCGGCGAGGAGATCTGGTGCCAGCTGTTCAGCGAGCCCGGCGCAGGCTCCGACCTGGCCGGCCTGGCGACCCGGGCGGTTCGGACGCCAGCGGGGAGCCCTGGATGGTGAACGGGCAGAAGGTCTGGACGTCCTCGGCGCACCTGGCCCGGCGGGCGCTGCTGGTCGCCCGCACCGACCCGGACGTACCCAAGCACCAGGGCCTGACCTACTTCGCCTGCGACATGACCGCCCCGGGCGTCGAGGTCAGGCCGCTGCGGCAGATTACCGGCGAGGCCGAGTTCAACGAGGTCTTCCTGACCGACGTGCCGATCCCGGACGCGGACCGGATCGGCGCGGTCGGCGAGGGCTGGAAGGTAGCCACCGCGACGCTGATGAACGAGCGGGTGTCCATCGGCGGGGGAGCGGTGCCCCGCGAAGGCGGCATGATCGGATCGGCGGCGCGGACCTGGCGGGAGCACCCCGAGCTGCGCACGCCCGGGCTGCATGACCGGCTGCTCCGGCTGTGGGCCGACGCCGAGGTCGCCCGGCTGGCCGGGGCCAGGCTCCGCCAGCAGCTGGCGGCCGGGCAGCCCGGCCCGGAGGGATCCGCGGCCAAGCTCGTCTTCGCCCGGCTGAATCAGGAGATATCGGGGTTCGAGGTCGAGCTGGCCGGCCTGGACGGGCTGCGTTACGACGACTGGTCGATGCGCCGCCCGGAAGGCGCCAACTTCTACGGCCGCGACGCCGGCTACCGGTACCTGCGGGCCCGGGGCAACTCGATCGAGGGCGGGACCTCGGAGATCCTCCGCAACATCATCGCCGAGCGGGTGCTCGGGCTGCCGCCCGAGATCCGGGTGGACACCGGCGTGCCGTGGAAGGACCTGCCGCGGTGAGCGCGGCCGCCGACACCACCGCCACCGGTCCCGCGGCTCGCGGGCAGGCGGGCGGGCTGCCGGACCTGCTGTACGGCGAGGCCGAGACCGAGCTGCGGGCGGCCGTCCGCTCGCTGCTGGCCGACCGGTGCGGCTGGAGCGAGGTGCTGGCCCGGACGGAAGCCCCGCAGACCTACGACACCGGCCTGTGGCAGGTCCTGGCGGCCGACCTGGGCTGCGCGGGGCTGCTGATACCGGAGGACAGCGGCGGCGCGGGGGCGTCGTACCGCGAGGCGGCGGTCGTCGCCGAGGAAACCGGCCGCGCGGTCGCCCCGGTCCCGTTCCTGGGCTCCGCGGTCGTGGCCACGGCGGCGCTGCTGGCCGCGGGCGACGAGGAACTGCTGACCGCCCTGGCCGCCGGCACCGCCACCGCGGCGCTGGCCGTCCCGTTCGCGGCCGCGCCCGGCGCCCGGCCGGAGCCGACGGTCCGGCTCGGCGTGCCGTCGCCGTCCCCGGGGGACGGCGACCCTGGCTACCGGCTCACCGGGACCGTCACCGGGGTCGCGGACGCGCTGCCCGCCGACGTCCTGATCGTGCCCTCCGACGGCGTGCCGTACGGGCTGTTCGCCGTCCGGGCCGCCGAGGCCCGTATCACCCCCGTGGTGTCGCTGGACATGACCCGGCAGCTGGCCGACGTGACCTTCGACAACGCCCCCGGCCGCCGCCTCGCCACGGGGAGCGCCGCGGAGCAGGCGGTGGCCGCCGCGCTGACCGCCGGCGCGACCGTGCTCGCCGCCGAGCAGCTCGGCACGGCCGAGCGGTGCCTGGAGATCACCGTGGCCTACCTGAAGGAGCGGCGCCAGTTCGCCCGCCCCATCGGGTCGTTCCAGGCGCTCAAGCACCGGGCCGCGGACCTGTGGGTGAGCGTGACCCAGGCCCGCGCGGCGGCCAGGTACGCGGCCGCCTGCCTGGCGGCCGGGGACCCGGACACGCCGGTGGCCGTCGCGCTGGCCAAGGCGGCCTGCTCGGACGTGGCCGTCCGGGCCGCGGAGGAGTGCGTGCAGCTGCACGGCGGCATCGGCTTCACCTGGGAGCACCCGGCGCACCTGTACCTGAAGCGGGCGAAGAGCGCATCGATCGGGTTCGGCACCGCGGACCGGCACCGCGCGTCGCTCGCCCGGCTCGCTGATCTCCCCGGCCCCCCCGCCTGAGACCCGTGCGCGACTCGAACGAGCCGATGTGCCTAGTTCCCGCAAGTTAACCCCGCGTAGCCGTTACCATGCTGCACGACGACACGGACTTCAAGCTGGTTGCAAATGGTTACGGACCCCGGCCCGAGAGGGCTGATTATGCTGGGCGTCGGCGATGGCAGAGCCTGACCTGGAGTCCACCGCCGCGTGGGCGGAAGGCGGTACCGTGTGGCCCGAAAGCGGCACAGCGACCCGTAGTGCCACCGTCCCGGCGGGCGAGGTGGTCACCGGGCTGATCCATCACGTTGAGCTCTGGGTGCCGGATCTCGACCGCGCCGTGGCCACCTGGGGCTGGCTGCTGTCCGAGCTCGGCTACAAGCCGTTCGGGGAGTGGCCCGGTGGCCGTAGCTGGCGCTCCGGCCACACTTACATCGTTCTCGAGCAATCGCCGGACCGGACCGCGGGCCGGCACGACCGGTGCCGCCCGGGCCTGAATCACCTCGCGTTCCACGTGGCCGGCCAGGACCTGGTGGAAAAGCTGGTGGCGGTCGCGCCGGGCAACGGCTGGCGGCTGATGTTCGCTAACCGTCACCCGTACGCGGGCGGCGAGGGCCACTACGCCGCGTACCTGGAGAACACCGACGGGTTCGAGGTGGAACTCGTGGCGCCCAGCCCGCCGCCCGCGCCCGCGGACAGCGGCTCCTGACCGGTCTCCCGGAGCCAGCCCCGCCGCCCGCGGGCCGCCGGGCTCAGCCCGAGCGGACCAGCGCCGACAGCGGCAGGTCTCGCGATGACCTCCCGACGTGCACCGTGAACTGCCCCGGCGGCCAGGTCCAGTCGGCCGTTTCCTCGTCCCACCGGGCAAACGCCCGGGCCGGCACCTGGAGCGTTACCTCGGCCCGCCCGCCGGGCGGCGCGGTGACGGTGCCGAACGCGGCCAGTTCCCGCGGCGGGGTGGCCACCCCGCCGGCCTCGCCGTCCCTGGTGCCGGCCTGCCGGGCCAGGTAGGCCTGGACCACCTCGCGCCCCGACCGTGACCCCGAATTGCGCAGCGTCACGGTCAGCCGGAGATCATTCCCGGCCGCCAGGTCGGCCGGGGCCGCGTGCAGCGACTCGTAGGCCCAGGTGGTATAGCCCAGGCCGTGGCCGAACGGGAACTGCGGCCGCCGCAGGCTCGCGTCGTAGCCGCGGTAGCCGATGAGCAGCCCCTCGGCGTAGTCGACGAGCCCGTCGCGCGGTACCGCGTGCAGGACCGGGCAGTCGGCCTCGGCGGCCGGCAGGGTGACCGGGAGCCGTCCGCCCGGCTCGGCCCGGCCGAGCAGGACGTCGGCCAGCGCCTCGCCCATGGCCTGGCCGGGCAGCCACGCGTAGAGCACCGCCGCGACCTGCTCCGCCCACGGCACGAGCACGGGCATCCCCGCGTTCAGGACGACCACCGTCCTGGGGTTGACCGCGGCCACCCGCCGGACCAGCTCGTCCTGCCGTCCCGGGAGCGCCAGCGTGCCGCGGTCGAAGCCCTCGCTCTCGGTCATCGGCGCCGAGCCGACCACCAC
Source organism: uncultured Actinomycetota bacterium (assembly GCA_963834695.1). Classification (GTDB taxonomy): domain Bacteria; phylum Actinomycetota; class Actinomycetes; order Streptosporangiales; family Streptosporangiaceae; genus JASHPR01. The sequence goes on from CAWIDQ010000076.1 coordinate 48,434, forward strand.
GACCGCCGCATCGGCCCGGCGGGCAGCCCGTTCCGCCTCGGCCAGCATCTCGTCCTCGTCGGCCGCGGGCACGATGCCGAGCCGGACGGCCAGCGGGCCCTCGCCGTCGGCCGCCGGGCTGAACTCGAGCCGGATCTCCGCCGCGCGGCCCGCCTCGAGCGGGACCGTCGCGCGGATCTCGCCGGGCCGGGCCATGGCCTCCACCGGATCGTCGGGTACCCCGGTGGCGCCGTCGGCGACGACGGAGCCGTTCACGGTGAGCGTGAGATGCCCGACGCTGGCCACGCCGAACACGTGCGGGCCGTCGGCGGCCGGCGAGAACGAGGCGATCAGCACGATCTTCCCCGGCTGGTCCCAGCCGATGCCCGGTGGGACCTGATCCCACCAGGTCAGCGCCGGACAGGCGCGGTGCTCGGTGGCCAGCAGGCTGCCGTCGGCGTCGCGGAACTCCAGGCGCAGGCCCGGCTCGCCGGTGTCCGGATCGCGCAGCGAGCCCGGGGCAGGTTCCGGGACCACCACCCAGGTCTGGCATCCCCCGGCGATCGTGACCTCGGCCTGCCCGGCCAGCGCCTCACTCAGCGCCGCGGCCGGGGTGGACACGGTGACCGGCATGACCACCGCGCTGCCGCCGCCGTGGATCGCCGGGCGGATAGCGTTCGGGCCGATCACCGCGACCCGGCCCACGGTCCCGGGATCGAGCGGCAGGACCTGGCCTTCGTTGCGCAGCAAGACCAGCGACGACGTCACGGCCCGGCGCAGCAGCGAGGGGTCCACGAGAGGTGGAGCGGGATCGAGTGCCGGAACGGGATCGGGTGATGGGACGGGATCGAGTGCCGGAACGGGATCGAGTGAGGCGGCGGAGCCGGTGCCAGCGGGAGATGGAACGGGGTGTGGTGAGGCGGCGGAGCCGGCGCCAGCGGCGACGGCCGGCCGGAGGTCGTGAAGGGGGTTGGGGAGGTGGGCGGGCGATGGCGCGCGGGGGGGTCTGGGGGGGTCGTCCCCCCGAGGCAACAGAGCGCCGACCCGGCTGGCCAGCCTGAGCAGCCGGATCACCTTGTCGTCCAGCACCTCGGCCGTGACCGCGCCGTCGGTCACGGCCTGGGTCAGCTGTCCGCCCCACGGCCCGTCCGGCCCCGGCATGGCCAGGTCCAGCGCGGCCAGCGCCGTGGCCGCGGTGCTGCGGGCCGCGTGCCAGTCGGAGGTGACGACGCCGTCGAAGCCCCACTCGTCCTTGAGCACGTCGCGGAGCAGGAGCGCGTTCTCGGTCATCGGGACCCCGTTGACCTTGTTGTAGGCGGCCATCACCAGCGCCACCCCGGCCTCGCGCACGCACGCCTCGAACGGGACCAGGTACAGCTCGCGGAGGACGCGCTCGGCGATCCGGGCGTCATAGGTCCAGCGCTGCGTCTCCGAGTCGTTGCCGACGAAGTGCTTCACGGTCGCCGCGACGCCGGCGCTCTGCACGCCGCGGACGAACGCAACGCCCAGCCGGGCGGTCAGCACCGGGTCCTCGGAGAAGCACTCGAAGCCGCGGCCGCCAAGCGGGGTGCGCATCAGGTTGATGGTCGGCGCGAGCAGGATGTCGACGCCCTTGCCCCGCGCCTCGGCGCCCAGGGCGGCGGCGAGCTCGCGCACCAGCTCGGGGTCCCAGGTGGCGCCGAGCGCGGACGGGCACGGCAGGCTGGACGACGGATGGCGCTCGTCCAGCACCACCCCCCGGACCCCGGCCGGGCCGTCCGATGTGATCATCGGCCGGAGCCCGAGCGCCTCGGCGCCCTGCGTGCTCCAGCTGTCCGCGCCGGTGAGCAGCAGGACCTTGTCCTGGACGGTGAGCCACGGCGGCAGCCCGGGCTGGGCGTCGGCCTCCGCCGTGGCCGTGGCGATCTGGGCGCCCGCCCGGCCGGGAACCCGGCCGGGCGGGGTCCGCCCGTCATATCGAGTTGTCATGTTGGCTGCGGTTCCCTCGCCTCGAGGTCCGGTGCCCTGGTCAGGAGACCGGCACGAGGTGAAGGAGCGTCTCTTCGAGATACGGCGAGTTCACCGACGGGTTCATGAACGGGTTGCTCGACGACGGCCACCCGGTGTAGTTCCTGGTCGAGTACTGCCACCAGGCCGCGCCGTACAGCAGCGGGGCCACCGGGACCTGGGTGTTCATGATGTTTTCCAGCTTGTCGAGCGCCGCCTGCTGCACCGACGGGGTGTTGCTGCCCGCGTACTGCGCGAGCGCCTGCTGGGTGGCCGGGTCGCTCCACCGTCCCAGGTCGTTCGCGGCCGGCTTGCCGACCGGGGCGGTCAGGGTCGAGTCCAGCCAGCCGTCATAGACGTAGTACGGTCCCGGGCCCTGGTTGCTCCAGTGGATCGCGGCGTCGAAGGTGCCGTTGGTCAGGTCCCCCTGCCAGACCGTCGCGCTGCCGATGCCGTCCACGGTGACGTCCATGCCGAGCGAGTTCAGTTGCTTGGCGATGGCCTGCGCGTCCAGGTAGTAGTCGCTGTAGGGGATCGGGTCGGCGATCGAGAAGCTGATCGTCTTGCCGTCCTTGGTCCACTTGCCGCCGACCTTGCTCCACCCGTCGGCGGTGAGGATCGCGCTGACCTTGCTCGGGTCGCCGGCCGCGGGCAGGTTGTTGGCCAGCGAGGACTCCTGGAAGCTGCTCCCGCCGGGCAGCAGGATCCCGGTCGTGGAGGTCGCGGGCAGCTCGTAGCCGGTCTCGCCCTGGGCGGAGAGCTGCTCGCGGTCGATGCCGTAGCTGACCGCCTGGCGCACCGCCGCGTCGTTCAGCGGCGCCTTGGTGACGTTGAAGGTCAGCGACACCACGTTGTTGGCCGTGTAGTACGGCGCTGACGGCATGTAGGTGTGGTTGTCCGGGCTCTTGGCCAGGAACACGCCCTGGACGTTGGCGATGTCGTTGCCGGCCAGGTCAATCTGGCCCGTGGCCAGTGGGTTGACGATGTTGAAGTTCTGGCTGTAGGAGGGGTAGGAGATTTCCGGGACGTGCACCGCCTTCTTGTCCCAGTAGTACGGGTTCTGCTTGAGCGTGAAGCCCTGCGGCGAGAACTTGTCGAGCATGTAGGGGCCGGTGCCGACCGGGTCCGGGTCGGCGAACGTGGCCGGGTTCACCGACGCCCAGATGTGCTGCGGCACGATGTAGGTCTGCCCGATCAGGAACAGGTTGGTGTATTCCGGCGCGCTGAAGTTCAGCACCGCCTGGGTCGGGCTCGGCGCGGTCGCGCTGACCGGAACCGGGGTGCCGTCGGTGTCCAGGCCCGGGTGCGTCCGGATCATGTTGAAGGTGAACGCGACGTCGCTGGCGCTGAACGGCTTGCCGTCGTTCCACTTCACGCCGGAGCGGATCGTCAGGGTCAGGGTCTTGCCGCCGTTGGACCAGCTGTACCCGGTGGCCAGGACCTGGTACGGGGCCTCGTTCGGGTTCAGGATGTTCCAGATGAACAGCGGCTCGTTGTACAGGGAGTCCGCGGTCACGACGTGGCCGGTAGAGGTCGCCGAGTAGGGGTTGAAGGTGTCCGTCATCGGCGACAGCGGGGTGTCGTCGATGACCAGCGGCTTGCCGGTCGCCGCCGACGAGTTGCCGCCGCCCGACGAGGAGCTCGAGTTGCCGCAGGCCGCCACCGCGAGGCTGAGGATGGCGCCTGCCGCCAGGGTCTTTATGACTGCGTGTTTCATGCTTAAACTCCGTTGTGCCCGGCGGGCATGTCGCCGGCCTGTTGTGAACGACCGTGTCGGGGTCTGTTGTCAGTGTCGGTGTCGGCCGGCCGGGCGCTGCCCCTGTGCCTGCCTGCGTCCTGGGTTCCCGGGCCTGGTGGCCCGGGGCTCGCTGTGACGTTTCGCGCTACGGGCTTTCCGGGTTCACCGCGTCTCCTCTCCCGGGTTCCGGTGTGGGACTGTGCTGGGCGATCGGGGCGGCCTGCGTGGCGCTCAGATCGCGCGCCTGCAGCCAGCAGGCGCTCACGTGGCCGGCGGCCACGTCGATGCCGGGCGGGACGGCATCGGCGCAGACGGCCATCGCGTGCGGGCAGCGCGGGTGGAAGCGGCAGCCCGGCGGCGGCGTCACCAGGCTCGGCGGGGCGCCGCGGCCCCGGAGCGCAACAGGCCCGGCGCGGTCCGGGTCGGGCGCCGCGCTGAGCAGCAGCCGGGTATACGGGTGCTCGGGGTGGTCGGTGACGGCCTGCGCCGGCCCGGACTCGACGACCCGCCCGGCGTACATCACGACGATCGTGTCGGCCAGGTACCGGGCCGAGGCGATGTCGTGGGTGATGTAGAGGATGGCCAGCCGCTCCCGCTCGCGGAGGTCGTCGAGCAGGTTGAGAATCCCGAGCCGGATCGAGACATCCAGCATCGATACCGGTTCGTCGGCCAGGAGCACCCGCGGGCGCACCGCGAGCGCGCGGGCTATGGCCACGCGCTGCCGCTGCCCACCGGACAGCTCGTGCGGGTACTTGCCGATGAACTGGTCGGCCGGGGTGAGCGCCACCCGCTCGAGCAGGCCGGTGATCGCGTCGTCCATGCTCGCTCCCGGCTCGACCATCCGGTGCACCTGGAGCGGCCGGGCCAGGTGGTACCGCACGTCGTGCACGGGGTTGAGCGAGGAGAACGGGTCCTGCAGCACCATCTGCACCAGGCGCGCGTAGCTCCGCCCGCCGCGGCGGCCGGACGGGACCGGGCGGCCGTCGGCGAGCAGCTGGCCGGACGTCGGCGGCAGGAGCCGGCATAGCAGCCTGGCCAGCGTCGACTTGCCCGAGCCGCTCTCGCCGACCACGGCGGTGACCTGGGCTTCGGCGAGCGCGAGCGAGACGTTCTCCACCGCGTGCACCACGGCGCCGCCGTGGCCCGCCCGGGCCGCGCGGAGCCGGTGCGCCCGGCCGCGGGCCCGGCCGTGCAGCGGGAAGTACTTGGTCAGGTTGCGCGCCTCCAGCAGCGGCGTCCCGGTGGCGGGCGGCGGGGCGGTGCCGGTCAGCTGGGTCATGGCTGGCTCCTGGCCAGGTCCGGCGCGGGCGGCGCGGACCCGGTCGGTGCGGGCGCCGGGGGCGCCGGCGGCCCGGACGGCGCGGGCACCGCGAGCTCGGGCGGCGGGGCCGCCGATCCGTCCTGCAGCCAGCACGCGGCGACCCGCGGCCCCCCGCCCGCCGCTGCGTCCCCCCGCGCGTCCAGCCGGATCAGCGCGGGCGCGTCCGTCCGGCACCGGTCCGTTGCGTAAGAGCAGCGCGGGTGGAAGACGCACCCGGCCGGGAGCTGCCGCAGGTCAGGGGGTGAGCCGGGAATACCGGTCAGGCGCCGCCGCGGCCCGTGCAGAGACGGGAACGAGCTGAGCAGGCCCAGGGTGTAGGGGTGGCGGGGAGCGCGGAACAGCACGGCCGCTCCGGCCCGCTCCACCAGTCGGCCCGCGTACATCACGGCGATCGAGTCCGCGATCTCGATCAGCAGCGAGAGATCGTGAGTGATGAACAGCACCGCGAAGCCGAGCCGCTCGCGCAGGTCCATCAGCTCTTCGAGGATCTCCCGCTGGGTGACCACGTCCAGCGCGGTGGTCGGCTCGTCCATGATGACCACCTGCGGCTCGAGGGCGAGCGCCATCGCGATCATCACCCGCTGCCGCATGCCGCCGGACAGCTCGTGCGGATGGCTGCCGAGCCGGTCGGCGGTGATGCCGACCATCGCCAGCAGGTCGGCGGCCCGGGCCTGGCGCGCGGCCTGGCCCAGGCCCGGCCGGTGCGCCTGCAGCACGTCGGTGAGCTGGGACCCGATGGACAGCACCGGGTTCAGCGCGTTCATCGCGCTCTGCATCACGACCGAGATCTGGGACCAGCGCAACACCCGCAGCGTGCCCTCGCTGGCGGCGAGCAGGTCCACTACCGTGCCCGGCTCCGGGTAGTAGCCCACGCTGCCGCCGATGATCATCCCCGGGGCCCGGAGCAGCCGGGTGATGGCGTACGCGAGCGTCGACTTGCCGCTGCCGCTCTCCCCGGCCAGGCCGAGCACCTCTCCCCGGTGCAGGACCAGGTCGGCGTCCACGACCGCGTGCACCGCGCCCGGGCCGGCGCCGTAGTCTACGCACAGCCCGCTGACCTCGAGCAGCGGCCGGCCGGCCGGGTAGGCGCTCACCGCGGCCTCCCGTCGTCGCCGGCCGGCGGCACGGAGCGCAGTACCGGGGTCACGCCGAGCACGAAGCGCCGGGGCGGGGCCGCGGTCCTGGTCACGCCGGCCCGCCGGGCGGCCCGCCGGGACAGCCCCGCGGCCCGCAGCCGGGGGTTGATGAACTCGTCGATCCCGAAGTTGAGCAGCGCCAGCGAGGTGCCGAGCAGGGCCACGGCCAGCCCGGGCGGGATGAACAGCCACCAGTACCCGCTCTGCTCCGCGCCGGCCACCTGGGCGTAGAACAACATCCCGCCCCAGCTCACGTGGTTGGGGTTAACCAGGCCGAGGAAGGCCAGGGCGGTGTAGGTGCCTACGCCGTAGAGCACGGTGAACAGGAACGACGAGGCGAGGATCGGGATCAGGTTGGGCAGGAGCTCGAAGCTGATGATCCGCCAGCCGCGCTCGCCGACGATGCGCGCGGACTCCACGTAGTCGCGGGTGCGTAGCGACAGCGTCTGGGCCCGGAGCACCCGCGCCCCGAAGGCCCAGCCGGTGATGGCGATGATCAGCCCGATCAGCAGGTCGTCGCTGCCCTGGGATTGCGGCAGGAAACCGAAGATGACGATGAGCAGCGGCAGGGCCGGCAGGACCAGGAAGAAGTTGGCCAGCATCGACAGCAGGTCATCGCCCAGGCCGCCGGCGTAGCCCGCGGTCACGCCGACGATAACGGACAGCAGCGTCGCGACCAGCCCGGCCACGAACGCGACCAGGATCGTGCTCCGCCCGCCCGCGAGCAGCTGGGAGAGCACGTCCTGCTGCTGCTGGGTGGTGCCGAGCAGGTGGGCCGCGGACGGCGGCAGCGGGAAGCTGGCGGTGGTGGAGAAGGTCTGGGACGGGCTGTACGGCGCGATCCACGGCCCGATCACCGCCAGGACCAGGAACCCGATCAGCCCGGCCAGGCCGATGACGACCTTCGGCGACCGGGGCAGCCGCAGCCGCCGCCGGGTGCCCGGCGCGTTCGGGTACAGCTCGCGCAGGTCGGCGGCCTGGGCGTCGTCCAGGGCCGTGCCGCTGCCGATGGCCATGGCTCAGGCCTCCTGCCGGGTGCGCGGGTCGAGGAACACGTACACGAAGTCCGCCGCCAGGTTCGCGATCAGCACGGCCATGGTGATGACCAGGAAGATCCCCTGGAGCAGGGCGTAGTCGGCTTCCTGCACGGCGCTGAGCAGGATAAAGCCAAGTCCGGGATAGCTGAACACGATCTCGGTCAGCAGCGCGCCGGACACCACGAAGCCGATCGCCAGCGAGAACCCGGAGATGCTCGGCAGGATCGCGTTACGGGCGGCGTACCAGACGACCCGGCGCTTCGGCAGGCCCTTGGCCTGCGCGACCAGCACGTAGTCCTCGTCCATCGTGGTGATCATGACGTTCCGCATGCCGACGATCCAGCCCGCGGCCGAGGCGACGACGATCGTCAGGGCCGGCAGGATCGCGTGGTCGAGGACGTCGCTGACGTAGGTCCAGTCGAAGGCGGGGAAGTCGAGGGTGTTGCGGGCGCCGACGGCCGGGAACCAGCCCAGCTTGATCGCGAACAGGTCGATGGCGAGGAACGCGAGGAAGAAGTACGGCGCCGCCTGGAAGAAGGTGGTGGCCGGCAGCAGCGCGTCCAGCCAGCTGCCGCGCCGCCAGGCCACCAGGATGCCGAGCAGCGTGCCGAGGATGAAGCTGATCACGGTGGCCGTGCCGACCAGGCCGAGCGTCCAGGGCAGCGCGCCGCGGATCACGGTGGTCACCGGGACCATGCCGTTGCTGGTCGAGATGCCCAGGTTGCCGTGCAGGATGTCGTTCCAGTAGTGCAGGTACTGGCCGACCAGGCCCTCCCGGGTGTCGGAGCCGAACTCCGCCTGGAGCGCGCTCAGCGTCTGCTTGGTCACCACCGTGTTCTGCATCTTGGCCAGTACGGCGCTGACCGGGTTGCCGGGCATCACGCGCGGGATGAAGAAGGTGACGGTGACGGCCGCGATGGCGGTGAGGACGTAGAACCCGATCCGGCGGCTGATCACGTACACGGCTGGCCCCCCGGTCAGGCCGCTCGCCACGCGGGCGAGGTCGGTGGTGACGGGCATCCGCAGCTCGCGCGGACGATCAGCCTGGTCGGCAGCATCACGTCCCGCTCGGCCGGGGCCCCGTTGCTGATCATCGAGTGCAGCACGTCGAAGGCGGTGGCGCCGATCTCCTGGATCGGCTGGCGCACGGTGGTGAGCTGCGGCCGCAGGTGCCGCGCCATCGGGATGTCGTCAAAGCCGGTCACCGCGACGTCCCCGGGCACGTCGATGCTGTGCTGGGCCAGCGCGTACATCACGCCGAGCGCGGTCTGGTCGTTGGCGCAGGCGATCGCGCGAGGCAGCGCCTGCCCGCTGGCCAGCAGCCGCTCGATCACCCGGGCGCCGCCGGACGCGTAGTAGTTGCCCTGCCACTGCGGGCCGGTGAGCAGCGTGGCGCCCGCGGCCGCCGCCTCGGCCCCGATGGTCTCGCCGCGGGCCACGCTGTCCGGGCTGTCGGCCAGCCCGGCCACGAACGCGAGCGTCCGGTAGCCGTGGTCGGCCAGCAGGTGCCGGGCCAGCTCGCGCATGCCCGCCGCGTTATCGCTGTGCACGTTGGTGGTGGTCGGCGTGGCCACATTGGCCAGCGTGACGACCGGCACCAGCCGGGAGAGCTGCTCCAGCTCGTCCGGCTCGAGCACCCGGTCGTGCAGGATCAGCCCGTCGCTCTTCCTGGCCAGGGCGAGCAGTCGCCGGCTGACGTCGTGGTCGTCGACGTCGACCGAGCTGAGCAGCAGGTTGAAGCCCTGGTACTGGGCCGCGATCTCGATGCCCCGGTTGATCACGTCGGTGAAGATGAGGCTCTCGTCCTGCTCGGCGAATTCGCCTTCGCTCGACTGGACCCAGCGGACCCGGCGGATGACGACCCCGACGACCTCCTTGAGCCGCCCGCTCAGCGCGCGCGCCGCGCCGTCGGGCACGAAGCCGAGTTCCGCGACCGCCTGGAGCACCCGCTCCCTGGTCTCCTCGCGCGGGTTGCGGCGGCCGTTCAGGACCCGCGAGACCGACGCGATCGAGACGCCGGCCATCCGCGCCACGTCGTAGATCGTGGGCGGCGTGTTCGCCGTCTCGCGTGTGTCCGTCACCGCGTTCCCTTCTCGCCGGTACCTCGCCGGTACCGCTGACACCGCTGGTAAGCGCTTACCGAGCGGGCCGTCAACCGGTGCCCGGCTGTTGCTTCGCTTGTCCGCCCGGAGAGGGTAAGCGCTTACCGAGCGGCTGCCAGGAGCGTAAGCCCGCCGCGGGCGGACGCTCAAGAGCGAGGGTCAATACTGTTACCGGAACGTGACATAGTCCTCACCGCCGCCCGGCGCCTCGTCCCGCCCAGGCCCGCCCAGGCCCGTGCCTGCCCACCGCCGGGCCCACCGCCCTTCTCTGTCCGCTACTTCATGCCCGTTGAATCGCCGCCCGCGGGGACGGGGACGGTGACCGGAGCGAGCTCGCCGCCGCCCGAAAATCCCGGAAGCCGGAAACCCCGGAAACATCGGCGAAACACAGGGCCGGATTAAGGGCTCCGCGCGACGCAGGCGCGTAACAAACGGGTAACGCCGGTGAAATCACCCTATGGGACACATGGATACAGCACCTGTCGGACGGATGCGACCTGCCCTGGTAGGGCGTACCGAGCGAGGCTCTGGAGGACGTATTGGATCCCTACGCAAGCTGGCTCACCTCGGGCGATAACGCCTGGCAGATGACCGCGGCGACGCTCGTCGGCCTGATGAGCATTCCCGCGCTCGCGGTCCTGTACGGCGGAATCGTCCAGCGCAAGTGGGCGGTCAACACGATGATGATGGTCTTCAGTGCCTTCTGCCTGACCCTCATCGTGTGGGTGCTGTGGGCCTTCAAGATGGGCTTCGGCTCCCCGTGGATCTCCACGTTCGTCGGCAAGCCTGGCACGGTCGTCGGCCCGGCCGGTGAACAGGCACAGGCGAACATCCCGCTGCTCAGTGGGCTGATGCCGAAGTTCAGGTTCCCCGAGGGCTCGCTGGTCTACTTCCAGTTCGTATTCGCCGCGATCACGCCGATCCTGTTCGTCGGCAGCGTCATCGGCCGGATCAAGTTCAAGGTCTGGCTGATCTTCGTGCCGCTGTGGATCACGTTCGCCTACGCGGTGAACGCGTTCCTGCTCTGGGGCGGCGGCTTCTGGGCCCAGAAGGGCGCGCTCGACTTCTCCGGCGGCTACGTGATCCACCTCGCGGCGGGCGTGTCCGGCTTCGTCGCGGCGGCCGTGGTCGGGCCGCGGCTGCAGCGTGACCGGGACAAGGCCGTGCCGAACAACTTGCTGTTCATCGCGGTCGGGGCCGGGATCCTGTGGCTGGGCTGGAACGGATTCAACGGCGGTGACCCGTACTTCGCGGGAGCGGACGCCACCGCGGCGGTCGTCAACACCAACCTGGCCACGGCCTGCGCCATGATGACCTGGATCATCATGGACATGTCGTTCGGGAAGGAGCGCAAGGCGACCTTCTTGGGCGGCGTCAACGGCATGATCTGCGGCCTGGTCGGCATCACGCCGGCGGCCGGCTACGTGAGCGGCGTCGGCGCGATCATCATCGGCGTGGTCACCTCGGGGGTCGTCTGGACGCTGTTCGGCTACCTGCCGCGGAAGGTCTGGCCGTTCAACAAGGTCGACGACGCGCTGGGCGTGGTGTACACGCACGGCTTCGCCGGCCTGCTCGGCGGCCTGCTGGTCGGCCTGCTGGCGGACCCCGGCATGATCGTCTACCTGGGCATCGGGAAGAACCCGGACGTCACGACCGCCGGGCTGTTCTACGGCCACCCGAGGCAGCTGCTGGTCCAGGCGGGCGCGGCGCTAACCGTGATCATCTGGGACGGCGTGGTGACGTTCCTGATCCTGCGCGGCATCGGGCTGTTCATGAAGCTCCGCGAGCCGGACGAGGTTCTGGCCGCCGGTGACATCAGCATCCACGGCGAGGTGGCCTACCCGATGGAGGAGCCGGAGGCCGAGCCCGCGTTCGCCGAGATCCCCGGGGAACCCGTCCCGGACCCGCATCATCACCAGAAGGTGCTCACGGACGAGCACTCGCCGTGACCTGAATTCCGTCAGCCGGCCTGGCCCGGCCGGGCATCCCCCCCAGGAGATGCCCGGCCGGTCAGTGCCCGCGGAACGCCTCCTCCAGCCACCACGAGCCGTGCCGCGAGGTGACCTTCGCGTCGATCACCAGGGGCCGCTCGCGCGGGCCTTCCAGCCACTCACTCACCGGGCCGAGATCCCCGGCGCCACGCACCGTCACTCCGTCGCAGCCGAACCCGCGCCCGATCTCCGCGATGTCGGCCGGCGGGAACGTGACCGTGGCCAGCGAGTCCCCGTCCGGCCCGAAATGATGGACCTCCGCGCCGTAGGCCTCGTCGTCGTAGACCACGACCACCATCGGCAGGCCGAGCCGGACCACGGTCTCCAGCTCGCTGATCCCCATCAGGGCGCCGCCATCGCCCAGGGCCGCCACCGTCAGCCGGTCCGGCCTGGCGATCGCGGAGCCGACGGCGGACGCCAGCCCCAGCCCAATCGACTGATAGGCCTGGGTAAAGCAGAACCCGTCGGCGTCCGGCACGGACAGGTACATGCTCGGGTAGCCCATGAAGTTGCCCGAGTCCACCGCCACGATCCGTTCGGCCGGGAGCATGTCGTCGAGCTTGATCGTCAAGGTGCGGGGATCGATCCGGCGGCCGTCGCTCTCGTCGTCGTAGGGCACGTCCCGCCAGCGGACCTCCGCGGCGATCCGGTCCCGGAGCCCGGCCGACCGGTAGCCGACGTCACTGGAGTCCGGGCCGCCCTCCCCGGCGCGGCGGCCAGCTTCGCTGGCCCGGCTGCGGCCGCCGGATCCGGTGTCCAGGAGGTCGCTGGCCGCCCGCGCGGTCACGCCGACGTCGCCGGTCACGCCGAGCTGTACCGGCCGGTGCGCGCCAATCGCCTCCGGCTCGTGGTCCACCTGGACCACGGCCGCGTCCGGCCCGATCAGCTTGCCGTGCCGGAGCGTCCACATGTTCAGGGAGCAGCCCCAGCCGACCACCAGGTCGGCGTTGAAGATCAACTCGGCGGCCAGCGGCGAGGCGAATCCGCCGCTGACGTCCAGGTCCCACGGGCTGCCCCGGAACAGGCCCTTGCCCGCCGCCGACGTGGCGAGCAGGGCTCCGCAACGGTCGGCCAGCCGCTCCAGGTCCGGCCCGGCCCGGGCGATCCGCGCTCCGCGCCCGGCGATGAAGACCGGCTGCCGGGCCCGGCGCAGCGCATCGGCCAGCGAGGCGACCGCGGCGGACGAGGGCTGGATCGCCGGCGCGGCCCGACCGGGTCGATGGCTGGCATAACGCACGCCCCGGCCTGCACGTCGAGCGGCAGCGCCAGGACCACGGTGCGCCGCTCGGTCACGGCGGTCCGGTAGGCGCGCACGGTATCGTCGACCGCGAATCCGGGGGAGTGCAGCCGGAACGCGGTGGCGCCGACCGACGTCGCCAGCGCGGCCACGTCAATGCGGAAGTTGGACCGGACCGCGGCCGAGGCCACGTCGGCCGCGAGGACGACCAGCGGGGTGCGGCTCTTGGCCGCCTCGGTGATCCCGGTCAGCGCGTTGGTCAGCCCGGGGCCCTGATGAACGGAGAGCACACCGGGCCGGCCGGTCATCCGCGCCCAGGCGTCGGCCATCACCGCCGCGCCGCACTCATGACGCGCCGCCACGTACCGGGTGCCGCGGGCGATCAGCGCGTTAGTGACCATGAAGTTGCCGCTGCCCACCACCCCGAACGCGGTGTCCGCGCCCAGCCCGGTCAGCGCCGCGGCCACGGCCTCGGTGACCGGCACCCCCTCGCCGTCGGGCATCAGCGACCGCCCGGCATCAGGAACGCTCGACCAGGGCTATCGCCCGGCACGGGCTGCCGGATCCGCCGGTAATCGGCAGCGGCCCCGCGATGACCACCGAGCCGGTGGCCGGGAGCCGGGCCAGGTTCTGCAGCTGGGTGAGACCGTACTTGCCCGCGCCGAGCAGCGCGGCGTGGCACGGGAACGGCGGGTCGAACGAGTGCGCGGCCCCCGCGTCCGTGCCGACGGTCTCCACGCCGAGCCCGAGCAGCGCGGTGTCACGCGCCAGCCACTGGGCGCACCGGACCGAGATCCCGGGAGTGTGCGGTCCGGCGTCGTCAGCGTTCAGGAATTCCTGCTGGCTGTGGGACCTCGCGTCCCAGCCGGTCCGGTAGAGCAGCCAGCCGCCGTCCGGCAGGGGCCCGTGCTCGGCCTCCCACTTCGTGACGTGCTCGACCTCGAGCAGGAAATCCGGGTCGGCGGCGGCCTGCGCGCTGAAGTCGAGCACCACGGCCGGCGCGATCAGCCTGGTCACCGGGATCTGTGCGACGTCCTCGCCGTCGCGGCCGGTGACCCAGTGCACCGGCGCGTCGAAATGGGTACCGGTGTGCTCGCCGGTGCTGATGTCGTTCCAGTACCACGCGGGTCCGCGCTCGTCGTACCGGCTGATCTCGTGCAGCGAGAACGACCTGGTGTTCCCGAAGGGCTCGGGAAGCCTGATCACCGGGGTGGCCGAGTCGAGTCGCGAGGTGAGGTCGATGACCTCGATCGCGTCGGCCCGGATGGCCGAGATGAGCGCGTCGAGCACGGGCATTGGCGTGCCTCCGGTCGGCAGGGGCGAGCGGTAGCCGGGGTGAAGCCCCGGTAAAGCGGGGCGAACGGAACTAGCCTGCCGCACCAGCCTGCCGCACACCAGGGGCCGGGCGGGAAGGCCGCAGCCCACCGCGAACAGCGGACGCGGCTGTCCGCTCCCTCACGCAGAATGGGTGGTATGACAAGCCCCATCCCCAAGGCGCGGACGCTGGTCACGGTGGACGGCGTCGCGATCGACGCCGTCCACCTGGCCGGCCACGACGACCTCGCGGTCGTGATGGCGCACGGCTTCACGCTGCACTGGCAGCACGGCGCGGTGTGGAAGGCGGCCACCCGGCTGAACCGGAGCTGCGGAGTCATCACGTTCGACTTCCGCGGTCATGGCCGCTCCGGGGGGGTGTCCACGCTGGGCGACCTGGAGATCCGGGACGTCGACGTTGCGCTCGGCTACGCCCGGGAGCTCGGCTACCAGCGGATCGCCACGGTGGGGTTCTCCATGGGCGCGTCGATCGTGCTCCGGCATGCGGGCCTGATCGGCGGGGCGGACGCGGTGGTCTCGGTCAGCGGTCCCGGCTGGTGGTACTACCGGGGCACCCGGCCGATGCGCAAGGTGCACTGGGCGGTGGAGCATCGCCTTGGCCGCCTAGTCACCCGCACCCTGCTGAACACCAGGATCAGCTCGGGGAGGTGGGACCCGGTCCCGGTGCCGCCCGCGGACGCTGCCGCGCGGATCGCGCCGACCCCGCTGCTGATCGTGCACGGCGACCGTGACCGCTACTTCCCGGTCGAGCACGCCAAGCAGCTCTACGCGGCCGCGCACGAGCCCAAGGAACTGTGGATCGTGCCCGGCTTCGGCCACGCCGAGTCCGGGGCAGTCGACGACCCGGCGCTGCTGGACCGGATCGTGGGCTGGGTCCGCGAGGCGGTACCGCTGGCGGCGAGCCCCAACGCGGTGGCCTGACTAGGCGGCCGGGAGCACCGTGGCCGCGCGCTTGGCCGTGCGGATGATCGGCGCCACCTCCACCGCGTTCACGCCGTCCAGGCTGGCGATGCGCTCGGTCAGGTAGCGGTAGAGCGCGTCGTCGTCCCGGCACAGCACGCTCGCCATCAGGTTGCTGGCCCCGGTGGTCGCGGCGACGAACGGGATCTCGGGATGTTCGGCGAGCGCCTCGCCGACCGCGGCCAGCCGCGCGGGCGCCACCGACATCCACAGGTGCGCCCGGGTCGCGATGCCGAACGCCGCCTCCTCCACGTCGACGTCGAGGTACAGCACGCCAGCGGCCCGCAGCTCGGCGACCCGGCGCCGTACCGTGGACTCGTGCCAGTGGGTGGCGCGCGCCAGCTCGGCGAAGCTGGCCCGGCCGTCCCTGGCCAGCTCGGCGAGGAGCACCCGGTCCTCGGCACCTAGCCCCGGCACCTGCTGGCCCGAGCCGTTGCCGTCCGGCGGCGGGGCGAGCAGCGCCGCCTGCTCATCGGTCAGGGCCTCGGTGGCGCCCGGCCAGTGACTGGCGCCGCCGCGGAACATGTGCAGCAGCGAGTGCGCGCTGACGGCCACGATCCGGCGGCTGGCGGGAAGCTGCCGGAGCAGCAGGTCGTGGCCGCTGCTCCCGTCGAGCGGCTGCACCACGCAGCAGATCTCGGTCCCGCCGGAGGTGAGCTGGACCCAGGACGTGTCCGCGCGGCGGGCGAGCGCGTCGGCCACGGCCGCCGCGGCGTCGGGCACGCACTGCAGCCTGACCACCCACTTGGACTCGCCGATCCGGTGCGTGTCGGGCACGCCGACCACGCGAACCACGGCCGCGGCGTGCATGCGCCGGTAGCGGCGGGCCACGGTCTGCTCGGAGGCGCCGGTCACCGTGGCGATGCGGCTGAAGGGGACCCGGCCGTCGATGATCAAGGCATGGATGATCTGGCGGTCCAGGTGGTCAACGTTAAATACTTTCATCGCTAATAACGCCATACTGCGGAGGAATCAGGCGCAAACAACGGCTGAAGTGGAAGCCGTCGTCAGGCATGACCGATCGTGGACTTGCGGCCGGCGGACGAGCGGCCGCGAGGAGGAGACGGTCATGGAACGGAAGTGGTGGACCCTGCTGGCGGTCTGCCTGGGCACGTCCATGCTGCTGGTGGACGTGACGATCGTGAACGTCGCGCTCCCCAGCATCCAGGACGACCTGCACGCCAGCTTCGCGCAACTGCAGTGGGTGGTGGACGCGTACGCCCTCTCGCTGGCCGCGCTGCTGCTCACGGCGGGGTCACTGGCCGACATCTTCGGCCGCCGGCTGCTGTTCGCGACCGGCCTGGCCGTCTTCACCGCGGGGTCGCTGCTCTGCGCGCTCGCGACCGGCCCGGTCTTCCTGATCCTGGCCCGGGCCGGGCAGGGGATCGGCGGCGCGATCATGTTCGCCACCTCGCTCGCGCTGCTCGCCCAGGCGTTCCACGGCCGGGAGCGCGGCACCGCCTTCGCGGTCTGGGGCGCGGTGACGGGGGCCGCGGTGGCCGTCGGCCCGGTCCTGGGCGGGATCATCACCACCGACTGGAGCTGGCGGGGGATCTTCTTCGTGAACATCCCCGTTGGCGTGGCCGCGACAGCCGTGACGCTCTGGCGGGTGGCCGAGTCGCGCGATCCGAGCCGCAGGGGCGTGGACCTGCCCGGGTTCGTCCTGTTCAGCGGTGCGCTCATCGCGCTCGTCTACGGCCTGATCCGGGCAGGCGAGCAAGGCTGCGGCGACGCCGGCGTGGCGGTCTGCCTGGCCGGCGCGGCCACGGCGCTCGCCGCCTTCGTGGCCGTGGAGCGGGTGCGCCGCGAGCCGATGTTCGACCTGTCGCTGTTCCGCGTCCCGACGTTCTGCGGCGGCTCGGTGGCTGCGTTCGCGGTCAACGGGTGCGTGTACGCCATGCTGCTGTACATCGTGCTGTACCTGCAGGACCTGCTCGGCTACAGCGCCCTGCAGACCGGGCTCCGCCTGCTGATCATGTCGGCCGTCACCCTGCCGGCCGCGGTCGCCTCGGGCCGGCTGAGCAGCCGGGTTCCGCTGCGGCTGCTGATCGGCCTGGGCCTGGCCCTGTCCGGCGCCGGGCTGCTGCTCATGGCCGGCCTGGCCGCCGACTCCAGCTGGACCCACCTGATTCCCGGGCTGGTCCTGGCCGGAGCGGGATCCGGCCTGGTCAACCCCGCGCTGGCGGCTACCGCGGTCGGCGTAGTCCCGCACCGCGCGGCCGGCATGGCGTCGGGCATCAACAGCACGTTCCGCCAGGTGGGGGTGGCCACCGGAATCGCCGTGTTCGGCACCTTGCTGGCCGCCCGGGTGGGGCACCGCCCCGTCACGCAGATCTCCCGGGCCCCGTTCGTCAGCGGGCTGAACGAGATCCTCGTGGTGAGCGGCGTCGGCGCGCTGGTCGCGGCGGTCGCGGCGCTGGTCCTGATCCGCGCTCGCGACTTCGCGCCCGCCGCCACCGCTCCCCAGCTAGTCCCGGACCATGATCAGCTCAACTCTTCACGGGCTCGGCGGGCTGGCTAGGGTTCGGGGACGCCTAGGCTCTTGGCGCCGGGGCCGCGCCGTTGGCGGCCTGGCCGACTGGCCGGTGTCCCATTCCTCGCGCGGGCCGGCGAACAGCGATACCTCGATCCCGTGGTCCGCGCCGATCCGCGCCAAGGAGTCCAGCTACGGCCCGCGGGAGCAGGGCCTGGCCGCGCGCGCGTTCTACACCGAGTCGCAGACCGTGCTGATCATGCCCTGAGCACGGCAAAGCCCCAGTTCAGCAGCCGCCTGGCGGCCGTGAAGCTGGCCGTGGAGTCGGTGACGGAGCTGTCCAGGACGACGCCGATCAGCGTGCGGCCGTGCCGCTCCGCCTCGAACAGCAGGCTGTGGCCGGCCACGAGCGTAAACCCGGTCTTGATGCCGTCGGCGCCGGCGTACGAGCCGAGCAGCCGGTTCGTGTTCTGCCAGAAGTAGGCGTGGTGCAGCGGCGTCGGCCGGCAGATAGTACGTGCGCTGGGCGACGATGTCGCGGAAGGTGGGCAGCCGCATGGCCGCCCGGCCCAGGATGATCAGGTCCCGGGGCGTGGAGTAGGTCGTGTACTCGGTCGGCCACGGCAGCCCGTCGAAGTTGGCGAAATGGGTGCCGCGCAGGCCCAGCGCCCTGGCCGTGGCGTTCATCTTCCTGACGAAGGCGCGCCAGCCCGGCCCGTAGGCGCCGGCCAGGGCGAAGGCGGCGTCGCAGCCGGAGGGCAGGAGCATGCCCTCGAGCAGCTGACGCGCGGTGAGGACGTCCCCGGCCACCAGGTCCGCGCTGCTCCCGTCGTGCTCCTGCACGTAGGTGACCACGGCCTGCGAGATCCGGATCTTCCGGTTCAGGTGCCCGGCGCGGAGCACCACCAGCGCGGTCATGACCTTCGTGATGCTGGCGATTGGCCGCTCGGTGTTCAGGGCGCGGCTCCACAACCGCCGTCCCGTCGCTGCGTTCACCAGGTCGGCGCCTGCGGCCTGGACACCGGCCGGGCCGCGCGCCGGGGCCGTCCGCGATGCCGCTGCCAGCCGGGCCGGCGTGGCCGACCGCCCGGCGGCAGCCTGCGCCGGGCAGGCCAGGGCCGCGGCCAAGACGCCCCCGGCGACGGCCGCCGTGACGGACCTGGCGATGAGCAGACGTTGCGGGCGCACGGGTTACTCCGGCACGTTGGGGGAGGCGGACCGCGTCCCGGTGATCTTAGTACCGGACCGGCAGGCCCGGGCGGAGGCTGGCCGGAGCGCCGGCCAGCGGATCAGCCGGGCGTGCGCTGACCTCCGGGTCACCAGCTGACGGGCAGCGGCATTCCCTCGGTGTAGCCCGCCGCGCCCTGTACCCCGACGATCGCGCGCTCGTGCAGCTCGTCGAGGTCGCTGGCGCCCGCGTAGGTGCAGGCGCTGCGCAACCCGGCCGTGATCGAGTCGATGAGGTCCTCGACGCCGGGGCGCTGCGGGTCCAGGTACATGCGCGAGCTGGAGATGCCTTCCTCGAAGAGCTCCTTGCGCGCCCGGTCGAACGGCGAGTCGGCGGCCGTGCGCAGCCGGACCGCCCGCGCCGAGGCCATGCCGAAGCTCTCCTTGTACAGCCGGCCGTCCGCGTCGCGGAACACGTCGCCCGGCGACTCGTAGGTGCCGGAGAACCAGGATCCGATCATGACGTTGGAGGCGCCGGCCGCGAGCGCGAGCGCGACATCCCTCGGGTAGCGCACGCCGCCGTCGGCCCACACGTGGGCGCCGAGGCGCCGGGCCTCGGCTGAGCACTCCAGCACCGCGCTGAACTGCGGCCGGCCGACTCCGGTCATCATCCGGGTGGTGCACATGGCGCCCGGGCCGACGCCGACCTTGACGATGTCGGCGCCGGCCTCGACCAGGTCGGCGACGCCTGCCGCCGTCACGACGTTGCCCGCGACCACCGGCACCGCGGGCGAGGCGTCCCGGACCGCGCGCAGCGCATGGATCATCTTGTCCTGGTGGCCGTGGGCGGTGTCGACCACCAGCAGGTCCGCGCCCGCGTCCAGCAGCAGCTTGGCCTTGCCCGCGACGTCGCCGTTGATGCCAAGGGCTGCTGCCGATCCGCAGCCGCCCGCGGCGGTCGGTGGCCGGCTGGTACAAGGTCGCGCGCAGCGCGCCGGTGCGGGTCAGGATTCCCACGCAGCGCCCGGCGTCGTCCACCACCGGAGCGAGCCGGTGCCGGCCGCCGTGCAGGAGCTCGAACGCGCGCTCCGGGTCGGTCCCCGCCGGCAGGGTGAGCACCTCGGTGGACATGACCTGGCGCAGCTGGGTGAACCGGTCCACGCCCATCGCAGTCGGACTCGGTGACCACCCCGACCGGGTACCCGTCCTCGACCACGATCACCGCGCCGTGCGCCCGCTTAGGCAGCAGGCTGAGCGCGTGTCCGGTGGTGGCCTCCGGGCCGAGCGTCAGCGGCGTGTCCTGGACCAGGTCGCGGCTCTTCACCCAGGACACCACCTCGGAGACCACGTCCACCGGGATGTCCTGGGGGAGCACGGCCAGGCCGCCGCGGCGGGCCACGGTCTCGGCCATCCGGCGCCCGGCGACCGCGGTCATGTTGGCCACGACCACCGGGATCGTGGTGCCGCTGCCGTCGCCGGTGGCCAGGTTCACGTCGAGCCTGGACGCGACCGCGGACCGGCTCGGCACCAGGAATACGTCGCTGTAGGCCAGGTCGTGGGGCGGCTGCTGCTCGGTAAGGAATCGCACGTCACCGATTCTGCCCCCGGCCGGCGAGTGCCGGATCCCGCGGGTGCTGCCCGCCCTGGCCCCGGCCTCCGTTACGTGGAGTGGAACGCGGCGTAGATGATGGCGCTTATCCGGTCCACCATCTCGTCTCGGGGCAGCCCGACGTCGACGCTGAACAGGTAGTTGACCCGCTCCAGCATCATCAGGCACGCCACCGCGGTGAGTTCCGCGTGCTCGGGGATGCTGTCCTCCTGGTCCGGCGCGCGTTTGGCCGCCGAGGCCGCGGTCATGCCCTGCGTGATGGCCTCCGCGATGCGGAAGAACAGCTGCAGCCCCTCGCCGTAGACCTCCTCGCTGACGACGTCCGCCGTGCTCAGGATCCGGATCACGCTGGCGTGCGCCGCGTAGGTGTCGCAGAACTTGCTGACCCAGGCGCGCAGCGCCTCCCGGCCGGGCTCGTTGCGGGTCACCACCGGGAAGTCCCCGGTGATGATCTCCATGTCGTGCAGCGCGTCCCGCAGCAGCGTCTTGAACAGGTCGTCCTTGCTGGCGAAGTAGAGGTAGAACGTGCCGTGCGAGGTTTTCGCCCGGTGGACCACGTCGTCGACCCGCACGGCCTGGAAGCCGCGCTCGTCGAACTCGGCCAGGCCGGCCTCGAGCAGCTTGCGCACGGTCTGCCGTCCCTGGCGGCCAAGCTCGCGCTCCTGCGCCGGCGTGCCGCCGCCGAGCGACGGCCGTATGGCGGACGCTCCGCCGTCTGGGCGGCCCAAAGCCGGCGCTACCTTCCCGTCCACTGCCGCATCCTGCCCCGGGGCGCCATCCGGTGTGGTCTCTTCCTGCACGGCTCCCTCAAGCGTGGTCCCTTCCTGCGCAGTCCCCTCGTCCGCGGCACCTTCGAGCGCGGCTCGTCCCAGTGACGAACCGCGGGCAGCTTCCCGGACCACGTCGTGAGACTAGTCCTGACCTGGGCAAGCCACGTCGCTTCCGGGGCCGTCACGGGCCGAGTACCTGGGCCAGGTAAGCATTACCGAACCGGCGCTCGGGGTCGAGTTCGTCGCGCAACGCGACGAAGTCCCCGTGCTTAGGGTACGCCTGGCGCAGATACTCTGCCCCTACGGTGTGCATCTTGCCCCAGTGCGGCCGTCCGCCCGCCGCGATCATCACGGCCTCCACGTCGCCGAAGTACTCCTGGTGTGGCGAGGCGTGGAAGACGTGGACCGCGATGTAGGCGCTGTCGCGCCGGTAAGCGGTGGACAGCCAGGGATCATCGCCGGGGGTGACCCGGACCTCGATCGGGAAGCTGATCCGCCAGTCCCGCCGCGCGAACAGCGCCCTGACCTCGGCGAGTACGCCGGCCAGGGACTCGCGCGGGATCGCGTACTCCTGCTCCTTGAACCGGACCCGCCGCGGGCTGGTGAAGACCCGGTACGCGGCGTCGACGTAGGTTCGCGAGCCCAGGGCCTTGCCGGCCAGGGCATTGACCGGCTTGATCACCCCGGGGACCAGGTGCCCGAGCCGGCAGGTGGCCCCGAACACCGTGTTGGACAGGAACTCGTCGTCGAGCAGGTAACGCATCCGGGGCAGCGGCCGCGGCGGTCCCGCCGACCGGTTGTTGCGCTTGGTCAGGCAGCCCTCGGTATGCGGGAACCAGTAGAACTCGAAGTGCTCGTTCGCCGACGTCAGCTCGTCCAGTCGGCTGGTCACCTCGGACCAGCGCATCGGCTCCTCACGTGCCTCGAGCAAGAACGAGGGCACGACCCGGAACGTGACGGCCGTCAGGATGCCGAGCGCGCCCAGGCCGACCCGGGCGGCGTCGAAGAGGCCCGGCGGAGGCCGGCGGGTGCGGAGGTGGCCGGAGCAGGAGCGGGGGAGGCCGGGGCGGGGACGGGGGAGGGCGGGACGCTACCGGAGGAGCCCGGGGAGGACCCGGAGGGGGCAGGGGCGTCGCGCGAGTCCGCGGAGCAGGTCACGATCGTCCCGTCGGCCAGGACCAGTTCCAGGCCGGCCACCTGGGCCGCCATGCCGCCGGTGTCGCGTCCGGTGCCGTGGGTGCCGGTCTGGATCGCCCCGGCCACGGTCTGAACCTGGATGTCGCCCATGTTGGCCAGCGAGAGCCCGCGGGCCAGCAGTTCGGCGTTGAGCACCCGCAGCGGGCAGCCCGCCTCGGCGGTGGTCAGCCCGGCCGCCGCGTCCACCGACCTGACGCGGGCGAGGGCGCCGGGACGGAGCAGCACCCCGTCGGTGACCGCGGCCGGGGTGAACGAGTGCCCGGTGCCGACCATCCGTACGGTCAGCCCGTCGGCGGCCGCCTTGCGGACCTCGTCGGCTACCTCCTCGGCCGAGCGCGGGCTGGCCATCCGGCGCGGCCGTGCCGACTCGTTGCCTGCCCAGTTCCGCCAGGTCTTGCCGCCGGCGCTGGCGGGCGCGGCCCGCCGGTCACTGTCCCGCATCGGCCCATTGAACTCTTTTCATCCGCC
Source organism: uncultured Actinomycetota bacterium (assembly GCA_963834695.1). Classification (GTDB taxonomy): domain Bacteria; phylum Actinomycetota; class Actinomycetes; order Streptosporangiales; family Streptosporangiaceae; genus JASHPR01. The sequence continues at coordinate 70,940 of CAWIDQ010000076.1, forward strand.
GATTCCACGCTCAGGGTAGGGGGGAGGGTGACGAGGCTCATTCTGCCGGTTGCGGCGCCGGGCGTAGCCGGCGCAGGCCCAGGAGGCACGCGGTCACGGCCGCCGCGCCGCAGCTCGCGGCGAACGCGTAGCCCCAGCGCGCCCCGGCAGAGTCGATAACCTGCCCGGCCACGGCCGATCCGGCCGCCACGCCGACCGAGATCGCCGAGGTGAGCCAGGCCATCGCCTCGGTCCGCCGCCCGGCCGGTGCCTGCTGCTCGATCAGGCTGAAGCCGGTGATGAAGGTCGGCGAGATGGCCAGGCCGGAGCAGAAAATCACCAGCGCCAGTACGGCCAGGCCCGGCACCGCCCAGAAGGTCGCGGTCCCGGCGGCGACCACGCACAGCGTGACCGCGAACCTGCGGTGCGCCGGGGCGGCCCAGGCCCGGGACCCGTAGCAGAGGCCGCCGACCGCACTGCCGAGCGCGTAGGCGCCGAGGATGAACCCGGCCAGCGGCTTGTGTCCGCGGGACTGCGCGAAAGCCACGGTGGACAGGTCGATCGTGGCGAACATCGCGCCCAGGAAAAGGTAGACGGGAGCCATCGTGATCAGTCCGGGAGCGGGGACGAGGGACTCCGGCGCGGTATCGGTGCCGGCCGCAGCACCGGGCACGCTCCGCGCGGGCGGCTCGGTGCGGCGCTGCGCGGCGAGCAGCAGCGTCCCCACCACGCAGGCCACCGTGGCCACCGCGACCCCGGCGGCCGGATGCACCTCGGTGGCGAGCAGGGTGACCACCGCCGGGCCGATGACGAAGATCGCCTCATCGGCGACCGACTCCAGCGAGAACGCGGTGTGCAGCTGCGGCGAGTCGCCGAGCAGCGCGCTCCAGCGGGCCCGGACCATGGGGCCGAGCGAGGGCATGGACGCCCCGGCTATCGCGCCGGTGACCAGCAGCGCCCACAGCGGGGCGCGCCACTGCGCGCAGGCGATGAGCGCCGCGACGGCGACGGCGAAGAACACGGCGAGCGGGCGCAGCACCCGGCGCTGCCCGAACCGGTCGGCAAGCCTGGCGGCCTGCGGCGCGCAGATCGCGTAGCCGACCGAGCCGGCCGCGGCCACGAGCCCGGCCAGCCCGTACCGGCCGGTGACCGACGCAATCAGCAGGACCGTGCCGAGGCCGAACATGGACATGGGCATCCGGCCCAGGAAGCCTGCGGCGGAGAACGCCAGCGCGCCGGGCCTGGCGAGCACCTCGAGAAACGGGTTGCCGCGCCGCTGGCCCCGCTCCCTGACCTGCGTCACGATCCCGGCAACCTCCGCTTTGAACCTATCTCAGCCGTGGCCCCGTTTCTTCTGCGGTCCGGCCGCGTCGCCGGCAGTTGGGACAGTGCCTTACAAAGCGGCCAGAGACCGGGTTAGGGTGGATCGCGATGATGGCTCGGTTGATCAGGCGGCTGCTGGTCCGGCACGCAGGATCACGCCGCACGGCCCCTGGCTTTCGCGCGCTCGCGCTTCGCGGCGCGGCGGGCTGTAGCGCGCTCGTGCTGTTCGGCGCCGGGACCTACGCCAGGACCGTGGAGCCCGCGGCCGACGGTTCCGGCACCGCCTCCGCTCGGTCGGCTCCGGCTGCGATGCGGCAGGCCGCCTCGTTCGGGCAGATCATCCTCCCGGACCTGCTGATCGTGGCGCCATCCGGGCTCACCGGCCAGCAGCTGGCCCGGCTGAGCAAGATCACCGGAGTCCGGAACATGATCGCCTTCGACGGCGCGGAGATCAAGGCCGGCAACCGGGCGGTCAGCGTCATCGGGGTCAACCCGTCCCAGTTCCGGTCCTGGGTACCGTTGCAGACCGCCTCCGACCAGTCCTTCTGGACGGCCCTGGCCGGCGGGCAGTTTGTCGCCTCGCAAGCGGCGCGCAGCGCGCTGGGCCTGCACCGCGGAGGCAGCTACCAGCTGACCGGGAGCACCCGGCAGACGGTGACGTTCGGCGCCGCGGCCTCGCTCGGCATCGACGGCGTGGACCTGCTCGTGGACACCACGCTCTCCCGCGAGCTAGGCCTGGTCCACCAGGTCGCGGCGCTGATCAGCGCGCCCGGAACCGGCCTGGCCACGCTGATCGCCAGGGTCAAGGCCGTGCTGGGGCCCTCGGGCAAGATCGTGAGCCTGCGCCAGCAGCAGCTGACCGCTGCCCCCGCCGCTCCCGCCGCGCCGGCCACAGCGGCTCCGTCCGGCCAGGTCCCCACGACCTACCTGCAGCTGTTCCAGGAATCCGCCGCCAAGTACTGCCCGGGGCTGTCCTGGACGGTGCTCGCCGCGATCGGCCAGATCGAGAGCGCGGACGGCACGAACATGGGCCCGTCCAGCGCTGGCGCGCTCGGGCCGATGCAGTTCTTGCCGTCCACTTGGGCGGTCTGGGGCATCGACGCGTTCGGCCAGACCGGCCCGCCGGACATCATGAACCCCTATGACGCCGTGCCGTCGGCGGCCAGGATGCTGTGCGCCGACGGGGCCGCCTCCGGCGGCAGCGGCCTGTCCGCCGCGATCTTCGACTACAACCACGCCACCTGGTACGTGAACGAGGTGCTCGGGCTCGCTGCTGAGTACGCCCGGGACTTCCCGTGACCTCGCACTACCGCTGAGCTGTCCCGGCCACGGCACCGCGCTGGTTGGATGGTGAGATGTCGCGCTACGACGCCTTCCTGCTCGTGTCCTTCGGCGGCCCCGAGGGCCGCAGCGACGTGATCCCGTTCCTGGAGAACGTCACCCGAGGCCGCGGCGTGCCGCGAGAGCGGCTGGAGCAGGTGGCCGAGCACTACTACCGGTTCGGCGGGGTCAGCCCGATCAACGCGCAGTGCCGCGACCTCCTCGCCGCGGTAGAGAAGGATTTTGCGGCCAGCGGCATCGACCTGCCCGTCTACTGGGGCAACCGGAACTGGGACCCGCTGCTGACCGACACCGTGGCCGCCATGGCCGCCGACGGCAGGCAGCACGCGATCGCGTTCGTGACGTCGGCCTACAGTTCCTACTCCAGCTGCCGGCAGTATCTGGAGAACATCGAGCAGGCCAGGGCCGAGGTGGGACCGCGCGCCCCGCAGATCGACAAGCTGCGGCCGTACTTCAACCACCCGGGCTTTGTGGAGCCCCTGGCCGATGCGGTGCGCCGGGCGGCCGAAACCCTGCCGCGGCCCGTTATGGACGATTTTGACCTGGTGTTCACTGCGCACAGCATTCCCGAGGCGATGGCCGCCGCCAGCGGGCCCGCCGGGGGTGCGTACCCGCGGCAGCTCGCGGAGGCTTCCCGGCTGGTCGCCGAGCGGGCGGGGCGCGGCCGGTCCTGGCGGCTGGCCTACCAGAGCCGCAGCGGGCCGCCCTCGGTGCCCTGGCTGGGCCCTGACGTCAACGACTGCCTGGCTGAGCTGGCCGGATCCGGCTCGGCGGCGGCGGTGCTGGTCCCGGTCGGCTTCGTCTCGGACCATCTTGAGGTCGCCTACGACCTGGACGTCGAGGCGGCGCAGCTCGCCGAGCGGCTCGGCCTGCCGCTGGCCCGGGCGGCCACACCCGGCACGGACCCCCGGTTCGTCGCGATGATCACTGAGCTGGTGTCCGAGCGGCTCAGCGGGCAGCCTCCGCGGGCGCTCGGTGATCTCGGGCCGTCCCTCGACGTCTGCGGCAGCGGCTGCTGCGGGTCAGGCGCCGCGCGTTCCGGGGCCTCGCGGTGACCGCGCCGCCCCGAGGATCAACCGCCGACCTGCTGGAGCTGGCCACCTCGGTGGCCGTGGCGGCCGGGCGCCTGCTGCTCGGCAGCGGCGGCCGCCCGGAGGTCGTGGCCACCAAGTCGAGCCCGACCGACGTGGTGACCGAGGCGGATCGCGCCGCGGAGACGATGATCCGGGAGCTGATCGGGGAGGCGCGGCCCGCCGACCGGATCCTCGGCGAGGAAGGCGGCGAGACCGCCGGCCAAGGCGGCGCGGGCGCGGGCGGGGAGGGCTCGGGCGGGGTGGGCGCGGGCGGCGCGGGCGCGGGCTGGGTGGGCGCAGGGGGCGCGGGCGGGGAGAGCAGAGTGCGCTGGATCGTGGACCCGCTGGACGGCACCGTCAACTACCTCTACGGACTGCCGGACTGGGCGGTCAGCATCGCCGCGGAGGCGGACGGCACGGTGGTGGCCGGCGCGGTGTTCGTGCCCCGGCGCGATGAGCTGTTCAGCGCCGCGATTGGCGGAGGCGCCTGGCTGAGCAGCGGCGCCCTGGACTGGCGGGGCGAGGACGCGCCACAGCCCATCAGGCTGGCCTGCAACGTCGGCGTGCCGCTCGACCGGGCGCTCGTGGCCACCGGCTTCGGGTACGAAGCCGGGCGGCGCCTGGTCCAGGGCGAGGTACTGGGGGCCGTGCTGCCCCGGGTGCGGGACATCCGGCGCGGCGGCTCGGCCGCCGTGGACCTGTGCTCGGTGGCGTCGGGCAGCGTGGACGCCTACTACGAGCGCGGCGTCAACCTCTGGGACATCGCGGCCGGCAGCCTGATCGCGGCTGAGGCCGGCGCCGAGGTCGCCGGGCTGCACGGCAGGCCCCCGGGCCCGGCGATGACGATCGCGGCCGCGCCCCCGCTCCTGGGCGAACTGCACGACCTGCTGGCGAGCACGGACCCGGAGCGGGACGCCTGACCGCCGGGCGACCGCCAGGCCTACGACCTGGTCAGGATCCCGGTGGCCATGGGCCCTTCCTTCCCCTTGAAGGTGAACCGCACGGTGTTCCCCGGGCCCGGGCTGAGCGTGACCACGCCGCCCTCGCACGGGCCCTGGACGATGGCCTGGTGCAGCGCCAGGGTGCCGGACGAGTCGGATACCGGGACGAGGCGGCCGGTACAGGAGACGGACCCGACCGAGTAGTGGACAGATCCCCGGCTGGCGCCCGCCGTCAGGATCACCTTGGCCTGGAACACGTCGGCGGGGCTGGTCTGGCTGACCTGGCCCGACCAGGTCCCGGCCAGGGCCGTGGGGACGTTGACCGCCGGCGTCGGCCGCGGCGTGGACGGGCGGACGCTCGGTGACGCCGTCGCGGGACCGTCCGGCGCGGATGACTTGGCCGCGTCGGAGGACTGGCTGCCCTGGTGCTGCACGAAGAGGATGGCCGCAGCGATCGCCAGGAGGCACGCGGCAACCCCGGCCACCCACCAGACTGCCCGGCCCCGGCCCCGGCGCCTGGCCGCCTCGGGCGGGGCCAGGTCCGCGTCGGCGGGCGGCGCCAGCGGCCGTACCGCGGCCCGCGCGGCGCGCCGCATCCCTTCCCCGAGCACTCCCGCGGGCGGATTCTCGTCGCCCAGGAGCTCGAGCACGATGGACCGGGCGGTCGGCTGGCCGCCGCCCTCCCCGAAGATGCACCGGACGGCGAGCGTGCGCAGCGGCTCGGGCAGCAGGTCCAGGTTTTCGGGATCCCCGGGGTCCGCGGTCTCGCCCGCCGCCGCGTACAGCACGGTGTGCACCCAGGCGCGCAGGTCGGCGGCGGGAGTGGCGGGGCCGTACGGTGGGGTGATCCCGAACCCGACCACCCGCGGGCCTTGTTCGCCGAGCACCACGTGCTCCGGCCCGAAATCCCCGTGGACCAGCCCGGCCTGGTGGATGGCGGCGAGCCCGGTCGCGGTCCCGATGGCCAGCGCCACGAGATCACGGCCCTCCCACGGCCCTTCCTCGGCCACGAACTCCTGCAGCGACGGCCCGGCCACATACTCGCTGACCAGGTACGCCTGATCGCCATCGAACCCGGCGCCGAGAATCTGCGCCGCGCAGAACGGCGCGACCCGGGACGCGGCCTTGGCCTCCGCGGTGAACCGGTCGCGCGCCGCGCCATTCCAGTCGCCGTCGAGCAGTTTGACGGCTACCTCGCCGCCATCCGGGGTGCTACCGACGTAAACCGAGCCGTCGGCAGGCAGCACCGCGACGCCGTCGCGGGCGCTGGCGTAGTAGGCCGGACCGTCGGCGGGCATCCCCGCGATACGCCCGGTCAGCCGGTAGCGGCCGACGCGCTCAGGGTCGTCGGCATGCAGCGGCGTGACGTGGGGCATAACTCGTCTCCGCGGGGTCATGCAGGCAGGCGTGTTGTGAGGTTTGTACCATACGCACCTTGTGCCTGCTAGTGGTTCTGCTCCAGCAAGTTATCTGGGGAGATTTTAGGGGGAATGCCAGGTGTTATGTGATGTTCCAACCAGGTCCCACCGCGACACGAACCGCCAAGGAGGCGTCGTACGTGTACCAGGTGCCAGCACGTGACAGAATTCTCCGCCGGATTCGGGCACAACCAAGGCTTCCCGAGCGTTACACCCGCGCGATGGACGAAGAACATGGAGGGTAAGGGCCGACATGGCTACGGACTATGACAGCCCGAGGAAGACCGACGACGAGCTGTCCGAGGACAGCCTGCAGGAGCTTCAGGCGCGCCGGATGGACAAGTCGTCGACCGCGATCGACATCGACCCGGATGACGTGGCGGAGTCGCTTGAGCTGCCGGGGGCGGATCTGTCGAACGAGGAACTCTCGTTCGCGGTGATCCCGCGCCGGTCTGACGAGTTCACCTGCTCAAGCTGCTTCCTTGTGCACCACAGGAGCCAGCTCGCGGAGACCCGCGGCGATCAGCTCGTCTGCCGGGAGTGCGCGGCCTAGGCCGCGGTAAGGCACTGCGATGCCTGGGCCGACCAGGCCGCGTGACGTGCGCGATGCCGTGCACGGTGGCTGGCATGCGCCGCGGCACCTTGCCGCGGCGCACCTGGCTCCGGCGCGCCGGGCAATATGCTCCGCTGCGGCGGGCCCAGCCGCGGCGCGCTCAGCCGCCGCCGCGTTTCCAGATCAGGCGCTCGGGGCCACGCGGATCGGGGGATCAGTCCCGACGCCGCCGCCCGCGGCGTCGAAAATCATCACGGGGTAGCTCGGTAGACTTCGGCCACCTCAGGGCCGATGCCCGGCCAGGCGAGAGTGCCGCCAGCCCCTGCTCCGACATTTAGGCTAGGTCGGCCGGCGGTTTCGGCTGCGCTGAAGCCAGCCGCCTCGATGTGGCGGACACCGAGTCGTGGTGACGGTGAGGAGATGCGGATGGGCGAGCAGGCGGATGTGGTCTTCACCGGGGGGGCCGTCTACACCGCGGACCGCGACGGGCGCCGTGTGGTCCCCGCCGGGTCCGGGCCGCCTGCCAGCGCGGTCGCCGTGCGCGGCGACCGGATCGTCGCCGTCGGCGACGCCGCCGACCGTGACCTGACCGACCTGATCGGTCCCCGGACCGAGGTGGTGGACCTGCGCGGCCGGGCCCTGCTGCCCGGATTCCAGGACGCGCACATTCACCCGGCGTTCGCCGGCGTCACGATGATCGGATGCAACCTGATCGGAGCCGCCACCCTGGACCAGGCGCTCGCCCGGATCGGTTCCTACGCGGCCGAGCACCCTGACAAGGAGTGGATCGCGGGCAGCGGCTGGCGCATGGAGTGGTTCGACCACGGCACGCCCAGCCGCGAGCTGCTGGACCAGGTCACCGGCGGTCGGCCGGCCTACCTCACCAACCGCGACGGCCACGGCGCCTGGGCCAGCACCCGCGCGCTGGAACTCGCGGGCATCGACGCGCAGACGCCGGACCCGCCGGACGGCAGGATCGAGCGCAACGCCGACGGCTCCGCTCAGGGCACCCTGCACGAGGGAGCCGCCACCCTGGTGGGACGCCACGTTCCCGCGGTCACGTTCGACGAACGGCTCAGCGGGCTGCTACTGGCCCAGGAGCACCTGCACGCCCGCGGCATTACCGCCTGGCAGGACGCGATCGTCGGCGAGTACCTGGGCTCGGCCGACCCGCTGCCGGTCTACCTGGCCGCGGCGGGGGCCGGGACGCTGACCGCCCGGGTCCAGGGAGCCCTCTGGTGGGACCGCGCCCGGGGAGGGGAGCAGCTGCCCGACATCCTGGCCCGGCGCGAGCAGGGGCAGGCCGGCCGGTTCCGCGCGAACACCGTCAAGATCATGCAGGACGGGGTCACGGAGAGCTTCACCGCCGGGATGATCGAGCCCTACCTGGACTCGTGCGGCTGTCAGACCGCCAACCGGGGCCTGTCCCACGTGGACGCGACGCAGCTGCGCGAGTACGTGACACTTCTGGACGCGGCGGGCTTCCAGGTCCACCTGCACGCCATCGGCGACCGCGCGGTCCGGGAATCACTCGATGCCATCGAGGCCGCGCGGGCCGCCAACGGCGTCACCGACCACCGGCACCACATCGCCCACCTTCAGGTGATGAACCCAGACGACGTGCCGAGGTTCGCCGCGCTGGGCGTCACCGCGAACGTGCAGGCGCTCTGGGCCGCGCACGAGCCGCAGATGGACGAGCTGACGATCCCGTTCATCGGGCCGGAGCGGGCCGCGCATCAGTACCTGTTCGGTGACCTGCTCCGGTCCGGCGCCCGTCTCGCGGGCGGCAGCGACTGGGCGGTGAGCAGCGCCAACCCGTTGCGCGCGATCCACGTCGCGGTGAACCGGACGCTGCCGGGATCGACCGGCGCCGCGGCCGAGCCGTTCCTGCCGGGCCAGCGGCTCAGCCTGGCCGAGGCGTTCGCCGCGTACACGACCGGCTCGGCCTACGTGAACCACCTCGATGAGACCGGCGCCATCGAGGCGGGCAAGCTGGCGGACCTGGTTGTGCTCGACCGTGACCCGTTCGACCACCCGTCGGACGAGGTCGCCGGCGGGGCCGTCGAGTTCACCTACGTGGCCGGTGAGCGGGTCTATACCGCGCCGCGCTAGCCGGGCCCCCGGGCGCGCCATGTCGGCTAGGCCCTGGGCGCGCCGCGTTAGCCACGCCCCTGGGCGCGCCGCCCGAGCCAGGCCCCTAGGGTTGTAACTAGGTAAGCAGAGGACAGGAGGCCGGATGGAGTCGATCACGCTGGGTAGAGGCGGGCCCCTCGTGTCCCGGGTCGGCCTGGGCCTGATGGGTATGTCCGGCATCTACGGGCCGGCCGACGAGAGCGAGAGCATCGCCACGATCCGCGCGGCCCTGGACGCCGGGATCACGCTGCTCGACACCGGCGACTTCTACGGCATGGGCCACAACGAGATGCTGATGCGCGACGCCCTGCGCGGAGTGGACCGTGGCAGCGTGTTCATCCAGGTCAAGTTCGGCGGCCAGCGCGACCCGCGGGGCGCGTTCATCGGGCACGACGCCAGCCCCAACGCGGTCAAGAACTCACTGGCCTACAGCCTGCAGCGGCTGGGCACCGACTACGTCGACCTGTACCAGCCGGCCAGGCTGGATCCGCGCGTCCCGATCGAGGACACGGTCGGCGCGATCGTGGAGATGATCGAGGCGGGCTTCGTCAGGTACCTCGGCCTCTCTGAGATAGGCCCGGCCACGATCCGCCGTGCGCACGCCGTCTACCCGGTGACCGCCCTGCAGATCGAGTACTCGCTGATGAGCCGCGGGATCGAGGCCCAGATCCTGCCCACGGTCCGCGAGCTCGGCATCGGCGTGACCGCCTACGGGGTGCTGTCGCGCGGCCTGCTGTCGACCGCTAGCGCCCGCGAGATCGGGCCGGGCGACCCGCGAGCCAGGTTCCCCAGGTTCCAGGCGGAGAACCTCGGGCGCAACCTGGACCTGCTGGCCGCGCTGGAGAAGATCGCACAGGAGCACCGCGTGAGCACGGCCCAGCTGGCCATCGCGTGGGTGCTGTCCCGCGGCACCGACATCGTCCCGCTCATCGGAACCAAGCGGCGGGACCGGCTCGCGGAGGCTCTCGGCGCGCTCGACCTGCGCCTGGGCCCAGACGACCTGGCCGCCCTGGAGGCGGCCATACCCGCGGGCCAGGTGGCCGGTGACCGCTACGATCCCGGCCAGATGGCCGCGCTGGACAGCGAAAAGTCCGGCCATCCATAGCCATAACGGGCCGCCAGGTGCCTGATCATTGATTCGGACCGTTGATCAGCCCGAGTGGGCCCGGCGCGTCAAACTCGATGATCATGACCGGCTGCGCCGCCGCGCAGCGATGTGCCGACGTACGCGGCACGATAGGGGGCGGACGGCGCGCGCAGCGTGGCGATCATTGACCGCACGACCCCGGCGCCGCCGTTCTCGGCCAAGGTGGCCGAGCGGAGCGGGATGCCCGGGCTGGCACCCGGACCGGAGTCACCGAACGCGAGAATGTCGACCGGATGCTATATGCGCAAGGTCGTCCGAGCACGATCAGCAGTTGCGCGTCGACCTCGCCGGCATCCATCTGCCTCCGGGCCGTGGCCGTCAGCGTGATCTGCTGGACTTTGTCCGCCGCTAGCACGCCTCCAAGGCTCTTGCGCTGTTGCAACGTCCGTCCGGAGCGCGGACAGGTAGGCGGCGCCCGCTCCGTCCGGCGCGACCACCCGGACGTCGATCTGTGTCTTTCCTGACCCGAAACTCGCGAGTACCGCCGGCGCATAGGCAGAGCCGAGACGGCTGCCGAACAGGTCACGGACGGTGGCTGTGGACACGACGACCTGGGAGCCCATAATGTCGCGGTGCGTCCCCCCTAGTACCAGCAGATTGCCGACGGGAACGCCGTGAGCCTTGAGAGCCAGGCACATCGTGACGTCACACGACACGACGTCATTGTCGCTGACCTGCTGGGCCACCCAGGCCGCCGCCTCGTTGCGAGTCACTTCGGCCGCATCGAGCTTGGACCCGCCATGGTGCGACATCGCGAGCATCAGCGGCCCGACGGCCAGGAGGGCGGCGACCCCGACGGCCAGGACAATCGTGCGAGAGCGTCGGCGGGTCGACGGCTTCCGCCGGCCTAGCGGGCGCCAGGGCTGGTCCACCACCGTCGGCGCGACGCGGTCCGGCTCGGCTGAGCCGTCCGGTTCGGCACCGTCCGACGGGGTCCGCTGCTCTGGCTCGGCCTGGTCCGGCGGGGCGGCGCGCTGAGCCTGTTCCGCCCGGTCAGCCACGGCCTGCGCGGCGCCCGCAGCTTCTGCGGCGCGTTCGCGTTCGGCTTGGGCGGCGCGCTCGCGTTCGGCTTGGGCGCGTTCCGTGCGCGTTCGCCGCTTCGGCGTTCGCGTTCCCGTTCGGCTCGGCTCGCTTCGCGCTTCGGCTTGGGCGGCGCGTTCGCGTCGGCTTCGGCGGCCGTTCGCGTTCGGCTTGGGCGGCCTGCTCCTTCTCGGCTCGCTCGCGTTCCGCTCGTTCGCGTTCGGCCGTTCGCGTTCGGCTTGGGCGGCCTGCTCCTTCTCGGCTCGCTCGCGTTCGGCGCGTTCGCGTTCGGCGCGTTCGCGTTCGGCGCGTTCGCGTTCGGCTCCGCTCGCGTTCCGTGCGCTCCCGTTCGGCTCGCTCGCGCTCGGTCGCGCTCCCGTTCGGCTTGGGCGGAGCGTTCGCGTTCGGCCCGTTCACGCTCGGCCTGGGCATGGTCCCGCTTCGCGGCACGGCGATCCCGGCGCCTCAGGGCGCGGTCCGTCCTCCGGACGTGGTTCGGCTTTGCGGCGCTATCCGGCTGTGCGGTGCCGTTGGCTTGCGCGGTGCCATTGGCTTGTGCGGCGTGGTTGGGCTGCGCGCTTGGTTTGCTGGCTGCCTGGCTCGCAACAGCCCCTGAAGCCGTCACGCGTGGCAGGAAAGGATCGGTGTCGGATTCCGAATCCTCACCTGACAAGTAGGCGCGCGGTACGGCGGGCAGCTTCGTCCATGGCACGCCGTTCGGCGGTTTCGGCCCTGCCGCCGTCCCCGGCACCCGCCGGGGCAAGGACGTGGGCGCCTCGGGACGCGCCGCCTGATCCGGCTGGCTTTCCTGCTCCCGCCGCTCTTCTTCCTCTTGCACGGCGCGAGCATGCGCAGCGTTGACGACAGCCTGCATGCGCTGCAGTAGAGCCTCGGGCAACTCCGGCCGGGACGTCGAAGCCGGAGCGGCCCGGGTCGCGCCGGGCACGCGCCGTTCCAGCGGCGGCTTGCTGCGGTCATCTCCCAATGCGGCCAACCCCCCGGGTCACGCAATAGGATGGCGCGATCCCCGAGAGCAGCGCAACACACGATGCGCCGCCGGTTCAAGCGAAATGTACTTTTGTCACTAAATAGTTACTAATGCGCTTGCAAATTTAAGGCCGAACCCCTACGCTGCGGCGGAGCGTGTATGGCTAGCGCACCTTTCCCGTGCTCTGAAGCGGAAGGTTTGGATGCAGAAGATTCGGCAAACGTCCTTCGTTGGGCTTGATCGGACGGTACCTTCTCGTATGGGGTATTCCTGTCCGGGGGGGTATCGCCACAGCGTGTGACGCCATCATCACAGAAGGTGGGCTGCCGGGGGGGAGCCGAGGTGCCCCTGTTGGTACGCCCCTGATCGCAGGCAGGTACGGCCTATGGAGCACGGCACTACGACCCGCCAGGCGAACCAGGTTTCCGGCACAGATCCTTCCGACACTTCCTCCCCGGATACAGCTCCCGCCGCTCCCATTGCGGCCTCGCGCCCGGAAAGGCGACTGCTCGGGCGGCACGCGCCCACTTGGTGGCCGCTGGTGGCGGTCCTCGTCGTTCAGGCCGCGCTTTCGATCCGGCTCGTCAAGGCCGACACGGCATTCGAGGATGAGGCCACCTACCTGTGGGCGGGGCACCTGGAGTGGGCGAACTGGCTGCACGGCACGCCGATCCCGCCGTTCTCGGCTTACTTCTCCGGAGCTCCAGTCATTTACCCGCCGATCGGCGCGCTCGCAGACAGCATCGGAGGCCTAACCGGGGCCC
>CAWIDQ010000077.1:0-69677 GCA_963834695.1 uncultured Actinomycetota bacterium
CGGAGCGATTCAGGTGCAGTTGGGCCTCGAGTTCATGCAGCCGCCGCGGGCTGGTGTCGTTGCGGCCCAGGATGGCCTCGGCCGCGTTGCCCGGCAGGATCTCGGTGGCCACGAAGACCACGACGGACACCAGGAACAGCGTGAGGATACCCGCGGCGGATCGCCGCCGGACCAGGTGCAGGATGGGGTGGGGCGCACGACGGGAGGTTTCCGGGCGGGCGCGGGTCGCGGTTACGGTCACGCGCTACCTCCCCGGCGGCTGACGCTGACATACGGGCCTGCCACGTCGTCGGCTTCTTCCCTTCAGGGTTCAGCGAACCGGCGGGGGCAAGGCCGATCCGGCCCGTCTGCCCGTCTGATCATCGGCTGAAGGCGCCGCCGGCACCGCCGGCCGCTGCCGTCGGTATGGTTTCATCACGGCCGCGACTCTATCGCTCATTTAGCGTAGTCGGCCGGTTGCGGGCGGGCAACGAAGGCCGGCGGGCGACCCGTCCGGGGCGTCTTTACGCTCCTGGACATGGCTTATGAGGGTCACCGTCCTGCTGCCGTCATCGACCTCGCCGGGGTGGCGGAGCGCGGCCTCGCCTCGGGGCACGCCCGGCCCGGGCCGCTCGCGCCGAGCGAGGACGGGGTTCACAACTTTGTAACGATGGTGGCGCGAACCTACCGCGGCGAGCGAGTCTGGAACCCAGCGACCAGGCCAGCCGCTGTCGTCGGCTAGCTGCTACAGTCGCAGCGCCGCCACCGGGGCGGCGCCGTGGATCGCACGCCGGACGTCGGGCGACGGAAGGCTAAGGAAAAGGTGCGCGCGATGAACCCTTTAGGACTGACCGGCAGGCACGCATGTCTTATGGGACGGTAGTATCTGGTTTTCGGATACCAGGCCTCAGGTGGGATGTCATCTCAGCTGGGGCTTTTTCCCGAAGGCCTGCGGCCGCGTCGAGCGGGCCGTCCGGGGGCCTGCTGCCACGTAGGTGGAGGTAATTCTGTGGACCGATCGGACGAGCACGTCACGCCTGTGCTGAGGGACGCCCTGGGACGGCGCCAGTTCCTGCGCGGGGTGGCCGCCACGGGCGTAGTCGCCGGCGCGGGCGGCCTGCTGGCCGCGTGCGGGGGATCCAGCACCCCGGCCAGAAGCAGCGCGAGCGCAAAGCCCAAGTACGGGGGCAATTTCTCGGTCGGCATGTCCGGCGGCTCGAGTTCGACACCCTCGACCCGAACCAGGGGCTGACCGAGGTCGACACCGGCCGGGCCGAGCTCCTGTACGAGCCCCTGGTCAAGCTCGACAAGGACGCCAAGAACGAGTTCATGCTGGCCGAGTCGATCACCACGCACAACGGGTCTCTGTCCGAATGGGTTATCAAGCTCCGCCCGGGCGTTACCTGGCACAGCGGAAAGGATTTCACGGCCGACGACGTCATCTTCACGTTGCGGCGGATCATCCCGAACGACGTTCAGCGGGACCAGCTCGCTCGGCCCGGTCGACGTCAAGGGCGTCAAGGCGCTCGACAAGCTCACCGTCCAGGTGCCCGATGACAAGCGCCGTACGCCAGCTTCGTCGACCAGCTCGCGTTCTGGTACTACCTGTACATCGTTCCGGCCGACTTCAACCCGGGCAAGCCGAACGGGACCGGGCCGTTCGTTTACCAGAGCTTCACGCCGGGGCAGCGCAGCGTATTCACCAGGAACAAGAATTACTGGCGTGCTGGCCTTCCTTACGTTGACGAGCTCACCATTATCGACTTCAGCGACAATGTCTCGTTGCAGGATGCCCTGGTCACCGGGGTCATTCACGCGGCAGGCGCGCTCGAGGGCCCGCAGCTCGCGTCGCTGGCCACGACCAGCGGCGTGCAGACGGTGGCCTCGCACACCGGCGCGATCACGCCGTTCACGATGCGGGTGGACCAGCCGCCCTTCAACGACGTCAACGTTCGCCAGGCGATGCGGTTGCTGGTGGACAGGCAGCAGATGATCGACTCGGCCCTGGACGGCTACGGGGTTCCAGGCTCGGACGTCTTCTCGCCCTACGATCCGGACTTCGACAGCTCCCTGCGCCGGGTTACCGACATCCCGCAGGCGAAGTTCCTGCTCAAGAAGGCTGGTCAGGAGAATCTCAGCGTGGTGCTGACGACCTCAGCGGTCGCCACCGGTACCGTGGCCATGGCCACGGTACTCGCGCAGCAGGCCAAGGCCGCTGGCGTCACGATCAAGCTCAACAGGTCGACTCCGATACCTTCTTCGCGACCGGCAAGTACCTGAACTGGAACGTTCTCCCAGGACTTCTATAACTACTCGCCGTACCTGGCTCAGGTGGCCCAGTCGATGCAGCCCAGCTTCGCCGTTCAACGAGACGCCACCGACAACGCTCACTACAACAGCCTCTACGACCAGGCCAACGCCACGTCCGATCCGTCGACACGCAAGAGATCGTGTACGAGATGCAGAATTTCGACTTTACCGAGGGCACCTACATCATTCCCACGTTCATGGACTCGCTCGACGCGTACAGCGACAAGCTCCGGGGATGGAGCACCGCCAAGGTGGGTGAGTCGCTGTCCAACTGGGCCTTCAGGACGTTCTGGTTCGATTCCTGAGACAGCGCCGGAGTCCGGCGATCAGGCGGGCTGGCCGCGTCCGGCCAGCCCGCCAGCCAGCACTCGTATGTGCTCCGGTCCGGTGCCGCAGCATCCGCCGATGAGCCGCGCGCCGTGGTCGGCCCAGGTGATCGCCTGCTCCAGGTAGGCGGCGGGCGTCAGGCCGTCGAAGACCCAGTTCGGCGGCTGCCAGTCGCCGGTCTCGGCGTAGACCCCGACCGGGCCGGCGAAGTACCGGCGGATGATCCCGATCGCGTCCAGGGTCACCTCCGGCCTGGCGTGCATCACGGTGACCGCGGCCGGCGCCGGGTCGACGAGGGCGCTCAGCAGGTCCTCGAAGCTCTCGCCGTCGCCGAGGTCGGGCAGGCCGGTCAGGGTGTCGTCCGGCTGGCGGAACGGGCTGACGCCCAGCCAGACGGGCAGCCCGGTCTCGGCGACGGCCGCCAGGGCGGCCCGGCCGTAACCCCGGGCGTTGATCATTTCCAGCGCGATGAGGTCGACGCCGCTCTCGGCCAGCAGCCCCGCCTGCTCGCGGAAGTTGGCCAGGGTGGGGAAGCGCGGGTCGTCGGCGGTCGGGCCGGGATGCGGCCGGTCCAGGGACTCCGCGTCCATGTCGATCGGGGAGAACGACGACATCGAGCCGGCCACCGCCACCGGGCGCGTGGCCGCGGCCTCGCGGGCCCGCAGCGCCGCGCGGACCGCGGCACGGTTCACCTCGGCGACGCGGTCACCGAGCCCGGCGGGTTCCAGGGCCGCGCGGCTGGCCGCGTAGCTGTTCGCGATGATCACCTCGGCGCCAGGCCCGGATGTACTCCTCGTGGACGCGCTGCACCACATCGGGCTGCTCCAGGTTCGCCCGGGCGCTCCACGCCACGTCGTCCATGGGCACGCCCTCGGCCTGAAGCTGGGTACCGGTGCCGCCGTCGATGATCACCAGCTCGCCCCGGGCGAGCCGCCCGAAGACATCCCCGGCTGCGCTCATTCCCCACTCCTGTCCGCCAAGGCCTGCTCTTCCCGGGTGGCCGGGTCAGCCGGAGAGCATGCTGCTCACGCTCAGGGGATTGCTGATCATCCCGGAGTCGTACATCAGCCCGGCGACCCGCTGCACCTGGCCGACGTTAAGGAACGTGGGGTAGGTCCCGAGGGTGACCAGCGCCGCGTCCTGCGCGGAAACGCCGGCGAAGCTGGGCAGTACGGACTGCACCGGTCCGCGCATGGCCGAGCTGGCCTGCGCCGTGCTCAGCCCCGCCTGGAACGCCGCGACGTCCGACGCGTGCGCCCGGTCGTAGGAGGCCAGGCTGAAGTAGCCGGACAGCGGAAGGTTGGCGGTCTCGCCGCTGCACGAGTCGAGCAGCTCGACGGCGCCGAGCTGCGACTGGGCCTGCAGGATGAGCGGCTCAGTGGCCAGGATCGCGCTGACCTGGCCGCTGGCCAGTTCCGAGATCATGTCCTGCGGCGGGGTCGGCTTCCACGTGACGCTGCTGGGACTCACCCCGTCGCTCTGCAGGACCGACTCCGTCGCCAGCGTCTCCATGTTGAACGGGGCGTTGTCGGTCATGTAGGAGTTGCTGCCCTGGCTAGGCGGGATCAGCTGCGCCTGCGGCGTCGCGACGGTCTTCCCGGTCAGGTCGGCCGGAGTCGTGATGTTGGACCCTTGCCTGGTGAGGACCTCCATGAGGTTCGAGGTCGCGTCGTACCCGTCCGCGATCAGGTGCAGCGAGGCCCCCTTGGTGGCCTGCTCGTAGAAGAAGTCGGCGTAGTCACCGGCCGCGATGTCGATGTGGCCGCTGGTCAGCGCCTGGAACTCGGGACGGAGCGAGGTGTAGGTCTGGATGGTGACGTTCAGGCCGTGCGCGCGGAACAGCCCGTCGTTGACCGCGACGCGGAGCGGGGCGTTGTCGACCCCGGGCACGACGCCCACCGTTATCGTGCCACCCGACGCCGAGCCCGACCCGGACCCGCTGGAACCCGAGCAAGCGGACGCCAGCAGGGCGAGCGATGCGATTCCTAAGGTGACGCGCGCGGCGCGGACCCCGGCGCCGGCTCCTACAAACCGCATGTGGCTCCCTCTGGCGCGGACGGCGCGGATCGGAGCGTCGCAGGACGCAACCGTTGGTCGAGGACACAGTAGCGCGTCACCGCACCCCTCCGGCGCCATGTTGGGGCCATGTTTACGCGTTCTCTTAAGGTGCAATAGTGACGTTTCGCATCCATGCGGGTATCGCCGCGTGTTGGCCGTTAGAGTTGTCCACTGGCTGACTTACGAATGCGGTCCGTGGAAACGTCTGCCGGGAAGGGGAGTGCCATGTTGAACCTGCAGCGGCGCCCGCGTGCGGCCGGGCTCCTGCCGGTTCCAGGATGAAGGCCTCGGACGCCGTGCCGGCCACGGCCGGGCGGGATCGCGGCGATAGCCCAGGGATGACCCGGCGGGAACCGGGTGGTACCCAGCCGCCCGGCGGGCAGCCGACCGCGGCCAAGTCTTCCGGCGGGCTGTTCGGCAAACGTGACCACCGGACCGACGGTTCCCAGCCGCGCATGGGTTCCCTTCGCGCGCTGAAGAACTGGCGGGTGCGGTCGCGCCTGATCTTGCTCGTCCTCATCCCGACGCTCACCGCCGTCTTACTAGGCGGGATCCGCATCGGCTCGTCCTTGTCCAGCGCCCTGGCCTACCAGCGGGTGGAGCAGCAGGCGAACCTGAGCGGGAAGATCACCGGGATGGTGCAGGCGCTGCAGAACGAGCGCGAGGCCACCGTCGAGTACATCATCCTGGCGGACAACGGAGGCCGCGCGGCGGCGCTGGATCCCAAGAACGCCTCCGCTGGATCACCGCCGACCAGCTACGAGCAGCAGGTGCTGCGGCAGAGCTACGGGGTCACGTCCGGGTGGGCGAACCAGGTGACCGGCCTGCTCGGAGGGGTGAACGGCTCGTATTCCGAGCTGGCTCAGCAGGAAGCGCAGGCGGCCGCGACCGCGATCAACGCCCTGCCCGCGCTGCGCACCGAGGCCACCCAGACCCAGCTGCCCGCACTCGACGTGATCCAGCAGTACGCCAACACGATCAACACGCTGCTGGCGCTGGACGATCAGGTCGCCGTGGGCAGCAACGACTCCACCCTGGCCGGGACCGCCCGCGTCGTCGGCCTGGTCTCCGCCATGAAGGAGGAGGTGTCGGAGCAGCAGGCCATCATCACCTCCGCGCTCAGCCCCAGCCTGGTCGGCATCGAGGCCGGGCAGTTCGGGCCCACCGTGCAGGCCG
Source organism: uncultured Actinomycetota bacterium (assembly GCA_963834695.1). Taxonomy (GTDB): domain Bacteria; phylum Actinomycetota; class Actinomycetes; order Streptosporangiales; family Streptosporangiaceae; genus JASHPR01. The sequence goes on from CAWIDQ010000077.1 coordinate 5,851, forward strand.
CGATCACCGACGCGGAGGCCGAGCAGCAGGGCAACCAGACGGAATTCAACACCGTCGCCACGGCCGCCCAGCGGGGGGTGTTCAACAGCGCGCTGTCGGCCTCGACCGTCGCCCGGGCGCAGGCCCAGGAGCAAGAGGCCATCTCGCTCGCCTCGAGCGGGTCGCCGATCGCGACGGACCCCACGATCGTGGACGCCAGCACGTCGCTGTATTCCGTCGTCAGCAGCTTGCGCTCGGTAGAGCAGCAGCTGGTGGGGTCGGTCATTGCCCGGAGCACGGCGCTGCGCAACGACGCGATCCTCTCGGTGATCCTCTGGAGCATCGCCGTGCTCTTGGTGCTGGCGCTGACGCTGCTCTTCATGATCATCATCGGCCGGTCCATGGTGCGGCCGCTGCGCAGGCTGCGCGCCGGCGCGCTGGAGGTGGCCGGCCAGCGGCTGCCCGAGACCGTGCGCCAGATGAGCGAGACCGATGGTGAGGGCGTGCCGCTGGAAGTCGAGCCGATCGATGTGGACTCCTTCGATGAGATCGGTGAGGTGGCGCGGGCGTTCGACCAGGTACACCGGGAAGCGATCCGGCTGGCGGCCAACGAGGCGGCGTTGCGCGGGAACGTGAACGCGATGTTCGTGAACTTGTCGCGGCGTAGCCAGTCGCTGGTTGAGCGGCAGATCCGGCTGATTGATGACCTGGAGCAGGGTGAGCAGGATCCGGAGCGGTTGTCGAGTTTGTTCCAGATGGATCACCTGGCCACCCGGATGCGGCGTAACTCGGAGAACCTGCTGGTGCTGGCGGGGCATGAGGAGTCGCGGCGGTGGAACCAGCCACTAGCCCTCGTGGACGTGCTCCGTGCCTCCCTGTCGGAGATCGAGCACTACGAGCGGGTCACGCTGAACGTGCAGCCCGGGATCGTGGTACGCGGGCAGGTCGTCAGTGATGTGGTGCACCTGACCGCAGAGCTGGTGGAGAACGCGACGTCGTTTTCGGCGGCCGAGACGCCGGTGACGATCGCGGGTCACCTGCTGAGCAGCGGCGGTGCGCTGCTGGAGATCACCGACCAGGGCGTGGGCATGGAGGCCGAGGAGATGGCCCACGCGAACTGGCGGCTGGATAATCCGCCGGTGGTGGATGTGGCGGTGTCGCGGCGGATGGGGTTGTTCGTGGTGGCCCGACTGGCGGCCCGGCACGGCATCAGGATCCGGCTGCGCCCGGCGGACACCGGCGGGCTGGTCGCGCTGGTCTGGCTGCCCGACGAGGCGATCACGCGCGAAGCCCCGGACAGTCCTCTCGGACTGCACCGGCCCGGCGCGGTAGCTCCGGTGAACCTGGCGCCCGAGGTCGGCCGATCCGGCGTGGAGCAGGAGCTCACCGCCGCGATGGCCCCGAGGTTCGCGCCGCTGCGCGTGGACGCCGACGATACGAACCCGGATCTGCCGCGGGTGCCCGCGCAGGGCCCCCGGCCGGGCGCCGCCTGGGCGACCGTGCCGCAGGGCGCGGAGCCGGGCCGAGCAGGCCCAGGGCGACGGTGATGAGCCTGACGGGCCAGACTCGCCGGCGCTGGTGGCCGTGCTCCCGGGGGACGCTCTCGCCGACGAGAACCGGCTGCCCATCTTCGAGGCGGTGGAGTCCGACTGGTTCCGCCGGGGCGGCCAGGCGGTGGACAGGTTCGGCCGCGACGGGCTGATCGGCAGCAGCTGGGCTTCGCCTGCCGACGCGGGCTGGCGCGCCGCCGAGGTGGTCCACTCCCCGTCCTCGGGCGGCACCACGCAGGCCGGGCTCCCGAAGCGGGTACCGCGGGCCAACCTCGTTCCCGGAACCGCCGCCGTCCCGGCCGAGACGTCTTCGCCGGCGGCGTCGGCCAGGTCCGCGTCAGCGACGCGGGACCGGTTCGCCAGCTTCCAGCGCGGAGTCAGGCAGGGCCGCGCCGTCGTCAGCGGTGAGGGGCCGGACGACGGAGAGGATGAGACTTCTGATGAGACATAGAACCGATGGCCGCCGGAGCCGGGGAGGGCGATCGTGCGCCGGCTCGTGCGCCAGACCCAGGACCTGAACGGCCTGATCACGAACTTCGTGGAGCGCGTAGCTTCGGTCGCGCACGCGATCGTGGTGTCGTCGGACGGGCTGCCGATGGCGTACTCGGAGGGGTTCCCGGCGGACCGGGTGGATCAGCTGGCCGCGGTGACGTCGGGGCTGGCCAGCCTGACCCAGGGGGCGTCGCGGGTTTTCGAGGGTGGCGCCGTAACCCAGACCGTGGTGGAAATGCAGCGCGGGGTGCTGCTCGTGATGGCGATCAGCGACGGGTCGAGCATCGCGGTGCTAGCCGCCCCGGACTGTGATATGGGTCTGGTGGCGTACGAGATGGTGCTGCTGGTCGAACAGGTGGGCAGCGCGCTGACACCCAGACTGCACGGCGGTACGCCCGCGTGGCCGGACCTTTCTGGTTCGGCGGTCAATGGCGACGGGGGAGCGGACGAGACCGACGGACCAGCGGGAGATTAAGGCGATGGCCGCGGCTGTGCCTGACGAGAGGGTGCTCGGTGGACTTCGCAAGCTCTAAGGCGGTCTCGGGCGTGGCGGCTGAGGCCGCGATGACGTCGGTGAAGATTGTGGTGGCTGGCGGGTTCGGCGTGGGGAAGACGACGTTTGTGGGGTCGGTGTCGGAGATCACGCCGTTGACGACGGAGGCGGTGATGACGTCGGCGTCGGATGGGCTGGATGATCTGTCGCTGACGCCGGATAAGTCGACGACGACGGTGGCGATGGATTTTGGCCGGGTGACGCTGGACGCGGGCCTGATTTTGTATTTGTTCGGGACGCCGGGTCAGCACCGGTTCTGGTTTATGTGGGATGACCTGATCCACGGGGCGATCGGGGCGGTGGTGCTGGTGGATACGCGGCGGCTGGCGGATTCGTTCCCGGCGGTGGATTATTTCGAGTCGGCGGGGTTGCCGTTTATTGTGGCGGTGAATGGTTTTCACGGGGATTTCCCGCATGAGGTGGGTGATGTGGCTGAGGCGTTGTCGGTCAGCCCGCACGTGCCGGTGATCCAGTGTGATGCGCGGGAGCGGCGCTCGACCAAGTCCACGCTGATCTCGCTGGTCGAGCACGCCATGGCCATGCAACTCAGCCCCCGCTGAACCCCCCCAGGCCGGCCGGGGACAGCGAGAGGCTGATCCGCATCATTCCGGCGTGAAGTCAGGCGGCGCGGGTCACCGAGCGGTTCCCGCAGGCGTTCGCTGGTCCCCGTGCGCAAGCAGTCACGGCCCGGTGAGGGTGGTCACGAGGCGGTCACCGTGTACCCGCCGATCAGCAGGCCCTGAGCCTCGCCCTGGTCAAGGTCGCCCACCACCGTGGCGCCGTCCTCTTGCTGCATCTCGGTGCAGTACGGCTCGCTGCAATACGCGGCGGCCACCCGGTGCGCGGCCAGTGCGGCGGCCATGGACGCGAACGGGACCACCGTGAGCGTCACCTTGGTCAGCTTGACGTCGTCGTCGGTCAGCAGCGCGTCGGTCAGCAGCTCGCCGTTCCCCGTCGGCGCGTTCTCGGCGATTGTCTTGCCCAGGAGCTGGGCCGCGTTGCCGATGCGCGATGACCTCAGCGCGACCATCTCGTCCACGCCGGGGCCCATCTCGAGCCCGCTCGCCGGAAAGATCCCTCAATCGTCAGGCGCGGTGGCTGCGGCGACGGCCGGGAAACGCCCAAAAGTAAGGTCACGGCGGGCCGGCCGCCCCCGGGAACGGTCCCGAGCACTCCGGTGATCTGCTGTAATAGGTCACGCGAGCCCCCGGGGGCGGTAGCTCAGCCGGTCAGAGCAGCGGACTCATAATCCGCCGGTCGTGGGTTCGAGCCCCACCCGCCCCACCAGGCCCGCCCGTGTCGCCAGAAGCGACAGCGGTCGGCACGGCAGGTAACGGGTCGGGTCGATATAGCTGATTGCCGAACGTAACTGCGGTCAGCAGTGGTTACATGTCCTTACCCGTTTTGTACGGCTAGGGCTGCCCCGTGCTGTAGGCCCCGCCACTGGAAAGGGGGACGGATGCCGTCCGGCTCCTTGCCTGGTCTGCCAGCACGTATTCCTAAGGTTTCCGACCCGCGCGAGGTGAGGGCGCAGTGCGCAAAGGACCGATGACGGACCAGTCAGACACTGGTCAGGCTCTGGCCGATCAGGGTCCCGCGTCGGCTGCCGCGCAGGGGCCCGACCTTCCCAAAGACGGCGCGCAGCGGGCGGCCGACCGCAAGAGATCCGGATCTCGCTTCGCGCTCCGGAACTGGCGGGTGAGCTGGCGGCTCATCGCGCTCATCGCGATTCCGACCGTTACGGCCATGGCCTTCGGCGGCGTGCGCATCCAGGAGGCGATGCGCAGCGCCTCCTCGTATCAGCGGGTGGAAACGCTGGCCGACCTGGGCCAGGCCGTCACCGGCCTCGCCAGCGCCATGGAAGACGAGCGCGATCAGCTGGCCGGCTACATCGCGAACGGCCGGCCTTCGCCGTTGCCGCCGCAGATCACCCAGGCGTACCACGCCACCAATCTCGCGGCCGATCGGGTCAGCACCCTGGCCCGCGCGATCGGTCCCTCGTACTCGGCACAGGTGCAGAACGACCTCGCCGCGGTCATCGACCGCGTCGACGACCTGACGCACTACCGGCAAGCCGCCACCGCGAGCAAGGCTCCCGCGCTGACGGTCATCGACGACTACTCAGAGGCGATCGCCGACCTGTTCACGCTCAACGACCAGATCGCGCAGGGCAGCAGCGATCCCACGCTGGCGAACAACGTCCGCGCGCTCGGCGCGCTGTCACGGACCGAGGACCAGGTCACGCAGCAGCGCGGAATCCTGTACGCGGCCCTGCCGGGCAAGCAGTTCGATCCCGGCGCGGCCGCCGCGCTGACCGGCGCGCAATCCCAGCAAGCCGCCGAGTTCGCCGAGTTCCAGAGCGACGCGAGCATCGATGAGCAGCAGGTCTACAGCGATACGGTGGCCGGTCCCCAGGTTGACGAGGCCCAGGAGATTGAGTCGCAGGCCATCGCCAGCGGCGGCAGCACCAACAGTGGCAGCCTTCAGGTGACCGTTCCGGGGGTCGCCGCCGCCAGAGTCCCGGCCCTCTTGTACACCGACATGTCGAAGTACGTCAGCGACATCCGCACGGTCCAGCAGGGCCTGGTCGACCAGATCATCAAGCAGAGCCAGGCGCTGCACGCGCAGGCGACCCGCACCGCGATCCTGACCGGGATCGAGGTCCTGGCCGTCCTGATCATCGTCCTCATGATCACTATCGTGGTGGCCCGGTCCATGGTGCGGCCGCTGCGCAAGCTGCGGACCGGCGCGCTGGAGGTGGCCGGGCTGCGGCTGCCCGAGGCGGTGCGCCGGATGAGTGAGACCGATGGTGAGGGCGTGCCGCTGGAGGTTGAGCCGATCGATGTGGATTCGTCGGATGAGATCGGTGAGGTGGCGCGGGCGTTCGATCAGGTGCACCGGGAGGCGTTGCGGCTGGCGGCGAACGAGGCGGCGTTGCGCGGGAATGTGAACGCGATGTTCGTGAACTTGTCGCGGCGTAGCCAGTCGCTGGTTGAGCGGCAGATCCGGCTGATTGATGACCTGGAGCAGGGTGAGCAGGATCCGGAGCGGTTGTCGAGTTTGTTCCAGATGGATCACCTGGCCACCCGGATGCGGCGTAACTCGGAGAACCTGCTGGTGCTGGCGGGGCATGAGGAGTTGCGGCGGTGGAACCAGCCGGTGGCGCTGGTGGACGTGCTGCGCGCGGCGCTGTCGGAGATCGAGCAGTACGAGCGAGTGACACTGAACGTGCAGCCGGGGATCGCGGTGCGCGGCCAGGCGGTCAGTGACGTGGTGCACCTGACCGCGGAGCTGGTGGAGAACGCGACGTCGTTCTCGGCGGCCGAGACGCCGGTGACGATCGCGGGTCACCTGCTGAGCAGCGGCGGAGTACTGCTGGAGATCACCGACCAGGGCGTGGGCATGGGCGCGGAGGAGATGGCCCACGCGAACTGGCGGCTGGATAATCCGCCGGTGGTGGATGTGGCGGTGTCGCGGCGGATGGGGTTGTTCGTGGTGGCCCGGCTGGCGGCCCGGCACGGCATCCGGGTCCGGCTGCGCCCCTCCGGCTCGGGCGGGCTGGTCGCGCTGGCCTGGCTGCCCGACGAGGCGATCATGCACGAGGCCCCGGCCCCGGACGGCTCCGCGGGCCAGCGGAGCGGCGCGGCGGTCCCCGAGCCCGTTATCGGGCCGATCACCCACGGGGCCTTCGCTGGCAGCAACGGAGCCTTCACCTCCGCGTGGTCCGGCGCTGACCGCGGAACCACGGCCGACCAGGCCGAGCAGGACACCAGCGCCGCCCAGCCCCCGCCGACGTTCGCGCCGCTGCGGGCGGACGCGGAAGGACCCGGGCTCGGCCCGAAGCGGGTTCCCGGGGCCGGGCCGCGGCCGGGCAGTTCCGGCTGGGGGACGACCGGGCCGCTGCCCGCCTTCCGCACGGTGCCCCGGCCGGCGTCCAACGGCGACTCCGAGGCCCCGGTGACCGAGCCGCCCGCGATGACCGAGCCGCCCGCGATGACCGAGCCGCCCGCGGTGACCGAGCCGCCCGCGGTGACAGAGCCGCCCGCGGTGACCGGGCCGCAGCCGGTGTTCGGCGCGGGCCCGGTGGCCAGCGCGGGCTCGGCCGCCGGTAGCGACGCCGACACGCCCGCTGCGGCGGGGGGCTCGGATTCGCCCATGGTGGTCTTCGATTCCTTCGCGACCGGATCGCAGCCGAGTGACGGCGGCGCGGATGCGGCCGCCACCACGAGCCTGCGTCCGGTTCTCGGTACGCCCGCCGCCACCTGGGAAGCGAGTACCTCGCGCGGCGCGGTGATCGTGCCGGCCGCAGACGGCCTCGGCAAGGAGCACCGGCTGCCCATCTTCGAGGCGGTGGAGTCGGACTGGTTCCGCCGGGGGCGGCAGGCCGTGGGCAGGCCCGGCGGCCATGACGGAGCAGAGGCCGGCAACGGGGGCAACGGGTGGGCTTCGCCTGCCGATGAGGGCTGGCGGGCCGCCGAGGTCGTCCACGCCCCGTCCTCGGGTGGGGTGACATCGGCGGGGTTGCCGAAGCGGGTGCCGCGGGCCAACCTCGTTCCCGGGGCGGCCACGGCCGCCACGGCGTCGGCTACGGCGCCGGCCAGGTCGGCGGCGGCGACGCGGGACCGGTTCGCCAGTTTCCAGCGCGGGGCCAGGGAGGGCCGGGCCGAGGGCCGGGCCGCAGCGAGCGAAGCCGGTAACAACGGCGGAGAGAGCGAGAGTTCGGAATGATGCGTGACATGGGTCGTGGTGGTGGTCATGCTTAGGTGCGGGGGCCGGGCTGGCGGTGGTGGTGTTGGGTGTGGTGTGGTGTTGGCTGGTGGGTGTGGTAGGAGGGAGTTGTCGTGAGTCCGCTGGTGCGTCCGGCGCAGGACCTGAACTGGCTGATCACGAATTTCGTGGAGCGGGTTGCTTCGGTGGCGCATGCGATTGTGGTGTCGTCGGATGGGTTGCCGGTGGCGTTTTCGCAGGGGTTCCCGGCGGATCGGGTGGATCAGCTGGCTGCGGTGACGTCGGGGTTGACGAGTTTGACGCAGGGGGCGTCGCGGGTTTTTGAGGGTGGCGCGGTGACGCAGACTGTGGTGGAGATGCAGCGGGGGTTGCTGATCGTGATGGCGATTAGTGATGGGTCGAGTCTGGCGGTGCTGGCGGCGGCGGATTGTGATATGGGGCTGGTGGCGTATGAGATGGCGTTGCTGGTGGAGCGGGTGGGTGGTGCGCTGACGCCGGAGGTGCGTAACGCTGCGTCGTCGTCGGGGTGGCGGGAGGATGGCAGGCTGTGAGTGGAGATGCCGGTGCCGGGCCGGGATGACGGGTCGCCTGCTGGGGGGGGCGGGTTTCGCCGGCGGCGGGGTAATGGGGTGAGCGGGCCGGTGTTTGATGCTGCCGCGGGCGGGGGGGTTGCGGGGCTGGGCGGGGTGGAGGCTGGGGGCGGGGGTTTGGGGGATGGGCGGCTGGGTGGCGGGGGGGATGGTGCGGGGCGGTCGCTGGTGCGGCCGTATGCGGTGACGGGGGGGCGGACGCGGCCGCGGACGCAGCTGGAGATTGAGGCGATGGTGGCGGCGGCTCATTATGAGGCGCGGGATTTGTCGGTGCTGAGCCCGGAGTGCCAGGCGATTTTGGGGTTTTGCCGGGACTGGCGGTCGGTGGCGGAGGTGTCGGCGGTGTTGCGGATGCCGTTGGGGGTGGCGCGGATTTTGATTGCGGATATGGCGGTGGAGGGTTTGGTGCGGATTCATCAGCTGGATCATGCGCAGGGTCGCCCGGACCTGAATTTGCTGGAGAGGGTGCTCAGTGGACTTCGCAAGCTCTAAGGCGGTCTCGGGCGTGGCGGCTGAGGCCGCGATGACGTCGGTGAAGATTGTGGTGGCTGGCGGGTTCGGCGTGGGGAAGACGACGTTTGTGGGGTCGGTGTCGGAGATCACGCCGTTGACGACGGAGGCGGTGATGACGTCGGCGTCGGATGGGCTGGATGATCTGTCGCTGACGCCGGATAAGTCGACGACGACGGTGGCGATGGATTTTGGCCGGGTGACGCTGGACGCGGGCCTGATTTTGTATTTGTTCGGGACGCCGGGTCAGCACCGGTTCTGGTTTATGTGGGATGACCTGATCCACGGGGCGATCGGGGCGGTGGTGCTGGTGGATACGCGGCGGCTGGCGGATTCGTTCCCGGCGGTGGATTATTTCGAGTCGGCGGGGTTGCCGTTTATTGTGGCGGTGAATGGTTTTCACGGGGATTTCCCGCATGAGGTGGGTGATGTGGCTGAGGCGTTGTCGGTCAGCCCGCACGTGCCGGTGATCCAGTGTGATGCGCGGGAGCGGCGCTCGACCAAGTCCACGCTGATCTCGCTGGTCGAGCACGCCATGGCCATGCAACTCAGCCCCCGCTAAACCGATGATGCATATGCAAACCCGCAGACGAGTCTGGTTACTGGCCCTGGTCAGCGTGGTCGGCCTGGGTCTGCTGACCGCCTGCACGTCGAGTAGCTCATCGGGGACCGCGGCGCAGCCTCGGGTCAGCGGCGGAACGGCCACGGTAGCCCTGGCCCCGGGGGACCAGTTTGACTACATCCTCCCGCTGCTCGACGACGAGGATGCGACCGGCGCCAACATCGAGTACTCCGAGTACCTCATGTGGCGGCCGTTGTACTGGTTCGGCGGTCCCGGGTACGTCGGGCTGAACGCGCGCTACAGCCTGGCCGACCCGGCCACGATCACGTCGGCCGGCGGCCAGACCACGGCGACGATCCAGCTCAAGCCGTACCGCTGGTCCGACGGCCAGCCGGTCACGAGCCGGGACGTTCAGTTCTGGTTCAACGTGCTGGCCGCGAACAAGACGAACTGGTGGGGCTATTCTCCGGGAGAATTCCCGGACAACGTGACCGCGTTCAAGATCCTCAGCTCCAGCCGCTTTTCCCTCACGTTCAAGGGCAGCTACTCATCGGCCTGGCTGTACAACGAACTCGGCCAGCTCATCCCGATCCCCCAGCACGCCTGGGACCGCGAGTCGGCCAGCGGGGCCGTGGGCAACTACGACCTCACCCCGGCCGGGGCCAGGGCGGTCTACGGCTTCCTCGCCGCGCAGAACAAGGACCTCTCCACCTACGCCACGAACCCGCTCTGGCAGGTAGTCGACGGCCCGTTCCGGCTGACCAGCTACACCTCCTCGACCGGTGACGCCACCTACGTCCGCAACACCCGGTACTCCGGGCCTGCCGCGGGCTCCATCCACGCGCTGCGCGTGCTCAGCTTCACCAGCGACGCGGCTGAGTTCGATTCCCTGCTGTCGGCCGGCGGCATCAGCTACGGCTACCTGCCGTTCAACGACGCCGCGCAGGTGTCCCGGGTCACGGGGGACGGCTACAAGGTCGAGGCCTGGCCGACCTGGGGCATCACCTATCTCTCCCTGAACTTCGCGTCGCCGCAGGTAGGAGCGATCTTCAAACAGCTGTACGTGCGCCAGGCGATGCAGCGCCTGATCAACCAGAGCGCCTACATCCGCACGTTCCTGGCGGGCTACGGCAACGCGACCTACGGCCCCGTGCCGCTGGTGCCGGCCAGCCCGTTCGTGTCCAGCGCCGAGCGGCACAACCCGTACCCGTACGATCCGGCGACGGCGACGGCCCTGCTGCGCTCCCACGGATGGCGGATCGTGCCCAACGGCGCGGACGTGTGCACGCGACCCGGGACGGCCCCGGACGAGTGCGGCGCGGGGGTCGCCTCCGGGGCGAAGCTGTCCTTCTCGCTGCAGTACTCGACCGGCAGCCAAGGAGTCAACGAGGAGGTCGCGGCGCTGCAGTCATCGTTCACGCAGGCCGGCATCCAGCTGGCACCGAGCGGCGCGCCGTTCGACACGGTGGTCGGCGATGACGTGCCCTGCTCCAAGAACGGCTGCTGGCAGCTGAACTACTACGGCCAGGGCTGGTACTTCGACCCCGGTTACAACGATCCCGACGGCTCGGCCATCTTCGAGTCGGCCGGAGCGGACAACGGCGGCTCCTACGCCAGCCCGCAGGCCGATGCCCTCATGGCCAAGCTGCCCTCCGGCGGCTACCCGGCGCTCTACGCCTACGAGGACTACCTCGCACAGCAGCTGCCTGTCCTGTGGATGCCCCAGTTCGACAGCCAGATCTCCGCGGTGAGCGACAAGCTCCAGGGCGTGTACCCGCAGGATCCCGACGGCAATCTCTACCCGGAGAACTGGTACTTCGTGAAGTAATACCTGCGGGGCTTTGCCTTAGCCCTGCCCGGGACGGAGGAGTCGCGTGGTCGTACGGGCTGAGTATCCGCATGCCGTGCGCGTCATCCAGCACGAGTGGATCCCGATGCCAGACGGCGGCCGGCTGGCCGCGCGGATCTGGCTCCCGTCCGACGCCGAGCGCGAGCCGGTGCCCGCGATCTTCGAGTACGTCCCGTACCGGAAGAACGACGGCCTCGTGCTGCGAGACGCCCCCATCCACCACTACTTCGCCGGGCACGGCTACGCCTCGGTCCGGGTGGACATCCGGGGCAGCGGCGACTCTGACGGCATCCTGGAGGACGAGTACCTGCCGCGGGAACTCCAGGACGGGGTCGCGGTCATCCGCTGGCTGGCCTCGCGCCCGTGGTGCAGCGGGAAGGTGGGAATGATCGGCAAGTCCTGGGGCGGCTTCAACGGCCTGCAAGTGGCCGCGCTTCGCCCGCCCGAGCTCGCGGCGGTGATCAGTGTCGCGTCGACCGACGACCGCTACGCCGACGACGTGCACTACATGGGCGGCTGCGTACTGGCGTGGGCCATGCTGCCGTGGGCCTCGACGATGCTCGCTTACAACGCGCTCCCGCCCGACCCCGCGGTGGTCGGCGAGGCGTGGCGGGAAATCTGGCGGCAGCGGCTGGACCAGACTCCGCCGTATATCAACGCCTGGCTGGCCCATCAGCGCCGCGACGAGTTCTGGCGTCACGGATCGGTCCGGGAGGACTACGCCGCGATCCGTTGCCCGGTCTACATGGTCGGCGGCTGGACCGATTCCTACCGCAACGCGATCCTCCGGTTCCTGGAGGGTTACCCCGGGCCGTGCAAGGGCCTGATCGGCCCCTGGGGTCACGACTATCCCGAAGACGGCGCGCCCGGTCCGGCGATCGGCTTCCTGCAGGAGGCGGTGCGCTGGTGGGACCGCTGGCTGAAAGGCCAGGACAACGGGGTCATGGACGAGCCCAAGCTACGGGCGTGGATGCCGCAGGCGTGCCGGCCGGCGTCCGGGTACCTGACCCGCCCGGGACGCTGGCTGGCGGCCGACAGCTGGCCGGCCCCGGACGTCGAGGCGCGCCGCTTCCGGCTCGGCCCGGGAACGCTCAGCGCCGCAGCACCGCACGCGGGCGACGGCCAGGCCGAACTGCGGATCCTCGGCATGCAGGCCTCCGCCGGGGATCTCGGGCAGTGGGGCGGGCACGGCGACGCCCTCGAGTTTCCCGGTGACCAGCGGCCCGAGGACGGGCAATCGCTGAGCTTCGACACCGGGCCGCTGGACGAGCCCGCGGAGATCCTCGGCGTTCCCGTGGCCCGGCTGGAACTGGCCGCGGACCAGCCGCTGGCTCTCGTCGCCGTGCGGCTCTGCGATGTCTGGCCGGACGGCGCCTCGACGCTGATCACCCGCGGGCTCAAGAACCTCACGCACGCCGACGGCGACGCCCATCTCGAGCCGCTCGTCCCCGGCCGGCGCTACCTGGTCGACATCCCGCTCAACGCGATCGGCTACCAGGTTCCGGCCGGTCACCGGCTCAGGCTCGCGGTCTCGCCGACGTACTGGCCCTGGGCCTGGCCGTCGCCGGAGCCCGTCACGCTGAGCCTGTTCACCTCCGGCTCAGCGGTTGACCTGCCGGTCTGGACCGACCCTGCCGAGCACACGCCGCCTGCGCATTTCGCGGTACCCGAACGCGCCCCCATGCCGCCGCACGAGCCGCTCGGCGGCGAGTCCGGGCGCGAGGTCCGGCGTGACGTGGCGACCGGCACCGTCGAGGTGATCGGCGTGGTGAACGGCGGTCACCGGCTGACCGGTGATGGGCTCGAGTACGCCGAGCGCGAGCGGGACGTGTACCACATCGTCGAGGGCGCGCCGCTGTCGGCCCGGGTGGAGTGCGAGCGCGAGTTCTCCGTCGCGCGCGGGGAGTGGCGGGTCACGGTACGGAGCGCAAGCACGATGTCGGCCACCGCTAGCGCCTTCCAGGTGACGAACGTGCTGCACGCCTACGAGGGCGACGACCAGGTCTTCGCGAAGACCTGGGACGCCGAAGTCCCGCGCGACCACGTGTGACCCAGCGCGGCTGCGTTCCTAGCGGCGCTGCAGCCGGACGTCCAGTGAGTCGCGCAGGCCGTCGCCGATGAAGTTGAACGCCACCACCGTGATCACGATCATCAGGCCGGCCGGGTAGATCTCCCACCAGTAACCGTCGTAGAGGAAGTTGACGCCGTTCTGCAGCATTCCGCCCCAGGTCGCGGTGGGTGGCGGCAGGCTGAACCCGAGGTAGCTCAGTACGGCCAGGGTCAGGATCGCGTCGGCGACCTGGAAGGTCGCGTTGACCGTGATCGTCCCCATGGTGTTCGGCACCAGGTGGCGGAAGATGATCCGGCCGGACCGGCCGCCCATGGTCCGGACCGCCTGGACGTACTCCCTGACCCGCAGGCTGAGCGTCTCCCCCCGCACCAGCCGGGCCGGGACAAGCCAGGAAAGAAAGGCCAGGACCACGATGAGCAACGGCAGCGTGGGCTTGAACTCCGAGGCCAGGTCGATGAAGAGGTAGACGACCGGGACGGCGAGGACGATGTCCACGATCCGCATCAAGACCGCGTCGGTCGGGCCGCCGAAGTAGCCGGAGATCACGCCGTAGAGCACGCCGAAACCGGTGGCCATCAGCGCGACCGCGAAGCCCACCAGCAGCGAGCTCTGTCCGCCGGCCATGAGCCGGCCCAGCACGTCGTAGCCGAGGTCATCGGTGCCCAGAGGGTGCTCGGCGCTCGGCGGCTGGTTGACCTGCAGCAGGTTGGTGTGGATCTGGTCGGTGTGCCAGAACAGCGGGCCGACGTAGCAGAACAACACCACCGCGACCACGATGATGACCCCGGCCAGCGCGAGCTTGTTCTCCACGAACGCGCGCAGGATCATCCGCCAGGAGGCATCGCGCCGGAACACCTCCCCGCCCTCGGGCAGGGCGCCGTCCGCCGTGACGCCCCCGGTCACGGTCAGAGCGCTGCGCCGGCTTCTCGCTGTCGTCGTGGCCTGGGTCAGTCATAGCGCACCCGCGGGTCAAGGACCGCGTACGCGACGTCGGCGAACAGGTTGCCGAGCACGGTGGCCAGGGCCACGAGCACGGTGACGCCGAACACCACCGGGTAGTCGCCGTTCACGGCGGCGTTGTAATAGGAGAGCCCGATCCCCGGGAAGTTGAACAACTCCTCGACGATCAGCCCGAACGTCAGGATGCTGGGCAGCGAGAGCCCTACGAGCGTGACGACCGGTATGAGCGAGTTGCGCAGCAGGTGCCGGGACAGGATGGCCATCTGCCCCAGCCCCGTGGCGCGGGCGGTACGGATGTAGTCCTGGGCCAGGTTCTCGATGGCGGACGACCGCATGTAGCGGCTGAACAACGCGCACGTGACCAGCGTCAGCGTGGCGATCGGGAGGACCAGGCCCGCCGGGTCGGCCAGTACGCCGGTAATCGTGGGCGCCTGCGGCGCCTCGGCGGGCAGGAGCCGGAGGTTGACCGCGAAGAAGGAGATCAGCAACAGCCCGAGCAGGTAGGCCGGCATCGAGTAGAGGAGGAACGAGATGCCCGTCGCGGTGTAGTCGGTCAGCTTGTTGCGCCGGACCGCCTGCAGGACGCCGAGCGGGATCGCGATGAGCAGCGCCAGCACGAGCGAGCCGCCGACCAGGAGGATGTCGTTCGGCAGATCGTGGATCACGATCGAGTCGACGCTCATGTTCTGCTTGAACGAGTATCCGAGGTTGCCGTGGATGATCTGGTTGAGGAAGGAGAGGTACTGCACCGGCAGGGGCCGGTCCAGGCCGTACTCGTGGTTGAACGCGGCTATCTGCGACCGGCTGGCCCGCGGCCCGATGATCGCCCGGGCGATGCTTCCGGGCAGCAGGTGCTGCAGGATGAACACCAGGAGGGTGACCCCGAGCAGGACGATGACCGCCTGGCCTATCCGCCGGATGATATAACCGGTCACCTAGTCAGGCACCTCCCTGACGTGGGCACGGCCCGAGTCTAACCGCGCGCTTCGCGGGCAGGATCAGAACAGATCACGCAGGAACGCGTTGGCGATCGGGCCCGCGCTGTCGGCTCCGGTGCCCCCGCCCTCGACCAGCACGGCGAAGGCCAGGTCGCCGCGGTAGCCGATGAACCAGCCGTGGGACGGCGGGTTGGGACCGGTGCCGTACTGCGCGGTCCCGGTTTTCCCGTAGACCCCGGGCAGGAAGCCGACCCCGGCCGCGGTGCCGCTGGTCACCACCGCGCGCATCATCGGGCGCAGGCGTGTCCAGGATCGCGGGACCGAGCGGGTGCGCCACGGCGGCCTGCCGGGGCGCGGGGCTGGTTACCAGCTGCGGGGAGCGCCAGGTGCCGTCCTCGATAGCGGCCGCCACCGTCGGCCTGGCTGAGCGGGTTGACCAGGTCGGTGCCCTGGCCGAAGGCGTCCGCCGCCAGGTCCACCGGCTGGGCCGGAGTGGTGAACTGCCCGAGCGTGGCCGGGATGCCCAGGGTCGGGCTGGGCGTTGAAGCCGAACGCGGCCGCCATCGACGCGAGCGCGGAGCCGCCCAGGCGCTGCACCGCGAGCATGGCGAACGTGGAGTTGCAGGACACGGCGAAGGCCGATTCGCAGGCTGGTGGTGCCGAGCTGCTCGTCGTTGTCGTTGTGGAAGATCCGGCCGCCGATGTCCACCTGGCTCGGGCACTGCACCGTGCTGGACGGCCGCAGCCCGCCGCGCACCAGGGCCGAGGCGGTGACCACCTTGAACGTGGAGCCCGGCGGGAACTCGCCCAGCAGCGCGCGGTCGAATCCGCCGGGACGCTCGACCACGGCGAGCACCCGCCCGGTCGACGGCTGGAGGACCACCACGTCAACCGGCTTCGACGTGGCCGCGGACTTGACCGCCCGCGAGGCGGCCAGCTGATCGCGCAGGTCAAGGCTGGTCTGCACCGGCAGGCCGGGCGAGGCCGCGAACCGGGCGGCGGTCGCGTCGAGGCGGCGGCCCGGTCCCTCGATCCGGATGGTCAGGGACGGCCGCCCGGCCAGCCGGGACTGGTAGACCTGCTCGATCCCGCCCTGGCCGATCAGGTCACCGGCCTGGTAGGCGGGCCCCAGCGCCCTGGCCTGCGCGGCGGTGGCGGCGACCACGTTCCCGGTGAGCAGCGAGATGGACCCGGACTCCGCGATGACCTGGGCCGAGCTCAGCACGGTGCCGTCGGCGGCGAGCACCGGGGCCCGGGGCGGCCACGCGGCGCTGAGCACGAACCGCTCGCCCGGCCGGAGCGATGGGTAGATCGCGGCCGGGCTCCAGCTCACCCACCAGCGCCGGTCCTGCCGGACCAGCCGCAGCCGGCCGGGCATAGGTCCAGACGTGGCCGCTGGAGAGGCTGGCGGCGGCGGTGAACCGGGCCTGCGCCGACCCGCCGCTCACCGTGACCGGGCCGGGTACCAGGCGGAGGCGGCGGACGCCCAGCTGGGCCGCGGCCTGACGCAACGGGCCGGCCAGGCCGGACCGCGGCACGTTGACGCTGACCTGGTCCATGGCGGAATAGTCGTCCCGCTGCCAGTCGGCCAGGTAGCGGGCCGCGGCCTGCTGCGGGCTGCCCTTGGTGTGCAGGAGCAGGTACCCGCCGCCCGCGACGGCGGCCGCCACGACCAGCGCCGCCACCGTCACGACCACGGTGACGACCGGCCGCCTGCGTCCCCGACGTCTACGCATAATCCCGCCTTTCGGGCCATAAGGGTATCGGGGATGCGGCCACGGCGCCCGGTTTCGGCCCGTTATGGATGATCGTTCGGGGAGGGCCTGGGGCCGGGTTCCGGATGCGGATATCGTGCACGGGTGGCCGCATCCGCCCGGACCCTGGAGACCCCGTGACCGCCGCCCGGCAGTCGGCGGCGCTCGGCGCGCGCCAGGCCCGGCCGGCCTGGTACCGGCGCGGCGGCTGGGTGCTCGCGCTCGGCACCGCCGCCTTCGCCGTCGCCGTGGCCGGGTACGTGGCCTATGCCCTCACCCACCCGTCCAATCAGTGGATACGGCCCGTTGACCTGCGGGTGTACGCCGACGGCGGGCTCATCGCGCGGCACGTCAGGCCGTTCTACCATCCCCACTTCCCGGCGCCGCTCTACGACTGGGCCGGATACGAGAACCTCAAGTTCACCTACCCCCCGTTCGCCGCCATCGCGTTCATGCTGCTGTCGGTGATCTCGTTCTCGGCGCTGGCGAAGATCTGGGTCGGAGTGAACATCGCGGCCCTGCTCGTGACGGTCTGGCTGACGCTGGGCGCGCTCGGGTACCGCCGCGGGCTGGCCCGGCTGGGCGTGACGCTCCTGCTGGCCGCGCCGCTGCTGTGGACCGAGCCGGTGCAGCGCACGCTGTTCCTGGGCCAGATCGAGATCGTGCTGATGACGCTGGTCATCTGGGATCTGTGCCAGCCGGACCGGCGGTGGTGGAAGGGGGCCGGGGTGGGCGTCGCGGCGGGCATCAAGCTCGTGCCGCTGATCTTCATCCCGTACCTGCTGCTGACCCGGAGGTTCCGCGAGGCCGCCGTGGCGTCCGGCACGTTCGTGCTGACCGTGCTGGTCGGGTTCGCCGTGCTGCCCGGGGACTCAAGGAAGTACTGGCTGGGCGGCCTGTTCGTCTCGGGCAGCCGCACCGGGTTCGTCGGCTGGGCCGGGAACCAGTCGCTGCCCGCGATCATCACCAGGCTGACCGGCAACGTGGTGCGCGCGCAGCCGGCCTGGCTGGCGGTCGACGCGGTGGTGCTGATCGCCGGGGTGGTGTGCGCGGCACTGCTGGACCGGGCCGGCCACCGGATGGTCGGCGTGCTGACCTGCGCGCTGACCGGGCTGCTGGTCTCACCGATCAGCTGGGACCACCACTGGGTGTGGATCGTGCCTGGGGCGGTGACGGCCGCCGTCTACGCGGTGCGCGCCCGGCGCGTGGCCGCCCGGCTCGCCCTGGGGAGCCTGGCCGCCGGGATCGTCCTCATCTTCGGGGCGTGGCCGGGCATCCTGTGGAGCCAGCCCGGCAACACCGGCGGGTTCTTCGAGGGGCTGATCTGGATCCCGCCGATCACCAACCCGGAGATCTACTTCAGCCTCGGCGACCGGCCGTGGTACGCCGAGTACCACTGGCACGGGTTCCAGCTGATCACCGGGAACCTGTACGTGCTGACCGGGATGGCGCTGTTCCTGCTGCTGATCGCGCTCGCGCTGGGGCCCGCGGCGCGGACGGTGCGGGCCGCTGGCCGGGCAGGCCGCCCGCTCACGCCGGCCGCGGCCGCCCAGCCGCCGGGATGACGGCCGGGGCATCCATGTTCCACCGCCGGGTCAGGGCCAGCCAGATCAGGGCCACGGCGCACGCGAGCAGGATGAGCGGCGCGATGTAGTAGAGCGTGTCGGTCGTGATCACCCGCAGCACGTGCGAGGCCGGGAACCCCGCGTTGCCGGGCATGAACGCGAACGTGGCCGTGGTTAGCCGGATCAGCACCAGCCAGTCCAGCCGGGAGGCCGGGTAGAGCGCGAGCAGGCAGAGGGCGGCCGCGTCGTACCACGGGAACTCGTAGGGCCACAGGAATATCCAGGCCACGCTGATGGCCAGGGCCGGCTGGACGGCAGGCAGCGCGGGGACCCCGTCGGGAAGGCGCCACAGCGTCAGCGCGGCCACGGCGAGGAAGGCCAGGCTGCCCAGCAGCAGCGCGTGCGGCACGATGACCTGGCGTGACCCGATGAAGGTCTGGTAGAAGTTGCCGATCGACGCCACGGTGCCGTGGGAGAACAGCGTCTTCACGGCCGCGGTGCCGGAGGCCAGGTAGGAGGGCACGAGCACGATCGCGGCGCCCGCCGCGGCGCTGAGCAGCGCGATCACACTGCGCCGGGCGGCCCAGGCCAGCCCCAGGCCGAACAGGACGTAGGTAACCTTCACGTCCGCCGCCAGCCCGACCAGCAGGCCCGCGGTCAGCCAGCGGAGCGCCCCTGGCTCGTCGGCCGGGCCGCGTTTGCGCAGCACGATCAGGCCCAGGAAGCCCGCGGCGGCGGCCAGCGCGTCGATGTGGCCCGCGGCGATCAGCCCCCACAGCAGCAGCGGGTTCGCGGACCAGAGCAGGTGCGCCCGGGCCCGCCGGGCGGGATCGGAACGGGTCAATCGGTCGAGGGCCAGCACCACCGCGCCGAACGCGATCGCGTTCCAGAGCTTCAGCCAGAAGACGATCCGCGCCGCCGACGTACCGCCCAGCTCGGCCGCCGCCCACTGCTCGGCGGTGCCCGCCGGCCCGTAGATGCTGACCAGGGTTCCCCAGGTGCGGGGCGCGGCCCGGCCGACCGGGTCGCCGGTCCGGCGCAGGTCGTCGGGGGTCATCACGTACGGGCTGTGGCCGAGCACGGCGATCCGGCCGAACGCGGCGTAGTCGAGAGCGTCGGTGGATCCGGTGGGCGGTGTCACGGTGAACGCCGCGACCGCCACGATCCCGATGCCCAGCAGCAGCCGGACCGGAACCAGCCCGCCTCGGCGCAGGGCCGCCAGCCCCGCGACCACGCCCGCGCCCCCCGCCGCGGCGGCCGTCCACAGGGCCGCGCTGGCCAGCGTCAGCGAGACGTGCCCTCGGAGGGCCCAGGGCAGCCCGCCCGCGGGCAGCCGGATAAAGACGTGTTCCCAGCCGTTGCGGGCCGCCGAGGCGGCGATCATGATCAGGACGGCGACGATGATCGCGGCCACGGCCGACCAGGCCAGCCACCGGGTCAGGCGGTCAGGGGCGGCGGACGGCGCCATGGGCTGCGTGGCCGGCTTATCGCCCAGGTCCTGGCTGCTGCCTGTCGTGCCGCTCATCGTGATCCCATGCTCGCCTTCACGTCATCGGCCGTCGGCCAGGAGCCCACCCGGGTACCTGCCGAACGATAGCCGATGGCCAGCGTGATCCCGGGTGGGGTTTCGTCATGCCGTGGCCAGTTCTTGCCCGCGCCGCCCGCCGTGGCCGGGCGGGCACGCTGAACGGGTTACGGACCTTCCGCAGAACGGTTGCGGGCCTCGCGCCGAACGGGTTGCGGGCTCTTCCTATACTGGTTATCGTTTTCATTTGTATTTAGCCCCGGATCCGCCGGACGGAAGGAACCCGATCATGCCTCCTCGTCGCCGGACGGTGGCCGCCGCGCTGGCTGTCGCGGCGGGGCTGCTCGCCACCGCGTGCTCGGCCAGCTCGGCGTCGCCCGACGCGCCCGGCGGCCAGGTGGTCGCCGTGGGCGCCGAGAACGAGTATGCCAACGTGATCGGCCAGATCGGCGGCAAGTACGTCCGGGTGACCGCGATCGAGAGCAATCCCAACACCGACCCGCACACGTTCGAGGCCAGCCCGAGCGTGGCCCAGGCGGTCAGCGCGGCCCAGCTCGTGGTGCAGAACGGCATCGGCTACGACACGTACATGAACAAGATCGAGGCCGCGGCGCCGAGCTCGACCCGGAAGGTCATCGTGGTGCAGAACCTGCTCGGCCTGCCGGACAGCACGCCGAACCCGCACCTGTGGTACTCCCCGCGCACGATGCCGGCCGTGGCCAGGGCCGTCGCCAACGACCTCTCCGGGATGCAGCCGGCGCACGCCGGGTACTTCGCGGCCAACCTGCGCAAGTTCGACGCGTCGCTGCAGCCGTGGTACCAGGCGATCGCGAAGTTCAAGGCCGCTTACCCGGGCACCCCGGTGGCGGTCACCGAGCCGGTCGGCGACTACATGCTGCAGGCGATCGGAGCGAAGGTCCTCACGCCGTTCACCTTCCAGGCCGACATCATGAATGGTGTGGACCCGTCGCCGCAGGACGTCTCGCTCGAGGACAGCCTGTTCTCCAGCCATAAAGTGAAGGTCTTCGTGTACAACCAGCAGGTGACCGACTCGCTCACCGCCTCGTTCCTCAGCCAGGCCCGCAAGGACGGCATCCCGGTGGTCGGCGTCTACGAGACCATGCCGGTGCCCGGATACGACTACCAGTCGTGGATGCTCGCCGAGGTGCAGGCCATGACCAAGGCCGTGACCAGCAAGATCTCGACGCAGAAACTTTGACGATGACACGCCAGCGAGTAACCCTCAGCCAGGACGGCACGCCCACTCAGGACGGCACGCCTACTCAGGACGGCACGCCCACTCAGGACGGCACGCCTACTCAGGACGGCACGCCTACTCAGGACGGCACGCCTACTCAGGACGGCACGCCTACTCAGGACGGCATCCTCGCCCAGGACGATGCGCTCGTCGTCGACGGTGTCAGCGTCCGGCTCGGCGGGCGCGAGGTGCTGCACGACGTGCGGTTCTCGATCAAGCCCGGCGAGTTCGTCGGCCTGATCGGCTCCAACGGGGCGGGCAAGACCACCCTGCTGCGGGTGATCCTCGGCCTGCTCCCGCCGTCGGCCGGGAAGGTCAGGGTGAGCGCGGCGGGGGTCGGTTACGTGCCGCAGAAGATCCAGCTCGATCCCGACATGCCACTGCGGGCCAGGGACCTGGTCGGGCTGGGTCTCGACGGGAACCGCCTGGGGATCCCGCTGCCGTCGCGTTCCCGCCGGAAGCGGGTGGACGAAATGCTGCAGGCGGTCGATGCCGAGCACATCGGCAACGCCCGGGTCGGCAACCTGTCCGGCGGGGAGCAACAGCGGATCCTTATCGCGCACGCGCTGATCAGCCGTCCCGGGCTGCTGCTGCTCGACGAGCCGCTGGCCAACCTCGACATCGCCAGCGAGCAGGAGGTGGTCGCGCTGCTCGGCCGGATCGCCAAGGAGCAGCGGATCGCCGTGCTGATCTCGGCGCACGAGATGAACCCGCTGCTTCCGGTCATGGACCGGATCGTCTACATGGCGAACGGCCGGGCGGCCAGCGGGCCAACCGACGAGGTGGTCACGGGCGAGGTGCTCAGCGAGCTGTACGGGCACCACGTCGATGTCATCCATGTGCACGGCCGGGTCCTGGTGGTGGCCGGGCGCGGTGAAGGGCTCGACATCCCGATCGAGCACTCGGGCGCCCACGCCGTCAACGACGTGTGACGGCCATGGGCGATCTGCTGCGGGCCATCGTCGAGCCGGGCTTCTTGGCCAGTGAGCCGGTCCACGTGGCGTTGCTGATCGGCGGCGTGGTCGCCGTGGTGTCCGGCATCGTCGGCACGTTCACCGTGATGCGGGGACAGTCGTACGCCGGGCACGCGCTCGCCGACATCAGCGTCACCGGCGGATCGGCGTCCTTCCTCATCGGGATCAGCCCGCTGTGGGGGTTCGCGGGCACCAGCGTGGCGGCGGCGGGGATCATGGACATGATCGGGATCCGGCGCCCGCGCGGGCGGGACCTGGCCATCGGCATCGTGCGCGGGGCCGGGTTGGGCCTGGGGGCCCTGTTCCTCTACTGGGACACGACGCACACCTCCACGACCGGCGCGACGATCACGATCCTGTTCGGGTCCATGTTCACGATCGACCGCTCGGTCATCCCGGTCGTCGTGGCGTTCAGCCTGGCGGCCGTCGGCATCGTGATCATGCTCTACCGGCCGCTGCTGCTGAGCTCGGCCAGCTCCGACCTGGCCGTAGTGCGCGGGGTCCGGGTGCGCACCACCGGCGCGTTGTGCCTGGCCGCGATCGCGCTCGCGGTCTCGCTGTCGGCCATGACCATCGGGGCCATCCTCAGCACGGCGCTGCTGGTCGGGCCCGCGGCGACCGCGCTGCGGCTGACCAGCCGGCCCGGCCTGGTGATGATCTGGTCCGCGCTGATCGGCCTCGGCCGCCACCTGGCTCGGCGTCCTGCTCGCCTATGACAGCTACTACTGGCCGCCGGCACGGCAAGGCTGGCCGGTCAGCTTCTTCGTTGTGGTCCTGATCCTTGTTCTTTTATCTGCTGACCCTGATGCGCCCACCCGCCCGGGGCGCGACGCCGGGGCGGGGGTAGGCCATGTTCTCCGGGTTCATGACCAACACCTGGGCGGTGGCGAGCATCGTGGCCGTGGTGGCCGGCGTCGTGGGGTTCTTCGTCGTGCTCCGGGGCTCGGCCTTCGCCGCCGACGCGCTGCCGACCGGCGCGTTCGCCGGGGCGGCCGGCGCCAGCCTGATCGGGGTCAACACCCTGGTCGGGCTGGGCGTGTTCTCGCTGCTCGGCGCGCTCGGCATCGGCTGGCTCGGCCGCCGCGCCCGTCACGACGTGGCGGTGGCCCTGGCCCTGGTGGCGATGCTCGGGCTCGGCGCGCTGTTCCTCAGCTTCAGCGCGGAATACGAGCCCGAGATCGAGGCACTGCTGTTCGGCGAGGTCCTCGGTATCAGCGTGAACGAGATAGCCCCGGTGGCCGTGCTGGGCGCGGTGTGCATCCTCGCGATCATGGTGCTGTACCGCCCGCTGCTGCTCTCCTCGGTGATGCCCGAGCTGGGCGAGGCGCGCGGCGTGCGGGCCCACCGGATCGAGATGTGCTTCCTGGTGGTCCTGGCCCTCGCCACGAGCATGGCCCTGCCGGTGGTGGGCGCCCTGCTGATCTTCAGCCTGATGATCGGCCCGCCCGCCGCGGCCAGGTCGGTCACCGACCGGCCGTTGCTGGCCATGGGCCTGTCGGTAGTGCTCGCCCTGGTCACCGTGTGGACCGCGATCGCGGCGTCGTACCAGACCAACTGGCCGGTGGGGTTCTTCGTCGGGGCGATCGCCGCGGTGTGCTACGCGGCCGGGCGCGGCTGGACAGCGCTGCGCCGGACCCGGCTGGCCCGGTCGGCTGGTTCGGCCGAGGCCGCTGGCTCCGCCGGGTCAGACGGGCCCGCCGGGTCAGCCGGCGCTCGCGCCCGCGGGGTCCTCGCCTAGCGCCCGCCTGCGCCGCTGCTGCCGCCTGCGCCGCTGCCAGACCAGGAGACTGCCCCCAACGGCCCCGACCGTCATCGCGGTGACGTGGCCGACCGCCGACACGTTGAGGTTGCTCAGCCCGGCGAAGATGTCGCCCACGAAGACCAGCAGCGCGAGGTCGAGCGCGGCCGCCGCGCGGGCCAGCCAGGAGCCGTACAACAGGGCCACCATGATCGCGGATACCACCACGTACGAGGGGCCGACGTCGATGAGGTAGCGGTCCGACGGCGGCAGCAGCCCATGGTCCACCCGGTAGCCGACGATTCCCTCGCTGACCAGCGTGCCGATCACCTGCCCGGCCGCGCACAGCACGGCCGTCCGCCAGTTGCCGAGCACCCCGTTGGCGCCGAACATGGCCAGCGCGATCAGCACTGGCCAGGCGATCTCGAATTCCTGGGTCACGAACGCGGAGACCACCAGCGAGCCGACCGGGTCGTGGTGCAGGTTGTGCACGCTGGTGCTGGCCCAGGTGACGTAGGCCGCCTGGTCGTGCGGGGACAACAGCGCGTAGACCACCTCGGCGACGATGAAGCCCCCTAGGTAAAGCCAGGCCACGGCGTAGGACGTGAAGATCGTCTTCAGGTCCGGCCGGCGCATGGAGCAAGAGTAGATGGCCGACCCGCGGCACATTTGAGGTGGCGACCGCCGTGACCGCGAGCAAATGATCACCGGCCGTACCGGGCCGAGAATCCTGGCGCCGGAGCCTTGACACTCGTCGAACGCTTGTTCGATAGTGATTCGGTGAGTGCGGAGGTCACACAGGCCGCACGGATTGCACAGGCCGCACAGATGGCACGGGCCGCACAGATGGCACAGGTCACGGAGCCATCTTCGGGGGACCGCCGGGACGGCATCCTGACGGGCGGTGCAGTCCGGCCGGGCGGTGCAGTCCGGCCGGGCGGTGCGGTCCGGCCGCGGGATGTAGTCCGGCCCGGAGATGCGGTCCTGCCGGTGCTCCCGGCCCTGCGGAAATTGCTTCCCGGAGGAGGCCTGAGCCGCGGCTCGGTCGTGGCGACGGGGAACTGGAGCCTGCTCTGCCTGGCGCTGGTCGCGGGCGCGTCGGCGGCCGGGGCCTGGTGCGCGGTGATCGGGCTGCCGTACCTCGGGGTGGTCGCGGCCGCCGACGTGGGCCTGGATCCGGACCGGGTACTGCTGATCGCTGACCCGGGTCCAGGCTGGCCGCAGGTCGTGGCCTCGCTGCTCGACGGCTGCGAGCTGGTGCTGCTGCGCCCGCCGGACCGGCCGTCCGCCTCGATGCGGCGTCGGCTCGAGGCCACCGTGCGTCGTTTGGGTGGCGTGCTCGTCGTGGCAGGAGACTGGGACGGCGCGCAGACCAGGCTGCTCGTCACCGGCCAGGAGTGGACGGGAATCGGGGCAGGCCACGGGCGGCTGCGGGCCCGCCGGGTCCAGGTGATGGCGTACGGCCGGGGCGCGGCGGCGCGGTTGCGGGCCCGGTGGCTGTGGCTGCCCGGCCCCGATGGGTCGGTGACGGTCGCGGACGAGATCGGCGCGGCTCGCTTCCGGCCGGGAACCCGGAGCACCGGATGATGCCGGCCGACGGCGCGGCGCCGCGAGTGCTGGTGGTGTGGTGCCCCGCCCGGGAAGGAGGCGCCGAGCCGGATGCCCGGGCCTTCGAGCGGGTGGTGACCCTGGTGGAGGGATTCTGTCCCAGGGTGGAGGTGCTGCGTCCGGGGGTCTGCGCCATCAGTGCCCGCGAGCCGGCCAGGTACTTCGGCGGAGAAGAGACCCTGGCGAAGAAGATCATCGATGCTGTGGCGTGCCTAGGAGTGGCCTGCCAGGTCGGCGTGGCCGATGGCCTGTTCGCCGCTCAGCTCGCCGCGCGGACGCCGTGGCCAGGCCGGGCCGTGATCGTGGCACCGGGCGCGACGCCGGCGTTCCTGGCTCCGTACCCGGTCGGCTCGCTGGGCCAGCCGGAACTGGCCGATCTGCTGCCCCGCCTGGGCCTGCAGACGCTGGGGGAGTTCGCGGCGCTGCCGGCCGCCGAGGCGGCGAGCCGGTTCGGATCCGCTGGGGCGCTCGCGCACCGGCTGGCACGCGGCCGGGATCCCCGGCCGCTGGAATCCCGCCCGCCTTCTGCCGACCTCTCCGCTTCCGTTGCGTTCGACCCGCCGGCGCAGCAGGCCGAGCCGGTGGTATTCGCCGCCAAGGCGCTCGCCGAGCAGATGCACGCGGACCTGGCGATCAGGGGGCTGGCGTGCGTGCGGGTGCAAGTGCAGGTGATCTGCGCGGACGGGCAGGAGATCACCCAGTGGTGGCGGCATGACGGACTGCTTTCCTCGCTGGCGGTGGCCGAACGGGTGCGCTGGCAGCTGGCCAGCTGGCGGGCGGCCCAGGACGCCCGCGGACGTGACGTAACGGCTCCAGGCGGGCTCTCCTTCGCGGACGAGGCGATTCCGGTGGGCGGGATCACGCTGCTGCGGCTGATTCCCGATCAGCCGGTACGCGCCACCGGCCGTCAGCTCGCGCTGTGGGGCGAGACTGCGGTCGATGACCGGGTCGCGCGCGCCGCACTCCGGGTGCAGGCCATGCTCGGGCACGGCTCGGTGACGCGCCCGTTGCTGGGCGGCGGCCGCAGCCCGGCCGGACAGGTGACGCTGGTGCCGTTCGGCGATGCCGCCGACCTCCGGTTTCCCGCAGGCCGTCCCTGGCCGGGTCAGCTCCCGGCGCCGGCGCTGGCCACGGTCTACCCGGTCCCGCGATCGGCCAGGGTCACCGACGAAACGGGTGCCGCGGTGACCGTTACCGGCCGGGCCCTGATTTCCGCGTCCCCTGCCTGGTTGTCGGCCCGCGGCGAGCCGTGGCTGGCGATCACCTCCTGGGCTGGGCCCTGGCCGGTGACCGAGCGGTGGTGGCGCCCGGCCGACTCGCATCGGCAAGCCAGGTTCCAGCTGGTCGCCGAGGACGGCAGCGCCTGGCTGGCCGTGGTGCAGGACGGCCAGTGGCTGATCGAGGGCAGCTACGACTTACCCGTTCCCGTCGCATTCGCCGCTCCCGCCGTCGCATTCGCCGCTCCCGCCGTCGTTGCCACCCCTACCGCCCGTAGCCTGCGCAGCTCGGCGGAGCGGCCTACCCGCGCGTTGGAAGATCTTCAAAAGTTTTTTCGAGAAATATTGGCGATGCTGGTAAAACAAAGCCTAGTTTGTCGGTACCAGCCGATACCGTAGTTGCTGACAAAGCATGACGA
This sequence comes from uncultured Actinomycetota bacterium, assembly GCA_963834695.1. Taxonomy (GTDB): domain Bacteria; phylum Actinomycetota; class Actinomycetes; order Streptosporangiales; family Streptosporangiaceae; genus JASHPR01. The sequence goes on from CAWIDQ010000077.1 coordinate 32,691, forward strand.
ACCCGCCCGTAACCGAGGAGGTGCGCCGGTGCCGCGTCAGACGCCAGAACCAGACCCGGACGACGAGCAGGCCGCCGCCTCCGCCAGTGGCCAGCAGGGGTTCGCCTGGGCGCCGGGCAGCGCCGAGCCCGCGCCTGGGCCCGAGACCGGGCCTGGGCCCGAGCCCGAGCCGATGACCGGCGACGCAGCCCGAACTGGCGCGCGGCCCTCCGGGCTGGACTGGCAGGCGCTGCTGGAGGCGCTGGCCGCGGGTGGGTTCCTCGACCGGGACCCCGACCAGGACGCGGTTGCGGCCGAGGAGCAGGCGGCGGCCGCGGACGGGCGGATGAGCTCGCCGCTGCCGGCCGGACAGGCGGGAGCACTGGCGGTGGAGCATATGCCGCCAGGCCCGGCGCAGGCCGGGTGGCTGGCCGCGGCCACCGCCGAGACCAAAAACCTGGATGAAGGCGGGCTGGCCGGGGTGGCGATCGCCGCTCACCAGCTAGCGTCCTGGGCCCCAGGCGGTCGAGTTGGCGGCGGTGGCGCAGATTACCGCCCACACCGCAGCCACCGACCGCAAGATCGGCCTAAAGCCGGACGGGCGACCCGCAGGACTGGGTCGCGACGCGGTGGGCCAGGTGTCGCTGGCGCTGGCGCTGACCGACTACAGCGCTACTGCCTGGGCCGACCTGGCGGTCACCCTCACCTGGCGGCTACCGCGGACCGGTGCCGCCCTGGCGGACGGGCGGATCGACCTAGCGCGGGCGAAGGTGATCGCCGAGGCCACCAGCGTCCTGAGCGAGTCGGCCGCACGCGTCGTGGAAGCCGAGATCCTGCCCGGGGCCGGGCATCAGACCACGGCGCAGCTACGGATGCGACTACGCCGGGCGGTGATCATCGCCGACCCCGATGGCGCGGAGCAGCGCCGCGAAGAGGCCGAGCGGCACGCGAAGGTGAGCCTGTACGGCGGCGATGACGGCACCGCGACCCTGGCCGGGATGGGGCTGCCGGCGGTACAGGCCGCGGCGGCGATGGCCCGGATCACCGCGATCGCCAGGGCCATGAAGGCCGCCGGACAGGCGGGCGGGCTGGACCTGCACCGGGCGAAGGTGATGCTCGGCCTGCTACTGGGCACCCTGCCCTATATCCCCCCGCCCGGCGATCCCCCCGAATCCCCGCCCCCCGTCGACGATCACGGTCCTAGTGGACGTGATTCCGGCGACGGCACGGGCGGCGGACAACGAGATGACTTGCCCGCCCCTCCGTACGAGGACGCTCCGGCCGACGACGGCTTCGATGATGGCAGTGACCAGGACGAGTCAGGAGACTACGACGAGGACGACGATGACCTGCCCGGGGCGGGGCCGGTGCCGCCGTGGCCAGGCCTGGGCGCGATTCCGCCGCCCCCGCGCCCCCGGCCCGCCGACGGGCGGCCGGTGCCGGGACTGCTGGATCTCACCCTGCCCTGGATTACCCTGACCGGGCTGTCCGCCGCACCCGGTGCACTGGGCCGGATCGGTCCCATCACCGCGGCCCAGGCCCGCCAGCTCGCCCAGGCGGCCGAGACCGACCCGGCCACCCAGTGGCGGATCATCGTCACCAACGCCGCGGGGCAGGCCATCACCGTCACTCGGATCCGCCGCCGCACCCGCGCCGGTCCCGGGCCGCCCGGAGCCGAGCCGCCCGGACTCGGGCTGGTGGGCCGGATCACCCTGACCATCACCCGGGACACCATCCGCGAGCACATCATCCCCAGCCAGCAACCCGCAGGCCTGCACCGAGGGATGGCTGCCGCGGCATGGCGGGCGGCCGCCCAAGCCCTGGACCGGGCGCTCGACCAGGCCAGAGCCGACGCCACCGCGGGCGGTTGTGCCCACCATGCCCAGTCGAGTCACTACCGGCCTCCGCCCCGGTTGCGGGAATACGTCACCGCCCGGGACCTGACCTGCCGTAACCCCACTTGCCGCCAGCCCGCCTGGCGCGCCGACCTCGACCACACCGTGGCCTACGACCAGGGTGGCCGCACCTGCGCATGCAATCTCGGCGGCGGATGCCGGCGTCATCATCAGCTCAAGCAGCACCCCCGCTGGAAACTCGACCAGACCAGCCCCGGCCAGTTCACCTGGACCACCCCCGCCGGACGCACCTACATCGTCAGCCCCGACACCCATCCCCTATAGGGGAGCACGGCAGATACAAGCAGATAAGGAGTACGGCAATCATGGGCTGGGACAACCCGCCGCTTCCGTGGCGAGAGTTCGAGCGGCGCCTGTCCTGGGGCGGCCAGGGCGGCGAAGACGGCCGGGGTGGCGAAGGCGACGGGAACGGCGAAGGCGACGGGAACGGCAAAGACAGCAGTGAGCGGGTCGCGCCTGTCACCCGCCTGCCCGCCAGCCAGGCCGGAGGAGCCGACCTGGCTCACCGGGCAGGCGCGCGCCGGCCCGGCGTGGGCCGAGCTGCACTGCCACTCGTCCTACAGCTTTCTCGACGGAGCGTCCAGCCCCGAGGAACTGGTCGCCGAGGCGGCCGCGCTCGGCCTGCAGGCCCTGGCCATCACCGACCACGACGGTATGTACGGAGTACCTCAGTTCGCCCAGGCGGCGGCCCGGCTGACGCAGCGGACCGGCACCAGGCTCGGCACGGTCTTCGGCGCGGAGCTCAGCCTGGACCTGCCCGGCGGCCAGGGCGGCGTCCCCGACCCGGTGGGCAGGCACCTGCTGGTGCTGGCCCGCGACCCCGAGGGATACCGGCGGCTGTGCCGGGTGATCAGCACCGCGCAGCTCGCCGGGAAAGAGAAGGGCCGTCCCGTCTACGACGAGGCCGACCTGGCGCAGGCGCACGGCGGGCACTGGGTGATCCTCACCGGCTGCCGCAAGGGCGCCGTACCCGCGGCGCTCGCGGCCGCGGGCCCCGAGGCTGCCGCACAAGAACTCCGCGCCCTGGCCGACATGTTCGGCCACCAGAACATCGTCATCGAGCTGACCAGCCACGACCAGCCGACCGACGACGAGCGCAACGATGCCCTCTACGAGCTGGGCATCAGCACTGGAACGGCCGTGATCGCCACCGGCAATGTGCACTACGCGTCGCCGCCGGGCGCGAAGCTCGCCCAGGCGCTGGCCGCGATCAGGGCCCGCCGCAGCCTGGATGAGATGGACGGCTGGCTGGCCGCCTCCGGCGCCGCCTACCTGCGGTCCGGCCGGGAGATGGCCCACCGGCTGCGCCGGTACCCCGGCGCGCGAGAGCGCACCGTCGAACTCGCGGCGGACTGCGCGTTCGACTTCCACGTGATCGCGCCGAAGCTGCCGGAATTCCCAGTGCCTCCGGACTACCCCACCGAGGCCAGCTGGCTCCGCCAGCTCGTCAAGATCAAGGCACCGGAACGCTACGGGCCGCCGCACGCCGAGCGCGTCGAGGGAGCCTACGACCAGATCGCCCGCGAGCTCGACGTCATCGTGAACCTCGGGTTCCCCGGCTACTTCCTGATCGTGCACGACATCGTGGAGTTCTGCGAGCGCAAGGGCATCTTGTGCCAGGGCCGCGGCTCGGCCGCCAACTCGGCCGTCTGTTACGCGCTCGGGATCACCAACGTGGACCCGGTCCAGCACGGGCTCCTGTTCGAGCGCTTCCTGTCCGCGGGCCGGGACGGCCCGCCCGACATCGACCTGGACATCGAGCACCGGCGCCGCGAGGAGGCCATCCAGTACGTCTACGACCGGTACGGCCGGGACAACGCGGCCCAGGTCGCCAACGTGATCTCCTACCGGCCGCGGATGGCGCTGCGGGACGCGGGGCGGGCGCTCGGCTACGCGCCAGAGCAGCAGGACAGGTGGGCCCGCCAGGTCGGCCCGCGCCCGTACGGCCCCGGCCCGGCGCTCCGGTCGCGCCCGACGCGGGAATTCCGCCCGACGCGGGGGTTCCGCCCGCCGTCACCAGCCTGGCGGCCCGCATGCAGCGGCTGCCCCGCCACCTCGGCATTCACTCCGGCGGGATGGTGATCTGCGACCGGCCGGTGGGGGAGGTGTGCCCGGTGGAGTGGGCCCGGATGCCGGGCCGCACCGTGCTGCAGTGGGACAAGGACGACTGCGCCTACGCCGGGCTGGTCAAGTTCGACCTGCTCGGCCTGGGCATGCTGACCGCGCTGCGGGACTGCTTCGAGCTGGTCGAGGCCTACCACGGCGAGCGCTGGAGCTGCACTCGATCCCGCAGGAGGACCCCGGCGTCTACGACATGCTGTGCGAGGCGGACACCGTCGGGGTGTTCCAGGTCGAGTCCCGCGCCCAGATGGCGACGCTGCCGCGGCTGCGGCCGAGAAGGTTCTACGACCTGGTCGTCGAGGTCGCGCTGATCAGGCCGGGCCCGATCCAGGGCGGCTCGGTGCATCCCTACATGCGCCGCCGGCACGGCGACGAGCTGGCGGACCTGCCGCACGAGTCGATGCGCCAGGCGCTCGGCAAGACCCTCGGGGTGCCGCTGTTCCAGGAGCAGATGATGCAGATCGCGATCGACTGCGCCGGGTTCACGCCCACCGAGGCGGACCAGCTACGGCAGGCGATGAGCTCCAAGCGGGCCCCGGAGCGGATCGAGGAGCTGCGCGCCCGGCTGCTGGACGGGATGGCCGCAGCGGCATCCCGGCCGGAGGTCGCCGAGGACATCTACGTCAAGATCCTGGCCTTCTCCAGCTACGGCTTCCCCGAGTCGCACGCGATCAGCTTCGCCTACCTGGTCTACGCCAGCGCCTGGCTGAAGTGCTACTACCCGGCGGCGTTCACCGCCGCCCTGCTGCGCGCCCAGCCGATGGGCTTCTACGCCCCGGCCAGCCTGATCAGCGACGTGCGCAGGCACGGCGTCGAGGTCCGCGGCGTCGACGTCAACGCCAGCGCCGTCCTCGCGACCCTGGAAAAATCCGAGGACAGCCATAACCACCGTCTCCCCACCGCCGCCGCCCCCCGGCCAGCGTGGCCGCTCCGGCCCAGCCGGCGATCCGGCTGGCCTGTCCGAGGTGCGCAACCTCGGCGAGCAAGCCGCCGCGGTCGTGGCCGGCCAGCCGTACCGGGATCTGGAGGACTTCGCCCGCCGGACCCGGCTGCCGGCCCCGGCGCTTGAGGCGCTGGCCACGGCGGGCGCGTTCGGCTGCTTCGGGGTCGGCAGGCGCGAGGCGCTGTGGGCGGCCGGGGCGGCGGCCACGATCCGGCCCGGGCAGCTGCCCGGCACCACGCCCGGGCTGACCGCGCCGCCGCTGCCGGCCATGACGGCGGCCGAGGAGACCTTCGCCGACCTGTGGGCGACCGGCACCTACGGCACCCACCCGATCGAGCACATCCGGCCCGGCCTGACCGCCCGCGGCGTGATCGGGACGGCGGAGCTGAGGACGGCCAGGCCCGGCGCGAACGTGACGGTGGCCGGGCTGGTCACGCACCGGCAGCAGCCGGGAACGGCCCGCGGGGTGGTGTTCCTGAGCCTGGAGGACGAGACCGGGATGGCGAACGTCATCTGCCCGCCCGCGGTGTGGGAGCGTCACCGCAGGCTGGCGATGGACGCGAGCGCGCTGGTCGTCCACGGCCGGGTGGAGCGGCTGGACGGGGCGGTCAGCCTGCTCGCCACCCGGCTGCGGCGGCTCCGCGTGGTCGCCGCCGCCCGCAGCCGCGACTTCCGGTAGCGGCGCGTCCGGTAGCGACGCGTCCAGTAGCGGCCGCATCCGGTAACGCCGCGTCCGGTAACGGCGCTTCCGGTAGCGGCCGCGTCCTCTGGCAGGCCATCCAGCACATCGGCTCCTCGCTGGCGAACGGGACGGGCACCGTGACCTGGAAGGCTGGTCACCACCGACCCGGCCGCCACCAAGTTCTACGAGCAGGTACTCGGCGTGACCACGTCCACGATGGACATGGGGACCGGCGCGTACACGCTGTTCGAGGTCGGCGGGCAGATGGTAGGCGGCAGCACCCCGCCGCCGATGGAGGGCGTGCCCAACCACTGGCATGTGTACTTCGCCGTCGACGACGCGGACGCCACCGCGGCCAAGGCCACCGAGCTGGGCGGATCCGTCATGGTCGCGCCGTTCGACTCCCCGGTCGGCCGTATGGCCGTCCTGACCGACCCGCAGGGCGCCGTGTTCAGCATCATCAAGCCGGCCCCCCAGCCTGAATCCTGAGTAGGGCCGCGGTCACGGCAGGGGAGCGAGCGTATGGAGATACCCAAGCCGAGCGAGGCAGATAAGCAGTTCTTCCTGGACCTGGTCCCCGAGGACCCGGCCGTGGAGGTCAAGCCGATGTTCGGCAATCTCGGCGCGTTCGTGCACGGGAACATGTTTGCCGGGCTGTTCGGACCGGCCGTAGGGGTCCGGCTCGATGACGAGGGCCAGCGGGAGCTGGCCGCGATCGACGGGTCGGGCCCCTTCGGGCCCGCCGAGCGCCCGATGGGCGGCTACCTCAGCCTGCCCGGGGCCTGGCGCGCCCAGCCGGAGCTCGCGGCCGGCTGGGTCGTAAGGGCCCTGGCCCACGTCAGCACCATGCCGCCCAAGGTCAAGAAGCCGAAGCGGGCCAAGGCGTAGGCCCGCGCTGTCGGCGGCGGTGCCGTCACCAGGCGGTGCCGCCGCCGGCAGGTCCCTAGCGGGACCTACCGTGAGGCGGACTGGGCGCTCGCCGTTGACGGTCAGCTCGACCCGGTCCGGGTAGAAGCACAGCAGCCCGGCGATCCCCTCGGCCGGGGATCGGCGCCTCGTAGCTCCACACGACGTCCTCGTAGACCTCGCCGCCGACCTCAGCCGACCAGTACGAGGCCTGGCCCTTGAACGGGCACGTGGTCGCGGAGTCCGTGGGCTTGAGCAGGTCGGTGCGCACGTCGTCCCGGGGCAGGTAGTAGCGCGTCGGCAGCCCGGTCTCCTCGAGCAGCACCGGCCGGTCGGACTCGGCCAGCTTCTCGCCGCCCAGGGTCACCTCGACATGGAGTTCGGCCGGGGTGATCGTGATCGTGTGTCCTGATGCCATGCCGGTGCCAACCTCGCACCGGCCGCCCTGATTCCGGCCGGGCGCGACGCTGCGGGCCCGCTACGTCTCGGTTTACGACAGCTGATCGGATCCGGCCCGGGCCAGGTCGGCCGCGGCCACCCGCAGCTCGGCCAGCAGCGGTCCCGGCAGGCTGAGCCCGCGAGCCGTCGAGCCAACCGACCACCAGCCGCCGTCATGGCCGCGGATGGCCACGCCCGCGCAGCACACCTCGTCGCGGAACTGCCCGTGTTCGATGACCATGTCGCCGGGCCGCATCGGGCCCAGCTCGTACTCGATCTGGCCGAGCTCGGTGACCGTGTTCGGGGTGAACGGGCGCATGCCGTGCTCGCTGAGCAGCCTGCTGCGGGCCCGCCCGGGCAGCGTGGTCAGCAGCGCCTTGCCCACCGCGGTCGCGTGCGCGGCGGTCTCGAGGCCGGGCTGCAGGTCCTCCAGCCAGGGTGACTGCGCGCCCTCGATCACGTCCACGATCATCAGCCGGCCGCCGGAGATGCAGGCCAGGTAGGCGCTGTGCCCGGTGACGTCGGCCAGGTGGCGGAGCACGGCCCTGGCCCGGGACGGCCGGCGCAGCGAGCCCATCACGTCGTGGAAGCGCTCGGCCACCTCGGACCCGGCGACGTACTCCCCGTCTGGGCAGGCGGACCAGGTACCCCTCGTAACACAGCGTGCGGACCAGGTGATAGGTCGTGGACAGGTGGAGCTGGCACCGGCGGGCGATCACCTTCACCGGCAGCGGGCGTGGTGAGCCGGACACCTCCTCGATGATCCGCAGGGCGCGGGACACGCTGCGGATGAGGTCGGTGGGCTCTTCACCCTGGGCTCCTCACCCTTACCAGGATGCCGCGCCTGGACGCGGCTGGGAACCGCCCGGGCCTGCGGTTCAGCATGTGAAATATTCGGGGGTTCCGCGCTGGTGAGGGCGCTGGCAGCCTGGCCGCATGTCCGACGTACCTCAGTGGGCCCTCGACGCTCTCAGCGACGTGTACGACCCATGCTGCCGTGAAAAGGGCATATCAGTCGTGGACATGGGCCTGGTGCGGTCGGTGCGCACGACCGGCGACCAGGTCCGGGTCGAGCTGCTGCTGACCACCGGCTGGTGCCCGTTCGCGACCCGGGTGCTGACCGAGATCACCGAGCGGATCGAGGCGCAGCCCGGCGTCCGGTCGGCGGACGTCGAGATCGTCTGGGACGAGGCGTGGACCACCGACCGGCTGTCGCCCCGGGCCGCCAGCCTCCTGCGTTTCCTGCCGCCGCCCGCGCAAGTGCCCGACCGGGGCGCTTTCGTATCCGCCCATCAGCGAGGTGATCCGTCGTGATCGATGACGTCTTCGTGTTCGACTGCGTCGCGCACATCTTCAACTTCGACCCGAAGAACGCGCTCGGCCCGCCTGGCCTGATGTTCGACAACCACCTGTACGCGTTCCATAACGCGCTGACCCCGGACGACCAGCCGAAGCTGCCGCCCGAGGAGTTCCTGCGCCAGTGGACCGTGGGCGATATTCGCCGGATGGTCTACGAGGAATCCGACACCGACATGCTGGTCGCGATGCCGCTGCCGCTGACGGACCTGTTCCGTGACGGCCTGTCGCCGTGGGAGGAATGCGCCGACCTGGCCAGCCGCGACCCCGGCCGGACCATCTTCTGGGGGTCGGTGAACCCGCTGGAGGGCCGCAAGGCCCTGGACCTGATGGAGCGGCAGGTCGGCGAGTTCGGCGCGAAGGCGTTCAAGTTCTACAACGTGCGCTACGACTACGGGACCCCCTTCCCGTGGCGGATGGACGACCCGCAGGTGGCCTTCCCGGTCTTCGAGAAGGCGCAGGAGCTCGGGGTCAACCTGATCGGCGTGCACAAGGGCGTGCCGCTCGGCCCGCAGCCGATCGAGTACACCCAGACCTGGGACATGGACGGCGCCGCGGCCAACTTCCCCGACATCAACTTCGTGATCTTCCACGTCGGGCTGCCGTTCCTGGACGAGACCTGCTGGCAGCTGATCCGGTACCCGAACCTGTACGCGTCCCTGGCGGCGACCATCAACTTCCTGGTCCGCGCGCCGCGGATGTTCGCCGAGATCCTCGGGAAGCTGCTGTTCTGGTGCGGGGAAGACAAGATCATCTATGGCTCTGAGGCGCCGATCTTCCACCCGCAGTGGGCGCTGCGGGCCTTCATGGACTTCCAGATCCCCGAGGACCTCTGCGCGGGCTACGGCTATCCGCAGCTGACCGACCAGGCCAAGCGGAAGATCCTCGGCGAGAACCTGCTCCGCCTGCACGGCATGAACGTCGAGGACACCAAGGCGAGGCTGGGCAGGAGCAGCTAGGACACCAGCCGGGCGGTCCGGTCGGCGCGCCAGCACAGCGACCGCATCGGCACGTCGATCTCGTCCGCGCCGGGGAAGCGCCGCTCGAGCGCGGCCCGGACCCGGGCGAGGGTGGCCGCCTGGTCCTCCGGGCTCGCGGTGATGACGCCGCTGTAGGTAGCCAGCATGCCGACGAAGTCATCGACGGTCATGAGCCGCCGGAACGTGAACTCCGCCATCTGCGCCGGCCCGAAGGGCGAGCCGGGTGGCAGCGTGACCTCGCGGTGCCGCCTCCGGGGAGCGCCCCGGTCGTCGGGCTCCTCGGTCCGGGCGGCCCAGTCGGGCTCGCGAAGCCGGTTGAGCTCGCGAATCCAGTCCACCTCGCGGTCGCGGCTGGTCCAGATCATGCCGAAGCGGCCGCCGTCCCGCAGCACCCGGGCGATCTCTGGCACGGTGCGCTCGGGATCCATCCAGTGCCACGCCGACGAGATGAACAAGCCGTCGGCGCTGGCGTCGGGCAGCGGGATCGCCTCCCCCCGGCCCTGCGCCACCTCGATGACCGGATCCCGGGCGCGCAGCACGGCGGCCATCCGCTCATCGGGCTCGACCGCGATGACCCGGGAAACCTGGCGCGCCAGCGCCCGGGACAGCAGGCCGGTGCCTGCCCCCAGGTCGACGACGACCCTCGGGTTCGCGGGCAGCAGCCAGTCGATCGCGGCCTCGGGCGGGCCCGACCGCAGCCGGTCGTACTCGGCAGCGATCGTCCCGAACGACATCGAACGCTCTGCACGGCTCACCACGCTTGTCACGCTAGCAGCCGGGCGCGGCGGGCTTGCTGCGCGAGCGGGCGGGGCGCACGGGCTAGGCTGACGCGGTGGCCGATGACCTCGACGAACTCGCCGCCGCCCTGCCCGGCGGCCGCGTGGTCACCGACCCGGACATCATCGAGGCCTACAGCCGGGACCACGCGGCGGCGGTGGCGCCGCCGGGCCGGGCCCGGTGCCTGGTATCCGCCCGCACCACCGGCGAGGTGGCGGTCACCGTGCGCTGGGCCAGCGAGCACGGCGTCCCGGTGGTACCACGCGGCGGCGGAACCGGCCTGGCGGGCGGTGCGGCCGCGGTCGACGGCTGCGTGATCCTGTCCCTGGCCCGGATGAACGCGATCCGGGAGCTTGACCCGGCCGACGAGCTGGCCGTGGCCGAGGCCGGCGTGCTCAACGCCGACCTGGACCGGGCCGCGGCGGCCCACGGGCTGATGTACGCGCCCGATCCGTCGAGTTACGAGATCTCCACGATCGGCGGCAACCTGGCCACGAACGCGGGCGGGCTGCGCTGCGTGAAGTACGGCGTGACCCGCGACGCCGTGCTCGGGCTCGAGGTCGTGCTGGCCGGCGGCCGGGTCCTGCGCACCGGCCGCCGGACGGTCAAGGGCGTGGCCGGCTACGACCTCACCAGCCTGTTCGTCGGCTCGGAGGGCACCCTCGGGGTGATCACCTCCGCGACCTTGCGGCTGCGGCCCCGTCCGTCCGAGCCCCCGGCGACCGTGGCCGCCACCTTCCCCAGCTTCGGTGCGGCGGCCCGCGCGGTGACCGCGATCCTGCAGGCCCGGCTGCAGCCGAGCCTGCTCGAGCTGCTCGACCGGGTCACGCTGCGCGCCATCGACGACTGGAAGCACCTCGGCTTCGGCGACGCCCAGGCGCTGCTCATCGCCCAGGCCGACACTGACGACGCGGCCCGCCGGGCCGCGGTCATGCGGCAGCTGTGCACGGAGCACGGCGCGCTGCTGGCCGAGGTCTCGGACAGCGAGGCGGAGTCACGGCAGCTGCTTGACCTGCGCCGCCTGGCCGGCCTGGCCACCGAACGGCTGGGCGCGATGCTGGTCGAGGACGTGTGCGTGCCCCGCTCCCGGCTGCCGGACATGGTCGGGCGGATCGAGGGAGCCGCGGCCCGGCACGGCGTCCTGATCGCCACCGTGGCCCACGCCGGGGACGGCAACCTGCACCCGGTGTTCGTCTTCGACCGGGACGAACCGGAGGTCCCGGCCAGCGTCTGGGCCGCCGCCGACGAGGTGTTCCGCGCCGCGATCGACCTCGGCGGCACGCTGACCGGCGAGCACGGCGTCGGCGCCATCAAGCGGCGCTGGCTGGCCGCTGAGCTCGGGGAGGACTCGATGGCCGTGCACCGCGCGATCAAGGCGGCGCTCGACCCGGACGGCCTCATGAACCCGGGCAAGGTGATCTGAGCGCGGCGGCAGCAGTCTTTCCTCGGGCCACGATCCGGGCTGGGGCCGCAAGGGCTGGCTGCGGGCCGAGTGCTTAGAGTTCACTGACGTGCAACGGCCTTTTTCATTGCTGCTGGAGGAGCTGATGACCAGCCCCGGCGAGGACGAGCGGCTGCCGTTCCGGTACGACGCCGCGATGGCCAACGAGATCGAGCCCGCCTGGCAGGCCAGGTGGGCGGCGGACGGGGTGTTCCAGGCGCCGAATCCGGTCGGCTCGCTGTCGGCCGGCTTCGCCCAGGCATCAGGCCGGCCGAAGTTCTACGTCCTCGACTTCTTCCCCTACCCGAGCGGAGCCGGCCTGCACGTCGGCCACCCGCTCGGGTACATCGCGACCGACGTGTTCGCCCGGTTCCTGCGCATGACGAGCCATACGGTGCTGCACACGATCGGCTACGACGCGTTCGGGCTCCCGGCCGAGCAGTACGCGATCAGCACCGGCCAGCACCCGGCCATCAGCACCAGGAACAACATCGACACGATGGGCCGGCAGCTGCTCCGGCTGGGTCTCGGGTACGACACCCGGCGCGAGTTCTCGACCACCGACCCGCGCTTCTACCGCTGGACCCAGTGGATCTTCCTGCAGATCTTCCACAGCTGGTTCGACGAGGACCAGGGGCGCGCCCGGCCGGTCACCGAGCTGGTCGCCGAGTTCGAGGCGGGAGCGCGGGCGCCGTCGGGCGAGGCCAACCCCGGCGGGAAGCCCTGGGCGGAGCTCGACGAGCTGGCCCGCCGCCGGGTCGTGGACAGCTGGCGGCTGGCCTATCTCGCTGAAGGCCTGGTCAACTGGGCGCCCGGCCTGGGCACGGTGCTGGCGAACGAGGAGGTCACCGCCGACGGGCGCAGCGACGTCGGCAACTATCCGGTCTACCGGCGGCCGCTGCGGCAGTGGATGCTGCGGATCACGGCCTACGCGCAGCGGCTGCTCGCCGACCTGGACCAGCTCGACTGGCCGGAGCCGGTCAAGCAGCAGCAGCGGAACTGGATCGGCCCGAGCGACGGCGCGATCATCACGTTCCCCGTGGTGGGCCACGACCCGGGCATCGAGGCGTTCACCACCAGGCCGGACACGCTGCCCGGCGCGACCTACCTGGTCCTGGCCCCCGAGCATCCGCTGGCCGCGGTCCTGGCCGCGGACCGGTGGCCGCCCGGCACCCCGCAGTCCTGGCGCTTTCCCGCCGGGCGGGGCGCCGAGCCGGACTGGTCGCCGGCGGCCGCGGTGCGCGCGTACCAGGAACGCGCGTCCAGGATCGGCGAGCGGCAGCGGGCCGCCAGCCACGGCAAGACGGGGGTGTTCACCGGCAGCTACGCGACGAACCCGGCCACCGGCGGCCAGATCCCGGTGTTCGTCGCCGACTACGTGCTGATGGGTTACGGCACCGGGGCCATCATGGGCGTCCCCGCGCACGACGAGCGCGACCTGGAGTTCGCCCGCGCCTTCGGACTTGACGTGGTCAAGGCGCCGGACCAGCCGGTCGACGCGGCCATCGCCTGGCTGGAGCGCACCGGGCACGGACGCCGGAAGCGGGTCTACCGGTTGCGGGACTGGCTGTTCTCCCGGCAGCGGTACTGGGGCGAGCCGTTCCCGATCGTCTACGACGCCCATGGCCTGCCGGTCGCGCTGCCCGAGGACATGCTGCCGGTCACGCTGCCCGAGATGACCGACTTCGCTGCCCGGCCGTCGCCGGACGCCGACGCCGGCCCGGTGCCGCCGCTGGCCCGGGCGGCCGGCTGGGCCGAGGTCGTGCTGGACCTGGGCGACGGCCCGCAGCTCTACCGGCGGGAGCTGAACACGATGCCGCAGTGGGCCGGATCGTGCTGGTACTACCTGCGGTTCCTCGACCCGGACAACGACGTCGCGTTCGCCGACCCGGCCAACGAGCGGTACTGGATGGTGCCCGGGGGCGTCCCCCCGGGCGACGGCGGAGTCGACCTGTACGTCGGCGGCGTGGAGCACGCCGTGCTGCACCTGCTGTACGCCAGGTTCTGGCACAAGGTGCTGTTCGACCTCGGCTACGTCTCGACGCGGGAGCCATTCCGGCGGCTGGTCAACCAGGGCTACATCACCGCGGACGCGTTCACCGACTCGCGCGGCATGTACGTTCCCGCCGCCGACGTGACGCTGGCGGACGGCACCTACACCTACGACGGGGAGCCGGTGACCCGGCGGGCCGGGAAGATGGGCAAGAGCCTGAAGAACAGCATCACCCCCGACGACATCTACGTCAGCTACGGCGCGGACACCCTGCGGCTGTACGAGATGGCGATGGGCCCGCTGGACGTGGACCGGCCGTGGCACACCGACGACATCGTCGGGGTCTACCGGTTCCTGCAGCGGCTGTGGCGCAGCATGGTGAACGAGCGGACCGGCGCCCTGACCGTGGACGACAGCCCGCTGGAGGCTCAGATCTCCGGGCTACTGCACCAGACCATTCAGGCGGTCCGGGAGTATTACAGCGCGCTGCGGTTCAACGTCGCGATCGCCCGGCTACAGGAACTGCTCACTCAGGCGGCCCGCATCGCCGCCGCGCGGGGGAACGTGCCGAGGGCCCTCGCCGAGCCGCTGGTGCTCATGGTCGCGCCGCTCGCGCCGCACATCGCCGAGGAGCTCTGGGCCCGCCTGGGCCACCGCGGGCTGGCCGCCCGCGCGGCGTTCCCGCAGGCGGACCCGGCGCTCGCCGCCCAGCCGACGGTCGTGCTCCCGGTCCAGGTCAACGGCAAGACCCGGTTCACGATCGAGGTTCCCGCCGACGCCGGCCGGGAGCAGATCACCCAGATCCTGACCGGCCACCCGGACGTCGCCCGCTACGTCGGCGACGCTGCCGTCGACCGCTTCGTCGTCGTGCCCGGCCGCATCGCCAACGTCGTGACCCGGTAGGTTCGTGGGGTGACCAGACAGGCGTGGGGAGACGCGGTCGTCACCGTGACCGAGGCCGGTGCCCCGCTCGATTTCTTCTTCCCTGACCCCCGGCTCGGCGCGCCGGGCGGCCCGGCCCAGTTCACCGCGGGACCGGACCGCGCCGATCCGGTCCGGGCGGTGCGCGTGACCCACCGCCGCGTGGAGATCGCCGACCTCGACGCGCCCCCCGCCGGGCCGGACGACGCCTACTTGCGGCTGCACCTGCTCTCGCACCGGCTGGTCCGGCCGAACACCATCAACCTCGACGGCATCTTCGCCGTCCTGCCCACGGTCGCCTGGACGTCGGCGGGACCGGTGGACGCGGCCGGGACCGTCGCGGCGCAACTGCGGGCGCGGGCGGCCGGGCAGCAGATCCAGGTCCGGTCGGTGGACAAGTTCCCGCCGATGCTGGACTACGTGGCCCCGGCCGGGGTCCGGGTCGCCGACGCGATCCGGGTCCGCCTCGGTGCCCACCTGGCCGAGGGCACGACCGTTATGCACGAGGGGTTCGTCAACTTCAACGCCGGCACGCTCGGCGCCTCCATGGTCGAGGGGCGGATCAGCCAGGGCGTGGTGGTCGGTGCGGGCACCGACATCGGCGGCGGCGCCGCGATCATGGGTACCCTGTCCGGCGGCGGCAAGGAGCGCATCACCGTCGGCGAGCGGTGCCTGCTCGGCTCCAACTCCGGGCTCGGCATCTCGCTGGGCGACGACTGCGTGATCGAGGCCGGCCTGTACCTCACCGCCGGCACCATCGTGACCCTGGACGACGGGCAGCGGGTCAAGGCGCGGGAGCTGAGCGGGCGGCCGGGGCTGATGTTCCTTCGCCACAGCGTCACCGGCACGGTGCGGGCGCGGGCGCGGGCCACGGCCTGGGGCGGGCTCAACGCGCAGCTGCACGCCGCCGGGAGCTAGCCGGACGCCAGCTGCCCGGGTATCCTCGGCCGATCTTCCCCGCCCCTCGTCACCTGGCAGTCAACTAGGCGGTGTAGCGTCATGCGCGCGGCCCCTGAGGAGGACGATGGACGTGCCGGACAAGATGCCCACGGCGGACGTGCTCGTGATCTTCGGTATCACCGGTGACCTCGCCAAGAAGCAGACGTTGCTGGCCCTGTACCGGGTGGAGGCCCGTCACGCCCTGACCTGCAAGGTCATCGGCGTCGGCCGGCAGAACTGGTCCAGCGAGCACCTGATCGAGCACGCCCGGGAGTCCATCACCCAGGCGGGCGTGAAGATCGACGAGGCGGTGTTCGACCGGCTGGCGCGGCGCCTGACCTACCACGGCGGTAACTTCGACGATATCGACACCTTCCAGCGGCTGGCCGTGGCCATGTCCGGCTTCACCCACCCCCTGTTCTACCTGGAGGTCCCGCCCTCGCTGTTCGCCCCGGTGGTCGATTCCCTGGCCAAAGTCCACCTGCTCAAGGGAGCCCGGGTGGCGGTGGAGAAGCCGTTCGGCCATGACCTGGCCTCGGCGCGCCAGCTCAACGCCGACCTGCACCGCCATCTCCGCGAAGACCAGATCCTGCGCGTCGACCACTTCCTGGGCAAGGAGCCGGTGCTGGACATCCAGTACCTCCGGTTCGCCAACGAGATCCTGGAGCCGGTGTGGAACCGGGACCACGTCTCGTGCATCCAGATCACGATGGCCGAGAACTTCGGGGTGGCGGACCGGGGCGCCTTCTACGACCCGGTGGGCGCGCTGCGCGACGTGGTGCAGAACCACCTGATGCAGGTGCTGGCCCTGGTCGCCATGGAGCCGCCGGTGGGCGCCACCGCCGACGACCTGCGGGACAAGAAGGCCGAGGTGTTCCGCTGCATCCCGGACGCCGACCCGTCCCAGTACGTGCGCGGCCAGTACGAGGGTTACCTCCAGGTCCCGGGGGTGGCCAAGGGATCCACCACCGAGACCTTCTCGGCCCTGCGGCTGGAGATCGACAACTGGCGCTGGGCCGGGGTGCCGGTCTTCATCCGGGCGGGCAAGGAGCTGGCCGCGCGGGTGACGGAGGTGCGGCTGGTGTTCCGGCGGCCGCCCCGGCTCCGCTTCGTCGAGCACCAGAGCGACCCCAACTGCATGGTGCTGCGCATCGACCCCGACCCGGGGATGGAGGTCGGGCTCACCTCCAAGGGGCCTAAAGAGCACTCGTCGTACCGGCAGGTACACCTGGACATGCTGTTCGAGACCGAGCTCGGCGAGCCGCTGCAGCCCTACGAGCGGCTGCTCGCCGACGCCATCGCCGGGGACGACCACCTGTTCACGCGCGAGGACAGCGTGGAGCAGACCTGGCGGATCGTGCAGCCGCTGCTCGACAACCCGCCGCCGGTGCACACCTACCCGCGGGGATCCTGGGGGCCGGAAGAAGCCGCCGGGCTGGTCCGCGGGTCCGCCAGCTGGCACATGCCATGGCTACCGGATGACTCGGACAAGGGAGGACACGATGGCAGCGACTGAGACCAGGCAGCTCGGCATGGTAGGGCTGGGCCGGATGGGATCCGGCCTGGTGCGCAGGCTCATGCGCGACGGCCATCAGTGCGTGGTCTACGACCGGAGCCCCGGGCCCGTGGACCAGCTGTCGAAAGAGGGCGCGACCGGGACCTCGTCCCTGGACGACTTCGTGGCCGCCCTGACCAAGCCGCGGGCGGCCTGGGTGATGGTGCCCGCGGGCGAGATCACCGGGAACACGATCAACCAGCTCGCCGAGCGGATGGAAGCGGGCGACATCATCATCGACGGCGGCAACTCCTACTACCGCGATGACATCGCCCGCGCGGCCAAGCTTGCCGACCGGGGCATCTACCTGGTCGACTGCGGGACCAGCGGCGGGGTCTGGGGCCTGGAGCGCGGCTTCTGCCTGATGCTCGGCGGCAACGGCGACGTGATCGACCACCTGGCCCCGCTGTTCGAGTCCCTGGCCCCGGGGGTGGACGCTGCCCCGCGCACCCCCGGCCGCACCGGCCCGCCCCAGCCCTGCGAGCAGGGCTGGTTCCACTGCGGGGCCAACGGTGCCGGCCACTTCGTCAAGATGGTCCACAACGGCATCGAGTACGGGATCATGGCGGCCCTGGCCGAGGGCCTGAACGTGCTGCACAACGCCGACGTCGGCACGCGCATGCAGACCGACGACGCGGAGACGGCCCCGCTGGAGCACCCCGAGTACTACCAGTACGACCTCGACACCACGTCGGTCTCCGAGCTCTGGCGCCGGGGCAGCGTCATCGGCTCCTGGCTGCTCGACCTGATGGCCCTTTCGCTGTACCAGTCACCCGACCTGTCCAACTTCAGCGGGCGGGTCTCGGACTCCGGCGAGGGCCGCTGGACCTCGATCGCCGCGATCGACGAAGGCGTGCCCGCGCCGACCCTGACTAACGCGCTGTACTCCCGGTTCTCCTCCCGCAGCCTCGACCTGTTCGCCGACAAGGCGCTGTCGGCGATGCGCTACCAGTTCGGCGGGCACGCCGAGAAGACGATCCCGAGCTAGCCCGCGGGCTAGAAGCTGCTGGTCGTCTCGGCGGGCAGGCCGTACCGGGCCGCCACCGGGTTCCAGGCGCGGACGAACGTCTCCTTCGCCGTCACGGCCTGCTGGTCGGCGCCGACCGCGGCGTTGTAGGCGCGTGACGGCGCGCCCGGCCGGCACCGGGCCAGCTGCTGCTGGGCCCAGGTCAGGTAGTCCCGGTCGGCCTGCAGGGAGCTGCGCAACGCCGCGAGCAGGTCGGCCTTCACCGTAGTGCCGTTCGCCACCGCCGCCGTCGACAGGGCCGAGGCCCGGCGGTCCTCGGCGCTGCGCTGGTTCACGACCTGCTGGATCTGGCTGACCCCGGCCGCCACGCGCGCGCAGCTATGGACGTCTGCGACGGCGCCGACCAGGTCCTTCCGGGTGGTCGCGCTGGAGCCCAGCAGGACGTTCACGGCGGCCGCCTGCCGGGAGGCCGCCGTGGCGGCGGGCGCGGAGGGCGAGGGCCTGGGCGACGAAGCCCCAGCCGGGTGGCCCGGTGACGACGACCCCTGCAGCAGGAACACGCCGACGATGATCAGGACCACCACGATGGTCCCCGCGGCCACGGCCAGGATGAGCCGCCGGCCGGGGCGCCGGGTCAGCGGCGGCTGCGCGGGCGGCGGGCGGAACAGCGACTCCGGCCAGTCCATCGGGTCCGCGCCGACCGGGCCGGCTTCGCTCGTGGGCTGCTCGGCGGCTGACGGCCAGCCGGGCCCGGGCAGCGCCGGCGCCGGCGCCGGCACCGGCCCGGGCGAGGCTTCGCGCGTGCCGGCGTCGTACCCCGCCGTCTCGGCGGCGTCATACCCGGCCAGGCCGGCGGCGTCGTACCCGGCGGACGCGAGATCGTAGGTGGCCGGCCCGACGTCATACCCGCCGGTCAGCCCGGCGGGCCCGGGGGCGGACGCGGCGGGCTCGGCGTCCAGCGCGGCCGTTCCGGTGTCGAGCACGGCGGTTCTGTTGTCGGGCACGGGGATTCCGGTGTCGAGCACGGCGGTTCCGTTGTCGGGCACGGCGGTTCCGTTGTCGGGCACCGCGGTTCCGTTGTCGGGCACCGCGGTTCCGTTGTCGGGCACGGCCGTCCCGGCGGCGTTCCCGGCTGGCTCCTGCTCGCCGGACCGGAACCCCAGCGCCGCGTGCAGGGCGTCGGCGAACTGGCCGCACGTGGCGTAGCGGTCGGCCGGGTTCTTCGCCAGCGCCGTGGCCAGGACCTGGTCGACCGCGGCCGGAAGCTCAGGGCGCCGCGCCACGGCGGACGGCGGCGGCGCGTACAGCTGCGCGTACATCACCGTCAGGCCCTGGTCCTGGCCGAACGGCGGCGTGCCGCACAGCAGCTCGAACCCGGCGCTGGCCAGCGCGTAGAGGTCAGCGCGCCCGTCGACCGCGCGGCCCTCGATCTGCTCCGGCGCCACGTAGTCGAGCGTCCCCGCGAACTGGCCCGTCGCGGTGACCTCGTCCGGCGGCACGTTCGTGCTCATCCCGAAGTCGGACAGGTAGACGTGGTCGAAGTCGCCGCCGTCGGCCCGGCGGGCCGGGCCCCCGACCGCCGCGGGTCCGGTGTCGAGCAGCATGTTGCTGGGCTTGACGTCGCGGTGGATCAGGCCGTGGGCGTGCGCGGCGTCCAGCGCCGACGCGACCTGGGCGATGATGGTCCAGGCCCAGGTGAAAGGAAGCGGTCCGAACCGGTTGAGCAGCGACCGGGCATCGCCGCCCTGGACGTAGCGCATGGCCAGGTACAGGATCCCGTCGGCCTCGCCCGAGGCGTAGACCGGGATGATGTACGGGTGGTCCACGGCCGCCGCCGCCCGCGCCTCGTGCAGGAACTGGGCCCGGAAGGTGTCGTCGCGGGACAGCTCCGGGTTCAGGACCTTGAGCGCCACGTTCTGGCCCGAGCGCTCGTCCTGGGCGAGGTAGACGACCGCGGCCGCGCCCTGGCCGATGTACCCGTCTAGCCGGTAATCAGCGATTCTGCCTGACATACCGGACAGGACCGGATCCGTCTCACGGCTCATGTGCGCACCATCAGGCTGTACGGGATCGGGGACCAGCCAGCCCCTGCTGGCGGGCTGGTGACCACAGCCGGATTCCCACCATAGTGACCTTCGGCCAGGCCCGTAGGGCTAACCGGAATCGCCGCAGGCCGCGGCGCCGGATGAGACAGGGCAAAGCGGGCCGTGATGAGATGGACGGGTGAAGGTCCGGATCGGAATCGCGCTGGGGCCGGCCGGCGTCCCCAGCGGGTTCGCCGCGGCCGTCGATGACCTGGAGCGGGCGGGCGTCGACTCGCTGTGGCTGCCGGAGATGGTGTATGGCTCGCTGGTCGATCCGTTCACCGGGATGGCGTACGCGTTGTCCCGGACGGCGCGGCTGAAGGTCGGCACGGGGGTGTCGGTGCTGCCGGGACGCCATCCGGTCCTGGTCGCCAAGCAGCTCGCCTCGCTGGGCGGCCTCGCGCCGGGACGGGTCCTGCCGGTCTTCGGCCTGCGGCCGGCCCGCCGCAGCGAGCGGGCCCTTTTCCGCGTGGCCGGGCCCCGCGCCGCGGTGTTCGACGAGTCCCTGGAGCTGCTGCGGCTGCTGCTGCGCCAGGACACCGTGTCGTTCACCGGGGAGTTCTTCACGGTCGAGGGCGCGAGCGTGGGGCCGCGCCCGGCCAAGCCGCTGGACATCTGGCTGGGCGGGACCGCCCCCGGGGCGCTGCGCCGGGTGGGCCGGCTCGCCGACGGCTGGCTGGCCAGCCTGATCACCCCGGCCGAGGCCGGCGCCGGGCGCGCGGCCATCGAGGAGGCCGCCGCCGCGGCCGGCCGCGAGGTGGAGGCGGATCACTACGGGATCAGCCTGGCGGTCGCGACCGAGGGGATTCCCGCCGAGCTGATCGCTTCCGTGGCGGAGCGGCGCCCGGACGCCGACCCGGCCAGCCTGATCGCCGCGAGCTGGCCGGATGCGCGGCGGATGATCGAGGCGTACGTGGCTGCGGGGCTGACCAAGTTCGTCATCCGGCCCGCGGGCGCCGTGCCCGCGGCCGGCCGGTTCCTGGACCAGTTCGTCAGCGAGATGCTGCCGCTGCAGACCTGATCACAGGTCGCGGGCAATGAGCCAGTAGCCTGGCTGTCCCTCGGCGGTGCGGAAGGTCTCGGTGAGCAGGGTCAGGTCCACGGGAGCCCCGCGGTCAGTCCGTGCGGCCGGTGACCACCAGGCTGGCGCCGATGCCGATCATGACCAGGCCGCCGGTGCCGCCGATCAGCTCCAGCCGCCCGGGGGAGCGGCCCGGCCGAGCTGCAGCGAGCGGCTGATCACGAACAGCACGTTCGGCCCCGGCACCACGATCAGCGCGAACGACAGCAACGCGAACGCCAGCAGGTGCCCGGTGGGAAGCATCTGCCGAGCCTACCGGGCCGCCTTCTGGGCGGGGCTGCCGCCGGGATGGAGCACCCCCAGGACCACGAGGGTCGCGGGCCCGGTGTTTTGCAGGCAGTGCGGCTGCCCCGGCGGCAGGTGCAGCCGGGTCCCGGGAGCCAGCGGCCGGTCCGCGTCCCGCACGTGAGCCACGCCCTCGCCCTCGAGCACCAGGACCAGCTCGTCGTAGGGGTGGCTGTGCTCGGGCGCCCGGCCGGGAGGGATCTCGCCCACGAACTGGGTCGCCGCCTCGCACCCTCGGCCGGGGCCGAGCAGGACCCGGAACCGGCGGTCGCCGGTCCGCTCGACCTCGCAGCCGGCCAGCCCGGATATCCGGGGCGGGCCGGCCCCGGGCACCGCTAGCTCTCCCGGCAGCGCGACCGCGTCCAGCAGCACGTCCTGGTCGGCGTCGAGCCGGTAGCCGCAGCGGGGCGGCACCCATATCCCGGTGTCCCGGCCCGCCATCACGCCGTGCAGCCCGGCAGCGTCCAGCCGGCCGGTGCCGGCGATCACGAACCACAGCTCCCCTCCGGATCCGGCGGTTCCCTCGAACCTCGATCCCGGGGCCACGCTGATCAGCCGCCGGACCAGAGCCGGGCGGCCGGGCGCCGCGGTGCTGGCGGGGCTGGCCGGGCCTGCCATCGTCACCGTCCCGACGGGTGCAGCGCGCCCGCCGCGCGCTCGGCCACCAGCGAGCCCAGGACCTCGTTGAACCGGTCCACCTCCTCGAGGGTGTTGTAGTGAGCCAGGCCGATGCGCAGCGCCTCGCCCCAGGCGATCCGCTCGTGCAGCCCGGGCGCGTAGTAGCTGTCGCCGCTCCACACGCCGAAGCCACGGTCGGCCAAGGCGGCGGACAGCGCCGCGGACGGCACGCCGGGGAAGTTGACCAGGAACGTCGGAACCCGGCCGGTCATGGTGGGCAGGCCGTACAGCCGCGCTCCGGGTGGCAGCCCGGCCAGCAGCCTCCCGCCGAGCCTGCGCTCCCACGCGGCGACCTGCCCGGCCCCGCCCAGGCTGTCGGCGTAATCGAGCGCCGCCACCAGCCCGGCGAGCAGCTCGTACGGCAGGGTGCCGGTCTCGAAGCGGTGGCCCACCGGCTGCATCGGCGCGGGCCTGGGCTTGTAGGGCCGCCACGATTCGAGCAGGTCGCGCCGGCCGAAGGCGATGCCCAGGTGCGGGCCGCAGAACTTGTAGGCCGAGCACAGCAGCACGTCCGCGCCGGCCGCCCGGACGTCGACCGGCTCGTGCGGCGCGTACTGCACCGCGTCGATCCAGGCCAGCGCGCCGGCCTGGTGCGCAAGGTCGCACACCGCGCGGGCGTCCACCGTCGTGCCCACCGCGTTCGACGCCCACGGGAAGGCCACCACCCGGGTGCGCGGCCCGAGCTGGCGCTCCAGGTCGGACACGTCCAGCGTGGTGTCGGGGCGGACGTCGGCCTGGCGGACCACGAGCCCGGCGTCACGGGCCAGCTCCAGCCACGGCGCCACGTTGGCGTCGTGGTCGAGCCGGGTCACCACGATCTCGTCGCCGGGCCGCAGCGTCCGGCCGAGCGTGCGGGACAGCGTGAAGTTGAGCGCGGTCATGCTGCCGCCGAACATGACCTCGTCCGGGTCGCAGCCCAGGAACCGCGCCGAGGCCGCGCGGGCCTGCTCGACCACGGCCTCGATGCGTCGGCTGGTGGCGTAGGGAGCGCCGGCGTTGCCGCTGGCGTCGGCGTAGACGCGGGCGACCGCCGCGGCCACCTCGTCGGGCGTCTGGGTCCCGCCGGGCGCGTCGAGGAAGACGAAGTCGCCGCGCAGCGACGAGAACCTGGCCCGCACGGCCGCGATGTCGAACGTTGTCATCCCGGAGTCATTCCCGGGATCGGCCCGGCGTCACCCGCCCTGGCTCACGGTCCTGCGCAGCGGCGGGCCGATGTTCCAGGATTCGGTCACGCACAGCACGACCACCGCGACCACGCAGCCGATCAGCACGAGCGGCACCCACGCGAACCAGACCGCGTGGGCGAACGTCCGCAGCCAGCCCAGCGGCGGCTCGAGCCCGCTGCCTCCCGGCATCATCACGAACGAGCCCGCGGTCAGCTGGGCCATCACCACGTAGTCCAGCCGTGAGGCCGGGTACAGGGCCAGCAGCCCGATGATCATCACGTCGTACCAGGGCAGCTGGTAGTACCACACGAACAGCCAGGCGATCGCGATGGCCAGGGCAGGCTGGATGGCGGGCAGGTCGGGCACGGCGTCGGGCAGCCGCCACAGCAGCGCCACGGCCAGGGCCCCGAACAAGACCACGACCACCACGTCAGGCCCGGACGGCAGGTGGGTCTTATACGCCGACGACAACAGCTGGTAGAAGCTGTCGGCGGAGAGCTTGCCCCGGCGCAGCAGCAGGTTATGCAGCAGCGGGCGGCCCACCCACAGGTACCCGGGCACGAAGACCACGCAGAAGCCGGCTGCGGCGGACAGCAGCGCGGCGGGCCACCGCCGCAGCGCCCACGCCAGCGCCACGGCGAGCAGCACGTACGTGAGCATGAAGTCCGCGGCCACCCCGACCAGGGCACCGGCGGCCAGCGCGACGAGCGGCCCGGGCCCCTGCCACAGCGGCTCCGCTGACCCGGGCTCCGGGCCGGCCTGGCGCGAGCGCACCATGGCCAGCCCGAAGAAGCTCGCGGCGGCGGCAAACACGTCCAGGTGACCGCTGGCCACCAGCCCCCAGAGCACCAGCGGGTTCACCGACCAGAGCAGGTGGGCCCGGGCCCGCCGGGCCGGGTCGGAGCGCAGCATCCGGTCCAGGCCGGCCACCACGCTCAGGAAGATGATCGCGTTCCACAGCTTCAGCCAGAAGATGATCCGCGCGGGCGAGGTGCCGCCGAGCTCAGCGGCGGCCCACTGCTCCGCGGTCGCCAGCGGGCCGTACAGGGACCCGTGGCGGTGCCATATCTGGGGGGCCAGCCCGGCCGACGGGATCGCCGGTGCGCTCCAGCTCGCTGGGGGTCATCACGTACGGGTTGTGGCCGAGCACCGCGATCCGCCCGAACGTGGCGTAGTTGAGCGTGTCGGTGGACCCGGAGGGCGGCAGCACGGCGAACGCCGCGACGGCGACGATGGCCGCCGCGATCAGCAGCCGGGCCGGGACCCGCGCGCCGCGCGCGACGGCGGCCAGCCCGGCTATGACGCCGCCTCCGCCCAGGATCACCGCGGCCCACAGCGCGGCGTAGGTCGCGGCCACCGGCAGGTGGCCGGCCAGCTCCAGCGGCGGCCAGCCCGGCGGCCACGGCAGCAGCGGCACCGCCGGGCTGTGCCGGACCGCCGAGGCCACGATCATGATCAGGATCGAGCTGCCGATGCCGACGGCCGCGGCCCAGGCGAGGACCCGGGCCTGCCGCGCCCTCCTGGCCGCAGCGGCCTGGTCCGGGCGTGGCGCGTCCGTGCCCGTGGCCGGGCGCGTTACGGAACTCATCGTGGCTGCTGGCCCCCGCTGTTTCCGGTCGCTGATGACTCGCAACACAGTACCCGAGTCAGGGTGGCCGGACCCGGAAGCCGCCAGGGCTCGCGCCGGGCATCTCGGCCGGGCGACCGGGCCTCACGCGGCCCGGGTACCGCCGGCGAGCCGGGGCTACAGGCAGATCGTGACGCCCAGCACCGTGACGCAGTCGGGCGACCCGGGCGGCTTGGTGGTGGCCGGGGTCGGCGCGGGGCCGGCGCCGTGGCCGGGGAGGGGCAGGCGATGCGGCAGCGGGCAGCGCCGCGGGGGAGGGCGCCGCACCGTGCGGCCCGCCGGCCAGCGCCACGGCCGTGACCGCCGCGATCACCGCCGCCACGGCCGCCGCGAGCAGGGCCAGGTAGGCCCACAGGCCGTCCGGGGCGAGCCGCAGGCCCGCGCCGCCGGCCCGGGCCGGGAGCTCGACCGGGCTGCGCGGCGAGCGCCAGCCTGCCTCCGGGGCGGCGCGCAGCGCCCGCCGGATCGCGGCCGTCCGCTCGCCCGCCGACAGCCCGGCGGACACGTAGACGATGACCGCGCGGTTCTCCCGGCGCGCGAACGCCTGCAGGCTCTCCGGCAGCCGGGCCCGCCTGATGTGGATCATGAGGGCGTCACATCCGCACCGTCTTCCGGCCGGTCAGCTGCTGCTGGATGAAGGCCCAGATCCGCCCGGCGTCGCCTTCTTCCTCGCCGAGGACCACGACCACGCTCTGGCCGCCGGCGTCGAGGACCAGCACGGCGCCGCCCGCCGACGGGCGGTGCGCCGCCATCCTCAGCGCCGACGGCAACGGCGCGGGCTCCGGGTGGGTCCCCCGGAAGGAGCCGTACTGCCCCGTTGTCATCCGCTGCTCCAGTCTGCTCCGACTGACAGCGGTAGGTTACTGATGAACGGTGCCGGAGAAAGAGCTTGTGCAGAAGTTACCCGTGGGTCGCGGGAGGCGGACCCCGGGGCCCGAGCGGCCGGCGCAAATGGTACGGCGGCTGACCGCCTTTCGCCTAGGCGTCCTCCCGCGGCTTCCACGCCCCGGAGCCCGTGTACGTGTAGGGGTTGTCGAGCACCCGCGTCTCGGGGACCTCGGGGTGCATGCCCTCGGTCCAGGCCTCGGTTCCGAGCTCGCCCTGGAGGTACTCCACCGTCTGCCCCACCGCCTGCCTGGCCTGGGCCAGGTCGACGCCCACGAGCCGGTGATCATGCTTGACCACGCGGCCGTTGACCAGGACCGTGTGCACGTCGCCGCGCTGGGCCTGGAAGGCCACGTGGCCGTAGGGGTTGAGCACCGGGAACATGGCGGGCGATGCGTCGTTCTTGATCAGCACGAGGTCCGCCTTCTTCCCCGGCTCGATGCTGCCGACGGCGGAGTCGAGGCCGAGGGCCAGGGCCCCGCCCCGGGTGGCCCAGTCGACGACCTGCTCGGCGCGCAGGTGGTGGTGGGTCACGGTGTCCTGCCGGGCGTGCGCCTCCAGGTGCGAGCGGGCGCGATCGGCGCCCAGCGTGGTGCGGATGGCCGAGAACAGGTCACCGCTCCACCACACGCTGGTGTCCATGGACAGCGAGACCGGGATGCCGTACTCCCGCAGCTGCCAGGTGGGCGGGTAGCCCTGGCCCGCGCTCTGCTCGCTCTCGGTGGCGACCGACACCGATCCGCCGGTGGCCGCGATCCGCTGGTAGGAATCCGGGCTGAGCGAGGCCGCGTGCACGTAGATCGTGGACGGGGTCATGAACCCGTGCTCGTGCATCATCCGGATGCTGTCGTCCTTGGTCACGGCCCATACTCCGGCGTGCGTGGTGACCGGCACGCCGAGGTCCCGCGCGACCTCGAACGCCGCCTTCTCCGGGAACTCCGGGTCCCCGGTGACGTCGAACGCCATCTGGAAGCCGAGCATGTCGCCCTTCCCGTCGAACCGGCGACGGTAGAAGTCGCGGAACTCGGGCGCGGCCGACCACTCCCACGGGCCCTGCTGGATGTTGCCGTAGGCGAGCACGAACCGGCCGGGGACCTCCTCGAGCGCGTCCGTCGCGGCTTCCGCGTGATCGGTCGTCTGCAGCCCGTGCGACCAGTCGACCGTGGTGGTGACCCCGGCGTCGACGGACTCGATCGCCGACAGCAGGTTGCCCGCGTAGACGTCCTGCGGCCGGAACACCTTGCCCCAGTTCAGGTAGTACCAGACGAAGTACTGGGTCAGGGTCCAGTCGGCGCCGTAGCCGCGCATCGCGGTCTGCCACATGTGCCGGTGGGTGTCGATCATGCCTGGCATCAGGATGCCGCCGGCCGCGTCGATCTCGACCGCGGGATCGGGCACCTGCAGGCCGGGGCCCACCGCCTCGATCCGCTCGCCGGTGACCAGGACGTCGGCTCCGTCCAGGATCCGGTGGGCCGCATCCATGGTCAGGACCGTGGCGTTACGGAACACCACCGGCCAGGCCCGGCGTCAGGTCCTGCGCTGCGGTCATGGCATCTCCACCTCTTCGTGAGCCGAGTGTCCCGGATAGACTAGACCGGTGGTGGCCCGCGGGTCCTCGGAAGCCCAGCCTGGCGGGCCGCTGTCTGGCCTGCTCGTGGCCGACTTCTCCCGCGTCCTGGCCGGCCCCTACTGCACGATGCTGCTGGGCGACCTCGGCGCGGACGTGATCAAGGTAGAGAGCCCGGGCGGCGACGACACCCGGGGCTGGGTCCCGCCGGTGCGCGACGGCGTGTCCACGTACTTCCTGGCCATCAACCGGAACAAGCGGTCGGTCGCACTCGACCTGCGCCGCGAGCCCGACCGGGCGGCCGCCGCCGAGCTGGCCCGCCGCGCCGACATCATGGTGGAGAACTTCAGGCCGGGCGGGCTGGCCCGGTTCGGGCTGGACTACCCGGCCGTCAGCGCGGCCAACCCGGCGATCGTCTACGCGTCCATCACCGGGTTCGGTACCGAGGGCGGCCAGGACATACCCGGCTACGACCTCGTGGTCCAGGCCATGTCCGGCCTGATGAGCCTGACCGGCGACCCGGACGGCCCGCCGTACCGGGCCGGGATCTCCGCCTTCGACGTCATGGCCGGCCTGCACACCACCATCGGCATCCTGGCCGCCCTGCACCACCGCGCCCGCACCGGCCAGGGCCAGCACGTGCAGGCCAACCTGATGTCCTCCGCCGTGTCCGGGATGGTCAACCAGACCAGCGCGTACGTGGCCGGCGGGGTGGTCCCGTTCCGGATGGGCAACTCCCACCCCAGCCTGTTCCCGTACGAGCCGCTGCCCACCGGCGACCGGGACATGATCATCACGGCCGGCAACGACGTGCAGTTCCGCAAGCTGTGCGAGGTACTCGGCGCGCCGGAACTGGCCGACGATCCCCGGTTCGCGAAGACCGGCGACCGCACCGCGAACCGGGAGCTGCTGCGCCCGCTGCTCGTCGAGCGGCTCAAGCTGCGCCCGTCAATGGAATGGTTTCGCGAGCTGGTCGCGGCGGGCGTGCCGTGCGGCCCCATCAACACCGTGGACGAGGGCATCAAGTTCGCCGGGGACATCGGCCTGGAGCCGGTGGCCATCGCGGGCCAGGGCGAGGCCGGGATGCCGACGGTCCGGCACCCGCTGCGGTTCTCGGTCACCGCGCCGCGGTACAAGCTCCCCCCGCCCGGGCTCGACGAGCACGGCAAGGAGATCCGCCGCTGGCTGGCGGCCCCGCCCCCGAAGGAGGACACCCGCCCGTGACGGAGTCCGTCCCGCGCTTCCCGACCTCGATCGGCGTCTCGGATGCCGACAGCATCACCCTGCTCGGGCAGGACCTGGCCGCCGACCTGATGGGAAAGGTCTCCTTCGGCGAGCTGGCGCTGTGGCTGGTCACCCAGGAACGGCCCACCGCGGCGCAGGTCCGGGTGTTCGAGGCGGTGCTGGTCGCGCTGGCCGATCACGGCTTCACCCCGACCGCGATCGCGGCCCGGCTGACCTACCTGTCCGCGCCGGACTCGGTACAGGGCGCGCTCGCGGCGGGCCTGCTCGGCGGCGGGTCCCGGTTCCTCGGCGTGACCGAGGACACCGGCCGGTTCCTGGCCGGCGCGCTGGCCGCCGCGGCCGAGCTCCCGGACGACGACGCGGGCTGGGACGCGCTCGCGCTGGCCGCGGTGCGGGAAGCGCGGGCCGGCGGGCGGCTCATCCCCGGGCTCGGCCACCCCGTGCACAAGGTCACCGACCCGCGCACGCCGGTGCTGATCCGGATCGCGGAGGAAGAGGGGCTGCGCGGGCCGCACCTGCGGCTGTTCGAGGCGGTCGGCCGGGTCCACCCCCAGGTCCTCGGGCGCAGGCTGCCGCTCAACGGGGCCGGCACCTCCGGGGCCGCCCTGGCCGACCTCGGCCTGCCGGCCGCCTGCTGCGCGGGTTCGCGCTGCTCGCCCGGACCGCCGGGCTGCTCGGTCACCTGGCCGAAGAGCAGCGCCGCCCGCTGGGCATGGACATGTACCTTACTGTCGACCGTAACGCGGACTATGTTCCGCCCGACCCACCCACCCTTCCTGACCCGTCCTAGCTGGCCCTCTACCACCTGGGAGCCGCCATGGCCACCGTCGCCGCGGTCATCGCCTCCACCCATCACCCGTTCTACTACCGGGCGAGCACGTCCGCCGGCGCGGACCGGCCGCCGTTCGCCGACGAGTGGGTGGCCAAGATCGAGGCGTTCCGGGAGACCCTCACCCGCGCCCGTCCCGACGTGCTGGTCATGGTGGGCTCCGACCACTTCCACCAGCTGTGGCTGGACAACATGCCGCAGTTCCTGATCGGCAAGGCGCCGTTCTACGACGCGAACTACTACAACGAGGAGCGCGAGTTCGGCCTGCCCCGGATGTTCCTGCGCGGTGACGAGGAGCTGTCCGCCTACCTGCTGCGCGGCGGGATCGACGAGGGCTTCGACCTGGCGTTCAGCAACGAGCTGCGGATCGACCACAGCATCACCTGCCCGCTGATCACGCTGCGGCCCGAGGCGGACCTGCCGATCGTGCCGGTCTACACGAACATCTTCGCCCCGCCGATGCCGCAGCCGAGGCGGTTCGTGGAGCTCGGCCAGACCATCCGGCGGCTGGTCGAGGCCTGGCCCAGCGACCAGCGGGTGGCGATCATCGGCACCGGCCACCTGTCCCTGGAGCTCGGCGGGCCGCGCCAGTTCGGCCCGCACGGCCCCGACCCCGAGTTCGACCGCAAGGCGGTCGAGTGGATCGCGTCCGGCGACCTGGAGTCGGCGCTGGCCGAGGTCAGCCTGGACAGCCTGTGGCAGCCCGGCAACGCCACGCACGGCTTCATGGACTTCATGCTGATGATGGGCGTGGCCGGGGAGAACGTCAAGGCCGACTACGTGGACTCGCTCGACCTGTTCCACACCATGGAGGCCTACTTCACCTGGTACCCGGAGGGGGTGCCGCATGAGCAAGTACCTGGTCAACAAGTTCCTGTACACCATCGACCGCGACCCGGACCTGGTCGAGCGCTACCGGGAGGACCCGCGCGGCACCGTGGACTGGTGGGAGTCCGAGCGGGCGAACCTGATCCTGAACTGCCCGCGGCCGAGCGCAGCACCTGGCTGGAGTTCACCCAAGCCGAGCGCGAGGCTCTCGGCGCGCACGATTACGTCGCGCTGTTCGAGCTCGGGGCGCACAACTTCCTGCTGCTCACCCTGTTCATCGCGTTGTTCGAGCGCGACTACGAAGAACCGCTGGCGTTCCAGCGCGAGTTCGCCGCCCGGCTGAGCCACTGGAGCGTGCCCTACCCTGACATATCCACCTAGCCCCGCGACCTCCCGTTGCGTAATCAAATTGGGAGTGCCCACGGGAGCATGTATCTTCTGGCCGACACGCAATTTTCCCGCCCACCGCTCCCTCCGCCCACCGCTCCCTCCGCCCACCACCTCCCCTGCCCACGACGACAGAAGGCGCTGACTCACGTGCGCTGGTCACAGCTCCACATCCCCACGCTGCGCGAGGACCCGGCCGACGCGGACGCCGCGAGCCACCGGCTGCTGCTGCGCGCCGGGTTCATCCGCCAGCTCATGGCCGGCCACTACAGCATGCTGCCGCTCGGCGCGCGGGTCCGGGCCAAGATCATCAACGTGATCCGGGAGGAGATGAACCGGATCGGCGGGCAGGAGTTCCTGCTGCCCACCATGCACCCGGCCTGGATCTGGGAGAAGACCGGGCGGCTCGAGGCGATCGGCGAGGAGCTGTTCCGGCTCACCGACCGCAAGGGCGCCGAGATGGTCCTGGGCCTGACCCACGAGGAGATCTTCGCTTACCTCGCGCTCGAGCTGTCCTCCTACCGCGAGCTGCCGCAGTTCTGGTACCAGTTCCAGACCAAGTTCCGGGACGAGCCGCGGCCGAAGGGCGGGCTGCTGCGGGTGCGCGAGTTCACCATGAAGGACTCCTACAGCTTCGACGTTGACGAGGCCGGCCTGGACGCCTCGTTCGAAGCGCACCGCGGCGCGTACCAGCGGATCTTCGCCCGGCTCGGCATCCCGGCCATCCCGGTGGAAGCATCCAGCGGGAACATGGGCGGCAACGACTCGATCGAGTTCATGTGCCCGTCGGACGCGGGCGAGGACCTGGTGGCGCGGTGCGGCGACGGCGACTGCGGGTACGCCGCCAACCTGGAGAAGGCGACCTCGACGCTGCCCCCGATCGAGGACGAGCCCGGCCCGGCTGCGCCCGAGCGGTTGCCGACCCCCGGCGTGCGCACGATCGACGACCTGGCCCGGCAGTACGGCAAGCCGGCCGACCGGCAGATCAAGACGCTGGTCTACGTGATCGGCGGCGAGCCCACCCTGGTCCTGCTGCGCGGTGATCATCCGCTGGCCGGGCAGAAGCTGGCCGACGCCACGCAGGCCGGCGACCTCCGGCCCGCCCACCCCGACGAGATCCGCGACGCGCTCGGCGCGTCGCCGGGCAGCCTCGGCGCGGTCGGGGTCACCGGGCTGCCGGTCATCGCCGATGAGGCCCTGCGCGGCCGGCGGAACATGACCACCGGCGCGAACACCGACGACGTGCACCTGACCGGCGTGGACGTGGAGCGCGACATCCCAGTCGGCCGCTGGGCGGACCTGCGCGAGGTGCGGGCGGGCGAGCCGTGCCCGCGGTGCGGCGCCCCGCTGCAGATCATCCAGGCCATCGAGGTCGGGCACATCTTCAAGCTGGGCCGCAAATACACCACCACGCTGGGCGTGTCCGTGCTCGGCCCGGACGGGACGCCCATCATCCCGATCATGGGCAGCTACGGCATCGGGGTGGAGCGGGCGATGGCGGTCATCGCCGAGGTGCACCATGACGACGCGGGCCTGGCCTGGCCGGTCCAGGTCGCCCCGGCCGAGGTGACCGTGCTGATCCTCACGCCGCAGGACGCGGCGGTGCGCGAGGCGGCCGAGGCCCTCTACGCGCAGCTGCAGGCCTCGGGCGTGGAGACGCTGATCGACGACCGGGACGAGCGGCCGGGTGTGAAGTTCCGGGACGCGGAGCTGATCGGCATCCCGTGCCGGGTCAGCGTCGGCAGCCGCGACCTGGCCGACGGCGCAGTCGAGATCACCAGCCGCCCGGCCGGCGAGCGGGAGCGCGTGCCCGTCGACCAGGCGGTCACGCGCGTGCTGCAGTACCTGTCCGCCCGGCGCGCTTCCGAAGCCGCAGGCGTCCCCTAAGCCGGAAGGCCGGAGCGGCCGCCGGGAGCGCCGGGTGGTGACTGACGGACCGTGGATCAGGACCAGGCTGCGGGCCAGCGGCGGCCACGATGCGCTCGTTGTGGCTCGCCAGTGCGGTCCAGTCCCGGCTGTTGCTGGACATCGACGCCTCCCGTAAGTCAGATGACAGCATGTCGCCGCGCCCTCTTATATGACACGTTTGAAGCGCCGAACGGGCCATGTCCGGTTAGTAACAAATGCATAACTTCTGCGACCGAGCCGGAGAGGAGCGCCTCAAGGCGTCCCACAGGGGAGCGGGAGGTACAGCTAGAGCTCCGACCACGCCTCCGTCAGCACGCTGCGCAAGATCTGCTCCATCTCGTCGAAATGCTCCTGGGTGCAGGTCAGCGGCGGCGCGAGCTGGATGACCGGGTCACCCCGGTCATCGGCCCGGCAGATCAGGCCGGCGTCGTACAGGGCGGGGGACAGGAAGCCGCGCAGCAGCCGCTCGGACTCGTCGTCGTCGAACGTCTCCCGGGTGGCCTTGTCCTTGACCAGCTCGATCCCGTAGAAGTACCCGTCGCCGCGGACGTCGCCGACGATGGGCAGGTCGCGGAGTTTCTCCAGCGTGGCCCGGAACGCCGCCTCGTTACGGCGGACGTTGCCGAGCAGGTCCTCCTTCTCGAACACGTCCAGGTTGGCCAGGGCGACCGCGGCCGACACGGGATGCCCGGCGAACGTGACCCCGTGCAGGAACGTGGCGGTGCCGCCGCGCCCGGGCCCCGCCGCGTGCCCGACGTGCCGGGGGGACTCAAAGCCGCTGATGTCCTCGTGAGCCGAGCCGAACGGCTCCATCAGGGCATCGCTCACCATCATGCCGCCGAGCGGGGAGTAGCCCGAGGTCACTCCCTTGGCAAAGGTAATGATGTCCGGCTGGTAGCCGTAACGCTGTGAGCCGAAGTAGTGGCCCAGCCGGCCGAAGGCGCAGATGACCTCGTCGGAGACCAGCAGCACCCCGTGCCGGTCGCAGATCTCGCGGACCCGCTGGAAGTACCCGGGCGGGGGCGGGAAGCAGCCGCCCGAGTTCTGTACCGGCTCCAGGAACACGGCCGCGACCGACTCCGGGCCCTCCCGTTCGATCGCCCGCTCGATCTCATCCGCCGCCCACCGGCCGAACGTCTCCAGATCGCCTGCGACGAAGTCCGGTGCCCGGTAGAAGTTGGTGTTCGGCACCCGCACCCCCCCGGGCACCATCGGCTCGAACGGTTCCTTGATGCCGGGGAGCCCGGTGATCGCGAGCGCCCCCATGGACGTGCCGTGGTAGGCGATTTCGCGGCTGAGCACCTTGTACCGCCCGGGCTGGCCGATCGTCTTGAAATACTGCTTGGCCAGCTTCCAGGCGGACTCGACCGCCTCCGAGCCGCTGGTGGTGAAGAAGACGCGGTTCAGCTGGCCCGGCGCCAGGGCCGCCAGCCGTTCGGCCAGCTCGACCGCCCGCGGGTGCGCGTAGGACCAGAGCGGGAAGTAGGCGAGTTCCGAGGCCTGGCGCGCGCCGGCCTCGGCCACCTCGGCGCGGCCGTGCCCGATCTGGCTCACGAACAGCCCGGACAGGCCATCCAGGTAACGCTTGCCGCGGTCGTCGTAGACATACTGCCCGGATCCCCGGACGATCACGGGCATGTCGCCTTCGGCGTAGGACGACATGCGCGTGAAGTGCAGCCACATGTGGCGGTGGGCGCTCGCCTGCAGGTGGCGACGCGCAGCCTCGCCACTGGGATCGCCGGTACCGTGCGGAGTGCTCATCTGGTCCCCCAGCTGTAGGTCTGCTTGCAGAGCTTCAGGTACACGAACGTCTCGGTCTCGGTCACGCTCGGGATCCCGCGTACCCGGCTGAGGATCTCGAGCAGCTGGTCGTCGTCCTCGCAGACGACCTCGATCAGCAGGTCGAAGGAGCCCGCGGTGATCACCACGTAGTCGATCTCGTCCAGGGCCGCGAGCTGCTCCGCGACCTGCTCGAGGTCACCGCTGCACCGGACCCCGATCATGGTCTGGCGGCGGAACCCCAGCGTCATCGGGTCGGTCACGGCGACGATCTGCATCGCCCCGGCGTCGAGCAGCCGCTGCACCCGCTGACGGGCCGCGGCCTCGGACAGGCCGACCGCCTGCCCGATCGCCGCATACGAGCGCCGGCCGTCCTGCTGCAACTGCTCGATGATCTGCTTGGAGATGTCGTCGAGGAAAAGGCGGGCGGGGCCGCTTCCGCTGCGGCGGTGCAGCACGACGCTGTCGCTGCGCCGCCGACCGCCCGAGGCCGGGACAGGCCCCGGCGAATGCGCCATCCGATCCTCCTCCGCAGGCCAATCCTGCCACGTTCGCCATCACTGTCAACTGATTCCGCAGGGAGCGGGTTAGTTTAGCTACTAATTCGCTTGTACGCGGAGGGCGAGGAAGGGGGATGTCATGGCGGGGCGGAAGACGCCGCAGCAGCTGCGCAGTTACCGGTGGTTCGGCGGCGACGGGCCGGCGGCGAGGCGGGCATGCGCGCCGTGGGTCACCGGTCGCGGATGCGCCAGCTCGGCGTGGCGGCCGACGAGCACCTGGGCAAGCCGGTCATCGCGATCCTGAACACCTGGGCCGAGATCAACCCCTGTCACATGCACCTGCGCGAGCGGGCGCAGCAGGTGCGGCGCGGGGTACTGGAGGCCGGCGGGTTCCCGTTCGAGTTCCCGGTGGCCACGCTCTCGGAGACGTTCTGCAAGCCCACCCCGATGCTCTACCGCAACCTGCTCGCGATGGAGACGGAGGAGCTGCTGCGCTCCTACCCGGTCGACGGCGCGGTCCTGATGGGCGGCTGCGACAAGACCACCCCGGCGCTGCTCATGGGCGCGGCGAGCGCAGGCCTCCCCGCGATCTTCGTGCCCGCCGGGCCCATGCTGCGCGGCAACTTCCGCGGCACGCCGCTGGGCAGCGGCACCGACCTGTGGAAGTACTGGGATGACTACCGGGCCGGACTGATCGGCGAGTGCGAGCTGACCGAACTCGAGTGCGGGATCGCCCGCTCGCCCGGGCACTGCATGACGATGGGCACCGCCTCGACCATGACCTCGGCGGCCGAGGCGCTCGGCATGACCCTGCCGGGCGCCGCGTCGATCCCGGCCGCCGACTCCGCGCACTACCGGATGGCCGCGGCCAGCGGCCGCCGGATCGTCGAGATGGCCTGGGAGGGCCTCACCCCGGACCAGATCCTCACCCGGGAGGCGTTCGAGGACGCGGCCGCGACCGTGCTCGCGCTCGGCGGCTCGACCAACGCGCTGATTCACCTCATCGCGATGGCCGGGCGCTGCGGCGTGCCGCTGACCCTGGACGACTTCGACGCGATCGCCCGGCGGGTCCCGGTGCTGGCGAACATCCGGCCGGGCGGGTCCTACCTGATGGAGGACTTCTACTACGCGGGCGGCCTGCCCGCGCTGCTCGGCCGGGCTTGCCACGGTCCCGGGAGCCCTGCACCCGGGCCGCCGGACGGTGAGCGGCGGCACGCTCGGCGCGGCGCTGGACGGTGCCGCGGTGCACGACGAGGACGTCATCCGGCCGCCGGAGCGGGCGCTGTCCGCCGAGGGCGGCGTCGCGGTCTTGCGCGGCAACCTGGCCCCGGGCGGGGCGGTCATCAAGCACATCGCCGCGGATCCGCGGCTGCTCCGGCACACCGGCCCCGCGGTCGTGTTCGACAGCTACTCCGAACTCAGGGAGCGCATCGACGACCCGGCGCTGCAGATCACCGCCGACTCGGTGCTCGTGCTGCGGGGGGCCGGGCCGCTGGGCGGCCCGGGCATGCCGGAGTACGGCATGCTGCCGATCCCCAGCTACCTGCTGGCCGCCGGGGTGCGCGACATGGTGCGGATCTCCGACGCGCGGATGAGCGGGACCAGCTACGGGGCCTGCGTGCTGCACGTGTCCCCCGAGTCGCACGCCGGCGGGCCGCTGGCCCTGCTGCGCACGGGCGACCCGGTCACCCTCGACGTCGCGGCCCGGTCGCTGCGCGTCGAGATCACCGACGCCGAACTCGGCCGCCGCCGTGCGCGGTGGCGTCCCCCGGCCCCCGCCTACCAGCGCGGCTACGGCGCGCTGTACAGCGAGCACGTCACCCAGGCCGACCAGGGCTGCGACTTCGACTTCCTGGCCCGTCCCGACGCCACCCCCGACCCCGACCCGCGCTGAGGCGGGTCAGGCCGGCGGGGCGTCCGTGGCGGCACCCGGCGGCACGGCACGGACCGCGTCCAGGATCAGTTGCGTCACCTCACCCGGGTGGCTGATCAGCGACAGATGCCCGGCATCGATCTCGACCGTCGTCGCCCGCATGCGCTGCGCCAGGAACCGCTCCAGCTCGGGCGAGATCGTGCGGTCCTGCCGCGAGATCGCGTACCAGGCCGGCTTGGACCGCCAGGCCGCCGCCGCCGGGCGGTCCTGGAACAGCGTCTGCGACACCCGTCCCTGCACCGCGTACAGCACCCGCGCCCGGGCCGGCTCGACGCCGTTGGCGAAGTCGTT
>CAWIDQ010000078.1:0-5614 GCA_963834695.1 uncultured Actinomycetota bacterium
GCCCTCGGCCAGCGGGTACGGCGAGATCCAGCTGAGGTCCCAGCCCTGGACCAGCCCGGCGGCCCGGCGGAACTCCTCGCCGCTGTAGGCGAACGAGCCGAGCACCCGCTTCTCGCCGCGCACCAGGTCCTGGGCGTCGAACCCGGCGGGCGGCTCGGCCAGGCCGAGCCAGACCGCGGTCCCGCCCGGCCGCTGGTGCGCCACGGACTGGGCCCGGGTGGCCGCCGAGCCGACCGCGTCGATGACCACGTCGTACTCGCCGTCGGGTGCCGGGCCGGCGGCAGAGGCGCCGAGGTGCCGGGCGATGTCGAGCCGGCCCGGGGCCAGGTCGGTGACGTCGACGCTGGCGGCGCCGTCGGACAGCGCGACCAGCAGGCAGAACAGGCCGATGGCCCCGCAGCCGAGCACGGCCACGCGCTTGTCCCGTGCGCCGCCGGCCTGCCGCCAGGCGTGCACCGCGTTGGCCGCGGGCTCGACCGCGGCGGCCGCGTCCCAGGCCAGCCGGGCGGGCAGCGGGACCAGCGCCGAGCGCGGCACCGCGACCCGCTCGGCGAACCCGCCTGCCCGGTGCACCCCGATGATGGCCCGGTTCCGGCAGACCTGGCGCAGCCCGCGCGCGCACAGGTCGCACCGGCCGCAGGACAGGATCGGGTTGACGATCACGGGGTGGCCGTCGTCGGTGATCCCGGCGAACTCGTGCCCCATGATCAGCGGCGGCACCCGGAAGCCGGGATGGCGGGCCCCGTGCAGCTCGCTGCCGCAGATCCCGGCCGCGCGCACGTGCACCAGGACGTCGCCGTCGGCCACGTCCGGCTCCGGCATGTCGAGCAGCTCCATCGCGCCCGGGCCGGTGAACACCAGCGCCCGCACCGCTAGCCCCCGTACGGGTAGGTCGGCTGGCCGGCGACGCCGGGCCGGAAGGTGAACAGGCCGGGCGCCCTCCCCGGCCCCGGCCGCCGTCGTGATGTACATCGTCTCCAGGTCCTCCCCGCCGAACGTCGGGCAGGTGACGTAGGCGGCCGGCAGCTCGACCGTCGCGGTGAGCGCGCCGTCCGGGGTGAAGCGGTGCACCACGCCGCCGCCCCACACCGCGACCCAGATGCCGCCGTCGGCGTCCACGGTCAGGCCGTCGGGCACCACGCCGCCGCCGCCGATGTCGGCCACCGGCCTGCGCTCGCCGACCTCGCCCGTGACGGGGTCGTAGTCGAGCACGTCCAGGCGGTGGTCCAGCGAGTCCACGTAGTACATCTGCCGGTCGTCCGGGGACCAGCCGATGCCGTTCGAGATGCCGATCCCGGTCATCAGCCGGGTCAGGCGGTGGTCGGGGTCCAGCCGGTACAGCGCGCCCATTCCCGGGGACTCATCGGCCGCCATGCTGCCCGCGTAGAACCGCCCGGCCCGGTCGCAGGCCCCGTCGTTCATCCGGATCGCGGGGCCGTGATCGACGCCGACCAGCGGGGCCACGGCCCCGGTGCCGGTGTCCAGGGTGAGGAAGCCGTCCGCGGCGGCCAGGACCAGCCCGCCCGCGGCCCGCAGCGCCACCGCGCCGACCGGCTGGCCCGCTTCCCAGCTGCGGAGCTGGCCGCCGGCGTCCAGCGCGTGCACCCGGCCGACCGGCACGTCCACCCAGTACAGCGTGCCGCCGGCCGCGTCCCAGCAGGGACCCTCGCCCAGCTCGGCCGCGGGCACCGGCAGCGGCGCCGGCCCGGTCACGATTCCTCCGCCGCGGGCAGCACCGCCACGCAGTCGATCTCCACCTTGAACCCGGCGAGGCCCGCGCCCACGGTGGTCCGGGCGGGCAGCGGGTCGTCGAAGAACTCGGCGTAGACGCTGTTCATCTCCGCGAAGTCGGCCATGTTGGCCAGGAAGACCCCGCACCGCACCACGTCGTCGGGGCCGGCGCCCGCCGCGGCCAGCACCGCGGCCACGTTCTCCAGCGCGACCCGGGTCTGCTCCCCGGTGGTCTCGCCGACCACCACGCCGTCGCGCAGCGGGGCCTGCCCGGACACGTACAGGAAGCGGCCTTCGGCGATGATGCCGGGGGAGTAGGCGCCGGCCGGTCGGCTGCCGGCGACGGGTTGCTTGGCCACGTGATCAGCTCCTGTCAATCCGGGTTCACCTGGAAGGACGTTCCGTATGTCGGAAAAGAGTCGTCATCCTGGAGCATGCCAGCCGACGGTCCGCGGTGTCAACGAGCCTGGTCGCCCGTGGGTCTCAGGCCAGCGTACGCGGGCCGTCCTGCGGAGGGGAGGAGCCTCGTCCCGCGCGGCCGGCCCTGCGGGACCGGTCAGCCGCCGGGGACCAGGGACCACTCCGCGACCGTCCGGCTGAGGTACTCGCCCAGCTCGGCCAGGCGGGGATGCTCGGCGCGGGCGCCGAGCACGGTGATGCTGACGGCCGCGGCGGGCGAGGGTCGGCCCAGGAAGATCGGCACGGCCGCGCACCGGACGCCGGTCTCGTTCTCCTCGATGTCCAGCGCGTACCCGCGGTGCCGGATCTCCGCGAGCTGCTCGGCCAGCTTGCCCACCGAGGCGACCGTCCGCTGCGTCGGCGTGGGCAGCGGCCCGAACAGCGCCGCCCACGCCCGCAGCGCCTCGTCGGTGGGGTAAGTCCAGGCCAGCAGCGCCTTGCCGACGCCGGTGGCGTTCGCGGGGTTGCGCCCGCCGATGACCGAGGACAGCTTGATCGAGTGCGTCGCCTCGATCTTGTCCTGGTAGACCACCTCGGCGCCGTCGAGCACGGCCATGTGCGTGGTCTCGTTGAGCTCGCTGCTGAGCCGGGCGAGCAGCGGGTGGATCAGCGCCCGCACGTCGAGCATGTCATGGAACCGGAACGCGGTCGCGAGCAGCTCGGTGCCGAGGAAGTACGCTCCTCCCGGCTCTGGCTGGGAGACGAACCTGCGGTACTTCAGCGCGGCCAGGATGCGGTGCAGCGAGCTCTTCGGGATGCGCAGCCGACCCCAGAGCTCGTCGAGGGACAGGCCCCGCGGGGCCTCGCCGATCGCGGTCAGGATGCGCAGCGCGCGGTCCACGCTCGTGACCGGCGACTCCTCGCTGTCCCGCACGATCAGCCAACCCCCAGCATCCGTTGGGCCTTTGCATTCCGGTGGACGGAATCATAGACCAGCTGGCGGGACCGCCGCTACCTTGACCCCGTCAGGCGGGACGGCAACGGAGGTGGCGGATGCGAGGCTTGGCGGGCAAGGGAGTCCTGGTGTGCGGGGGAAGCAGCGGGATCGGGCTGGCCGCGGCGGCCAGGTTCCTGGAGGAGGGCTCCAGGGTATTCATCGCCGGCCTCGAACCGGAGGAAGTGGACGCGGCCGTGGCGGGCCTGCGCCAACACGGCGAGGTCAGCGGGATGGCCTGCGACGTCAGCCAGGAGATCGAGGTCGCGCGGCTGGCCGCGGCGGCGGAGGACGCGCTCGGCGGCGTGGACGTGCTGGCCAACAACGCGGGCACCTCCCGGCGTGCCCCGTTCCTGGACATCACCACGGCCGAGTGGGACCGGATCATCGCGGTGAACCTGCGCGGCATGTTCCTGGTCGCCCAGGCGGTCACCGCGCTGATGGTGCGGCGGGGCACCGGCGGCGTGGTCATCAACATGTCCTCGACCAACGGCATCGCGGGCGAGGAGGACTACGCGCACTACAACGCCTCCAAGGGCGGGGTGATGCTGCTGACCAAGACCATGGCGATAGAGCTCGGGCCGGTGGGGATCCGGGTGAACGCGCTCTGCCCGGGGTACATCAGCACCCCGCTGAACGCGGCGATCTCGGCCGGCCTGGACCCGGGCTTCGAGGCGGCCTACGCGCGGGACCGGATCCCGCTGCGGCGCACCGGGCGCCCCGAGGAGGTGGCCGCCGCGTACGCGTTCCTGGCGTCGGATGACGCCTCGTTCATCCACGGCGCCGGCCTGGTCATCGACGGCGGCCAGCTCGCCTGGATTTGACCCGGCCCGGATCCCAGACGGCGCCGCGGAGCTTTGCCCGGGTTCCGCGGGGGCACGACGTCGAGAGAAGGCAGCGCGGGCGAGGGAGAGCCGATGAGCTTCCGGGTCGAGAAGGACATCATGGTGCCGATGCGCGACGGCGTCCGGCTGGCCACGGACGCGTGGATCCCCGCGGGCGAGGGCCCGCATCCGACCCTGCTCGTACGCCTGCCGTACAGCAAGGACATGACCACGCTGTACGCCTACGGGCTGGTCCCCAACGTGTTCACGCTGCTCGAGGCCGGGTACGCGGTGGCCTACCAGGACTGCCGGGGCACGTTCCGGTCCGGCGGCGAGTTCACCCCCATGGTCAACGAGCCGGACGACGGCGCCGCCACCGTGGCCTGGCTGCTCGACCAGCCCTGGTGCGACGGCAACATCGGCATGTACGGAGCGTCGTACCTGGGCATCGTGCAGTGGGCGACCGCGTCCGCCTCCGGCGGGCTGAAGGCGATCGCGCC
Organism: uncultured Actinomycetota bacterium; assembly: GCA_963834695.1. Lineage (GTDB taxonomy): Bacteria > Actinomycetota > Actinomycetes > Streptosporangiales > Streptosporangiaceae > JASHPR01. The sequence continues at coordinate 4,449 of CAWIDQ010000078.1, forward strand.
CGCGGTCACCACCACGGACCACTACTCGACGCCCTGGTACTCCGAGGGCGGCGCGCTGTCGCTGCACACGATCCACAGCTGGACGACGGGGATGGCCCTGGCCGACGAGCAGCGCGCCGTGGGCGCCGGATCCGGTGACCCGCAGGCGCTGATGGACCTCGTGGGCATGGCGGCCGACCCGGAGCCGCACCTCGCGGTGCTGCCCGTCCGGGCCCGCCCGATGCTGGAGAAGCAGTGGCCGTGGTGGGCGGAGATCCTCGCCCACCCCGCCCGCGACCAGTACTGGCAAGGCCTGTCGGTCGCCGACCGCTTCGAGGACATCACCGTGCCCGCCCTCAACATCGGCGGCTGGTTCGACATCTTCGTCAGCAGCACCGTGCGGACGTTCGCCGAGCTGCGGAAGCGGGGCGGCAGCCCCGAGGCGCGCGAGGGGCAGCGCCTGATCGTCGGCCCGTGGGATCACCTCAACAGCACCGGCATCTACCCGGACCGCAGGTTCGGGCTGATGGCCGACGCGCTGTACGCGGACCTGACCGGCGCGCACCGGCGGTTCTTCGACCGGTGGCTGCGGGGCCAGGCCGACGCCCTGGCCGGGTCCGCCCCGGTCCGGATCTTCGTCATGGGCCTCGACCAGTGGCGCGATGAGCTGGACTGGCCGCTGCCTGACACCTCCTACGTGGACTACTACCTGCACAGCTCCGGCCGGGCGAACACCGCCGACGGCGACGGGCAACTGCGCGCGGAGCCGCCGGGCGAGCAGCGCGCCGACACGTACCTCTACGACCCGCTGCGCCCCGTCCCCTCGCTCGGCGGCCGGATCATGGCTCCCTCCACGGCAAACGCGGCCTGCCGGTCAACCAGCGGCGGGTCGAGGCGCGCGAGGACGTGCTGTGCTACTCGACCCCGGTGCTGGATCACCCGGTCGAGGTCACCGGGCACGTGTCGCTGACGCTGTTCGTCTCCTCGTCCGCGCCGGACACCGACTTCACCGGCAAGCTGGTCGACGTCTTCCCGGACGGCCGCGCGATCTTCCTGACGGACGGGATCCTGCGGGCGCGCTACCGCAACTCGCTCGCCGAGCCCGAGCCGCTCACCCCGGGGCAGGTCTACGAGGTCACCCTGGACCTGTCAGCAATACGTAATCGGCGCCAAGCAACAACACAACA
>CAWIDQ010000079.1:0-22545 GCA_963834695.1 uncultured Actinomycetota bacterium
TCGTCGTACCCGGGCGGCAGGTACACCCACAGCGGCCGCTCGTACGGGTCGCCGAGCGGGTTGCCCCGCAGAAGCTCACTGGTGATCACGTGCTCTTCGAGCTGACCGGCCAGCTCGGCGGACCAGGGCAGCATGCCGCCTCCAGCGGGAGTGATGACCGCCCTAGTCTGCCAGAGCCGTCGCGGCGCGACGCCTCCGCCACCCGCGGCCGGGAGGGGGCGGCCCACGCCTTCGCCTGGGCGGGGGCGACGCCGGCGTCCCCGCCCCCTCTGGCCGGGCGGCATAGCGCGATGCTTAGTCGTCGGGGCGGCGGGTAGCCGCGCCTGGCCTGCCGGAAGGGAGACTTGCCGATGACGAGCGCGGTTGCTGATATCGCCGCGACCTATTTCGACGCGTGGAAGGCTGGCGACTTCACCCGCCTGCGCTCGATCCTGGCCGACGACGTGACCTTTGACGGGCCGCTCGGGCACGCGGACAACGCGGAGGAGTGCATCGCCGGGCTCCGGCGCATGTCGGAGATCGTGACCGACATCGTCATCCGCAAGACCTTCATCGACGGGGCCGACGTCCTCACCTGGTTTGACCTGCACACCGCCCGGACCGGCCCGCTGCCCACCGTCAACTGGCGGCACGTGGACGACGGCAAGATCACTTTCATCCGGGTGACCTTCGATCCCCGGCCGCTGGTTCAATGACCAGCGGCCGATGGGCGCCGACGCGGTGATCGGGGGGCCGCGCGGGTAGCTCAGCTCAGCAGGAAGCCGAGCAGCGCGCTGCTCACCTCGCCCGCGTTGGAGACGTTCGCGAGGTGCGCCGCGCCCCGGATCACGGTCAGCCGCGCGCCCGCGATCCGCGACGCGATCACCGCACCGTGCCACGGCGGCGTGGACGGGTCCTCGGCGCCCGCGATGACCAGCGTCGGCGCCGTGACCGAGGCCAGCGAGGGGCGCAGGTCCATGGCGGCGATCGCCTCGCAGCACCCGGCGTAGCCCTCCGGGTCCGTGGCCTCGACCTGGGCCACGAACGACGCGGGCACCGACGGCTGCCGGGCCCGGAACAGCGGGGTGAACCACCGGCCGACCACCTGCTCGGAGATGGCGCTCATGCCCGCCGACCGGGCCAGCCGCGCGCGCTCAGTGAACAGCGACGCCGGCGGCAGGTACGCGGACGTGCAGCAGAGCCCGAGCGCGGCGATCCGCCCGGGCGCGCTCGCCGCCAGCCACATCCCGACCATGCCGCCGAGCGAGATCCCGCAGTACGCGGCGCGCTCGATCCCACAACGGTCAAGCAGGGCCAGCACGTCGGCGCCGAGCTGGCCGATCGTGTACGGCCCGGCGGGCGCGGGCGAGCCGTCGTGGCCCCGGTGCTCGTACCTGAGCAGCCGGAAATGCCTGCGCAGCAGGGCCTGCTGTGGCTCCCAGACCGCCCGGGTGGTGCCGAGCGAGTTGCCAAGCACGAGCACCGGCGCGCCCGCCGGCCCCTCCAGGGAGGCGACCAGGGGCACCGGGCCGGGCGTCGCAGGCTCAGACATCGAAGAAGACCGTCTCCCGATGGCCCTGCAGCCGGATGTCGAACCGGAACTCACCCGGCAGGCCGGGCTGCGCCACCGCGATCAGCGTGGCCCGGCGGTCGGGGTCCGCGATGGCCCCCAGCACCGGGTCGGCCACGTTCGCCGCCTGCTCGTCGGAGAAGTAGATCCGGGTCACCACCCGGTCGAGCAGGCCGCGCGCGAACACCGACACGTCCAGGTGCGGTGCCTCGATGGCCCCGCCCGGCCACGGCAAGCGCCCCGGGCGCAGCGTGATGAAGCGATACCGGCCCGTCGCATCGGTCAGGCACCGGCCGAAGCCGCGGAAGCCGGCGGCTCCGCCGCCCCAGGTGCCGGCGCCGCTGCCGCGCGGGTCGTCAGGGTGCGCGAACCTCCCGTCGGGGTCGGCCTGCCAGGTCTCCAGCATCGCCTCGGCCACCGGCTCGCCCGCCCCGTCCAGCACCTTCCCCTCGATGGTGATCGCGCCCGGCGTGCCCTCGGCCACCACGTACGGGCCGTCCGCCCAGGGCAGGCTGACGGCGAGGAACGGGCCGACGGTCTGCGAGGGAGTCAGCGGCAACGAACCTTTTTCATCCTCCCCGCGGCTGCCCACATACGGCCTCACCGGCGCTCCTCCCCCGGCTCCGGCGGCTCGAACATCGTCGCCTCGTGGCCGCGCAGCACGATGTCCCACCGGTAGCCCAGCGCCCAGTCCGGCTCCGTGACCGACATGTCGAGCCGGCAGACCAGGCGCTCCCGGGCCTTCGGGTCGGGCACCGAGTTGAAGACCGGGTCGTAGGAGAACAGCGGATCCCCCGGGAAGTACATCTGCGTCATCAGCCGCTGCGTGAACGCCCGCCCGAACAGCGAGAAGTGGACGTGCGCGGGCCGCCACGCGTTGCGGTGATTGGCCCACGGGTAACCGCCCGGCTTGATCGTGACGAACCGGTACCTGCCCTCGGAATCGGTCAGGCAGCGGCCCGCCCCGTCGAAGTTCGGGTCCAGCGGGGCCAGGTGATCATCGATCTTGTGGGCGTACCGGCCGGCCGCGTTCGCCTGCCAGATCTCGATCAGCGTGCCGGGCACCGGCCTGCCGTCCGAGTCACGTACCCGCCCGGTCACGATGATCCGCTCGCCGAGCGGCGCGCCCGCGTGCCGCGTGGTCAGGTCCGCGTCCGCCGCCACCGCCCGGTCCTCGCCCAGCAGCGGGCCGGTCACCTCGGTGAGCCCGTGCGGCAGCAGGACCGGCGGCTGTTTCGGCGCCCGCAGCAGCGTAAAGCGGTAGGCCGGCGTGTCCAGCGGCGGGTGCACGCCCGGCGCCGGCCGCTGGTAGGACGGGAGCACCCGCGGGTGCAGTAACGGGTTGATCGTCATCGGCCGCTCCGGCTACTGCTGCCGGGCAAGCTGGGTCTCCAGCTCGCCGAGCACCCGGTAGCAGCGGAGGACGTCACCCACGCTGGAATTCGGCTCGCGCGCCTCGCGGATCGCCGCGATGAACTCGCGGTCCTGCAGTTCGATGCCGTTGGTGGAAACGTCGACCGCCGACACGTCGACCGGCTCCTCGCGTCCAGTGACCAGGTCGTCATACCGGGCTATGTAGGTGCCATTGTCGCAGATGTATCTGAAAAAGGTGCCGAGCGGGCCGTCGTTGTTGAAGCTGAGCGAAAGCGTGCAGATCCGCGCGCCGGGCGTGCGCAGCTGGATGGACATGTCCATCGCGATGCCCAGCTCGGGGTGCAGCGCCCCCTGCACGGCGTTGGCGATCTCGACGTCCTCGCCGGTCTGGTACTGGAACAGGTCGACGGTGTGCGCGGCGTGGTGCCAGAGCAGGTTGTCGGTCCAGCTCCGGGGCTGGCCGAGCGCGTTCAGGTTCTTCCGCCGGAAGAAGTACGTCTGCACGTCCATCTGCTGGATCGACAGCTCGCCCGCGCCGATGCGACGGTGGATCCACTGATGCGACGGGTTGAACCGGCGGGTGTGCCCGACCATGCAGATCAGTCCGGTCTCCCGCGCCGTGCGGTCGACCTCGAGCGCGTCGGGCCAGCTGTCGGCCAGCGGTATCTCAACCTGGACGTGCTTGCCGGCCCGCATCGCGGCTACGGCCTGCCGTGCGTGCAGCTGGGTCGGGGTGCACAGGATGACCGCGTCGACATCGTCGCGGGCGAGGACCTCGTCGAGGTCGGTCGTGGCGTGGCCGACACCGTACTTCCGGGCGACCTCCTCGGCCTGCTCCTGCCTGCGGCTGACGATGGCCGTGACGGTGACCCCGTCGATCTCGGCCAGGCCGTCGAGGTGCTTGATGCCGAAGGCGCCGGCTCCGGCGAGTGCGATCCGCATGGGTTAGTTCGCTTCCTGGGAGGACGAGCCGGTGGGCTGGGGGGACTGGTCAGACGGCCGCACGACCAGATGCCCGACCGCGGTGTTGGATCCGGGGACATGGTAGAACCGGTACAGCTCCTCGACCTCGGGGCCCATGGCGCCCCGCATGATCAGCTGCATGACCAGCTCGATCCCCTCCGAGCCTGCTTCGCGCACGTACTCGATGTGCGGCACCAGCGCCAGGTTGTCCGGGTCGCCGACCAGCCGGTCGAAGAACGCGTTGTCGAACGCGGAGTTGATGAAGCCCGCGCGCGGCCCCTGGAGCTGGTGGCTCATGCCGCCGGTGCCCCAGACGTGGACCGTGAGGTCCTCGGCGTAACTCGCCGTCGCCCGGCGGATCGCCTGGCCCAGCTGGTAGCAGCGGTGGCCGGTCGGGGGCGGGTACTGCACCACGTTCACGGCGAGCGGGATGACCCGCACCGGCCACTCGTCGGGCTGGCCGTAGACCAGGGACAGCGGCACGGTAAGGCCGTGGTCCACGTCGAGCTTGTACATCAGGGTGAGGTCGAACTCGTCCAGGATCAGCGACTCCGCCAGGTGGGCCGCCAGGTCGGCGTGCCCGCGGACGACCGGCACCGGGCGGGGCCCGTAGCCCTCGTCGGCCGGCGGGAACTCGTCGGCGCAGCCCAGCGCGAACGTGGGGACGATCTCCGGCGTGAACGCGGACGCGTGGTCGTTGTAGACCAGGATCACCACGTCCGGGACCTCGCGGGCGGCCCAGGCCTTGGTCCACTCGTACCCGGCGAACAGCGGCTTCCAGTACGGCTCCTCGGTCTTGCCGAGATCGATCGCGGCGCCGATGGCCGGGATGTGGCTGGTGGTCAGCCCGGCGGTGATGCGCGCCATGGTCAGCTCCCGTCCTTCACCGAGCGCCAGCCTTCCGGCGACCGCCCGCCGGACAGCATCATCTTCTGGTAGTCGTCGACGTTCATGCCGGTCATCGTGGACACGGCCTGCAGGTAGCTGAGCCCGTCCGTGGCGAAGATCTTCGCCAGGAAGTAGATGTTGCCGCCCTGCTCGAGCATGGCGTTGTAGTCGCGGTCGAGCACAGCCTGCTTCTGGGCCTCGGTCATCGGCCACTCGTCCAGGTAGGCCCGCTCGTCCGCCTTGAACCGCTCCCGGTTCTCCGGCTTCATCAGGCTCATGCAGAACTGGTTGAGGGGGTAGCCCTGCTTCGCGCGCTGGGCCGTGAACACCCGGGTGCCTGGGATGTCATCGAACTCTGAGGTGTAATCCGTGGTCATCGTTCATCCTCCCAGTACAGGCGCATGGGGTTGTCGACCAGCAGCCGGCGCCGCAGGTCCTCGGTGCGGGCGATCCGCGGGATGACGTCGACCAGGGCGCCGTCGTCGGGCATGTGGCTCTTCATGTTCGGGTGCGGCCAGTCGGTTCCCCATAGCACCCGGTCGGGGAAGGTCTCGACCAGGCGGCGCCCGAACGGGATCACGTCGGCGTACTCCGGCGGGCCGGACTTCGACAGCCGCTCCGGCCCGCTCACCTTGGCCCACACGTTCTCGTGCCCGGTCAGCAAGCGCAGGAACAGCGCGAAGCCGGGGCCGTCCACCGGCTGCGTCACGTCCGGCCGGCCCATGTGGTCGACCACGACCGGCGTGGGCAGGCTGGTGAACAGGTCCCAGCGCTCGGCCAGGTCGGGGGCCTCGAAGTACACGACGATGTGCCAGCCCAGCTCGGCCACCAGGTCGACCAGGCCGCGGTAGTAGTCGTCTGGCTTGGGGTCGGCCAGGCGCCGGACGAAGTTGAACCGGATGCCGCGGACGCCCGCGGCGTGCAGGTCGGCCAGCTCCGCCCGGGACACGCCGGGCCGGATGGTGGCCACGCCGCGGGCCCGGCCGTCGGCCGCCACCAGCGCGTCCGCCAGCGCCCGGTTGTCGGCGCCGTGGCAGGTGGCCTGGACGATGACGTTGCGCTCGAAGCCGAGGAAGTCGCGCAGCGCGAACAACTGCTCCTTGCCGGCGTCGGTCGGCGTGTACTTCCGCTCCGGCGCGTACGGGAAGACGTCGCCGGGGCCGAACACGTGGCAGTGGGCGTCGACCGCGCCGGGGGGCGGGGCGTAGGCCGGCTTGCTCGGGTTCGGGTCGTACGGGAGCCAGTCGGCGTCGGGCAAGGGCGGGAGGGCGGGGGGATGAGCCGTCATCTTCTACTGGCCTCGCTGCCGCAGGGCCTGGTCCAGGCGCGGATAGACCCGCCGGGCGTTGCCCTCGTAGACCTGCGCGCGGCCGCCGTCGGTCAGGCTGGCCGCGTCGATGTACCGCTTGGTGTCGTCGAAGTAGTGGCCGGTCTCCGGGTCGATGCCGCGGACGGCGCCCACCATCTCGGACCCGAACAGGATGTTGCCGGTGTCGATGACCTGCAGCAGCAGGTCGATGCCGGGCTGGTGGTAGACGCACGTGTCGAAGGACACGTTCCGCATGACGTGCTCGCTCAGCGGCGGCTTGCCCAGCATGTCCGCGAGTCCGCGGTAGCGGCCCCAGTGATACGGGACGGCGCCGCCGCCGTGCGGGATCACCAGCCGCAGCCCGGGGAAGTCGGTGAACAGGTCGCCTTGGATGAACTGCATGAAAGCCGTGGTGTCGGCGTTGATGTAGTGCGCGCCGGTGGCGTGGAAGACGGGGTTGCAGCTGCTGGAGACGTGCACCATGGCGGGCACGTCGAGCTCGACCATCTTCTCGAAGATCGGGTACCAGTACCGGTCGGTGAGCGGCGGGGAGGTCCACCAGCCGCCGCTCGGGTCCGGGTTGAGGTTGCAGCCGACGAACCCCAGCTCGAGCACGCAGCGTTCCAGCTCGGCCACGGACGCCTTCAGGTCGGCGCCGGGTGACTGCGGCAGCTGGCCCACGCCGATGAACGTCTCGGGGAACAGCCCGGCCACCCGCGCGATCAGGTCGTTGCAGGCTCGCGCCCACTCGCCGCTCACCCGCTCGTCGCCCTCGTGGTGGGCCATCGCGGACGCCCGCGGCGAGAAGATCGTCATGTCCGCGCCGCGCTCGCGCAGCAGGCGGAGCTGGTTCTGCTCGATCGACTCGCGGATCTCGTCGTCGGAGATCGCCGGATACTCCGGGCTCGGGCGGCCCTCGCGGAACGCGGTCAGCTGGCTCTTGCGCCACGCATCGTGCTGCGGCGGTGCGGTCGTGTAGTGCCCGTGGCAGTCGATGATCACCGCGAGGCTCCCGGCGCGGCCCAGACCGATGAGGGCACCATGACCTCGCCCCGCATGAGCAGGCGGGCGGTGCGCAGCAGGGCCGACCGGGTCACGGCCGGGCCCCCGTTACCGGGGCGCACCTCGATGGTGGCGGTGAAGAAGCCCGTGGGGTGCTCGACCTCGATGTCGACCGAGCCTTCCGCCTTCCCCGGGATGACCGCGACCTCGTGGGCCACGGATCCGGGCAGCACGCACGCGGTGGCGACGGACACCGCGCCGAAGACACCGATCGCCTCGTGCACCCGGTGCGGGATGAACGTCCGGGTCGAGACCGTGCCGCCGTGCGCCGGGGGCGCCAGCAGGCTCATCTTCGGCACGGTCTGGTCGGTGACGTCGCCGAGGTTCATCGGCGGCCCGGCGGCGAGCCGGATCGCCTCGACCCGCTTGGTCAGCTCGGCGTTGCCCTCGAGGTCGGCCGGTGACTCCTGCCCGGTCAGTCCGAAGTCGGATGCGGCCAGGCACACCACCGGCATGCCGTTATCGATGCAGGTGACCGTCGTGCCCTCGATGACGTCGGTGACGTTCCCGGTCGGGAGCAGCGCGCCGCACGAGGACCCGGCGACGTCAGCGAACTCGATCGGAATGGGCGCGTGGGTGCCGGGCACGCCGTCGGTGCGCGCGGGCCCGTCGTAGCGGACCTGCCCGCCCGGCGTCTGCACCAGCGCCGTGGCCAGCGTCTGCGTGTTCCGCATCCAGATGCGGACCGGCGTCACCGGGTCGGCCCCGGCCACGAGCCCCTGCTCGATCGCGAACGGCCCCACGGCGGCCAGCATGTTGCCACAGTTCTGACTGTCGGAGACCTCGGGCCGGTCCGGCCACACCTGGAGGAACAGGTACTCGACGTCCGCGTTGTCGCGGGACGACAAACTCACCACGGCGACCTTCGACGTCAGCGGGTGACTGCCGCCCATGCCGTCGATCTCGCGGGGGTCCGGGGATCCCATCGCGGCGAGCAGCACCGCGTCGCGCGTCGCGCGGTCGGCGGGCAGGTTGTCGGCGAGGAAGACCAGGCCCTTGGACGTGCCGCCGCGCATGGCGGCGCAGGAAATGGCGGTCTGGGTCGTCATGGGAGGTCCTTGAAGTCGACGTAGCGGACTCCCTTGCCGGCGAGCCGGCCGCGCATGTCGTAGAGGTCGAGGCCGAGCTCCCCGGCGGCCAGCCGCGGCCGTTTGGACGCCTCGCTGGCCTCCCGGTCCTGGGCCGCCTTGAGCACCGTCTCGGCGTCCTCGCGCCGCACGACCACGACCCCGTCCTCGTCGGCCACGACCACGTCCCCGGGCCGGACGTACGCGCCGGCGCAGACGATCGGGGTCTGCACGTTCCCGGGTGTCTCCTTCACCGTGCCCTTGGCGGAGATCACCTTCGACCAGACCGGGAAGTGCATCTCGGTCAGCGTGGCGACGTCCCGCACCCCGGCGTCGATGACCACGCCCCGGACGCCGTGCGCCAGCAGGCTCCCGGCGAGCAGGTCGCCCACGTACCCGTCGTCGCACGGGCTCGTCGGGGTGACCACGAGGATGTCGCCGAGCTGCGCCTGCTCCACGGCGATATGGATCGACCAGTTGTCGCCCGGGGCAACCTCGCAGGTCAGCGCGTTGCCGGCAATACGCGCGGGCCGGAAGATCGGGCGGATGTCGCTGCGCAGCAGCCCGGTCCGGCTCTGCGCCTCGTGCACCGTCGCCACCCCCGCGGCCGCCAGGCCGTCGACGACCTCAAGATCTGTTCGCGGGGTATTCCGCACAACTAGCGGCACGTGAATGTTCTCCTCTCGGTGCGGTGGTGATCATCACGGCGCTCCCCCGGCCGCGGGCATGGTCGCGAGCAGGCCGCGCAGCACGGCCAGCTCGGACGGGCTGGGCGGCGCGATCTCGGCCAGGCCCGGGGACACCTGCAGGTCCCATCCGGTCCGTTCCCTCGCCTGCGGGACCGACACCCCCGGGTACACCGCGGTCAGCACCAGCTCGCAGGTCGCCGGGTCGGGCTCCAGCACGCCCAGGTCCGTGATGATCTTGCGCGGGCCCGCGCCGGTCAGGCCGAGGTACTCCCGGCTGCCCGGCCCGTCGCCGAAGCCGACCGAGGTGACGAAGTCCACCCGCTCGACGAAGGTCCGCAGGGTCTGCCGCACGATCACGATCACTTCCCGGCAGGACCCGGCGATCTCCGGCGCGCCGCCCGCGCCAGGCAGCCTGATCTTGGGCTCGGCGTAGTCGGGGCCGATTACCGTGGTGTTGATGTTGGCGAACCTGTCGATCTGGGCCGCGCCGAGGAAGCCGACGTCGATCCGGCCCGGCTGCAGCCAGTAGTTGAAGATCTCGGGCACGCTCACCACGGCGTCGGCGGTCTCGGCCAGGATGCCGTCGCCGATGGACAGCGGCAGCCAGCCCGGCTTGGCCCCGATCGTGCCCGACTCGTAGATCAGGACCAGGTTCGGCGCGTGCGTGGCGCGGGCCAGGTTGGCCACCTCGCTGGGCAGGCCGATGCCGACGAAGCAGGTTGTCCGGTCGCGGAGCGCGCGGGAGGCGGTCACCGTCATGATCTCGTCCGCGGAGTAGCCGGTCCCCGTGTCGCCGGCCTCCGCCGCGCCGGCCACCGTGTCGCCGGTCACCGGGCTCCTTCCCCGTGCACGCAGTCGTCGAGCCACCGCCCGAACGCCTCCCGGTCGCGGCTGATCGCGTCCCAGGCGACGTAGAAGTCGTTGTCGCGGGCCGTGTAGCCCAGCGCGTAGGACGGGTGTGCGCCGCCCGGAGCCAGCGTCACGTAGCCCACCGCCCAGGCCGGCAGCACGACCGCGCCGGGCCGGGGGCCCAGCACGTCGACGATCTCCTCGACCGTGACCACCGACCGCGCCGCGGCCAGCACGGCTTCCTTCTGCACCCCGGTGATCCCCCAGAACTGCACGTTGCCGGCCCGGTCGGCCTGCTGCGCGTGGATCACCGTCACGTCCGGCCGCAGGGCCGCCACCGCGGTCAGCGTGTCGCCGGTGAACGGGCAGGTGATCTCGGCGATGTTCGCCGCATGGCTGGCCAGGCCGGTCCCGCTGTACCCGCGCAGCACCGCGAACGGCAGCCCGGACGCGCCGGCCACGTAGCGGTTGGCCATCCCGGCGTGGCTGTGCTCCTCGAGTTCCAGCGGGACGGGCCAGGAGTGCTCGACCGCGTCCCGGAACCGGTGCAGCGAGCCGACGCCCGGGTTGCCGCCCCAGGAGAAGACGAGCTTGCGCGCGCATCCGGCCCCGATCATCTGGTCGTAGATCACGTCGGGGGTCATCCGGACCAGCGTGAGCTCCCTTCGCCGCTGGCGGATCACCTCACGCCCGGCGGCGTGCGGGATCAGGTGCGTGAATCCCTCCATCGCCACGGTGTCGCCGTCGTGCACGGCCTCGGCAATGGCCTCGGCCAGCGACACGATCTCCGCCACGCGGTAACCCGCCTCCTCCTAGCCGCCGTTACCAAGACGATAACTACAATCTGCCGCCATGTGCACACTTGTGCGTTCTACGTCGCACCCCGCCAGGCCCGGCCATCGTCGGTCATGATGCCTATCCTGGCATCTTCCGGGGCAAAGAGCTTTGTGGGGGCCCTCCGCGCGATCCCTGAATACGGGCCTCGGTTTCCCTGAGTGGAAGCCACAAAATTGCTGAGTGGAAGCCACGGTTTCCCTGACTGGAGGTCCGGTGTCCCTGGATGACTTCCCGCGTTACCCGCTTCTATTCGGGCCCAGCCCGGTCCACCCCCTGGAGCGGCTGTCCGCTGACCTGGGCGGCGCGAAGATCTGGGCCAAGCGGGAGGACTGCAACTCCGGGCTCGCCTTCGGCGGCAACAAGACCCGCAAGCTGGAGTACCTGGTTCCCGAGGCACTGGCCCAGGGCGCCGACACGCTGGTCTCGATCGGCGGGGTGCAGTCCAACCACACCCGCCAGGTCGCCGCGGTGGCCGCCCGGCTGGGCCTGCGGGCCGTGCTCGTTCAGGAGAGCTGGGTCGACTGGCCCGACCCGGTCAACGACCGGGTCGGCAACATCCTGCTGTCCCGGATCATGGGCGCGGACGTGCGCCTGGTCGACGAGGGCTTCGGCATCGGCTTCAAGACCAGCTGGGAACAGGCGCTCGAGGACGTCCGCGCGGCGGGCGGGACCCCGTACGCCATCCCGGCCGGGGCCTCGGATCACCGGCTCGGCGGCCTCGGCTTCGCGAACTGGGCTTACGAGGTACAGCGTCAGGAAGGACAGCTCGGGCTGTTCTTCGACACCATCGTCGTGTGCAGCGTCACCGGTTCCACCCAGGCAGGCATGATCGCCGGCTTCGCGGGCCAGGGCCGGCGGCGCCGGGTGATCGGCATCGACGCGTCGGCCAGGCTCGAGGACACCCGCGCCCAGGTCGAGAAGATCGCCCGTAACACGGCCGCGCTCATCGGCCTGGGCCGGGAACTGCGCGACGACGAGATCACCGTCCTGCCGGGCTGGGCCGGCGACTACTACGGCATCCCGGTCCAGTCCACGCTCGACGCGATCCGGCTGACCGGAAGGCTGGAAGGCGTGATCATCGACCCGGTCTACGAAGGCAAGTCCATGGCCGGGCTGGTCGACCTCGTGCGCAGCGGCGAGATCGGCAAGGATTCCATGGTCCTCTACGCCCACCTTGGCGGCCAGCCCGCGCTCAACGCCTACAGCGGCCTGTTCCGCTGAGCCCGGGCCGGGCCTGCTCCGCCGCCGCGCCCGGTGGTGGTCACATCAGGCCGGCCGTGCCTGTCCAGCCAGCGGGCGACCGCACTCCCCCACTGCTCCGGGGCTTCCCAGAAGATCATGTGACCCGCGTCGAGGACGTGCAGTTCCGCGGCCGGCATCGCCTGTGCTACCTCGGCCGATAGCGCGGGCCGGGTCAGGATGTCGTCCCGGCCGGCCAGCACCAGCGCAGGCTGCGGTACGCCGCCCAGCCTCGGCAGCGCGTCGTGGTGGAGACAAGCGGAGGCGGCCGCCGCGAACCCCTCTAGGTCCGGTACGGGCGAGGAACGGAATTCGCTGACAGTCTCCGGCTTGGCGGCGAGATAGGCGGCCGACATGGAGAACAGCAGCAGGCTGTCCATCAGCTCCCCGGCCCGGCCCTCGCTGGCCAGGGACCCCCAGTGCTCGAACAGCACGCGGAGGAACGCGTCGCTGCGCCCCCACGTGTTGGAGAGCACGAGTCCGGAGACGTCGCCGGGATGCCGGATCGCCCATTCCTGGCCGATGGCCCCGCCCATGGACGAGCCGATCGCGACGCACGGCGCCAGTCCCAGCGCCCGGTGGATCGCGTGCGCGTCGGCCGCCAGCTCCGATGTGCGGTAGGGCCCCGGCGTGATCGGGCTGAGGCCGATGCCGCGGTTGTCGAACGTGACGCAGCGGTACTCCGCGGTCAGGTAAGGCAAGACCGGTTCCCAGGACGCGTGATCGTCCCCGAGCCCGGCGATCAGGACGATCGGCGGCGCCTCGGCGGGCCCGGTGATCTCCACGGCGAAGCGGCCCCGTTCCGTGTCGAAATACTCGATCACGCTGGTATCCGTTCGTCGTGGCCGGGGCGGCCGCCGGGTGCTGCGGCCAGTGAACCAGGACCCGGCCCTCACGGGCCAGCCGACCCGCGGCGTCAGGCGTCGCGGGTCATCATCCGCCACGCCCCGAGGACGGACCAGACCACGATCCAGCCGACGATCACCGAGATCATGGCCCAGGTCGGCATCGGCGGTATGCCGAGGGCACCCCGCCCGCCGAACAGCAGGCCGCCGGGGCCCGGGCCCCCGCCGGGACCTTGAGCGGGGGCCAGCCAGGCGGGGCGAAGCTGGTCCATGGCCACGCCGACGTCGAGCCGCTGGCCGTCCAGGAAATAGGGGATCTGGGTACGGGCGAAGATCGGGGTCACGATGATCTCGAGCCCGATCAGCAGGATCGTCGACAGCGTGCGCTGCCCGGTGAGCGAGCCCAGCCCCAGCCCGACCAGGAACCCGATCCCGACCTCCAGCGACAGCCACAGCCCGATCTTGGCCATCTCGTTGGCCGGCGGGGCGAACTCGGAGTCCTCGGTCGAGGCGTAGGCAGCGAATTCGTTGGCGATGCCGCTGCCGCTCCCCTTGCGGAACACGCCAGGGCCGACGGGGGTGGGGCCGAACGCCTCCGCCGCCTGCCGCGGATGCTGCCCGATCCAGGCCTGCAGCTGGGCCTGGTCCAGGTTCGCCGGTATCGAGACGTTGCTCAGGCTGACCGAGGTCGGCTGCGGGGCGGCCTCGTAGCTCGTCACCAGGCAGAGCATGGCGAACGCCACGGCCAGCGCCGGGACCAGGATGGCCAGGCCGGCCGGGATGCGGGCCAGGTACAGGGCCAGGCGCGACCGGCCGGTGATCACCAGGTACCGGAACATGCCGTCGTTCAGATCGGTGGTCCCGGCCGCCGCGCCGACCACGGCCGCGACGATGAACCCGAATTCCGCGGTCAGGTTGGCGATGGAATCAAACACGTCCGGGGCCCCGGCCGGGCCGTAGTGGGCCGGGTCGAACAGGTGGAACGCCAGCCGCAGGCCCAGGATCAGGACCGTCGGCGCGATGATCATCACCGCGACCGTGACCATGAGACCGCGGCGCTTGCGCAGTTCCAGGTGCTTCGTGGCGATGAGATCCCAGGTCGGCAGCGCGGCGCCGAGCCGCCGCGGGAGCGGCGTGCGGCCGGGCCGCGCCGGGGATGGCCCTCCGGCCAGCACCGGCTCGGCCGCGGGGGCGGGACTGGTCACGGGTTCTCTCCCAGCCGGGTGGTCACGGACAAGAACCAGTCCTCCAGCGAGGCGCGGGTCTCCTGCAGGCCGTATACGGAGATACCCGCGCCGACCAGCCGCCGGTTGATGTCGGCGACCTGCTCGCGGGACGAGCCCGCGGGCAGGGTAACCGTCATCCCGGCGTCGGTGAGGGAGGTGCCCGCGGCGATCCCCGCCTCGTCGATAAGCTGCGCGGCCCGGGCCGGGTCGGCGCAGTCGATCTGCACCGTGAGCGTGCCGGCGCCGCGGATGAGCTCGTCGATGGGACCCTGGCGGATGACCCGGCCGCGGTCGACGATCGCCACCGCGTCGCAGGTGCGCTCCACCTCATCCAGCAGATGCGACGACAGCACCACGGTCCGGCCCTCGTCGACCAGGTCCATGATCATCGTCCGCATCTGATGCATGCCCGCCGGGTCGAGGCCGTTCATCGGCTCGTCCAGGATCAGCAGTTCCGGGTCACCGAGCAGGCAGGAGGCCACGCCGAGGCGCTGGCGCATGCCCAGCGAATACCGGGCGACCTTGTCGTCGGCGCGCTCGGCCAGGCCGACCCGCTGCAACGACGGGGCGATCCGCTTAGCCGCGTCGCCGCCCCGGGCCGCGGCCAGCAGGCGGAGGTTGTCGCGCCCGGTCAGGTGGGGATGGAACAGCGGCTCGTCGACGATCGCCCCGACCCGGGCCAGGGCCCGGCTCCGCTCGGCCGGCACCGGGATGCCGAGCAGCGACATCGTGCCGCCGTCGGCCCGGGTCAGGCCGAGCAGGGTGCGGATCAGCGTGGTCTTGCCCGCGCCGTTCGGCCCGAGATAGCCGAACGCGCACCCGCGCGGGACGAGCAGGTCGACGTCGTTGACCGCGACGTTGCTCCCGAACCGCTTGGTCAGGCCGTGGGTCTCGACCGCCCAGCCCCCGGTCGGGCGGTCGAAGGAGACGGCACGGAGCGCCCGCGGTGGCGCGGGGCTGGTGTCGCCGTTAGGCGCCGCGTCGGGCGTCGCGGGCGACCCGGCCAGCACGGACGGTCCGCCGCGCTGGGGGGGGTCGGCGAAGCGGGACGGTTCGGCCGGCGAGGGCGGTGTCGCCTCCCGGCGGCCCCACTCATCGTCGTGCTGCCTGGTGTGCCCGCGGCGCGTACGCGCCACGCTGTAGCCCACTCCTCCGAGCACGAGGAGCCCGAGAACGATCACCCCGAGGTGAATGCCCCCGCCATGCGCGACGACGGTGGCGGCCTCCCACCGGGCCGGGCCGGGCAGGTAATGCGAGATGGCTTGCGTGTCGATGGTGTTCATCGCGGGTAATCGTCGAACGGCGGGCGGCTCGTTGTCATCGTGCGCAAGGACCGCTTGTGCCTCATCCTCGAGATTGACATCCTCCTCCGCCTGATGGCGGGGATTCCAGCCCCTAACGTCAGGAGGCAAAGAGCTGAGGTTCGCGGTTCATCCGCCCGCCCAACGGCGAGCGTCCCCGCGCCGTCACCGCATGCCCTGCGGCGATATTGCGTGCGGCGTTCACGTCAGCGTTGGCGGCGTAGCCGCAGGCCACGCAGCGAAAGAGGGCTTGGCTCTCGCGGCTCTCTGCTGCGACGTGCCCGCACGCCGAGCAACACTGGCTGGTGTACGCGGGATGAATTTTCTCGACCCGGCCGGGGGCCTTGTCCTGCAGCCGCCGGGCCAGCAGGCCCCAGCCGCTCGCGAGGATGCCCCGGTTCAGGCTGGCCTTCTGGCGGACGTTCCGGCCGGGCTCGGCTGGGGTGCCCTTGGCCGAGCGGGTCATGCCGGTGATACGCAGGTCCTCGACCCGGATCAGGTCGAACCGGCGGGCCAGCCCGGTGGATACCTTCTCGGCCCAGTCCTTGCGCCGGTCGCTCTCGCGGGCCTTTAGCTTCGCGATCGCGGTCTTGACCTGCCGGCGCCTACGCGAGCCCTTCGCGGCGCGGGCAAGCTTGCGCTGCAGCCGCCGCAGGCGTACCCGCTCGGCCGGACGCAGGCCAGGGCAGCGCAGCAGTTCGCCGGTGGACAAGGCCGCCGATACCGCCACGCCGCGGTCGATGCCGACGATCTGGCCGGTTCCGGGACCTGGGACGGGCTCGGGGATAACGGCGAAGGCGATGTGCCAGCGTCCGGCCCGGTCGCGGGTGACCCTGTAGGACCTAGCCGCCGGGACGGCCCGGGACCAGCGGAACCGCACCCACCCGACCTTGGGGATCCAGACCTCGCCGGTCTTGCGCGAGAGCCTACGGGCATGACCGGGCTTCAGCGCGACGATCCGGAATCCCTCGTCTCGTCCTTCCCTGCGCCAGGTCGGCTTGCGGTCGGTGCCGGCGAAGTAGCTGGCCATGGCCTGGGCGAAGTCGCGCAGTGCTTGCTGCTGCACCATCTGGCTGCCAGCGGCCAGCCAACCGTTCTCGGCGCGGGCCTGGGTCAGCTGCGCCGCTTGCGCGCAGTATCCAGGCGCGGCGCGGCGGCCTGGGCGCCACCAGGACTGCTGCTCCATGGCCAGGTTCCACAGATACCGGGCGTGCGCGCAGTGCTGGCGCAGGACTGCCTCCTGTGCTGGTGTCGGCACCAGCCGGTAGCGAGACATGATTCGAATCTACTGGCGACCAGTGACAGTCTGGAGGGAGGGCAGCGGCATTTCTTTCTCCGGGGCCTTGAGGCCCAGGTCACCACGCCGCGAAACTGATGACGGCCGCCGTCAGGCGGCAGCGTTCAGGTCGCGGGAACGAGGCCCGATTTGTAGGCCAGGATGACGAGCTGGGTCCGGTCCCGGGCCCCGAGCTTGGTCAAGATCCTGCTCACGTGCGTCTTGGCGGTCGGGAGGCTTACGTGCAGCGTCTCGGCGAGCTCGGCGTTCGACAGTCCCTGCGCGACCAGTGACAGCACTTCCCGCTCGCGCTCGGTGAGCTCCCCCAGGCCGGCGGGCGCCGCGGCCGGTGCCCGGACGTGGCTGGTGAAGTGGGCGATGAGCCGGCGCGTCACGCTGGGGGCCAGCAGGGCCTCGCCCGCGGCGACGGTGCGGATCGCGCTCAGCAGCTCGTCGAGCGGTCGGCTCTTCAGCGCGAAACCGCTGGCCCCGGCGAGCAGCGCCTCGAAGACGTACTCGTCCAGGTCGAACGTGGTGAGGATGAGCACCCGGGGCACGCTCGCCCCGTGGCCGGCGGTGATCTGCCGCGTGGCCTCGATCCCGTCCATCACCGGCATCCGGACGTCCATCACGACGACGTCGGGCTGCCGGCTCGCCGCGAGCTCGACCGCCTGCTGGCCGTCGGCGGCCTCGCCGACGACGGCCAGGTCGTCCTCGGCCTGGATCAGCGACGAGAACGCGGTGCGGAGCAGCGCCTGGTCGTCGACGACGAGGACGCTTGTCGTCACGCCGCTCCCTCGATCGGGACCTCGGCGAGCACGCGGAACCCGCGGTCGGCGCGCGGCTCGGCGACCAGCCAGCCGCCGAACGCGCCGATCCGCTCGCGCATCCCGACGATCCCGTGACCCGGGCCCGGGCCGCCCGGCCGCTCGTCCTCGCCCGGCGAGCGCCCGGCGGTGCCTCCGTCGTCGGCGACCTCGATGCGGACCTGGTCATCCGAGACCGCCAGGTCGACCGTGGCGCGGGCTCCCGGCGCGTGCTTCACGACGTTGGTCAGCGCCTCCTGGACGACCCGGTAGACCGACAGCTCCAGCGCCGGGGAGAGCTGACGGTCGGTGCCCGACGTCCGCAGCTCCACCGGCGTCCCGGAGGCCCGCACGTTCTCGGCGAGCTCCTTCAGGTCGACGAGCCGCGGGGCCGGAGCCAGCGCCGCCGCGCCGACCTCCTCGTCGCGCAGCAGCCCGAGCACCACCCGTAGCTCGTCCTGGGCGGTCCGGCCGATCATCTCGATCGACTCGAGCGCGGCGCCGGCCTCGTCCGGGCGCTTGCCCATCAGGCGCCTGCCCACCCCGGCCTGGACGGTGATCACGGTAAGCGTGTGCGCGACGACGTCGTGCAGCTCGCGGGCGATGCGTACCCGCTCCTCCCGGACCTTTTGCTGGGCGCGCTCGGCCTCGGCGGCCCGCTTCCGCTCCGCCTGCTCGGCCAGCCCGGCCTGGTAGCGCCGGCGCGCCGCAACGCTGTCACCGATGAACCACGCCGCCGCCAACGGCAGGAAGCCCGCGAGAGCCTCGCCGACGACCGGTGCCGTCTCGACCGCGACCGCCGCATAGACCAGCGCTCCGCCCAGGACCGCAGCAGCCGCCACCGCGACCGGAACCGACACCCGCCGCGGCAGGCGCGAGGCGACAAAATACGTAGCCAGCCCGAGCGTGACGGTGAGGGGCAATGGGACATTTCCCAAGGCGATAGCCAGTCCGGCCGCGGTGGCCGCGAGCGCGAGCACCGGCGCCGGCCAGCGCCGCAGCAACACGATGGGGCCGCACAGCAAGAACGCGAGCATGAGGCGCGGTACGCGCTCGTGCGGATACGGCCCGATCGCCAGGGAGAGTATGGCCAGCCCGGCGCACGCGGCGAGCACGACGGGGGCCAGCCACTGGCGCTGAAGGAACTCGTCGGGAGGAGGTTCCCGCACCGGCCGTTCAGCCAGATAATCACCAGGCACAACACCGACCGTAACCAGCGCATCGCCGGAACGCATCAGTCCCGAGTATGACGCGCTCCCGGGCAGGTCAGTGCAGGGCCAGGCCGACGTAGTTCTCGGCCAGCGAGGTTGACGCGGCCTCGGAGGTACACACGTAATCCAGGTATGACTGCTGCAGCCGGCGGTCGTAGGCGTCGTAGCTCTCGAACGAGTGCAGCAGCGTGGTCATCCACCAGGAGAAGTGCTGCGCCCGCCAGACCCGGCGTAGGCAGGCCCGCGAGTACCCGTCGAGCAGCGCCGCGTCCCCGGACGAGTACCAGGCGGCGAGCGCCTCGGTCAGCACGGTGACGTCGAAGGCCGCGAGGTTGAGCCCTTTGGCGCCGGTGGGCGGCACGATGTGGGCCGCGTCACCGGCCAGGAACAGCCGCCCGAACTGCATCGGCTCGGCCACGAAGCTGCGCATCGCGGTGATGCCCTTCTCCAGCACCGGGCCGGTGGCCAGGCTCCACCCGGGCACGGTCTCCAGCCGGGCCGCGAGCTCGGCCCAGATCCGGTCGTCCGGCCAGGCCGCGATGTCCTCGTCCGGGGCCACCTGCAAGTAGAACCGGCTCACCTCGGGGCTGCGCATGCTGTGCAGGGCGAACCCGCGGTCGTTGCTGGCGTAGATCAGCTCCTCTGAGGAGGGCGCGACGGCGGCCAGCACCCCGAGCCACCCGAACGGGTACTCCTTGTCGAAGAACTGGAGCACTCCCGGCGGGATGGCATCCCGGCAGACGCCGTGGAATCCGTCGCAGCCCGCGATGAAGTCGGCCTGGACGGCCCGGCGCTCGCCGCGGTAGGTGAACGACACCTCCGGGTGCGAGCTCTCGATCCCCTCCGGCACGACGTCGGCGACCTCGAACAGGATCTGCCCGCCCGCGGCCAGCCGCGCGGCGATCAGGTCCTTGACCACCTCCTGCTGCCCGTAGACGGTGATCGCCCGCCCGGGGACCAGCTTCTCGAACGCGATCCGGTGACCCTGCCCGCCGAACCGCAGCTCGATGCCGTGATGTACCAGGCCCTCGCGCAGCAGCCGCTCCCCCGCGCCCGAGCTGACCAGCGTGTCCACGGTGCCTTGCTCCAGCACGCCCGCGCGCACCCGTTGCTCGACGTAGTCGCGGGTGCGGGCCTCGAGCACCACCGACTCGATGCCGCGCAGGTGCAGCAGGTGGGATAGCAGTAGCCCGGCGGGCCCGGCGCCGACGATCGCCACCTGGGTACGCATGCACCGCTCCTTCCGCCGGGCACCGGCTGCCGATTGAGAGGATAAGCCGACCGCGCTCCGAACGGGAGTGCGCATCGCGCGCGTCGTCCCCCGCGACCACGGCCCGACGGCCGCGGCCGCCCAGGCCACCCACGACCACCTCGATCCCACCGCCGCCAAGCCGCGATCGCTCATCGACCGGTGATGCCGTCATGACCCGCCCCTTCTCGCTGCGCGAGCCAAGTCATCAGACATCTGTTCTCCCCACCCGACCCTCCCGCCTGGCCGGGAGCGGCCCGATCCTGGCCTTGCTGGGCCGCGACCCACACGGTCGACGACCTGTACCAGGGAGCCGTGCCCGCGCTACTGCCGTTCCTGGCCATCTCGATCGGCGGGCTGGCCGCCCCGCTGTTCGGGTTCCTGGCCGACCGCTACGGGCTCGCCGTGTCGCTCACGGTCCTCGCGGCGGCGCCGGTGGCGTCGCTCCTGCTCGCGTCCCGGCTGCGCGAGCCGCGGGCCGCCGCGGCGGCCCGGGGTTAGGGCGCCAGCCAGTGCCGGAAGAACTCGGCGTGCGTGCGGAGCACGGCCTCGATGACCGGCGGCTGCCAGACCATGTGCGTGACGCCGGGCAGCAGGAGCAGGCGGTGCGAGCGCGACGCCGCGAGCAGCCCGTCAGCCAGCAGCAGCGAGTGCCGCGGGTGCACGTTGTCGTCGGCCAGGCCGTGCACCAGCAGCAGCGGCCTGGTCAGGCTCGCGGCCAGCGGCAGCAGCGACGTGCGCTGGTACGCGTCGGGATGCGCGTCGGGATGGCCGAGCCAGCGTTCGGTCGCCGCCGTGTCGTAGTACCGCCAGTCGCTGACCGGCGCCCCGGCGATCGCCGCCCGGAACACGTCCGGTCGGCGCAGCACGGCCAGAGCCGACAGGTACCCGCCGAACGACCAGCCGCGGATGCCGACCCGCTCGGCGTCCAGCTCTCCCGGATAACGATCCATAACGTGCTCCAGCGCGGCGACCTGGTCGTCCAGCGCGGGCGTGGCCACGTCGAGAGAGAACGCGCGCTCCCAGGCCGGGCCCCGGCCCGGCGAGCCCCGGCCGTCGGCCACGATCACGGCGAACCCCTGGTCGGCCAGCCACTGCGGCTCGTAGAACACCCGGCGCGCCTTGAGCACCTGCTGGCTCGGCCCGCCGTACGGGGCCATGACGACCGGCAGCGGCCCCGGCGGCCGGCGGTCGTCCCGCGGCAGGATCACCGCGGTCCGCAGTTCCCGCTCGCCGGCCCGCAGCAGCGTCACCTGCGGGGCGAACGCCCGCGGCTGGGCCAGGGACCCGGTCGTGGTCAGCACGCGCCCGTCTTCGTGCACCCGCACCGTGACGCCGTCGCCGTCGAGCGTCTCGGACGTGACCGCGAGCAGGTTCCCGGCCGCGACGCCGTTGTGCACGCCCGGCTCCGACGTGAGCTGCTCGATCGCGCCGGTGGCGTGATCGAGCGCGTACAGGTGCTGCTCGGTCGGCTCCGTGGTCGCGCGGAACACCGTCCGCTCGCCGACCGAGATCACGCCGAGGACCTGCAGCCCGGCGGGCGTGCACGGCTGGCCGCCGACGAACAGCCGGTAGGTGTCCTCGGAGATGGCGGCCCGTAGCAGGCGGTCGTCCGGGAGCCAGCGCGGCGTCCCCGGCATGAGCTGCAGCCAGGCCGGGTCGGTGTCGGCGCTCACGAGCAGGGTCTGGCCGGTGGCCGGGTTGACGGTCCGGATCTCGGCCCGGTGCTGATCCCGGGTGAGCAGCGCGAGCGTCGGCGCGCTGCCGCGCTCCCAGCGCGCGGCCGCCAGGTACGGCAGCCGCTCGTCCGGGGCTCCGGCGACCGCGACGATGGCGCCGTCCAGCCCGGCCAGGACCAGGCGCACCACGGGGTTGGCGGTCCCGGCGCGCGGGTAGCGCTGCCGGACCGGGGGCTGCTCGTTGTACGTGGGATCGGCGAGCCAGCACGAGGTCACGTCGCGGGTGTCGACCCGGGCGACCAGTAGCTGCCGGCCGTCGGGACTCCACCAGAACCCGTGCTGGCGGCTCAGTTCCTCGGCCGCGGCGAACTCGGCGGCACCGTAGCTCACCTCCGGGTCCCCGTCGAAGAGGTCGAACACGACCTCACCGTCGAGCCGGACCACGCGCAGCCCGCGGTCGCGCAGGTAGGCGACGGCGGTCCCGGCCGGGTCGAGCTGCGGATCCACGCACGGCCCGTCCGTGGGCACCGGGCGCACGTCGCCGGTGGCGAGGGTGCACGCGAACAGCCGTCCGGAGAG
This sequence comes from uncultured Actinomycetota bacterium, assembly GCA_963834695.1. GTDB lineage: Bacteria > Actinomycetota > Actinomycetes > Streptosporangiales > Streptosporangiaceae > JASHPR01. The sequence continues at coordinate 21,999 of CAWIDQ010000079.1, forward strand.
CGCGAAGACCGCGGACTGGCCCGCCGCGTCGGCCGAGTAGGCCACGATGCCGCGGGCGGACTCGCGCATCCGCTCCCGGCGAGCGAGCTCGGCCGCGGGAATGACCTCGTCCGCGCCGCCCGCCAGGGCCCGCGGGTCGGCCAGCAGCCGCTCCTGCCCGTTGCGCAAATCGAGGGACCACAGCGCGGTGGCCGGGTCGTCGGCGGCCAGCGCCCGGAGGAATACCAGGCGGCCGTCGGCGGGAACGAGCGTCAGGTCGCGCGGCCGGCCCAGGGTGAAGCGGCGGCTGGCGGCGTAGCCCGCGAGCGCCTCGTCGGAGTCGTGGTCCGGGATCATGCTGCTCCCTCCGCGGTCATGTCCTCCGGGCCGACCCTGCCACATCCGGGGCTTCCCGCCCGTGCCGCCCCCGTGCTCGTGCCCTATCGTCAACCTCATGACCACAACTGGCCCCGTAATGGATAACCCAGCGGTGGGCGGCCCCGGGCTCGCCCAGGAACGTCGTATCGTCACCGAGATCCCCGGGCCCGCGTCGCGGGAGCTCATGGAC
>CAWIDQ010000080.1:0-37772 GCA_963834695.1 uncultured Actinomycetota bacterium
ACGGTGGCGGCGGCGGCAATCTGGCTCCCGGGCTCGGGCCGCCGCACCGGGATGGCGGCAGCGGCGGCGATGAGGTCATGCTGCTTGAGCCGGGCAACGGCGACGTCGCGGCCAGCGACCTTCAGCTGCGGCTGGACCTGGCCCAGCTCCTGGCCGAACTGGCGCTGCTGGTCGGGCCGGACCGGGCCGTCGCCAGCGCCCGGCGCAAGCTCAGCGCCGACGAACTGGCCGCCGTGGCGCCGCTGATCCAGCCTGTGGTGCTGTACCGCACGACCAGGATCGCCGCGAGCCGCCACAAGGAGGTGCTGCCCGCGCTCAGGAAGGGCCTGCTCGCCACCGCGCCCGGCCCCGAGGGCGCTCCGGTCCAGGTCGAGCGCATCCGGCTGCGGAACGTGCTCACGCTGGTGGCGGCGGTGTTCGCGGCCTACATCCTGGCCGTTGACCTCACCAAGACCAGCTTCAGCCAGACGCTCCGCCAGGCCGACTGGCGCTGGGGCGCGGTCGCGCTCTTGTTGTCCGCGCTGACCTACTTCGGGGCCACGTGGGCACTGTCCGGGTTCGTGCTGGAACGGCTGAGGTTCGTCCAGACCTTCCTCACCCAGGTCGCCTGCTCGTTCGTGACCCTGGTCACGCCCGCCGCCGTCGGCGGGGTGGCGCTGAACCTCCGCTACCTGCGCAAGCGGAACCTGACGTCCGCCGACGCGGTGGCCAGCATCGGCGTCTCGCAGGTCATCGCGTTCGCGCTGCACCTGATCCTGCTAGTGATCTTCATCGCGGTGGCCGGCTCATCGCACGCCTCGCTACGCCCGCCGGGCTGGACCTACATCGCCCTGGCCGTCCTGGTCAGCGTGGCCCTGGTGGTGCTGGCCATACCGGCCGGCGCGCAAGCTGCTGCTGTCCCGCCTGACCTCCACGCTGAGCCAGGTGATCCCGCGGCTGCTCGACCTCGTGCAGCAGCCGGCCAAGCTGGCCGAGGGCATCGGCGGGACGCTGGTCGTGGACGCCGCCTACATTTGCTGCCTCGCGGTGTCCGTCCGGGCGTTCGGCGGCTCGCTCTCGTTCGCCGCCGTCGCCGTGGTCTACCTGACCGGCAGCGCGATCGGCTCGGCGGTCCCGACGCCCGGCGGGATCGGTGCGGTCGAGGCGGCCCTGTCCGCGGGCCTCACCGCCGCGGGCCTGCACGGCACCGTGGCGTTCAGCGCGGTCCTGCTGTTCCGCACCGTCACGTTCTGGCTCCCGGTGCCCCTCGGCTGGGCCGCGCTCAACTACCTGCAGCACCGCGACGTCCTCTGACCACGCCGCAACGGGCGGGCGCGGAGCTAGCCGAGCCTGGCCACCGCCAGCGCGGCCGCCAGCAGTACCAGGCCCCAGGACATCGCCCGCAGCGCGCTGCTCCAGCGGGGCCAGCAGCGCCTGCTGGTCCAGCGCGGTCACCTGGCCGTCGGCGAGCGTGATGCTGCCCTCGACCCGGACCGACCGTCGCCGCAGGGTCCGGGCCGGGCGTGCTGAGCTTGCGCTGCGCCGCCGACAGGGCCAGCGCCGCCGCCCGCCGCGAGCACCGGGGCAAGGGCCAGCCGCCCGGTCTGCGCGGCGTAGGCGGTCAGCACCGGGAAGGCGCCCCAGGCCGCGGCGAAGCCGAGGTCGGTGTGGATGATCCCGCCGAACAGCTCGGCGTTGTAGGCGACGACCAGCAGCGGGCCCACGATCATGAACGGCAGCAGCGCCCAGCCCACCCGGGCCACCCCGACCGCGCCCAGGGCCACCGCGCCGGCCAGGCCCGCGACCGTGACGGCCACCAGGATCGGTCGCCGGGATCCGGGTCTGCAGCGGCCGGCCGTTCAGCTCGTCGAGCGCGTGCGCGGCCAGGCCCACCGCCAGGAAGAACGCGATCAGCGTGGCCAGCAGCGGCGGTCAGGCTGACCTGCGGGGCCAGCGCGGCGCCGATGACCACGTACGACAGGTGCCAGGCCGTGTACGGGGGATGCAGCAGGGTCCACCAGTCGCGCCAGCCGCCCGGGCGTGCGGCGTAGTAGGCCGGCCGGGCGGCGGCTCGGACCCGGCGCGGGCCTCGTCGGCCGCGCGGCGTCTGATCGCGTCGGCTCCGGCTCCGGCTGGCTGGCGGCGAGCCCGTCAGCCACCTGCGCGCGTTCCCCACATGACCAGCCCGCCGCCCAGGCTCATCACCCGGAAGCCGACGTCGGTGAACCCGGCCTGGCGCCACGCCTCGACCGTCCACGAGACCGGGTAGCGACGGTAGTGCCGGGAGATGTTCGGGCCGAGGAACCGGCCGACCTCGAACCATTCGCGCCCGCCGGTGACCAGGCCCCCGGCGGGCAGCAGCGTCCGCGTGTACAGCCACCACCAGGCCCGCCAGAACGGCGAGGGCGGGACCAGGAACTCCAGGCTCGCGACCTGCCCGCCCGGCTTGACCACGCGGGCCAGCTCGGCGAGCGTGGCCTGCGGGTCGTTCACGTACCTGAGCAGGTACGTGAAGGTCAGCGCGTCGAAGGTGGCGTCGGCGAACGGCAACTGCTCCGCGCGGCCGGCGGTCAGCCGGATGCGGCCGGACAGGCCCGCGCCGGCCACGTTGCGCTGGCCCTGTCGCAGCATCTGCTCGGTGAGATCGACTCCGGCGACACTGGCCCCGGTTCGCTCCGCGATCTGGATCGCGACGCCGGCCGTCCCCGACGCGACGTCGAGCACGGCCTGTCCCGGGGCCGGGGCTATCCGGCCGATCATGGCTCGGCGCCAGCGGCCGTTCTGCCCGAACGAGAGGATCTCGGCCAGCCGGTCGTACCGCTGCGGGAGCGGAGCGAACAGGTGCTGCGCGAAGCGGTTGCGCTCGACGGCGTCCGGAGTGCTCTGGGCGGCGGGAAGCGGCACGGCGTCTCCTCAGTATCTGCCCGGGGGACGACCCCCCGGAGCCCCCCGCACTGTCGGCCAGGGCTCGCAATTTCACCGTACGCCCCTGCCGCCGATCTTGCGAAGCACCGTCACGCAAGCCAAGATCACTGAACCGGATGCGATCAGCACTGAGTGACGTCATCGCGACCGTAGGTCAGCCCGGCGGGCGCGGACCGGTCGCCCAACACCGAGGCTTTACTATTTCTTGGTTTAACCATTACCCAGGCCCGCGGTCAGCTACGCCGGCGAGGCGAGCGGCACCTCGCTGGCCTCGCTGAGCCCGACCGAGATCATCATGGTCGACAGCAGCGGCCTGGATAAGGACTCGACCAGCGCGATCAGCGGCGGCGCCTTCAGCAGCACCTGGCTCAGGAGCAACTAGCCCGATCGGCGGCCGGCCAGGCGCTGCCCCGGCTGCGCACGCGCAGCCGGGGCAGCGCGTTTTGCTTGCGGCCCATACTCGTGTTCGGCCGTGCTGGCCGGGTCGGCGGCTATAAGCTCCCCTATCGGCACATTGGGAGCAAGACCGAGGGGAGCCTCAATGGCACGTCACTGGTGGGTAGTTCTGGCCACCCTGGCCCTGGCGGTCGGATCGGCGGTAGCGGCGGGCGCCGCCTCCGCATCACCCGCCACCGGGCATGCAGGCCCGGTGCATGTCATCCCGGGACGCCCGATGATCGGGTCGGCCGCGCCCGGTCCGGCCATCCGGCCCGACGCCACCGGCGGGGCGCTCAACGTGATCAAGAGCAGCAACTGGTCCGGCTACGCGGCGCACCTGCCCCGCAAGCACGTGTTCCGCAGCGTGTCGGCCAGCTGGGTCCAGCCCCGGGCCCGGTGCGCGGCGGCGACCGGTGACGAGTTCGCCGCGTTCTGGGTCGGCCTGGACGGCTACAACAGCACGTCGGTCGAGCAGACGGGGACGGACTCCGACTGCGCGGGCGCGACGGGCACGACTCCGAAGTACTACGGCTGGTTCGAGATGTTCCCGGCGGCCCCGGTCGTGTTCAAGAACCCGGTCCTGCCCGGCGATCACATGAGCGCGTCGGTGACGTTCAGTGGCGTCGAGAAGTACACGCTGGTGCTCAAGGACGCGACCCGCCACTGGACCCGCACCATCGTCAGGAGAAACCCGAACCTGGCCCGGTCCTCGGCCGAGGTCATTACCGAGGCCCCGTCGTCGGGCGCGACGGGTGCCGTGCTGCCGCTCGCCGACTTCGGCACCGTCCGGTTCAGCCTGATCAGGATCAACGGGCTCGTTCTGAACAAGGAGACCCCGAGCAGGATCGTCATGTACGACGCCGGCGATCTGCCGCAGGATTCCACCAGCCTGCTCGGCAACGCCGGCGGGGCGTTCAGCAACACCTGGATCAGGAGCAGCTGACCAGGTGCCCGGGGGGCCGGGCGGCCAGGCCGCCCGGGCCAGCGCGAGCGGTACCGGCGGAACCGCTACGCTCTCCGCATGCGCGCGAACAACGATGAGCGGCTTAGGGTCCGGACGCCCGACGACCGGGTCCTCGATGTCCTGGTCTCCGGCCCCGCAGACGGCCTGGCGCTGGTGTTCCACACCGGCACGCCGAGCGGACTGGTGGAGTCGGGGCCGGTAGCCAGCGTGGCCGCCGCCCGCGGCCTGCGCACGGTGCTCTACGCGCGGCCCGGCTACGGCAACTCCACGCCGCAGCCGGGCCGGCTGGTCGCGGACGCGGCGGCGGACGTGGACGCGATCCTGGCTCAGCTCCGCATCGACGAGTTCGTCACCGCGGGCTGGTCCGGCGGCGGCCCGCACGCGCTGGCGTGCGCCGCCCTGCTCCCCGTCCGGTGCCTGGCCGCGGCCACCATCGCCGGGGTCGCGCCCAGCGACAGCCCCGGCCTGGACTGGCTCGCGGGCATGGGCGAGGAGAACATCCAGGAGTTCGCCGCGGCGACGGCCGGAGAAGCCGAACTCACCAGGTTCCTGGACCAGGTCGCGCCCGAGGTCCGGGGCATCAGCGCGGCCGAGCTGGCCGGCGCCCTGGGCGGGCTGGCCTCGGAGGCGGACAAGGCGACGCTCACCGGCGAGTTCGCCGACTACCTGGCCGCGTCGTTCCGCGCGGCGCTGGCCACCGGCATCGCCGGCTGGCGGGACGACGACCTGGCCTTCACCAAGGACTGGGGGCTCAGCCTCGACGCGCTCGGCCACGCCACGCCGGTCGCGATCTGGCAGGGGGACCAGGACCGGATGGTGCCCAGCGCGCACGGCGAATGGCTCGTGGCGAACATCCCGCGGGCCCGTGCCCGGCTGCGGCCCGGCCAGGGTCACCTCACCCTGATCGCGAACGAACTCCGCCCGATCCTCGACGACCTGCTCGACCTGGCGGGCAAGGGCGGGCCGGGGCAGGCCGTGGCCGACTAGGCGGATGACCCGAGGCGCGGCCATGGCGCAGCCCGGGGGTCAGGACGAGGCGGGGGCGGCCAGGTTGTAGACGGTCTCGCCGCCGACGGTCTGGGCGCTGAAGTGCGCCCGCACCCACGCGGTGATCTCCCCGGCGTCGCCGGATCCGCCGCCGAAGCTGTCGACGTTGGCGCCGACGAAGTAGTGGACCTCGTGATCCGCCACGTACCGCTCGAACTGGGCGAGCGTGGGCGCCGGGTCAGTGCCGTTGAACCCGCCGATGGCCATGATCGGCTTGCCGCTGGCCAGCTGCAGCGGCGCGGCGCTGTCCGAGCTCACCGTGGCCGCGGCCCACCGGTAGCCGGCCGCGCCGTCCTTGAGCAGGGCGGTGAGGGCGCTGCTGACCTGGGTGCTGCCGCCGAGGCCGCCGCCGCCCCGGCCGCCGAACCCGCGGCCGCCGGGGAAACCGCCCCGGAAGCCGCCGGTCCCGGTGCCCGCGGAACCCGGCCCGGTGGCCCCCCCGAATCCGCCGGTGCCGCCGAACCCGCCGGTCCCGGTGCCCGCCGAACCCTGTCCGCCGGTGCCCCCGGTGCCGCCGAACCCGCCGCCGCCGAACCCGCCGGTCCCGCCAGCTCCGCCGGTCCCGCCGGTCCCGCCTCCGCCACGGCCGAAGCCCCCGCCGCGACCGAACCCGCCGCCCGGGCCGAAACGCCCGGGCCCGCCGAACCCGCCCGGGCCGCCGAACGCGGTCACCGCCGGGCCCGCGGTCGGCAGCGCGCCGGCGTGCGCGGTCGCGGCCGTGTTCAGGCTGTAAGCCAGCGGCCCGGCCAGCGCGGCGGTCAGGGCCAGCGACGCCGGCGCCACCACCAGCGCGGCCCTGGCCCACGCCGCGGAGGCGACCGACGCCAGCCACCGCCCGGCGACCAGGAGCACCACCGCCCCCAGGCCGGCGGCCAGGATGACCACGCGCAGCCAGGGGATCCAGTCCGGAGTCCGGTCCAGCAGCACGTACGACCACCAGGCGGTGACCGCCACGCCGGCCGCGAGCCAGGCCCGGCCGAACCAGCTGCCCTCGTGCCGCCGCCAGCCGTCGCGCACCCGCCACAACTGGACGGCGCCGATGCCCACGAGGGCGCCGATCGCCGGCGCGAGCGCGACCGTGTAGTAGGAGTGGATGATGCCCGCCATGTAGCTGAACACCGCGCCGGTCACCAGCAGCCAGCCGCCCCACAGCAGGGCCGCGGCCCGGGTCCGGTCGCCGCGCGGCTCGCGCCGGGTGCCCCACAGCACCGCCGCGAGCGCAATCAGCGCGGCCGGGAGCAGCCAGCTGACCTGGCCGCCCATGTCGGCCGCGAAGAGCCGGGTCAGCCCGGCGGTACCGCCGGTCGCGGCCACCCCGTGGCCGGCCGCGCCGCCGATCGCGCCGGTCTCGCTGCCGTCCAGCCGGCCGAACCCGTTGTAACCGAAAGTGAGCTGCAGGATGTTGTTGTTGGTGGAACCCCCGATGTAGGGCCGGTCAGCGGCGGGGATGAGCAGGACGACCAGCACCCACCAGCCCGCGGCCGCCAGCAGCGCCGCCCCGCCCGCCAGCACCTGCCAGATCCGCTGGCCCAGCCCGCGCGGCGCGGCCACCAGGTAGGCCACGGCGAACCCCGGCAGGACCAGGAACGCCTGCAGCATCTTGGCCAGGAACCCGAAGCCGAGCAGGGTGCCGGCCAGCACCAGCCAGCGGGTCTTCCCGGCCTCGATCGCGCGGGTCACCGCGTACGCGGCCGCGGTCATCAGCAGGGTCAGCAGCGCGTCGGGGTTGTTGTACCGGAACATGAGCGCCGCCACCGGGGTGACCGCCATGGCCGCCGCGGCCAGGATGCCGGCCGCGGCGCCGAACCAGCGCCGCACCGTGGCGTAGAGCAGCCCGGCCGTGGCCACGCCCTCCAGCGCCTGCGGTACCAGCACGCTCCAGTAGTTCACGCCGAAGATCCGCGCCGAGATGTCCATGACCCACAAGAACGCGGGCGTCTTGTCCACGGTGATGAAGTTCGAGGCGTCGAACGAGCCGAAGAAGAACGCCTTCCAGCTCTTCGTGCCGGCCTGGACCGCGGCGGCGTAGAAGTCGTTGGCCCATCCGTTGCGGCTGAGGCCCACGGTGTAGAGCACCGCGGTGAGCGCGAGCACCGCCAGCAGCGTCGGCCGGGCCCAGGGCGGGTCGGTCGCGGGCCCGCGCGCCACGCGGGCGAGGCGGCCGCGCGAGGCGGGCCCGCCCGGCGCGCGGGCCGGACCCGGGCCGCTGGAACCGTGGTCGAGGACTCTGCTGGGTGACGTCACGGCTACCAAGTCACCCGATCATTTTGCACGCGCCCTGAGGCCAGCCTCTACGTTGGCTGTGAGCCCTCCGACGGGGCCGCCGGGTCGTGCAGCAGCGGCAACGTGATCAGGAAGCGGGTGCGCCCGGGCTGGCTGGTCACGCCGACCGTCCCGTGATGAGCGGCCACGACCGCGGCCACGATCGACAGGCCGAGGCCGGTGCTGCCGGCCGCGCGGGACCGGGAGCTGTCCCCCCGGACGAACCGCTCGAACAGGTCCGGCTGCAGCTCGGCCGGGATGCCCGGGCCGTCGTCGGTCACGCTGAGCTCCGCGGCGCCGCGGTCCGGGGCGGAGCCGACCGCGACCGTGACCGTGGTCCCGGCCGGGGTGTGCGTCCGCGCGTTGCTGAGCAGGTTGGCGAGCACCTGGTGCAACCGCTGGTCGTCGCCGGGTACCAGCACCGGGCCTTCGGGCAGCCCGAGCTGCCACCGGTGATCGGGGCCGGCGGCGCGCGCGTCGCTGGTGGCGTCGATGGCCAGCCGGGTCAGGTCCACCGGCCGGGACTCCAGCGGCCGGCCCGCGTCCAGCCTGGCCAGCAGCAGCAGGTCCTCGACCAGCGCGCTCATCCGGGCCGACTCCGACTCGACCCGGTCGAGCGCGTGCTCCACGTCCGGCGGGAGCGTGCCCGGGTGCCGCCGGGCGAGCTCGGTGTAGCCGCGGATCGCGGCCAGCGGCGTGCGCAGCTCGTGGCTCGCGTCCGCGGCGAAGCGGCGCAGCCGCGCCTCGCTGGCCTCGCGCCGCCCGAGCGCGTTCTCCACGTGCCCGAGCATGCGGTTGAACGCGGCGCCGAGCTGGCCGACCTCGGTCCGCGGGTCGGCGTCAGGAACCCGGTGCGGCACGTCGACCTCGCTGGCCAGCGGCAGCCTGGCCACCTCGGCCGCGGTAGCCGTCACCCGCCGCAGCGGCCGGAGCGACAGCCGCACCCAGCCGGTGCCGATGAACGCGGTGAGGAACAGGGCCGCGGCGAACACGATCACCTCGGTGAGTTCCACGTTGTTCAGCGTGTCGGTCATCGACGCCATGGGCAGGCCGGTGATCAGGACGGTGCCGCCCGTCCCCTGCTGCGCCACCAGCCGGTAGTCGGCGTCGAGCGAGTACAGCTTCTCGGTGTAGGGCTTGCCGTTGACCGGGATCCGCGCCAGCGTGGCCCGGTCCGCGGCGTAGAGGTGGCAGTCGCCGTAGGTGATGTTGGCGGTGCTGACCACGCCGGAGCTGACCGCGGCGGAAAACGTTCCCTCGGCCTGGCCGGGCGTGTTGGCGCAGTACCCCGGATTGTCCTGGTGGGTATCTGGATCACCCGGCTGCGTGTTGTCGTCCGGATCGCCCGTGCCCGGCGGCTGGCTTCCCGGCGGCGGGCCGTCCACGCACGTGGTGTAGCGCATGCTGGCCGCCGTGAGCTGGGTGTCCAGCTGGCTGAGGAGGTACCCGTGCAGGCTGACGTAGGTCACGATCCCGACCGCGGCGCAGGCTAGGAACAGCAGCGCGACGAGGCCGGCGATCAGCCGGCTGCGCAGCGTCCGGCCGGCCAGCCAGCCGCGCAGCCCGCGCGCCGGGGGCGCCCCGGATCCGGCCGCCTGGGTCATCTGCTGCCGCCCGTCCGCCTCAGCTGGCCGACTTCAGCACGTAACCGACGCCGCGGACGGTGTGGATCAGCGGTTCCCGGCCGGTGTCGATCTTCTTGCGCAGGTAGCTGATGTACAGCTCGACCACGTGCGCCTGGCCGCCGAAGTCGTAGTTCCACACCCGGTCCAGGATCTGCGCCTTGGACAGCACCCGCCGCGGGTTGCGCATGAGGAACCGGAGCAGCTCGAACTCGGTGGCGGTCAGGTCGATCAGCTCGCCGCTCCGGCGCACCTCCCGGGCGTCCTCGTCCATGGTCAGGTCGGCCACGGCCAGCTGGGTTCCGGCCTGGGCCCGGGCCACGCCCGCCCGGCGCAGCAGCCCGCGCAGCCGGGCGAGCACCTCTTCCAGGCTGAACGGCTTGGTCACGTAGTCATCGCCGCCCGCGGTGATGCCCGCCACCCGGTCCTCGACCGCGTCCCGCGCGGTCAGGAACAGCACGCAGACGTGCGGCAGCTCGGCGCGCAGCCGGCGCAGCACCTCAAAGCCGCTGAAGTCGGGGAGCATCACGTCCAGGACGACCGCGTCCGGCTTGAACTCGCGCGCCGTCCGGACGGCGGACGAGCCGTCCCCCGCGACCGCGATGTCCCAGCCCTCATAGCGAAGGACGCTGGACAGGAGCTCGGCCAGGCTGGGCTCGTCGTCCACGACCAGGACCCGGATCGGCGTCCCGTCCGCCCGGACCGTGAGCTTGTCGCCTGCCGCCTGCTGATTTTCCATAACGCTCGTCATGCTTCCAGGATGTGCGGGCCGCCTCTAGCGTCCGTCTGAGCAGTTTCTGAGTTCCTTCTGAAAAGCTAACCTGCCCTAACGCGCCGCCCCGGGGCGGGCCCGGCCCCCTCCGGCCCGCGGTCCGGGGCCGGGGCTGGCGCCGGGACGAGCCGCAGGGCCAGCGCTGGGCAGTCCGTCATCGCCCGCCGGGCCTCCCGGGCCAGGCGGGGCGGCACCCCCCGGTCGGCGAGGACCGGGTAGCCCCACTCGTCGAGCGAGATCAGCTCGGGCAGCAGCTCGGCGCACAGGCCGTGCCCCGAGCACGCGATCGGGTTGACCCGCAGTGTGCCCATCAGTCAGCTCCAGTCCGCGTCGGTGGACGGCCCGGCCGGGACGGGCAGGAACGCCCGGCCGCTGCCTGCGGTGCAACGGCCCTGCAGGTGCTGGCCGACCTCATCGGCGAATACCTGCAGCGCCGAGCGCAGGAACCTGACCGTGCCGTCGGGGTGATGGCAGGCCCCGCGACCTTCGACCAGTCCGGCCCAGCGGCGCAGGTTGTCCAGCGCCCGCGGGTCCGCCCGCCCACCTCCCCATCCCCCTTCACTGGCCAGCCCGGCCAGCTCGCCCATGGCCGCCGCGATCGACGGCAGGCCGTTCAGGCACGGCCCGCACTGCCCGGCCGACTCCAGCGCCAGGTACCGGGCGACCCGGGCCGATTCCACCAGGCCGCACCGGTCCGCGGGCAGCGCGGCCAGCACCCCGGCGCCGGTGAAGGCGCCAGCCGGCCTCAGCGCGGCGTTGCTCAGCGTGAGCCAGGGCACCTGGTCGGCCGGTATCCAGGCCCCGTGGTACCCGCCGACCAGGACCGCGCTGGCCCCGGGGGAATCGAGCAGGCTGGCCAGCGGCGTGCCGATGATCGCCTCGGCCACGTTCACCGAGCCGTCGGCCCGGCGCAGCGTGCACAGCATGGTGCCGGGCTCGTCCGGCGTGCCCAGGTTCCGGAACCAGCCCGGGCCGTAGCGCGCGATCAGCGCCAGGTGGGCCAGCGTCTCGACGTTCTGGACCAGGGTCGGGCGCCCGTCCACGCCGCGCTCGAACACCCGCGGCGGGGTGAAGCGCGGCACCGCCGCGGTGCCGCTGACCAGGCTCGCGAGCGCCGACTCCTCACCGGCCAGGAACCGGGCCGGGGCCGACACCAGCTCGACCGCGGCCCGGTCCAGCCCGCGGGCGGACCGTTGCGAAATCTGGTCGTCCAGCCGGGCGCGGGCCCGCACGTCACGGCGGACGTACAGGACAGCGCGCCCGGCGCCGACCGCCTCGGCGGCCAGCTGCAGCCCGTCCAGGACCAGGTGCGGCGCCAGGCACAGCAGGGCCTGGTCCTTGTGACTGGCGGGCTCGCCCTCCGCGCCGTTGCCGACCACGACGGCGCGCCCCGGGCGGGCTGCGGCCACGGTCTCCAGCTTGCGGTGTACCGGGAACGCCGCCCCGCCCCGGCCGGTAAGCCCGGCCGCGCGGACCTCGGGGATCAGCGCCCGGGCCTGGCCCCGGTACGGCACCGGGCCGTGGCCGGCCAGGTGGCTGGCCAGGTCACCGCGCTGGCCGGGCGGCGGCAGCAGTCGCGGCAGCCCTCCGCCGGCCGGACTTTCCTCCGGCCGCGTGGTGCTCGCGGTCATGGCGCTCATCGGTCACCCGCCCGGGCCAGCGCAGCCTGGTCGCCCATCAGCCCGGGGACGCGGCCGGCCCGCGGGATCGCGGCCCGGGCCCGCGCCACCCGCCAGGCCAGGGCGCCGATCACCGCGGCGATACAGGCGAGGGCCAGGTAGAGCAGCGGCCCGCTCTGCAGGTCCTTGCTGGAGAAGACACTGTGCAGCACGGCCACCGGCCAGGACGCGTAGGCCAGCCAGTGTACGGTGCGCCAGGTGCGCCGGCCGAGGTGCCGGCGCAGCAGGCTGGTCACGATGACGGCGGCCATCAGGTCGACCGAGACGGCGCCCAGGCCCAGCCACAGCGGCTCATAGGCGGAGATGAACGGGATCACGGCGGCGGCCAGGCTGATGCTGACGTAGGAGTCGGCGACCGCCGTCAGCACGTGCACGGCCACGAACGCCACCGCGAGCAGGGACAGGTTCCGGTGCAGCCCCAGGACGGCGAACCTCGGCAGGCCGGGCAGCCGTCCCTGCCGGTTCACCAGGATGCCGATGATCATCACGACGGACAGCAGCACCAGGCTGACCACGCCGGTCGCGCGACTCGCGTACCAGAGCGCGGTGCTGGACGTGATCTCGTGCATCACGAGCCGCCCGAGGTGACCTGGCCGCCGCCGGAGCTGGACGACGGCACGGTGGACGGCGAGCTCAGGCCGCTCGACGCGGAGCCCGATGAACTGCTCGACGAGCTACTCGATGAGCTGCCAGAGCTGCTCGTGCCGCTGGACGTGCCCGACGTGCCCGACGTGCCCGAGCCCGAGGTGGAGTGCTGGGCGCTACTCGCGGCGGAACCGGACGACGCGTGGTGGGTGGCGCCGGGCAGGCTGAACGCGACCACTCCCGCGGCGATCAGGCTGGCGGTGGCGGCCGAGACGGTGACGGCGCGCAGCCGCGCCGTGCCCCGGTCCCGCTCCCTGGCGCCCGGCGAAGCGCCCTGCGGCGTGCTGTGGTGGGTCATGCCAGCGAGTGTGCCGACCGGCTCTCGAAGGTTGCTCTGGGCTACCTCTCAGCCAGCTATGAGCATCGGCGTTCTCGGTCAGCGCCGGGTGCTACCGCATCCGGTCGAGGATCACGCGGACCAGGTCCATCGAGGTCTGCGGGTGCAGGAAGGCGAACCGGGCCACGGTCTCGCCTTCCCACGCCGTGGGCGGGATGAACGCCACCTGGTCGTGCAGTAGCTGGTCGGCCCACCTGGTGTACTGCGGGGACGTCCAGCCCCGGCGGCGCAACAGCACCACGCCCAGCTCGGGCTCGCGGATCAGCTCCAGGTAGTCGCGGGTCCCGATCTCGGCCGCGGCCTGGCGCGCCAGGCTGATCGCGGCCTCGATGGCCTCGGAGTAGGCCCGGACGCCGTAGACCGCGAGCGAGAACCACAGCGGCAGCCCGCGGGCGCGGCGGGTCAGGTGATAGGCGTAGTCCGTCGGGTTCCACTCGGCCGGGTCGGCGTGGATCACGTCGAGGTACGAGGCGTGCTGCCGGTGCACGGAACGGGCCAGCGACGGGTCGCGGTAGATCAGCGCGGCGCAGTCGAACGGCGCGAACAGCCACTTGTGCGGGTCGACGATGAAGGAGTCGGCGTGCTCGATGCCGTCGTAGGCGCGGCGGATACTCGGCGCGAACAGCCCGGCCCCGCCGTAGGCCCCGTCCACGTGGAACCACGCGCCGAGTTCCCGGCAGACGGCGGCGGCGCCGGCCAGGTCGTCGATGATGCCCGCGTTGGTGGTCCCCGACGTGGCCACCACGGCGGCGATTGACGACGGGTCGCCGTCGGCCTCGATCGCGGCCCGCAACGCGGCGCCGGTCATCCGGTGGTCGTCGGTCCGCACGGTCAGCGCGTCCATCTCCAGGATCCGCAGCGTGGCGGCGATCGAGGAGTGCGCGTCCGCGCTCACCGCCACCCGCCACCGGCGCCCGGCTCTCTTTGCCCCGCCCAGCCCTCCCTCACCCGGCCCGCTCCCGTCGGCCTCTCCCTCACCTTCGCCGGCCCAGCGCTTGGCCACCTCCCGGGCGACGACCAGTGCCGACAGGTTGGCGGCCGACCCGCCGGAGACGAAGCACCCGCCCGCGAACTCCGGCAGCCCGGCCCGGTCCGCGATCAGGCGCAGCACCTGGTTCTCCGCCGCGATCGCGCCGGCCGCCTCCAGCCAGGAGATCCCCTGGATCGACGCGCAGGAGATCAGCATGTCGAACAGCAGCGCCGCCTTGGTCGGGGCGGCCGGGATGAAGCCGAGGAAGCGGGGGCTGTCCGCGGAGATCACCGCGGGCGCCAGGCACGAGGTGTACACGCCGAGCACCTGGTCCGGGTTGTGCGGCAGGTCGCCGAGCAGGCCGCGCAGCGCGGCGTCGAGAGCGGCCGGGTCGCGGGCGCCCTCGTCCAGCGGGACCGGGTCAAGCCGCAGCCGGTTCTCCGCGTACGCGAGTACGGACCTGATCATCTGCTCGGTGGTCGCATCGACGCTGTGCATGGGCGAAAGGTAGCGCAGGCGGCCGGCCAGCTGTTCGGCCGCCACGCATAGTCAACGCACAGCCGCCGAGCGGGGACTACCTGCTCGTGCCGCGGGTAATCACGATCTATCAGGACGAGCCGGGATCGCAGCCTGGAGGCCAGGATGACAGAGCCGCCGAAGCTACGCGGGGTCTCCGATCTGCGGGAGTTCTTCCGCACCAACCAGACGCCGATCTACTTCATCTCGCCCACGGCGTTCAACCTGCTCGGGATCGACCGCTGGGTCCGCAACTTCCACTACGTCAACTACTTCGACTCGTTCGAGGGCAGCCATCCCGATGTATTCGTGCCCGCGGACCGGGAGGCACCCGAGTTCGAGTCCATCGAGGACATCTGCAACTACCTGCTCGCCGACCTCCAGGTGATCAGCTTCGTGCGCTCGCACGGCCCGGACGGCCGGGCGGTGTTCGTCATGTTCGACGAGCAGACCGAGGCGCTGGCGGCCGCGGCCGGGCTGCGGGTGGCCCACCCGCCGGCTGAGCTCAGGCACCGCCTGGACTCCAAGATCGTCACCACCCAGCTCAGCAACGACGCCGGCGTGCCCAGCGTGCCCAACGTGCTCGGCCGCGCGGCCAGCTACCAGGACCTGACCGCCCTCGCCGGCCGCTCGGGCCTGGGTCAGGATCTCGTGGTGCAGATGCCCTACGGCGACTCCGGGAAGACCACGTTCTTCATCAAGACCCAGGCGGACTGGGACAAGTATTCGGCCAAGGAACCGCTGTCGGACCACGAGCTCAAGGTCATGCGCAGGATCGATCACCGCGCGATCGCCGTCGAGGCGGTGCTGACCCGGTGCGGCACACTGGTCGGGCCGCTCATGAACGACATCACCGGCCACCCCGAGCTCACCCCTTACCGCGGCGGCTGGGCCGGCAACGACTACCCGGCCACCCTGACCAGCGAGCAGAAGCAGAAGGCCAGGGACATGACCCGCCGGCTGGGCGACCGGCTGGCCGGCGAGGGTTACGTGGGCTTCTTCGAGGTCGACTTCCTCGTCGACACCGGCACCGGCGAGCTCTACCTGGGCGAGCTCAACCCGCGGATCAGCGGTATCAGCTCGATGACCAACGTGACCGCCGGCGCCTACGCCGACATGCCGTTGTTCCTGTTCCACCTGCTGGAGTATTTGGACGTGGATTACGAGGTCGACATCGGTGAGATCAACGAGCGCTGGTCCCGCGAGGCCAGCGTCGACGTCTGGAGCCAGATCATCATCAAGGAGACCGGAGATCGGGTGGAACTGCTGAACCGGGCCCCGCGCACCGGCATCTACCGGCTCACGGAGGACGGGACCGCGGAGTTCGCCCGGTGGGGATATGACTGGCACTGGATAGCGGGCGAGTCCGAGGCCTTCTACCTGCGCATCCTGGCCCCCGGCGACTACCGCTACCCCGGGGCGGACCTGGGCGCGCTGGTGACCCGCGGCCGCCTGCAGACCGACGACAACCAGCTCGAGGATCGCTGCAAGCGGTGGATCTTCGGGATCCGGGCCCAGTTCGCCGGCACGCCGCTGGTCCCGGAGCAGCCCGCGCCGGCCAGCCCGACGTCGTTCAAGATGGCCTGACCGGTGGGCACGCCCGGGCAGTTCACCGCGCACCCGCTGGACCCGCTGACCGCCGAGGAGATCAGCAGCGTCGCCGCCGTCCTGCGCCGCGACCGCGGGGTCGAGCCGCCCCTCTGGCGGTTCGCCTCGATC
Organism: uncultured Actinomycetota bacterium; assembly: GCA_963834695.1. Lineage (GTDB taxonomy): Bacteria > Actinomycetota > Actinomycetes > Streptosporangiales > Streptosporangiaceae > JASHPR01. The sequence goes on from CAWIDQ010000080.1 coordinate 15,876, forward strand.
GAGCTCGTCGAGCCGCCCAAGGCGGCGCTGCGCAACGGGTCTGGCCCGGCTCGCCGCGAGGCGATGGCCGTCTGCTGGAACCGGGAGGACGCCCGGGCCTACCGGGCGGTGGTCTCCCTCTCCGGCGGCGCGGTCGCCGGCTGGGAGAAGCTGGAGCACGGCCAGCAGCCGAACATGACCGTGGACGAGTGGCACGAGTGCGACGAGATGCTCCGCGCGCACCCGAAGCTGATCGCCGCGCTGGCCCGCCGCGACATCACCGACATGACCCTGGTGCTGGCCGACGTCTGGGCCTACGGTGCGGCGCTGGTGCCCGAGCGCTACCGCGGGCTGCGGATCGGCTGGGCCGACGTCTGGCACCGCGGCAGCGCCGACGGCAACCCGTACGCGCACCACGTCACCGGGCTGCACCCGGTCGTCGACCTCAACCGGATGGTGCTGCTGGAACTAGAGGACAGCCTCGAAGGCGAGCCACAGGCCCACGACCCGCCCGGCGTCATGGGGGAGTACCTGCCGAAGCTCATCCCGATGCCGCTGCGCCAGGTGAAGCCGCTGGAGATCAGCCAGCCCGGCGGCGTATCCTTCACGCTCGACGGCCAGCTGCTGTCCTGGCAGAACTGGGAGCTGCGCCTGGGCTTCAACCACCGCGAGGGCCTGGTCCTGCACACCGTGGGGTTCCGCGACGCGGGGCGGCTGCGCCCGGTCGCGCACAGGCTCTCGTTCGCCGAGATGTTCGTGCCGTACCGGGACCCCACCCCCGATCACTACCGGCGGACGGCGTTCGACATCGGCGAGTGGGGCCTGGGCTTCATGACCACCTCGCTGGAACTGGGCTGCGACTGCCTCGGCGAGATCACCTACCTCGACGCGGTCGTGCACGATTCCCGCGGCGGGCCGGTCGCCATACCCAACGCGATCTGCATCCACGAGGAGGACAACGGCGTTCTCTGGAAGCACGTGGACCACGTGCTGGGCGCGGAGGTGCGGCGTGCCCGGCGGCTCGTGATCTCATGCCATATCACGGTGGCGAACTATGAGTACCTCATCTACTGGCGCTTCTACCAGGACGGCAGCATCGAGTGCGAGGTACGGGCCACCGGGATCATGGTCACCTCGTACTTCCTGGACGGCCGCAAGCCGCCGTACGGCACGCTGGTCGACCAGCGCACCTACGCGCCGTATCACCAGCATTTCATCGTGGCCCGGCTCGACCTCGACATCGACGGCCAGGAGAACACCGTCTACGCATCCCAGTCCGAGCCCGCCGCGGTCGGTGCGGCCGACCCTTACGGCCTGGGCCTGGTCATCCGCGACACCCCGCTGCGCAACGAGGCGGAGGGCAAGCAGGACTACGACTGGAGCGTGCAGCGGAACTGGAAGGTCGTCAACGACAACGTCAGGAACGGCCTAGGCACCCCGGTCGGGTACAAGCTCGTCCCCGCCGGCGCCTTCCCGCCGCTGATCGACCGCGCGTCGCCGGCGTTCCAGCGGGCCGAGGCGATCGGGCACACGCTGTGGGTCACGCCGCACCGAGACGACGAGCGCTGGCCGTGCGGCGACTTCCCGAACCTCAGCGAGCACGACTCCGGGCTGCCCCGGTGGACCGCGCAGAACCGGACCATCGAGAACACCGACGTGGTGCTCTGGTACGTGTTCGGCATCCACCACATCACCCGCCCGGAGGACTGGCCGGTGATGCCCGTCGACACGGTCTCGTTCTGGCTCAAGCCGTTCGGGTTCTTCGACCGCAACCCGGCGCTCGACGTTCCGCCCAGCGGACCGCACGGTTAGACCGGGTATTGGGCGCTGCACAGGACGTTCCGGACCCACAGCGCGATAACTGATATCCCCCGATGATCATGCAGGTATGAGGGCTCGAGCGGTCAGCGCGGCGGGATCGTCAAATCCCGTAGCTCCTCCAGGGCCGGCTGCGCCCTGCCGTCGGGTGCCCACGCGGCCAGCGCCAGGTCGTGCCGTCCTGCGGGCAGCGGTGACAGGTCGAAGCTCGCCACGCCCGTGGCGCCCTTGATCGCCACCGGATCCTGCAGGTTCCAGCCGAATTCACCCCGGCGGACAACCAGGGCGGCGGCGTGGATCTCCTGGTCGCGCCGGGCCCCGCTGACCAATATCTCTATCCGCGGAGTCTGTCCCGGCGGCCTGCGAGGTGGTGACCGCCGTGTCGGCGGCCACCACCTCGCCTATCGCGGCCGGGCCGATGACCGTGATCCTTTCTATCCGGAGCTCGGGGCGCGCGCGAGTCCCCCCGGCCGGGGCCGGGGTGGCGGTCGGCTCTGCCGCCTCGGCTGCCTGTGGCTCGGCCGCCTGCGACTCTGCGGCCCCGGCCGCCTGCGCCTCTGGCCGTGCGATGTCGGGGATCTGCTCGCGCATCCATCCGCAGATCCCCGCGCAGTCCCAGCCCGGCCAGATCTTGGGCTCCTGCTCCGGCTCGACCTCGGTCCGCTCGACCTCGATCCGGTGCTCCCAGCCGTCATCGACCTGACGCTGCGCGAAGACGACCGCGAACGACGCGGCCGGGTGCCACTCCGACCTGTCGGGTTTCGCTTCACTCAGCCTGCTCCGGGCGTGGTCTTGCCACTTCGCGATCTGCTCGCGGGTTGGCCGCAGGTGGGAATCCCGCATCGCCCGGTAGATGTCCTGCCGGTCGGCGTCGGCCAGCGCGCGGAAGGTCGTGATCTTGAGTTTCCCGGCGAGTACCCTGCGGTACTTGTCCTGCAGACCGGGGATGGACCTCAGATCGTCGCTGGGCACTGACGGCTCCTTCGGCCTAGACGAACTGGTAGCCGCCGAGCCTCTCGAACCCGCTGACCGCGAGGTGGCTGTCCTTGTCCCGGCAGCCGCCGCAGCACCGCAGTTCGAACCAGGCCGCGACGTCGTACACGATCCCGCAGCATTCGGTCGGAATCGTGTCGCACGGCACCCTGACGCACTTCTCGATGCACACCGTCTGGCAGCCGTCCCAGTCCTTGTACTCCAGCTCGTCCGGATTGATCTTGTCCGAGAGATTGAAGCGTGGTCCGTCGCCGAAGGGCGTGAAGCCGAGGTTGAAGCACCAGTGGCCGTGGAGGCACTTCCAGAGTCGGCCGATGAGCTCGACGCGGAAGCGCACCACGAAGTCTTCACTTACTTCGATGATCTTCGTGTGCGGGTCCTTGTACTCGTAGTCGAGGATCTCGGCGTGCCAGTAGGCCTTCAGGTGGTCCTCCGACGGCAGCTCGACCCTGGTGTGAGCCTTGTGCCAGTTGTCGTCGTCGGGCCAACAGTGCCTCCGGGGTCCGCAGCCCTTCTGGTAGTCGGCGACCGGGGCAGCAGCCGGGGCGGCTGGGGCGGCCGCAGGGGCGGCCGGGGGGAGTGGGCGTGGTCATGGTGGTCTCCTTCTCCGTTGGTGCGAGATCAGCCTGTGAATGGCCTGTTCTCATGCTCCGCCCGTGCGCTCAAGTGCTGCTTCAACCGGCGCTCAATAAACAATTAATTCGCGCAAAAGATTCGTGGCGCAACTTAATGACCGCATAAATGAGACTTAAGCGCGCGAGGTAAGGCTGTGGAAGAGCTCGACCGTATCCGTGCCGGGAGATACACCGAGCTCATCGTGCAAGGCCGCGGAGCAGAGCTGGTACTGTCGGCTTACGAGTTGTTGTTGCTGCTGCAGGGCGTAACAGCGCATCAGGAGCCGGTGCGCTGGCTCGCAGCACGGGTCAGCGCCGATCGCGAGCTGGCCGAATTGAATCGCGGCGGCGAGATCGCGCTGATCGAGATGCATCTTGGCCAGGCCTTCCAGGGCCTGGAGGTACAGCTGCTTCAGGCGGCGTTGCTCCGGGAGGTACCAATCACTTTCCCGGTCATCTTCAAAGAGCGGGCCGCGGTAAAGGCGGACGGCCCGCATGTATGTATTGATAGCTTGCTGGAAATGGCCGTCGCGCCGGGCCCTTTCAGCCTGCTGAATCGCGGTGAGGAATTCGGTGCGGTCGATCCACCACATCAGTTCGGGATTCGGCAGGTAGCATCCGTCTCGGTAAACGATGTACTGGATCTTCCGGCCGCGCTGATCGAGGGTGTTGCGCAGGCTGTACAGCGCGGCATTGAGGTTATTGCGAGCGGAGCCGACGCTGTGGTCGGGCCACATCAGTTCCATGAGCACTTCGCGTCGGACGGGACGGTCGATCTGAATGATCAGATACTGGAACACCGTCCTGGCCTTGAGGCTGTTCCATCTGAGGATGCGATGGCCGGCCACGGTCAGATCCAGCGGCCCGAGCACGGACGCCGCTACTTCAGCCTCGGGCCGGGTTACCTGTTGCGCCGGCACCGAGACCACGGCGCTGACGGGCGGTGCCGTCGGCCCCGCCTCGGGTGCGGCGATCCGCTGTGCGGGCGTCGACTCCAGGCCACCGACGGGCGGCGCTACCGACTCCACGGGTCCGGCGCGAGCTCTGGCTCCGGACGCAGCATAGCCTGAGCCGAGAACCCACCAGCGCCGCCGACGTCGGCTCTCGCCGCGCTGACCCAGGGAGACCAGCGTCGCTGTCTCCTCTCCGGCCGCTCTGATGTGCCGTTCCCAGCTAGCCAGGAGTGCCTCAATTCCGTGTCGCACCTCTTGCGCCAGAAGACGCTGGGCCCGGGCCGCCGCATCTAGCTCAGAGGCGATCCCAAGCTGTTCGGCGCCCGACACGCAAAGCTGGCGTAACGTGTCAATCGTCGTAGGTGATCCGATGCCGTACATGCTGGCAAGCAAGCGCTCGGCCGCCTCGAACCTCTCATCCAGGACTAGTCGCCGCAATTCCGCGACGACGGCTAAGGTCTCGTCGCTATGTGAGCTCATTGTCACGGGATCCAGAAAGGATCGGGAAGGCCGTGAGCCGTCCTCCCGGTGTCGGCCGCGTCGAGTCCCCCATACAGCTGATATTCCGCATGGCGCCCCCTTATAGCGTCGATGCTGTAACCGATCTCCGCTTTCGTCAAGGGATTATCAAGCGAGCGCAAAGGCAAGGCAAAGGTACCGTCTTGCCCGGTCGAGTGCCGCGTTACGCTGCTGCGCCCAGGCCCAGAGCCTCCTGGATCTGGGAAATGGTGGCGGGCAGGTCGTCAGCCTGGGGGCCGCCGCCCTGCGCGAACCCCGCGCTGCCGCCGCCGCGCCCTCCGGTCACGGCCAGCACCCGGTCGAGCACCGTGGTGGCCGGGACCTGCACGGCCAGGTCGCCGGGCACGCTCACCCCGACGCGCAGCAGCCCAGCCTGCGGGTCGGGCAGCAGCAGCACGACCACCGCGTCCAGCTCGCCGGCCAGCCGCCCGGCCTCGCCGGGCAGTCCGGACGGCCCGAGGCCCGGGTCGGCGGCCACCAGATAGCGGCGCCCGGATGGATCGGCCCGCACCGAGCCGGCCAGCGCCTGCGCGGCGAGCCCGCCCGGCGCGGGCTTGCTGCCCCGGGCGGCCAGCGCCTGGATCCGTTGCGGAAGCTGATCCACGGAGACGCGGAGCCCGGCGGCGAGCCCCCGGAGCAGCTTGTCGCGCTCCAGCGTGCGCTGTACCGCGGCCTCGCCGGTGACCGCCTCGATGCGGCGGACGCCCGAGCCGATGCTGCCCCTCGCTGACGATCAGGAACAGGCCGATCTCGGCGGCCTGGCGCACGTGCGTGCCGCCGCACAGCTCGGCGGAGAAATCCCCGAACGAGACGACCCGGACGTCCTCGCCGTAAGAGTCGCCGAAGAACGCGGTCGCGCCGTCACGGACCGCGTCCTGGTACGGCTTGACCTCGGTGGTGCGCGGCTCGTTGGCCAGTATTTCCGCGTTGACCAGCCGCTCGACCTGCTCAGCCTGATCCTCGGACAGCGCCAGCGGGTGCAGGAAATCGAAGCGCAGCCGGTCCGGGGCGACCAGCGACCCGGCTTGGCGCACGTGCTGGCCCAGAACCTGGCGCAGGGCCGCGTGCAGCAGATGGGTCGCCGAGTGGTTGCGCATGACCGACCGCCGCCGCGCCGCGTCGACCGCGAGCTCGCCGGTGTCGCCCGGGCGCAGCACGCCCTCGGTGACCGTCACGAAGTGGACATGGTGCCCGCCGACGTTGCGGGTACCCGTCACCCGGGCCGACAGGCCGGGCGCGGTGATCTGGCCGGTGTCGCCGACCTGGCCGCCGCCCTCGGCGTAGCAGGGCGTCTGGTCGAAGACCGCCAGGCCGCTCTCGCCGGAAGCCAGGCGGTCGGCCGGCCCGCGCGGCCCGGCCAGCGCGATGACCCGGCCCGTGGCGGTGAGCTGGTGATGGCCGAGGAACCGGGTCGTCGTGGCGCCGAGGGCCGCGATGACGTCCGGGTCCGCGCCGACCCGCGCGTCCCGGCCCGCGCCGGCCCCCGGCCCGGCCCCGGTGCCGCGGGACTGCTCGCGGTGCCCGGCGAACAGCTCGCCGAACCGCCGCTCGTCCAGCGACCCGCCCCGCTCCGCGGCGAAGTCCCGGATGAGGTCCATCGGCATGCCGTGCGTCGCGAACAGCGTGAAGGCGTCGTCGCCGGTGATCTCGAAGCCGGGACCGGCGGACAGCGCGGCGAGCCGGTCCAGGCCGCGGCGCACCACCCGGCCGAAGTCACGCTGCTCGCGGGCGAGCAGGTCCATAATGCGCTCCCGGCCGGCCGCGAGCTGCGGGTAGGTGTGCCGCATCTGGCCGATGACCGCGCTGGCCACGTCGCGGAGGTCGAAGTCCGCGGCCCCGGCCTGGGTCACGATGGCGATCACCTTCCGCAGCAGCCGCCGCGGGATGTAGCCGCGGCCCTCGTTCGAGGGGACGACGCCCTCGCCGAGGATGAACGTCGAGGCCTGGACGTGGTCCGCGACGATCCGGATGTCCCGCTCGCCCGCGCCGGGCCCGGCTAGCGCCGACCGCACGGCCGCGACGATGGGGGCGAACAGGTCCGTCTCGTATGCCGAGTCGCGGCCCTGCAGCACCATGGCCATGCGTTCCAGACCGGAGCCGGTGTCCACGCTGGTGAACCGCAACGGCTCCAGGGTGCCGCCGGGAAGCCGGTTGAGCTCCATGAACACCCCGGCGTTCCAGATCTCGATGTACCGGCCGCTTCTGTCGAACTCCCCGCCCGGCCGGTACGGCGGGCCGTGCTGCGCCCCGGTGTCGTAGAAGACCTCGGTGCACGGCCCGCACGGCCCGGTATCGCCAGCGGACCAGAAGTTGTCTTCCGCGCCCAGGTACACGATGTGGTCCCGGGGCACCGCCACCTGTTCCCAGGCCGCAGCCGACGCGCCGTCCGGATCGATGCCGAGCTTCTCATCGCCCGCGAACACGGTCACGTACAGGTCCGCCACCGCGAACCCGAACCCCTGCGCGAGCAGCTCGAAGGCGAGCTCGACCGCGCGCTCCTTGAAGTAGTGGCCGATCGACCAGCTGCCCAGCATTTCGAAGAAGGTCAGGTGATGCCGGTCGCCCACGTCCCCGATGTCCACCGTGCGCACGCACGGCTGCACGTTGCACAGGTCCGGCGGCGGAGGCAGCGCCTCGCCCAGGAAGTACGCCTTGAGCGGGGCCATGCCCGCGTTGATGAACAACAGCGACGGGTCGTTGACCGGGATGATGGAGGCGGCCTCGATCCGCGCGTGCTGCCTTTCGGTGAAGAATCGCAGAAAGGTCTCGCGGATCTCGTCGCTGCTGACCGGGCGCTCCATGCGCCAGTATGCCGCCAGCCCCCGCCGCGGGCGCCACTGGTTTTCTAGCCAGGAACCGATCGGTGAGGGCTGTTGCGATCGCCGGTGACCGCACCGTTCTGCCTAGGACGAATCACCTGCGCAACGGCCTGGCGGAGGAGCTAGCTTCGGTTTAAGGACCGGCGCCGGCAGGAGTCCACGATGCCGCTTACACGATCGCGCTACGACGGGTACGCCGAATGGTACGACAGCTGGAACAAGCCGAATGCCGAGCGCAACGCGTCGGATGTCCTAGAACTGTTCGGTCCCGGCGATGGCCTGTGCCTGGACCTCGGCTGCGGTGGCGGACTTTACTTCGACATTCTCGCCGCGACCGGGCGGACCGTGGTCGGGCTGGACCGTTCATCAGACCAGTTGCGCATCGCGCAGGGCCGCTCCGGCCATATCGTCCGCGGGGACGCGGCCGCCTTGCCGTTCGCCGACTCCACGTTCCCCACCGTGGCCACGATATTGATCTCGACCGATGTCGATGACTTCGCAGCGGCGCTGGCCGAGGCGGCCCGGGTTCTGACGCCGGGAGGGCGGCTGGGCTTCTACGGCGCCCATCCCTGTTTCAACGGCCCGCACACGCAATGGATGGACGACGGGGGGATTCTTGCCCACCCCACCTACCGCCTGGCCGGATGGCATGAAGAAGCGCCGTGGTGGGGTCCCTACGTCCGCAAGCGGGTCGGGATGCGCCATCACCCGCTGGCCGAACTGCTCAACGCGTTCATCAGCACGGGACTGGTGATCGAGCACGTGGCCGAGATGGGCCATCGTCCAGTCCCGGTCATCCTCGCCATCCGCGCTCGTAAGCCATAACGGACGCGGCTAGAGCTCGACCTGGCCGGTCACGCAGGTGATGGTGCCGCCGCCGACCCAGATCGTGCCATCATCGTCCAGAGTGATGTGTACCCGGCCTTGGCGGCCCAGCGCCGTGCCCTGGCTGGCCACGTAGGGGGCAGTGGCCCGGCCGGTGCGCAGCAGCCATCCAGCCAGCGACGCGTTCAGGCTGCCGGTGACCGGGTCCTCGTCGGTGCCGCCGTCCTTGGGGACGAACGCCCGCACCTCGAACGCCTCCGGTGAGCCCGGCGGGTACGGGCCGACCACGCCCAGGTCCAGGTCGGTGACGCCCGGCCGCAGGGCGAGCACCGCCTCCGCGCTGTTCAGCAGGATGGCCACCCAGCCCGGCCCGTTGTCGGCCCACTCGGCGTCCACGATGTCGTCCCGGTCAATGCCGAGCGCGTCGGCGATGTGCCGCACCAGCGGCTCATCCACCGGTCCGGAGCGCACCAGCGGCGGTGCGGCGAACTCGAGGCGCCCCAGGGCCTGGCGTACCGGAATCAGGCCAGCCGCGCATTCCTGCACGATGATGCCGGCCTGGCGCGGCGTGCGGCTCGCCTCGAGCCAGGCGTGGCAGGTGCCCAGGGTCGGATGGCCGGCGAACGGAAGCTCGACCGACGGGGTGAAGATGCGGACCCGGTAATCCGCGCCGTCCAGCGTGGGCGGGAGCACGAACGTGGTCTCGGACAGGTTCGTCCAGCGCGCGAACCGCTGCATGTCCGCGTCGGCCAGGCCGCCGGCGTCGAGGACCACGGCGACCGGGTTGCCGAGGTAGGGCGTGGTCGTGAACACGTCGACCTGGCGGAAGGCACGCTGCACGCCTGCGAGTGTGTCACACGCCCGGCGTCCGGCCCACCGCTGCCGGTATCCGCGGCGGCCAGGGACCTGGCTCCCGGCGGCGGAAGGGGTGCTAGGTCCCTAGATCGAGCGCCGGGCCGGTCATAACGTGGGAAGGCCCCAACTGCCCGCCGAGCTGACGATCCGAGGCCCTGACCTATGAGCACGATGCCTGTCCATCCGATGGGCGCCGGCCGCCGAGCGGCGCGACTCGAACGCGTGACCGTGTGGCGGCGCGCCTGGGCGGCCGCCCGGTGCGGCGGCCTGCTCCTGGCCGGCGGCTTCATCGCCGCCGCCGCATTGGCGCTGCTCTTCCTGGCGCTCGGCACGCTGGTGTTCAGCCCGGTGGCCGGGCTCGGCCTGCCGTTCCTGGCCGTCATGGCCTGGCTGGTCCGCCCGCTGACCCGGGTGGAGCGGCGCCGGGTACGCCTGATCACCGGCGCGCCGGTGGCCGAGGCGTACCGGCCGCTGCGCGAATCGCTGCTGGCCCGCGTTCGCACCCTGCTGACCGACGCCGGGACCTGGCGCGACCTGGCCTGGCTGTTCGTGCAGATCGTGGCCGGGGTAGCGGGGCTGGCGTTCCTGGCGGCCGCGGTGGTGGGACCGATCTTCGTGGCCGCGGTGCCGGTCCAGCTCCTGCGGGGGGCGGGGGATGGGAAGGTCCTCTCCCTGTTGCCACTCGGGTTGCTCCTCGCCGCCGTCGGCTGGTTCGCCTGCCCCCGGATGCCCGCCGCCTCGGCCCGGCTGTCCCGGTGGCTGCTCGCGCCGGGCGAAAACGCCCGGCTGCGCGCGCAGATGGAGCACCTGGCCGAGACGCGGGACGAGACCGTCGACGCCCGGGCGGCGGAGCTGCGCCGGATCGAGCGGGACCTGCACGACGGGGCCCAGGCCCGGCTCGTGTCGCTGACCATGAGCCTGGGGATGGCGGAGCAGGAATTCGACCGCCACCCGGAAGCCGCGCGCCAGCTCGTGGCCGAGGCCCGGGCCTCGGCCAGGACGGCCCTGCACGAGCTGCGCCACCTGGTCCGCGGCATCCACCCGCCGGTCCTGACCGAGCGTGGCCTGGGCGGTGCGGTCGAGGCGCTCGCGCTGGCCAGCGCGGTGCCGGTCGAGGTCGAGGTGCGGCTGGACGAGCGATTGTCCGATCCGCTGGAATCGGCGCTGTACTTCGTGATCGCGGAGGCGCTGGCTAACGTCGCCCGGCACAGCCACGCGTCGTGGGCGTTCGTCCGGCTCTGGGAGGAACAGGGAAGGCTGCGGCTGATGGTGCACGACGACGGCCACGGCGGGGCCGACCCGGCACGCGGCAGCGGACTACGCGGAATCCAGCAGCGGCTGGCGGCCTTCGACGGCCACTTGACCCTGAGCAGCCCGCCGGGCGGGCCCACTGAGCTGTTCGCTGAGCTACCCTCCCGTCCGTGACGACTGCGGTCATCGTCGAGGACCTGCTGCTGCTGCGAGACGGCCTGACCCGGCTGCTCAGCACGAACGGCTTCGAGATCGCCGCGGCCGTCGACACCGGCCCGGCGTTCCTCGAGGCGATAGACGCCTGCCATCCCGACGTGGCCGTGGTGGACGTGCGGCTGCCGCCCACCTTCACCGACGAGGGCCTGCGCGCCGCGATCGAGGCGCGCAGGCGCTGTCCGGGCTTCCCGGTCCTGATCCTGTCCCAGTACGTCGAGCAGCTTTACGCGCGCGAGCTGCTCTCGGACGGCGCGGGCGGCGTGGGCTACCTGCTCAAGGACCGCGTCGGCGACGTCGGCCAGTTCGTCGAGGCGGTGCAGCGGGTGGCCGGCGGCGGTACCGCGATGGACCCCGAGGTAATCTCCCAGATTCTCGCCCGCAGATCCCGGCGCACGCCGCTGGCCGAACTCACGCCCAGGGAGCGCGAGGTGCTCGCGCTGATGGCCGAGGGCCGGACGAACGCCGCGATCGCCCGCAGCCTGGTCATCACGACCAAGGCGGTCAGTAAGAATATTGCCCGGATCTTCGACAAGCTCGGCCTGCCGCCTTCCGACGACGATCACCGGCGGGTTCTCGCGGTCCTGGCCTACCTCAACTCGGGCGCCTGACCCGTGGCGCTCGACGCACGCGGCACTTTGCCCCGACGCTGATCGTTTCACGATCATGACGACGGTACGGATCGCAGACATCGCGCCGTGGCCGGGCCAGCGGATGGGCGGTCACGGGTTCCGGATCTCCTCATTCCTCGTCGTGCTCACCGACGACTCGGGCGGCCGGGCCCTCCCGGTGTGGCTGAACGGGCCCGAAGGGCATGGCCTGTTCCGGGGCGATGGTGATCACCCTCATCCCGAGCCCGCCGAGGCGATCACCGCGGGCCTGCTGCGTGCCGCGGGCGTGACAGTGACCGGCGTGGACGTCGACGAGCTGGACCCCGCGCTGACCACCGGGCCGCGTCGGGGGCGCGACAGCCCGCAGGCGACCGCGCGGATCCAGTTCACTGCGGCGGGCACCGCCGAGCCGAAGCAGATGACCGTCCGCATCGGCTATGCGCTGGCCCTGGCCGCGGCCACCGGCGCGCCGATCCGGGTGGCCGACCCGCTGATGGACCGGCTCGCCGTCCCTGCCCAGAGTGACCTGGTGGACCAGTTCACCAGGGACGTGCCGCTGCCCCGGCCGCGCCACGGCTTGACGCGGCTGGTTCGCCGGGGCCGGCGCGCCCGCCAGCCGGCTCGCTGACCACTGCCTTACCGCGGCCAGAGGCTAGTCCGCGGCCGCGGCCGCGCGCGTGCCGAGCAGCCGGGCGAGCTTGGAGGGGAAGCGCGACGGCTGGGCGCCGGCCGCGACCAGCCGGTCGCGGGTCGCGGCCAGGATCTCGGGCCCACCGGACACCAGCTCAACCTCGATCTCGCGCCAGGTGACGGGCTCACCCGGATCATCTCCCGGGCCCGGAACCCGGCCGGTCACCAGGTCATCCGCTACCTCGGCGAGGTTCTCGCCGCCCGCGCTGGTGACATTGCGTACCGTGCGGCGGGTTTCCAGCACCGCGACGACTCGCAGCGGCTCGCCGCGGACCCATTCGGTGACCAGCGACGCGAGCTGCGGCGGCACGGCCGTGTCTGAGTCGCCGAGCGGGGCCTGCATCTCGCGCCGGCTGCCCGCGCCCGCGGGCAGCTTCAGGTGCCAGCCCTCGTCGGGGCCGCCGGTCCGCCTTCGGAGCGTGACCTTGGCGGCGATGAGGCGCAGGTCGCTGGTGTCGAAGTAGTGTGCGGCCAGGAGCCTGACCCCCGGATCGGTCACGCCCGAGCCGTCGGCCACGCCGGTGAGGTCCGGGACCACGAATCCGGTGTCGACGTCGAACTTCGACTCGATCTCGAGGTGCTCGGTCAGCTTGCCGCTCATGCTGAGAGGCTACGGCATCAGCTCGCCATGATCGTGGAGACTTTTCGGCGTATAGCGCATAAAACTCTCCACGATCACGGCCGGTCGGCGACGTTGACCCCGACGCTGGGGGTAGCCGCTGGCTCCCTTCGGCGGTAGCTCCTACAGCCCGGTCTGCATGTACACGGTGGCGTCCGGGCCTCGATCACGTGATTGCCCGGCGTCTCCTGGCCAGATCATCCGGGACCGGTCTCGGCGTCGATAGCACGGGTGGCTTGGGTTCGGCCAGTGATCACCGCCACGATCGTGGTTTCCGCAGGAAAGATGCTTTCTCCGGCCAGGGCGAAGATCCCGTACATCATTTTAGCAACGTAAACCCAGTCCAGGGAAAGCGCATGCCGTTCTTCGAAGTCGGCGATGAACTGGTCGAGTATGGGATTGCGCTTGGCGAAGCCGCCAAAGTGGAAATCGTGCTCGATTGACCAGTTTCCGGAGACTGAATCGAATGCGTCACGCTGAAGGTCGGACACCTTGTCGGCGAGGGACTCTCCGCCCTTGAGCACGGCGAAGCCCAGGGCCCGCTGTCCCGGCCTCAGCCCGTGAGCCAGGCCAGCAAGGGTGCCGCCGGTCCCGCACGGGCAGCAGATCAGGTCAAAGCAGCGGTCTATCTCCCGGGGAATCTCCGCGCAGCCCCGCAGGGCATCGGCATTGCTGCCCCCTTCGGGCAGAAGATAGAACTCCCCGAACTGGCGATGGAGCATGGCGATAACTTCTGGGCTCATCGCCTCCTGGTACGCCTCACGGTCGAGATAGGTCAATCGCATCCCGTGGCGCACGGCGTAGTCCAGCGACGGATTAAGGGGGAGATGTTTCTCGCCGCGAATCACTCCGATAGACGCGAAACCAAAGTAATATCCGGCCGCGGCGGTAGCACGGATATGGTTGGAATAGGCGTCGCCAAAAGTCAGGAGAGCCTGATGACCCTGCCTGCTGGCGGTCTCAAGATTATACTTGAGCTTGCGCCATTTGTTTCCCGGGATATGCGGGTTGATCAGGTCATCGCGCTTGAGGAACAGGCGCCAGCCCGCCTTGGTGAGCCGGTCATCGCGCAACTCCTCCACCGGTGACGGCAACCGCCAGCGAAGCGGATGGGCGGAGGCCACGGCGCGGCTCACGGAGCCACGCTACTCCCGCGTTAATCCCGCCGGCCTAGGCGTTGGCCACGTTGACGGCGACGCTGGGGTAGCCACTAGCCCCGTTCGGCGGCGGCGGCTCCTGCAGCGCGGTCTGGGTGTACCCGGTGGCGTCCGTGGCCCGGGCCTCGATCACGTGGTTGCCCGGCGTCGCGTTCCAGTCCCAGACCCACTGCCGCCAGCAGTCGATGTCGGGGACGGCGGCCAGGCGGGCTTCGTGCCAGGGGCCGCGGTCCACCCGGACCTCGACGGCGGCGATGCCCTTATGCTGCGCCCACGCGACCCCGGCGACCGGCGTCCTCCCCGGCTTGAGCTGAGTGGAGCCATTCGGCACGTCGATCCGTGACTCGGTCTTGATCGGCGCCTGCTGGTCCCAGCCGCGCTGAGCCCAGTACGCGACGTTCGACGCGTAGGTCGTCACCTCGATGTCGGTGATCCATTTGCACGCGGACACGTACCCGTACAGCCCGGGAACCACCATGCGGACGGGGAACCCGTGCGCGACCGGGAGCGCGGTGCCGTTCATCGCCACCGCGAGCATCGCGTCCCGCCCATCCATAACGGTCTGCAGCGGGGTGCCCGAGGTGAAGCCGTCGACCGAGGTGCACAGGAGCTCGTCGGCGCCGGCCCGTACCCCGGCCTCGCGCAGCAGGCTGGCCACGCTCGCGCCGAGCCAGAGCGCGTTGCCGACGTAGGGGCCGGCCACGGGGTTGGACACGCAGGTCAGGGTGATGTAATCGGCGGTGAGCGGGCGGCGGATCAGCTGGTCGAAGTTGATCGTGATCTCCCTGGCCACCATGCCGTGGATCCGCAGGTGCCAGCTCGACGGGGGTACCTCGGGCAGCACGATCGCGGTGTCGACCCGGTAGAAAGAGCCGTTCGGCGTGATGAACGAGCTCAGGCCGGGTATCCGGAGGTCGCTCCCGGCCGGGAGCGGGGGAGCGGGATGTACCGGCCGCGGGATGCGCAGCGACCTCTGCGCCTGCGAGACGCTGGTGCCCTCGGCCAGGTAACGGCCGCCAAAGTACGCCACGGCCGCCGCTCCGGCGGTGACGGTCCCCGTGACCAGGAATCTCCGGCGCTCGGACGACGGCGCGGGGACCGGGCCCCCCGGGCGGAACCGGTCAGGTGCCGCCGGCCGGGCCGCCGGCTCCGGTCCGGGGACCTCCTGAGTGCCGGCCAGCGCTTCACGGCCCCGGGCCGCTGCGGCGCGCGGACGAGCCGGGACGGCCCGGACCAGCAGCGTGAGGGTCACCGCCGCGGCCGCCCCCCCGGCCAGCGTGGCCAGCGCGTAGGCGGGCCCGGCGGTCGGGCGGGTCAGTGCGGCCGCCAGGCCGATGGCCGTGAAGGCGACCAGGCCAGCTATCCCGTACCAGAGCCTGCGCACGGCCAGCGCGCCCACGATCGCGGCGAAGATCGCCAGCACCGCCAGGATCCCGGTGACCAGGACCAGCTTGTCGTTGGAGCCGAACGCGGAGATCGCGAAGTCCTTCACCGGCGGCGGGGTGAGGTCGATCGAGGCCTCGCCGACGGCCACGACGGGGGAGCTGTCCGGGGCCACGACCCCGGCCACCAGCTGACCCACGCCGACCGCTACCGCGGCGGCGAGCAATCCCGCGACCATCCCATAGCCGGATCGCGCGCGGTCCATCTCAGGAGTCACACTGTTAATTCGGCGCGGGGCATCCGGCGGTTTGCCCGTCGGCTCGTCCATCCTTGAAAGCTATACACCGAACCCGCCTGCCGCGGCGGCGAACTGGGCATACGGCCAAGCCGCCGCCGGGCCGGCTACGAATCTAGGACGTGGGCGTGACAGAGGGCCAGCACAGGCCGCGGGGCGAGTCGGCCCGGCGCCCGGGACGCGGCCCAGGCGCCGGCGGGCAGGCCGGTGCCGCCCGCGGCGCCGACGAACTCGGTGACCTGCTGACCCGGGTGGCGCGCGGCGACCAGGACGCCTACGCGGCGGTTTACGACCGGACCGCGGGCCAGGTGCTGGGCCTGGTCCGCACGGTCGTCCGCGATCCGGCCCAGTCCGAGGAGGTCGCGCAGGAGGTGCTGCTCGACGTCTGGCGTTCCGCCTCGAGGTTCGACGCGGAGCTGGGCAGCGCGAGGGCCTGGGTGATGACGCTGGCCCACCGCCGGGCCGTGGACCGGGTGAGGTCCGAGCAGAAGGCAGCCGAACGCGAGCTGCGCGTGGCGTCGTCCGCCGTTGCCTACGACGAAGTGGCGGAGGCGGTCGAGACGCGGCTGGACCGGGAGCGGGTGCGGCGGTGCCTCGGCTCGCTCACCGAGTTGCAGCGCGAGTCGGTAACGCTCGCGTACTACGGCGGATACACCTACCGCGAGGTGGCCGGGCTGCTCGGCGTCGCCGTCGGCACGGTCAAGACGCGGATGCGGGACGGGCTCATCAGGCTCCGGGACTGTCTGGGGGTGGACCTGTGAGGCTCGGCGGCAGCGATCCGCACACCCTGGCCGGGGCGTACGCGATGGACGCGGTGCCGGAGCCGGACCGGTCCCGGTTCGAGCGGCATCTGGCGGGCTGCGACTCGTGCCGTCAGGAGGTACGGGGGCTGCGCGAGGCGGCGGCCGCGCTCGCCGGTGCCACGGCGGTGCTCCCGCCCGCGGAACTCAGGGACGCCGTGCTGCGCGGGGCCAGGCAGACCCGGCAGCTGCCGCCGGCGGTCGCCCCGGCGCCGGCGGCGTGGGCGCCCGCCCGCGACCAGCGCCGGCTTCACGGGCGGCCCCGGCTGGTGGCCGTGGCGGCGGTGGCCCTGGCCGGCGCCCTGGCCGTTATGGCCCTGGTCGCCGGGGTGGCCACCTACCGGATGCAGGGTCGGCTCGACCAGGCCCAGGTCCGCGACCACACGGTCGCGGCGGTGCTGAGCGCGTCCGACGCGAAGATGATGAGCGCGCAGGTGAGCACTGGGGGCACCGCGACCGTGGTCATGTCCCACCATGAGCGGGCGCTGGTGTTCACCGCGGCCGACCTGCACGTGCTGCCGGCGGGGGAGAGCTACGAGCTATGGCTGATCGGCCCCGCGGGTTCCAGGCCGGCCGGCATGATCGATGCCTCCACCCGCGGCAGGATGGCCGGCCCCATGGTCGTGTCCGGCCTCGCGGCCGACGACAGCGTCGGGATGACGGTGGAGGCCGGCGGCTCGCCAGGGCCGACCTCACCGCCGGTCCTGATGATCAAGCTCCGCTAATCCGGCATTCCTCGTATTAGCGGAGTAACTCGGGACCTTAACGCGGGTTAAGAGAAATTGTGAGCGTTCACACAAAAGTGTTACTACCGGGCACTGTGGACACTCCCGGAAGCCGGGGAGCACAATGGGCGATGGCTGCGCATCGTCGCGCAGGCCCTTGATCCGGAAGGCCACAGGGGCAGGGGGTCGGCAGCCGCGGTGTGAGCGTCGCTCCTGCGGCTGCCGTGCCCTACCGGTTGGCGATCGTGCTGCCGCCGCCGGGCCCCGCTGGGCTAGTTAAGCTGGCCTGCCTTGTGCCCCCGGGATTTCCCCCGGCGCCATGGCGGACCTCAGCGTCATGGCGAGCCTCACCGGGGCGTGTCCCGCGCGCCGTCCAGCGCTCGGTGCACGCCCTCGTGTCCCGGCAGTACCAGCGGACGTCGTCGCAGGCGCTGCCGCCGTCGGCCATCATGTGGTCGGCCGATAGCCGGATGCCGCACATCCAACACGACGTGACCAGGGGCGGCCCTTCCCGGAGCGGGGTCAAACGCTGTTGATCAACCATCCTCAGCTCACCTCGGACCCATCGGCCGCGACTCGAAAGGACCCGGAACGGGCAAAGGACCCGAAACGGGTAGGAGCCCCCCTCGAGCTCACGGCTCAGCAACGGTCCCTGGCAGTCTGGCATGATGAACGACGGCCAGTCCACGTCTTGAAATAACTCATGCCACGCCCGCCATGCTGGGCAGACGTCCCGGGGGCCCGTCCAGTAACGTCATGTCCTGTTGCCGCAAGCGCTCGTGCGGCGTGTGTTCACGCAGAGGGGGAGGCGCAGACGTGATCCGGAAATTCGCTGTTGAGTTCCTTGGCACGGCCATCCTGGTGTTCTTCGCCGTCGGCGTGGCCACGCTGATGTTCGGCTTCAAATTCGACGGTGCCAGCGTGGCGGCCGGGGTCGTCGCCACCGCGCTCGCGTTCGGCCTGACGCTGCTGGCGCTGGTGTACCTGATCGGGCCGGTGTCCGGCAGCCACGTCAACCCGGCGGTCACGATCGGGGCGCTGCTCGCCCGCCGCATCTCGCTGACGGAGGCCGTCGGCTACTGGATCGCCCAGTTCGCGGGCGGGATCGTCGGCGCGCTGGCGCTGTGGGGGACGTTCAGCACCTCGCCGCTGTACAGCCGGACCGTCACCGGCCTGGGCACCGACGGCTACGGCAAGCAGTCGATGATCCACATCGGAGTCGGCGGGGCCTTCATCTTCGAGACCATCCTGACGGCGATCTTCGTCTTCGTCGTCCTGCGGGTGACCTCGGCCACGGCTAACGCGGCCACGGCGGCCATCGCGATCGGCCTGACTCTCACGGTGGTCCACCTCGTCGGCATCCCGATCACCGGCACGTCGGTGAATCCGGCGCGGAGCCTCGGCCCGGCCCTCGTCGTCGGCGGCACGGCGCTGAGCCAGGTGTGGCTGTTCATCGTGGCGCCCTTGGTGGGAGGCGTCCTCGCGGCCGGGCTGCACCAGCTGCTCTACCGCGGCGAGGAGGAAAGGCTGGCCGGCGAGGCTCAGCAGGCGCACGGGTCCGGGCGCGCCGCGGCGTCGTGACGCCGCCCGTGGCGGCGCGGCGGCCGCCTGGTTGCGACATGGCCGGCGCGGCAGGCTAACGTGGGGATCCGTGAAAGCATCTCCCGAGGCGCAGCTGCGGCTGCTTGAGCTGGCCGACCTGGACGCCGAGCTGAGCCGGCTCGAGCACCGCCGCCGGGGACTCCCCGAGCACGCCGAGCTCGACCAGCTGGAGCAGCGAGACGCGCAGCTCCGCGACACCCTGGCGTCCCTTGACGCCGAGCAGGGCGACCTGCGTCGCGCCCAGGTCAAGGCCGAGGCGGATGTGGAGCAGGTGCGTGCCCGCATCGACCGGGACCGCCAGCGGCTGGACGCCGGGCAGGTCACGTCCCCCCGTGATCTCGAGAACCTGCAGTCGGAGATTGCCTCGCTCGTGCGCAGGCAGTCCGACCTCGAGGAGATCGTGCTGGAGGTCATGGAGCGCCAGGAGGGCGCGCAGGAGCGCCGCGAGACGGCCGCGGCCGAGCGGGAGGAGATCGCGGCCAAGCGCGACGTGGTCACCGCGCGCCGGGACGCCCAGCTGAGCGAGATCGGGGAGCAGGCGGCCAAGGCCGCCGACCAGCGGGCCGTCGTGGCCGCCGAGGAGCCGCCCGACCTGCTGGCCCTGTACGAGCGGATGCGGGAGCAGCACGGAGGCGTCGGAGCCGCCGCGCTGCGGGGCGGCCGGTGCGAGGGCTGCCATCTCTCCCTGAACACGGTGGACCTGAACAACATCCGGGCCGCCGACCCGGACGAGGTGCTGCGCTGCGAGGAGTGCCGCAGGATCCTGGTCCGCACCCCCGAGTCGGGACTGTGACTCGCCAGCTCGTGGTCGAGGCCGACGGCGGCTCGCGCGGCAACCCCGGCCTGGCCGGCTACGGCGCGCTCGTACGCGACCCGGCGACCGGCGAGGTGCTCGAGGAGATCTGCGACAGCCTGGGCACGGCCACCAACAACGTGGCCGAGTACTCCGGCCTCGTGGCGGGGTTGCGGGCCGCGGTCCGGCTGGCCCCGCAGGCCGACGTCGAGGTCCGGATGGATTCCCGGCTGGTTGTCGAGCAGATGTCCGGACGCTGGCAGATCAAGGACCCCACCCTCCGCTCGCTGGCCCGCGCCGCCCAGGACGAGGCCAGGAAGCTGGGGCGGGTGTCGTACGTGTGGGTGCCACGGGCGCGTAACTCTCACGCCGACCGGCTCGCGAACCAGGCCATGGATGCGGCGGCTGGTCAGTCCGGCCCGGACGGGCCAGGGCGGGGGAGGCGTCAGCGTTATGGATCAAAATCGGAGGCGGACGGAGAGTCAGGAGACTCCGCCGACCCGGTACCGGCCCGGGGCTGGGGCCCCGCCCGGGGACCGACCACGACGACGCTGCTGCTGCGGCACGGCCAGACCGAGCTGTCCGCGGAGCGCCGGTTCGCCGGGCGCGGCGACATTCCGCTGACCGAGGACGGCCTGCGCCAGGCCACGGCGGCCGCCGGGCGGCTGGCCGAGCGCGGCGGCATCGACGTGATCGTGACCTCGCCGCTGCAGCGGGCGCGGCGGACCGCGCAGGAGGTGGCCCGGGCCACCGGGGCGCCGATGCAGGTCGAGGAGGACCTGGCCGAGACCGACTTCGGCAAGTGGGAGGGCCTGACCTTCGCGGAGGCGTCGGCGCGGTGGCCGCAGGAGGTGTCGGCCTGGCTCAGCGACGCGGCTGTCGCCCCGCCCGGCGGGGAGAGCTTCGCCGTCGTCGGCCGGCGCGTGTCCGCCGCGCTGGGCCGGCTGCTGGCCGAGCACCCGCGGCGTACCCTGCTGCTGGTCAGCCACGTTACGCCGATCAAGACGCTGGCCTGCCGGGCCATGCTCGCCCCGCCCGCGGCCCTGTTCCGGATCCAGCTGGACGTGGCGTCGTTGTGCGAAATCGACTGGTTCGCCGACGGCCCGGCCATGGTCCGGTCGCTCAACGACACGGCGCACCTGCGGCGGTCCGGGCGGTAACGTCCTATCCTGGACGTAGCAGCGGACGAGCTGGCCGGGCGGCCGCGGCGCCCGCCTGATCACCAGGCGGCGTCGAGGAAGGTCCGGGCTCCGCAGGGCAGGGTGATCGGTAACGCCGACCCGGGGCGACCCGCGGGATAGTGCCACAGAAAACAGACCGCCCCCGGCTTGCCGGGGGTAAGGGTGAAACGGTGGTGTAAGAGACCACCAGCGCCCGGAGTGATCCGGGCGGCTCGGTAAACCCCACCCGGAGCAAGGTCAAGAGGGGGACGCGGGCGATGTCGCGCGTCCCCTGCGCGAGCGATTGAGGGCGGCCCGCCCGATGCTCGCGGGTAGACCGCACGAGGCTGTTAGCAATAGCAGCCCTAGATGGATGGCCGCCGGCCCGCTTTGCGCGGGTGCACAGAACCCGGCCTACAGGCCAGCTCGCCCGCTGCCCACCACGCTGACCTGCACCGTTGCCGAGCCCGGTCGCCGATCGGGCACTTTTCGGGCACAGTCCCCACTGCGTCACTAAGATCGCCTTGGGCAAGCAGGGTGCTCGCCGTCTAACCCGAAAATAGCGCCATCCGCGGGCACACAAAAGAGGCGAGACGGCAGCCCGCCCGCCACCCCCATTTTTCACGCCGGTACGGCGCCGCGCCAGCGGTACCAGGGGCTAATCCGAAAGGACCGTGTGCCTGTAACCCCAAGTTGGCTTGAGGACCTGCACAGTACGCTGATCGAGATGCGAGATGACGTGGCCGAGGAGATCAACCGCCTCGACGCCGATCCGCCACAATCCAAGGACCAGTTCCTCGCCATGAAAACGCAGTTGATGACCTGGTGGCGAGACCTGAGCATCATGCGAGTCCAAGTCGAAGCGGTCATCCAAGGCTGTTAGCCACTCGGTCTGAGACCATTCGTCGGTAGGTAGACCACGCCGGGCTGTCAAGACCGGGTTGACACCATTTCTCCTGGTACGAGACGGTCCGGCGTGGGATGCCGCCCAAGGAATCGGCACGCCTACGAGCGTCACAGCGCCTCGCGGCTGGAGCCAAATGCCCTGTCCAATGCATCACGGGCGCGGCCGCTCGCCTCAGGCACGAGGTGCCCGTAAAGATCGACTGTGGTCGTGATCGACTTGTGGCCGAGCCAGCGGGAGACCTCGGAAATCGGCACGCCACCGGCGAGCGCCGTGCTGGCGAACGTATGCCGTTTATGAGGAATTCCTCATAACCGGC
>CAWIDQ010000081.1:0-50929 GCA_963834695.1 uncultured Actinomycetota bacterium
CTCAACGTGCGGGTGCTCGACTACTCCGAGCACGCCCTCACCGCGGGGCGCGACGCCGAGGCCGCCGCGTACCTGGAGATCGCCGCAGGCGAGCGGGTGGTATGGGGCGTGGGCGTCAGTCATTCGATCGTGGACGCGTCGCTGCGCGGGGTGATCAGCGCGCTGAACCGGGTGGCCCGCCGGGCGTAGCGGAGGCGGCCCGCTCGGGCGTGCTGGAACTCGAGCTCGGGCGTGTAGCGGCCGGCCAGCGCCGCGGCGTTCATGGTCACGCGGCGCAGCAGGGCGCGCTGGCCCGCGGGGACCGCGACCGGGTCGCCGCGCCAGGCGGCCAGGGCCGGGCCGGCCAGGGCCCGGCCGAAGGCGAACGTCAGCGGCCACAGGTGCGGCACCCGCTGCAGCGCCGCGAGGTTCCCGGTCGCCTGCTCGGGTGACTGCCCGCCGGACGGGAAGGCCACCCCGGCCAGGGTGGCCGGCATGCTGCCCAGCGTGGCCAGGATCGCCTCGGCGGCCTGGCCGGGGGTCGCGCGCTGGCCGGAGTCGAGCCCGGGCAGCGCCATGCTCGGCTGCAGCACGACGGCCTCGACGTCGACGCCGGAGTCCAGCAGCGCGGTCACCACCTCGAGCAGCATCAGCGAGGTCGCCGTCTCGCACTGGGCGAGCGAGTGCGCTCCGGTCATCAGCACCTCGGCCGCCACGACGGGCACCAGCCCGGCCTCCTGGCAAGCCGCCGCGTACCGGCCCAGCGCCTGGGCGTTGGCCCGCAGCGCCGCCCATGACGGGGTGCCCGGGCCGATCGTGAACACCGCGCGCCATTTCGCGAACGCGGCCCCGAGCCCGGCGTACTCGCGGAGCCGCGGCGGCAGCCCGTCCAGGCCCTCGGTCACGGTCTCACCCGGGGCGCCCGGCAGCGGCCAGGCGCCGGCGTCGGCCCTGATGCCCGTCAGCAGGCCGGACGCGGCCAGGGCCTCGGGGAACGGCTGGCCGCCCGTGACCCGCTGGCGCAGCGTCTCGTCACCGAGGATCACGCCGCTGATCCCGTCGGCCAGGGCGGGCGCGGTCACCAGCATCTCCCGGTAGGCACGCCGGTTCTCCCCGGTCGGGGCCACCCGCGCCCGGACCAGGCACGCCGAGACGGTCGGGATGCCGTCGTCGGCGGCGAGCAGTCCGCGGCCCGGCGCGACCAGGGCGGCGGCCACGGCGGCGAGGTCGGTCATCGGCCCGGTCCCATGGGGCACGACGCTAGCCAGCCGGACGGGCGGGCCGCATCCCCCGCGGGGTGGAACCGCCCGGGGAGGCCCCGGCCGCCCGGCCGGCCCGGAGGAGGCCGCGGCCGCGCAGCCTCCCCCGGATCCCGCACGCCCGTCCGCCGCGCCGTGGGGGCGGGACCCTCACCCGCTGCCTCACCGCCTGGGGGGAGGCGATTACGGTCCCCGGCGCCTAGTGTCGTGCTCATTGACCGGATTGCCGGACTGACGTGCCTCCGGATCCGCCGGGCGTGGGTAAGGAGACCGCAGTGCCCCACAAGCTCATCCGGCTTCAGCGCAGCAGCTCCGGCCTTGAGCCGCGGCGGCCCGTCATGCTCGCGATCGCCGGCGACAGCGCCGCGGGCAAGACCACGCTCACCCGCGGCATCGCCGCCGCCCTCGGCCCTGACCGCGCCACGGCCATCTGCGTCGACGACTACCACCGCTACGACCGGGCGGAACGCCGCGACGTCCCGTTCACCGTGCTCAACCCGGACTGTAACTACGTCGACATCATGGAGCAGCACCTGCAGCTGCTCGCGCTCGGCAGGCCGATACTCAAGCCGGTCTACGATCACGGGTCCGGTCAGCTGGTCCGGCCGGTCCTGATCGAGCCGCGCGACTTCGTGCTGGTCGAGGGCTTACTGCCGCTGCACTCGAAGCTGGCCCGGGCCTGCTTCGACATCACCGTCTACCTCGACCCCCCGGAGGAGATCCGGCGCAAGTGGAAGCTGCGGCGCGACTGCGCGGAGCGCGGCTACGCGCCGGACCAGGTGCTGGCGGAGCTGGACCGGCGGGAGCCCGAATCGGCGGCCTACATCCGCCCGCAGCGGCAGTGGGCGGACATCTGCGTCCGGTTCGCGCCCATCCAGGGCCGGGCCCTGGCGCCGGGCACGCCGCTGTCGGCGGAACTGCTCCTGCGGCCCACCATCCAGCACCCTGACCTGACCGACGTGCTGACCGACGACGACCGGCGCACTGTCCACCTCAAGCTGATCCGGGACGCCGACGGCCGCCCCGTGGACGCGCTGCACATCCACGGCTATGCGCCGCGGGAGGACAGCCGGATCGTCGAGAAGGCGATCTGGGAGCAGCTGTCCCGCCGCCACGGGGCGCCGATGCCCGACTCGCTCGGGTGCCTGGCCAACGGCCAGCGCAGCGAGGCGCTGGCGATCGCGCAGCTGCTGCTGGTCTGGCACCTGCTCGAGGCCCTGGAATGATCATCACGCCAGTTGTGCCGCGACCGGGCCAGCGATGGGTACCGTGCTGGCATGGGCGGTGCTGACAAAGGCGGGGCCGATATGGGAGGCACTGGCCAGCGCCGTGCGCCCGCCCGGCCGCTGCGGCTGGTGATCATCGACGATCATCAGATGGTCCTGGACGGCCTGACGGCCATGCTCCGGCCCTACCGCGAGCAGGTAGAGATCGTCGGCGAGTCGAGCGACGCGCGGGAGGCCGCGCAGCTCGTCGCCGACCAGAAACCGGACGCGGTGCTGCTGGACGTGCGGCTGCGGGGCATCAGCGGGCTGGACCTGTGCACCGAGATCCTGGCCCGGGTGCCCGACTGCAAGGTCGTCTTCCTCACGGTCTACGACGACGAGCAGTACCTGTACCAGGCGCTGCGCGTGGGCGCGGCGGGCTTCCTGCTCAAGCGGATCCGCGGCGGCGAGCTGGTCGACCACCTGGGCCGCATCTGCGAGGGGGAGATCCTCATCGACCCGGCGCTGGCCGGCCGGGTGGCCCTGTCCGCGGCCCGGCTGCACAGCGGCGAGTTCTGGCCGGGGGCGCATCTCGGCCTCACGCAGCGGGAAAGCGAGGTGCTCTCGCTGCTGGTGGCCGGGCTGAGCAACCGCGCGATCGCGGCGAAACTCGTGGTCAGCGAGGAGACGGTGAAGACGCACTCCCGGGGTATCTACCGCAAGCTCGGGGTGTCCGACCGGGCCGGGGCGGTGGCCGCGGCGCTGCGCGAGGGGGTCTTCCATTGAGCCGGGCCGGGGCCGCGTGGGCCGACCCGGAGCGCGAGGCACAGCTCCTGTCCCGGGTCATCGACACGATCTCGGCCGGGCTGGACCTGGACCGGATCCTGCAGGGAGTGGCCCGGCTGGTGACCGAGACGGCCGACACCGACGTGTGCTTCGTGCACCTGCTCGACGAGCAGGGCGCCCGGCTGCAGCTGCGCGGCGCGACGCCGCCGTTCGACGATCTCGTGGGAAAGATAGAGCTCGCCCTCGGTGAGGGCGTCTCCGGCTGGGTGGCCCGGCACGGCGAGCCGGCCGTGCTGGTCGACCACAAGACCGATGACCCGCGGTACCGGTACATCCCGGCCCTGCGCGGCGAGGACTTCGCCTCGATGGTCTCGGTGCCCCTGGTCACCCCGCTCGGCCACCTGGTGGGGGTGCTGAACGTGCACACCAAGCTCCGCCGCGAGTTCACCGCCGCGGACGTGGAACTGCTGCGGTCGGTGGCCGGCCTGGTCGCCGGGGCGATCGAGAACGCCCGGCTGCACAGCCGGCTCGCCGAACGGGAGGAAGCGCTCGAGCGGTTCGCCGAGCAGATGGTGGAATGGCAGGAACACGAGAGCCGGCGGCTGGCCGGGGAGATCCACGACGGCATCAGCCAGCGCATCGTGAGCCTGTTCTTCCACCTGTCGGCGGCCGCGGACGCGATTCCCGGCGAGCCGGACGTCGCGGCCGAGCAGGTGGCCCGCGCCCAGGAGCTCGCCGCGGCCGCGCTCGACGAGACCCGCTCGGCGATCGCGGGCCTGCGCCCGCCGGTGCTCGACGACCTCGGCCTGGCCGCCAGCCTGGAGAGCCTGGGCCGGTCGTTCCCGCAGCTGGACGTCCAGGTCGACGCGGTCAGCTGCCGGATCGCCGAGCACGTCGAGACCGCCGTGTACCGCACGGCGCAAGAGGCGCTGCAGAACGTGGTCAAGCACGCCCGGGCCCGGGCGGTCCGGGTGCACATGTCCGTTCGCGGCGATCACGTCCTGCTGGAGGTGCGTGACGACGGCCAGGGGCTGGCCGCTGCCGCGCAAGCCCGGACCGGTGGATCCGCGGACCCCACCGGCTTCGGGCTGTCCGGGATGCGCAAGCGCGCGGAACTACTCGGCGGGAAGCTGGAGCTGTCCAGCTCGCCGGGCCGGGGCACCACGGTCCGGCTGGTCGTCCCGATCAGCCCGGCCCGTCAGGCCGTGTGATCCGCCCGCCGGGCGGCATTCTCCGGCGGCCGGGCGGTGGTGTCGCTGAACACGCGGCTGCCGCGGACGTCGGCCGCCGTGATCTCGATGAGGTCCGCCCGGCTGATCCGGCCACCCGCCGCCACCAGGCGCCCCGCCTGGCGCAGCCGGAGCCGGTCGATGGCGTTCCTGATGCTGCGCGCGTTGGAGAAGCGCGGCTGCCGCATGCGCAGGCCGATGTACTCCCGCAGCGCCTCCGCGGCCGGGGGCGAGAGCCGGTACTGCTCCTGCTCCAGCAGGCGTTCGGCGATCTGCATCAGGTCGCCGAGGCTGAAGTCGGGAAAGTCGATGTGGTGCCCGATCCGCGAGGCCATGCCCGGGTTGGAGCGGAAGAACACCTCCATCTTGTCCTGATACCCGGCCAGGATGACCACGAGATCGTCGCGGTGCGCCTCCATGAACTGCAGGAGGATCTCGATGGCCTCCTGCCCGTAGTCGCGCTCGTTCTCCGGGCGGTAGAGGTAGTACGCCTCGTCGATCAGCAGGACCCCGCCCATGGCCCGCCGGAGCACGTCCTTGGTCTTGGGCGCGGTATGCCCGACGTACTGGCCGACCAGGTCATCCCGGGTCGCGGTGACCAGCTGGCCCTGGCGCAGGTAGCCGAGCTCGCGCAGCAGCTCACCCATGCGCAGCGCCATGGTGGTCTTGCCGGTTCCCGGGCTGCCCGTGAAGCACATGTGCAGGCTCGGCCGGGACGAGGACAGCGCGTACCGGGACCGCAGCCGGTCGATGAGCAGCAGCGCGGCAATCTCGCGGACCCGGTCCTTGACCGGCGCCAGCCCGACGAACTCGGCGTCGAGCCGCTCGAGGAGCGCGGATATCTGCAGCGCCCGGCCCTCCTCGTCCAGGTCCACGAGCGCGTCCGCCGGGAGCTGGCCGGCGCCGTCGCCGGCCGCGGCCGGGGGACCGCCCGGCCGCCCGGCCGTCCCCGGCCTGATCGCCTGCCCCCGCGCCGCCAGGCTGGGCGTCCCTGGCCCGGCCGGCTGCGGCCGCGGCGCCGGGCCGGCCGCGGCGGCCCCCGGGCGGGGCATCGCGAAACCGGCGCCCGTCCGGCCGTTCGCGGCGCTCACGGGCTGCGGTCACCGTCCCGCCGGTACCGCTCGCCGCTCGGCTGGTCGGCGGCGTAGGCGTGCAGCGAGTACCTGATCCGCCGGTCGGCGGTCTCCTGCCGGTCCAGCCGGAAGCCCGGCTCGTGGTCGGGTCGGCTGACGATGAAGCTCAGCGCCGTGGTCTGCCGGCCGAGCGTGGCGTCATAGGCGCAGACCCGGACGTAGTGGTCGGGCCAGGCGGCCGCGCAGGCCGTCACCTCGCGCATGGCCGCCGACGCGTCCGCGATCTCGAACATGGGCAGGCCCCACATCTCCCACAGGGAGTTGCGGGGATGCGGGTCGTCGGTGAACTCGATCGCCACCGCCCAGCCCTGGCTGATCGCGTACTGGACCTGCGCCCGGATCTCCCCGGCCTCCAGGTCAGGCAGGTAGGAGAACGTGCCCTGGGTTATCCGCATGGAAGGCTCCTGGTCAGAAGGTCGGCGTGAGCGTGACGTCCGGCGTGTCGGTCGACTCGTAGGTGAACGTGATGCCGCCCCAGGTGTCGATCGCCGCCTGCAGCTCGCGGCTGTGCTTCGCGGCCTCGGCGAGAATCTGCTCGCCGTCACCGACGAAGTCACGGCCCTCGTTACGGGCCTTGATCATCGCCTCGACGGCGACCCGGTTGGCCGTGGCGCCGGCGGCGATGCCCATGGGATGGCCGATGGTGCCGCCGCCGAACTGCAGGATGACGTCCTCGCCCAGGTAGTCGAGCAGCTGGTGCATCTGGCCTGCGTGGATGCCGCCCGACGCCACCGGCATGACGGCCGGCATGGATCCCCAGTCCTGGTCGAAGTAGATCCCGTGGCCGGGGTCCCGCGGCACCCGTGATCCGCGCAGCGTGTCGTAGTAGCCGCGGACCATGGCCGGGTCGCCTTCCAGCTTGCCGACCACCGTGCCGGCGTGCAGGTGATCGACGCCGATCAGCCGGCACCACTTGGCGATGACGCGGAAGCTCACGCCGTGCGACTTCTGCCGGGTGTAGGTCCCGTGGCCGGCCCGGTGCAGGTGGAGCAGGACGCCGTGGCGCCGGGCCCAGTTGGACATCGAGTGCAGGGCCGTGTACCCGACGGTTAGGTCGACCATGATGATGACGCTGCCGAGTTCGGCGGCGAACTCGGCCCGCTCGTACATGTCCTCCATCGAGGCGGCCGTGACGTTGAGGTAATGGCCCTTGATCTCACCGGTCCGCTGGACCGCGCGGTTGACGCCGTCCATGGCGAACAGGAACCGGTCCCGCCAGCGCATGAACGGCTGGGAGTTGATGTTCTCGTCGTCCTTGGTGAAATCCAGCCCGCCGCTGAGCGCCTCGTAGACCACCCGGCCGTAGTTGCGCGCGGACAGGCCGAGCTTGGGCTTGGTCGTGGCGCCGAGCAGCGGCCTGCCGTACTTGCCGAGGTACTCGCGCTCCATCACGATGCCGTGCGGCGGGCCGCGGAAGGTCTTCACGTAATGCAACGGGATCCGCATGTCCTCGAGCCGCAGCGAGCGCAGCGCCTTGAACCCGAACACGTTGCCGATGATCGAGGAGGTCAGGTTCGGGATCGAGCCCTCCTCGAACAGGTCGATGTCGTAGGCGATGTAGGCGATGTACTCGCCGTCGCGGCCGGGCACCGGATCCACCCGGTAGCACTTCGCCCGGTAGTGCTCGTGGGCGGTGAGGCGGTCGGTCCACACCACCGTCCACGTGGCCGTCGACGACTCCCCGGCCACCGCGGCGCCGGCCTCCTCGGCGGGTACGCCCGGCTGCGGTACGAACCGGAACGCGGCCAGGACGTCGGTGTCCTTCGGCTCGTAGTCGGGGTCGTAGTAGCCCATCTGCGCGTACGGGATGACGCCCGCGTTCCACCGGTCCTGTACCTCGGTCATGCCGTGTTCCCGCCGTTCCTGTCGCTGCGCCGTTCTCCCCGCCAGCATGGCCGACCGATTATTGACTGTCTATTGAGACTTAACGGAGAACCATCAATCAGATCTTTAACAGTTGACCGACAATAGAACGCGGAGACCGCGCGGGGCACCTCGGGCCGACGGCGGGTGGTGGCCGGTCCCTCGGACAGCCTGGTGGGTAGGCGAATGCTCCGGCGCTGGTTGCGTTCCACGTCGCCGAACCGCGTGCTCGGTCTGATTCCTGGTCAGCAGAGGTGGAACCTTGCCCTGGTGCGCGCTAGCACCTATCTTCAGTGCGCCAAACGCGCGGACCGAGGGCAGGATATGGACGACGGCAGCCGCGACGAGCTGCTTAGTCGCCTGGCCGAGGCGGTCGGATCCGTTACGATCGCGCACCCGACGCGGGTCGCCATCGACGGACCGCCCGCCGCCGGCAAGACCACGCTGGCCGACGAGCTCGCCGTCGTCCAGCCTGCGACCTGCCTTCGCAGAGCCTCGGCCTCTGCCCGCTGGCTCAGGGCGGACGAACAGACCGTGATGAACCCGCGCCAGGCCACAGTTGCATCGCTACGCTTTGGCACTATCCAGCATCAAGCCGCCGGGAGGACCCCCATCCGCTCCACGAGCGCGACGGCCTCGGTCTTTAGCGAGCCGGTCGCGGTGCGGACCAGTTCCACCGCGACTCCCCGGGTCAGCGGGGAGTAGGGCGCGGTCTCCGGTGACTCGGCGTAGGACCGTTCCAGGTAGTGCCTGGCCTGGTCAAGTTCCCGGCGTTGCAGGTGGCCGGCTGCGATCTCCCCGTACAGGCGTCCCCGGCGCTCGCGCGACGGCACCTGGTCGGGATCGATCCGCTCGGCGCGGCCCACGGCCTCGCCGAACCGGCGAAGCTCGGCCGCGATGCTGACCCCGTGAATATCGGCATTTGCCCGGCCGAAGATCGTCTGAGGGTGGAAGTAGCCCGCCGGGAGCGCGTCGGCCAGCCGGTCGGCGGTGTCCCAGAACCGCCACGCGTCGCCGTCATCGCCCTGGTAGGCCGCGCTGATCCCCATGTGCAGGCACAAGCTTCCGTATAGGCCCATCGCGTCCGGCCCGTCCAGGTGCCGTTCCAGCTCGCCGGCGGCCTCGGCCACTACCCGCTGCGCCGCGTCCGCGTCGACGCTGCGCAGCACGTGCCCTTGGGTCCAGGCGCCGAACGCCAGGCTTATCGGGTCGTTGGCGGCCTGCGCGGCCCGCGCGGCCCGGTGATCCGTCCCGTCTCCGGTTCTACCAGGTCAACCGCCAGATGCTGCGCCAGGCCGTAAGCACTGGCCAGAAAACTGCTCGCCCTTCGCCGCGCCGGGCCGTCCAGCACCACCGTAGCCCGGTCCAGCTCGCTGATGAGATCAGGCAGCACAGCGGCGACCACCGAGTGGTTGTCGGGCAGCGCGTGCCAGTCCCGCCACGCAGCCGCGACACCCTCCCCAAGCGCGGCCACGTCGGGGGGATCGGCCTCGCGGGCACCACCAAACGACCCGAGCCCTGCGATCTTGCGGGCCGCTTCCCCGGCCGGATGCTGCGGCCCCTCCCACGCGCTGACCGGTATCTCGGTCTCGCCATCGATCAGCACCGACAGGTCGTCCACGCGCAGCACGCGCGCCAGGCGCACCAGGGCCGGTATGGAGATCCCGCGCTGGCCTGCCTCGATCCGCTTCAGCCAGTCCGCGGAGTAGCCCACCAGGTTCGCCAGCACAACCCGGGTCATCCCGCGCCGCTCGCGCAGATGCCGGATCCGCTCTCCGGTGGTGAATTCTGCTGGCATCTCCATCGTGGCTTTCTCCGTATAGGAGACTACCCACCGGCCCAGGCCGGCGCGTGGCGCGCAAGGTTCCCGCCCGGCGAGTAACAGCCCGCGCAGGGGGACAACTCGCCCCTGCCGGTCACCGGGGCACGCCGTACGGTCACGTGAGCAAACAATGGCGACCGACAAGGAACCCCGTGACCACCCGCGATAACGTCCCCGAGGCCACTGCCGCGGCTGCGCATGCGCTCACAGTCTTGCGGGCCGAGTTCCCTGACCACGAGATCTGGCGCGAAGATGACGGCGGCCAGGTCCGCTACATTGCCCGCGGCCGGCACCCGCACACGGTTGTCACTGCCGACCTGGGCGAATTGCGGGCAGCGCTCA
Source organism: uncultured Actinomycetota bacterium (assembly GCA_963834695.1). Lineage (GTDB taxonomy): Bacteria > Actinomycetota > Actinomycetes > Streptosporangiales > Streptosporangiaceae > JASHPR01. The sequence continues at coordinate 9,619 of CAWIDQ010000081.1, forward strand.
GCGACGCCAGCGCTCCGTCCCCGGCAGCCGGCAGCCGGACCGCCAGCCCGGCAGCGTCCCGGTTCGACCCTGCCATACCGCATCCGGCCCGGGTGTACGCCTGCTGGCTGGGGTCCGAGGATCACTATCCGGCCGACCGCCAGGCCGCCCGGGAGGTTGCCGCGCGCCGCCCGCAGGTCGTGGCCGGCGCGCGGGCGAACCGGGCGTTTCTCGGCCGCGTGGTGCGGTATCTGGCGGGGCGGCGCGGGGTGCGCCAGTTCCTGGACATCGGCCCGGGCCTCCCGGCGCCCGGCGCCACGCACACCGTGGCCCAGGCGATCGCCCCCGAGTCCCGCGTGGTGTACGCGGACAACGACCCGGTGGTGCTGGCGCACGCCCGCGCGCTGCTCACCAGCACCCGTGAGGGGTATGCGAGTACCTCGACGGCGACGTGCGCGACCCCGAGGCGATCCTGAAAACCGCAGCCCAGACGCTGGACTTCACCCGGCCAGTGGCCGTCATCCTGGTCGCTGTCCTGCACTTCCTGGCCGATGCGGACGACCCGGCCGGCGTGGTGGCCACGCTGGCCGGGTCGTTAGCACGGGGCAGCTTCGTGGCGATCTCGCACCTGACCGCTGACTTCGCCCCGCGGGCAGTGTCCTCGGGGGTGGCCGCGTACAACGCGCTGGTCCCGGCCGCGATCACCGCCCGCAGCCACGCTGAGGTCACCGGCCTGACCGGTCGGCTGTCGCTCGTGGCGCCCGGGGTGGTCCCGGTCAGCGACTGGCGGCCCGATCACGCCCCCCTACGGGCCGACCGCGCCGACGTATACGCCGGGCTGGCCACCATGTCGGAAGCAACGACATCTCCCGGCGGGTCCCGGACCGCCAGGCCGTGACCTGGGGTGCAAGGCACGCGTCAAGGCGAGGGCAAGGTGAGTGTCCAGGCTGGTAGCGCACGATCGTGCTGCGGCACGACTGCCGCCAGCGCGACGGCTGGCGGCACGCCGGGTACGTGCAGACGGCCCGGCTTGGCCCCGGCCCAGCGTGGTGCTGGCAGCGACGGCCACTCCCAAGCCAGCCCGGCAGGCCCCGATCGTTCTGGGTTTTCGGATTGGGCACGAGCCCCTATTACGTGTCTTTCCGCACATATGTGGGGCCGCAGGTCAGGGCGTGGGCCGCGCAGGCACAGGGGAGGGCTACGCGGGCGAGACTGCCGACCGCGCAGGCCAGGGGGAGGGCGGGCGGCGGTCTCGGGCGGGCGGCGGGTCTCAGGCGGGCTGGCCGGGCGGGCGGAAGCCGTTGTCGCTCAGCACGTGCGCGACCAGCCGGGCGGCGGGCAGCGGCAGGCGGCCGGGGTTCGCGAGGAGGTACCAGTCGCGGTGCAGCGGAGTGCCGGGTACCGCGATCTCAGCCAGCCGCCCGGAGGCCAGCTCCTGCGCGGCCGCGTCCCGGGACACGAGCGTGACGCCCAGGCCGACCGCGGCCGATTCGCGGATCGCCCCGTTGGATCCGACGGTCAGCGTGGACGGCGTGATGTCCAGCTCGCCCAGCAGCGCCTCGGTGCTCAGACGGGTGCCGGATCCCGGTTCCCGCAGCAGCCACGGCTGGCGTGACAGCCACTCCAGCATCCCGGCTTCCCCGGCCGCGGCAGCAGCACGGGACTGCTCGGCCAGGTCCGGCGAGCTGACCACCACGAGCTCGTGCGCGCGGACCGCGTGCACCCGTACCTCCCAGCCCGGCTCGGGCCGCCCGGCCACCGCGAGATCAACCTGATGACGCTCGAGCAGGGCTCGCACCCGGTCCCGGTTCCCGGCCTCGAGCAGCACCCCGGCGCGGGGATTGGCCTGCCGGAACCCGCTGAGCAGCCGGGGCACGATCTGCTCGGCGGCCGTGGTGACCGCGGCGATGCGGAGCTCACCCCGCTCCGGGTCGGCGGCGGCGGCCGCGGCGCGGCGTGCCTCGTCGAGCAGCCCGAGGATGCGGTGCACGTACGCCGCGTACTCCTCGCCCGCGCTAGTCAGCCGCAGACCCCGGCCGTCCGGGCGGATCAGCGGCATCCCGACCGACCGCTGCAGCGCTGCGAGCGAAGCTGACACCGCGGCCTGCGTGACCACGAGCCGCTCGGCCGCGGCGCGGACGGACCCGGTCTCGGCCACGGCCAGGAACGTGCGGAGCTGGTTCAGCGTCACCGCGAGCTCCCAGCCATCAGGTAATCCTTATCTTTTCAGCTGATTAGCATAGTCTGGCCTTTATTATCTGGGCCGGGAAGCCCGGCGCGACCCGGGCGGGTGGCCCGGGTCGCGCCGGGCCGGGCACACTGTTCCCGGACGGTCGGCTAAGGGGTCAGACGCGGGAGGAGTTGCGCAGTGGCAGACGATGCGGCGGGCGACGCGCGGTGGATCGAGGTCAGCCCGGAACGCCTGGCGGGCTGGCTGGAGTCCTTCGCGCAGCGGCACGGCGCCACCACCGCCGAGGCACGCCCGGATGTGGTCACGTTCCGCGCCGCGGACGGGGCCGAGGCCGAGTGCCATGTGCCCTTCCCGCCGCTGCCGCCGGGCACCGACACCGCCGAGGGGATCCGCGCGCACGCGCTGGCCGAGCGGACGGTGGGCGTCCTCCTGGTCCGGCTCGGCGGCTACGCGGCCGGGGTGTTCACCGGTCCCGGCGCGGCGCACCTGGCCGCCTCCAAGGTGGGCTCGCGGCTGGTACACGGGCGGAGCGCCGCGGGCGGCACGTCGCAGCAGCGTTTCGCCCGGCGGCGGGAGAAGCAGGCCAGCGAGGCGCTTGGCGCGGCGGCCGACACGGCGGCGGCGGTGTTCGGGCCGTATGAGGGCAAGCTCGACGCGGTGGTGCTCGGGGGAGACCGGCGCGCGATCGCCGGCCTGCGCGGCGACCCGCGGCTGAGGCGATACTTCGATCTCGCCGTGGAGCGCTTCCTCACCGTGCCCGATCCCCGGCTCACCGTATTGCGCGGCGCGCCCCGGCTGTTCCAGGCGATCCGGATCCGGCTGACCGAGCCGCCGGGCCAGGGGCGGTCCGGCCGCTAAGAATCCCGTTGCCAGCCCGGATAAACTGAAGGCATGCAGCCGCTCCTGTCGTAACGGGCCGTCCGGCACCAGGGGTGCCGTGTGACGTGAGATGCCCGTTATATCCCGTTATGGAGCGATGAAGTGATAACCGCAAACGACCTTGAGCTGCGCGCTGGCGCCCGCCTGCTGCTGCAGGCCGCCACGTTCCAGGTCGCGGACGGCGACAAGATCGGCCTGGTCGGCCGGAACGGCGCGGGAAAGACCACCCTGGCCCGGGTGCTCGCGGGGGAGGTCGGCGCCGGCCGCGGGGACCGTCCGCAGCGCCGGGTCGGTCGGGTACCTGCCGCAGGACACGATGGTCGGCGACCTGGACGGCCTGGCCGTGGACCGGGTGCTGTCCGCCCGGGGGCTGGACGCGCTGCGGGCCGGCCTGCGCGAGGCCGAGCTGGCCATGGCCGACGCCGATCCCGCCCGGCGCGACGCCGCCGTCCGCCGGTACGGCCATCTGGAGGAGCGGCTGACGGTGCTCGGCGGGTACGCCGCCGAGGCCGAGGCGGCGTCGCTGGCCTCCAGCCTGGGCCTGCCGCCGCAGGTGCTCGGGCAGCCACTGCGGACCCTGTCCGGCGGCCAGCGCCGGCGGATCGAGCTGGCCCGGATCCTGTTCGGCGGGTCGCAGACGCTGCTGCTCGACGAGCCGACCAACCACCTCGACGCCGACTCGGTGTCCTGGCTGCGCGATCACCTGCGGGCCTACCGCGGCGGCCTGGTAGTGATCAGCCACGACACGGCGCTGCTCGAGACCGTGGTCAACAAGGTGTTCTACCTGGACGCCGACCGCTGCATCCTCGACGTCTACAACCTGGGCTGGAAGGGCTATCTGGACCAGCGCCAGACCGATGCCCGGCGCCGCCGGCGGGAGCGGGTGAACGCGCAGCGCCAGGCCACGGCCTTGCAGTCGCAGGCCGACAAGATGCGCGCCAAGGCGACCAAGGCGAAGGCCGCGCAGAGCATGCAGCGCCGGGCGGAGCGGCTGCTGGCCGGAGTCAGCGCGGACCGGGCGCCGGAGCGGGTGGCCCGGATCCGGTTCCCGGTTCCCGCGCACTGCGGCCGCACCCCGCTGACCGCCCAGGGCCTGGCCAAGTCCTACGGCTCGGTCGAGGTCTTCACGGGGGTCGACGTGGCGGTGGACCGCGGCGCGCGGGTGGTGGTCCTGGGCCTGAACGGCGCGGGCAAGACCACGCTGCTGCGGCTGCTGGCCGGGCTGGAGCAGCCGGACTCGGGCGAGGTCCGGCCCGGGCACGGCTTGCGGCTCGGCTACTACGCCCAGGAGCACGAGACGCTGGACACGGAGCGGACCGTGCTCGAGAACATGCGCTCGGCCGCCCCGGATCTCACCGAGGCGGAGCAGCGCCGCATTCTCGGGTCGTTCCTGTTCTCCGGCGACGACGTGGCCAAGCCGGCCGGAGTGCTGTCCGGCGGGGAGAAGACCAGGCTCGCCCTGGCCCTGCTGGTGGTGTCCGGGGCGAACGTGCTGCTGCTCGACGAGCCGACCAACAACCTGGACCCGGGGAGCCGGGCGGAGATCCTTTCTGCGCTGCGCCGCTTCCAGGGCGCGATCGTCCTCGTTACGCACGACGAAGGCGCCGTGGAGGCGCTCGGCCCGCAGCGGGTCGTGCTGCTGCCGGACGGGGTCGAGGACGCGTGGAGCGAGGAACTCGCCGATCTGGTGGCGCTGGCCTGACCGGCCGCTCCCGCGGCCAGGACCCTGCAGCCCTAAAAAGAAGAGATCTTTTGCGTGCGTGTGGGTAGCCGATCACGACTTCATGCGTGATCATGGGCGGGAGATGGTAACGCAGCGGTCACTTCAGTTCACCGGGAGGTAGGCGTGGCCGAGACGCTAAAGAAAGGCACCCGGGTGACCGGTGCCGATCGCACCAAGCTGGCGGCTGACCTGAAGAAGAGATACAACGCCGGCGAGAGCATCCGCTCGCTGGCCGGCTCGACTGGCCGCTCCTACGGCTTCGTGCACCGGATCCTGACCGAGAACGGGGTGGCCCTGCGCGGACGGGGCGGCGCCACCCGGGGCAAGGCCAAGCGCTGAGCGGAGTCATCCCCGCCTCAGCGCTTGCGGCCGGCGGGCTGCGCCTGGACGTCAGCGACTCGGTCGCCACGGTGACGCTCAGCAGGCCCGAGCGGCGCAACGCGATGACCCCCGCCGTGTGGCGCGGCCTGGCCGCGATCGGCGCCGGCCTGCCGGCCGAGGTCCGCGTGGTCGTGGTACGCGGCGACGGCCCGTCGTTCTGCGCCGGCATCGACCTGCGCATGTTCACGGCGGAGGGAGTGCCCGGCGAGGACCCGCCGCTCTCCGCGGCCGACCCCGGGTTCGAGAGCTCGATCGCGGCCTGGCAGGAAGGCTACCTGTGGCTGCGCGATCCGGGCATCGTGTCGATCGCCGCGGTCCAGGGATTCGCGATCGGCGCCGGCTTCCAGCTCGCGCTGGCCTGCGACCTGCGCATCCTGGCCGATGACGCGAAGCTGTGCATGAAGGAGCCCGCGCTCGGCCTGGTTCCGGACCTGACCGGGACCAAGCCGCTGGTCGACATCGTCGGGCTGCCCGCGGGCGATCGAGCTGTGCCTCACGGCCCGCACCGTATGCCGCGGCCGAGGCCAGCCAGCTGCGGCTGGCCGAGCTGGTCGTGCCCGCCGCCGAGCTGGACGCGGCGGTCGGCCGACCTGACCGCCGCGCTGCTGGCCACCGACGCCGCGGCGGCCCGGGCCACCAAGGCGCTGCTGATCCAGGCCGGCGCGAACACCCTGGCGCAGCAGGCGGCCGCGGAGCGCAGCGCCCAGGCGGCGCTGCCTCCGCGGCCCGGCCTCGCCGGTTCGCCCTGAGCTAACCCGGGAAGAACCCGGGCCGCCGGGAGGTTTCTGGGCCTATGTACGCCAGCCAGTGGCACGCGATGCGCGGGTTCTCCCGCGACCCGTCGGTGACCAAGCAGCGGCTGAAGCCGGGGACGGTCCGCCGGATCTCGCATTACGCGCGGCCGTACCGCTGGGACCTGCTGATCTTCCTGCTGGCCGCCGCGCTGGACGCGGTGGTCACCGTGTCCGTACCCGATCCTGCTCGGCGTGATCATCGACAAGGGCATCATGCCCAAGCGCACCGACGTCGTGCTGCTGCTCGCGGGCGTCGTGGTCGGGCTGGCCATCTTCGACGGGTTCCTGACCGTTGTCTCGCGCTACTTCACCGCGCGGGTCGGCGAGGGACTCATCTACGACCTGCGCACCGCAGGTGTTCGGGCACGTGCAGCGGCAGCCGATCGCGTTCTTCACCCGGGCGCAGACCGGCTCGCTGGTCAGCCGGCTGAACAGCGACGTGATCGGCGCCCAGCAGGCGCTGACCTCGACGCTGTCGTCGGTGGTGTCCAGCGTGCTGCAGCTGGTCCTGGTGCTGGCCGCGATGTTCTACTACTCCTGGCTGGTCACGGTCATCGCGCTGGCTGCTGCTGCCGATGTTCCTGATCCCGGCCCGCCTGGTCGGGCGCAGGCTGCAGCGGCTGACCCGGGAGTCGATGCAGCTGGACGCGGCGATGGGCTCGACGATGACCGAGCGGTTCAACGTGGCCGGGGCGATGCTGGTCAAGCTGTTCGGCAAGCCGGAGGCCGAGAGCCAGGTGTTCGCCGGGCCGGGCCGCCCGGGTCCGGGACATCGGCGTGGTGCAGGCCATGTACGGCAGCACGCTGTTCATCGCGCTGACCCTGCTGGCCTCGCTGGCCACCGCGGTCGTCTACGGGGTCGGCGGCAAGCTGGTCATCGACGGCGCGTTCCAGATCGGCGCGCTGGTGGCGCTGGCCGGCCTGCTCCAGCGGCTGTACGGGCCGATCACCTCGCTGTCCAACGTCCAGGTCAACGTGATGACCGCGCTGGTCAGCTTCGACCGGGTGTTCGAGGTGCTCGACCTGAAGCCGCTGATCGAGGACCGTCCGGGCGCGGTGCCGCTGGTGCTGGCGGGCGAGGGCAACGGGTCGGGGCCCGCCGGGCCGCGCGACGTCGCGTTCGACCACGTCTCGTTCCGGTACCCGGCCGCGTCCGAGGTCTCGCTCGCGTCGCTGGAGTCGATCGCGCTGCCCGCGCCCGAGCGGACCGACGCGAACCTGGGCGTGCTGCACGACGTGAGCTTCACCGCGCCCGGCCCGGCAGCTCACCGCCCTGGTCGGGCCCGTCGGGCGCGGGCAAGACGACGATCACCCACCTGGTGTCGCGGCTGTATGACCCGGACGCAGGGCACGGTGCGCATCGGCGGGACCGACATCAGGGACGTCACCCAGGAGTCGCTGCACGACGTCGGTCGGCGTGGTCACCCAGGACGCGCACCTGTTCCACGACACGATCCGGGCCAACCTGGCCTACGCCCGGCCCCGGGGCCACCGAGCAGGAACTGATCGACGCGTGCCGGGCGGCGCAGATCTGGGACCTGGTCTCGGTGCTGCCCGACGGCCTGGACACGGTCGTGGGCGACCGCGGCTACCGGCTGTCCGGCGGGGAGAAGCAGCGGGTCGCGCTGGCCCGGCTGCTGCTGAAGGCGCCGGCCGTGGTGGTGCTCGACGAGGCCACCGCGCACCTGGACTCCGAGTCCGAGGCCGCCGTCCAGCGCGCGCTGAAGACCGCGCTGGCCGGGCGCACCTCGCTGGTGATCGCGCACCGGCTGTCCACCATCCGGGAGGCCGACCAGATCCTGGTCATCGACGAGGGCCGGGTCCGCGAGCGCGGTCGGCACGAGGAACTGCTCGCCGCCGGCGGCCTGTACGCCGAGCTCTACCGGACCCAGTTCGCCAGCCAGGAGCCCGCGGCGCTGGCCTGAGTCCAGGCCAGCCGGTGTCAGATCGCGCGGAGCGCGCCGCCGTCGATCGGGATCATCGCGCCGCTGACGTAGGAGGCCGCGGGGGACAGCACGAACGCCGCTACCCGGCCGAACTCCTCGGGGTCGGCGTACCGGCGCAGCGGGATCCGCACGGACAGCTCCGCCCGGACCTGGTCCGGGTCGCCGCTCAGGGCGTCGACCTCGCGCACCCGGCCGGTCGCGATCCGGCCCGGCAGCAACCCGTTGACCCGGATGCCCCGCGGTCCCAGCTCGTCGGCCAGCGACTTGGCCACCCCGGCCAGGCCCGGCCGCAGGCCGTTGGAGATGGCCAGGGCCGGGATCGGGGACCGCGCCGACACCGACAGCACGAACACGATCGAGCCGCCCTCGCCCAGTTCCGCGGCGACGGCCACGGCCATCCGGACCGTGCCCAGGAACACGCTCTCGAACGCGTCCCGCCACGCCTCGTCCGGGGTGGCGGCGACAGAGCCGCCGGGCGGGCCGCCCACGCTGATCAGGGCGCCGTCGAGCCTGCCGAACGACTCCTGCGCCGCCGCCACGAGCCGTCGCGGCGCATCCGGGTCGCGGTTGTCGGCCACCATGCCGACGGCGAGTCCCGCCCCCAGCCCGGCGACGGCCGCCGCGACCCGGTCGCCGTCCCGGGCGCTCAGCACCACCCGGGCGCCGTCGGCCACCAGGGCCTGGGCGGCGGCGTAGCCCAGGCCGCGGCTGCCGCCGGTTATCACGTAGGCGCGATCACGCAATCCGAGGTCCATGCCTTGACATCCTCCCTGCGCTGAAGGAACGGGCTCGCGCCCGATCCGTGATCATCCTGCCGTGAAGGCGGCCGGGAACGTAGGGTCTTGCTGTGCCTGGCCGTCTGCCTTACCTGCGCTATGACGATCTCGACCCCGACCGGCGGGCGCTGTGGGACGCCATCGTCGGCTCCCGGGGCGCTGGCCTGGTCAACGACCAGGGCGGGCTCGTCGGACCGTTCAACGCCTTCGTCCACGCCCCCGGTGTCGGTCGGCGCCTGGCCTCGCTGGGGCACGTGGTGCGGTTCGAGACCTCGATCGAGCGCCGGCTGAGCGAGGTCGCCATCATCACCGTGGGCGCCCGCTGGAAGGCCGAGTTCGAGTGGTGGGCGCACGCGCGCATGGCCCGCGAGCACGGCGTGGCCGACGCCGTGGTCGACGCCATCGGCCGGGGCGAGGAGCCCTCGTTCGAGGCCGACGACGAGCGGGTGGTGTACGCCGTGGCCCGGCAGCTCGCCGACCACGGCCAGGTCGACTCCGGCGCCTACGCGGCCGCCCAGCGGCTGCTCGGGGACGCCGGGATGGTCGAGCTGGTGTCCCTGTGCGGGTACTACACGCTGGTGTCGTTCCTGCTGAACGCGTTCACCGTGCCGCTGCCGCCGGACGCCGCCCCGGCCTGGGGCACCCCGCCCGACCCGGCTCAGGCCCCGTAGCCGACTCGGCGCAGGTCGATGCCGGCCACCTGCTCGACGTCGCTGACCTGCTGCGGGGTCAGGGCGCGGCGCCAGCTGCCGGACTGGATGGCGAGCGAGCCGACCGGGGCGCGCCCCCGGGCCCGGATCCCGATCGGGGCCACCTCGGCTTCGATGAAGCCGGATACCGACCGCGCCGCCTCGGCGGGCTGCCGGATCACCTGCTCGTAGCGCAGGGTGGTCAGCGTCTCCGCGGGCATGCTGCTGCGCAGCCTGGCCATCGTCCGGACCGAGCCGCGCCAGCGCATCGCGCACTTCGCGGCCAGGGACAGGTCCGGCCAGGCGGCCAGGTCGGCATCGGTCTCGATGCCGAAGAACGGGTTGGGGAACTCGCTGTCCACGTTGACCACCCCGGGCCTGAACCAGGCCAGCGAGTCGGTGTCGGCCAGCATCGCGGCCACGACATCCCGGCCGTCGCGGACGATCTGCACCAGCCGCGCATCCGGGAACGCGTTGACCAGGCCCTCGGCGCAGTACATCAGGTCCGGGGTCGCGTCCCCGTACCTGCGGATGTCACGATCGGCTACGCAGGTGCCGGCCCCGTTCACGCCGCCCGCGTCGCGGCAGGCCGGCGAGCAGCCCAGGCAGCCGTGCGCGGTGACCTGCCAGGCCTGCGCCAGGGCATCGCGCAGCACGGTGGCGGCCGCGTCGCCGCGGCCGCGCTGGATCGACGGGCTGCGCGCGAACGCGTACACGACGCTGATCACGCTGCGCTGGCCGATGGTCACGTGGAAGCCGGGCGTGCTCTTCAGGGCGCGCGCCAGCACGTCCGCTCCCGAGTACGGGGCGCCGAGGACGAACACCGGCTGGCGGACCTTGCGGCCGTTGACGACCAGGATGTGCGGAGGAGGTGCCATGACTAGGGACAAGTGTGGCATCATCCTGACCGCGTCGCCGGTCCTGGCGCCGGTCTGGCCAGGCCGGCCCCGGGCCGGGCGTGCGGCCACGGTCCCGCCGCGCGGGGGCACTAAGCTGACGGGCGTGCCAGAGTTGAGCCGGGTGGTCCGCCGCGGCCGGGCGGCCCCGGCCGCGGCCGCGAGAATCGCGGCGCTGGCCGGGGCACTGAGCCTGGCCCTGGCCGCAGCCGGGTGCGCGAAGTTCGATGCCGCGCTCGGGCAGCAGTGGGCCACGGTGAGCTTCAAGCCGAACACCTCGGTCGCGACCATGCTCAAGGTGCGCACGGCGTGCTCGCACATTCCCAACGTCCGGGCCGAGGCTCTCCCGCGGCAGCAGAACGCGGTGACCATGGCCGGCGGGGTGACCTACCGCACCGACAACGCCAACGACGCCAACCTGGCGCAGCTGCAGCAATGCCTGCAGCGGTACCCGTCCGTGGCCGGGGTGGATTTCGAGGACTCCGGGGACGCCGGCGGCTGACCGCCGCGACTCCTGAACGGAGCGCCGGGACCCGCGCCCGTGACCTGACCCCTGAGCTGAGCACCGCCCCCGGGGCGCCGCCCTGGCGTGCGGTCCCCGGCGGGCTGTGGTATAAACTCCTTGCCTATTAAATCGATAATTACGATCGGAAAAGAACTGGTCGAGGAAGGACGGCGTGCGATGAGGGGCGGGCCGACCATAAGAAAAGCGCTGCTGGCCGCCGGAGTGGCGGCCGCCACCTTGCTGGCCGCCGGATGCGGTTCGTCCGGGTCATCCAGCTCGGCTGCCTCGGGCAGCTCGTCGGCGCCGGTGACCCTCCGGCTCGGCTTCCTCGTCAACATCACCCACGCCTCGGCGCTGGTGGGCATCAAGGAAGGGTTCTTCACCAAGGACCTCGGCCACGGCGTGACCCTCAAGCTGACGCCGTTCAGCACCGGGACCGAGGAATCCACCGCGCTGCTGGCCGGCCAGCTCGACGCGGCCTACGTGGGCCCGAACCCGGCCATCAAGGCCTGGCAGACGTCGGGCGGCAAGCTGATCAAGGTCATCTCGGGCGCCGCGTCCGCGGGCGCCGCGCTGGTGGTCAAGCCGAGCATCACCAGCGCCGCGCAGCTCAAGGGCCAGTCGCTGGCCACGCCGTCGCTCGGTAACACCCAGGACGTCGCGCTGCGCTACTGGCTCAAGCAGCACGGCATGACCGCCACCACGACCGGGGGCGGGGACGTCTCGGTCAAGCCGGTCTCGCCGAACTCGGCGGCCGTGCTGGAGTTCAAGTCCGGGCAGATCGCCGGCGGCTGGGAGCCCGCGCCGTACGACGTCGAGATGGTGCAGGACGGCGGGCACATGCTGGTCAACGAGGCCAGCCTGTGGCCGGGCGGCCAGTTCGTCACCACCAACCTGGTCGTGACCCAGTCGTTCCTCACCGCGCACCCCAGCGTCGTCAGCGGGCTGCTGCAAGGCCAGATCGACGCGAACAACTTCATCCACCAGCACCCCGCCCAGGCCGAGGCCGCCGCCAACGCCGAGCTGCACGTGCATCTCGGCAAGGGCCTGAAGCCCAGCGTCCTGTCCGCCTCGTTCGCGCAGATCACCTTCACCAACGACCCGATCGCGTCGTCGCTGGCCACCGACGCGCAGCACGCGGTGGACGTCGGCCTGCTCAGCCCGGTCAGCAACCTCAGCGCCCTCTACGACCTCGGCCCGCTGAACCAGCTGCTGACCAAGGCCGGGGAACCAACGGTGAGCCCATGAGCGTGACACAACGACGGCGCACGCCCCCGGAGCCAGCTCCGGGGGCGTCAGCCTTTCCCGGGCCAGAAGGCGCTGACCAGGTCGCCGTCCGGCTGAGCGAGGTCTCGAAGGTCTACGGCCGGGGGGCGTCGGCGGTGGCGGCCCTGGACCAGGTGTCCCTGACCGTGGCTCCCGGCGAGTTCGTCTGCCTGATCGGCGCGTCCGGCTGCGGGAAGAGCACCCTGCTGTCGCTGGTGGCCGGGCTGGACCAGCCGACCGCCGGCTCGATCTCCACCGAGGGCGGGCGGGTGGCCCTGATGTTCCAGGAACCCGCGTTGTTCCCCTGGCTGACCGCCGGGCGGAACGTGGAGCTGGCCCTGCGGGCCCGCGGGGTGCCCCGGGCGCAGCGGCGGCAGCGCACCGCCGAGCTGCTGGACCTAGTGGACCTGGGCGGATTCGGCAGCAAGCGGCCGCACGAGCTGTCGGGGGGCATGCGGCAGCGGGTAGCCCTGGCCCGGGCCCTGGCCCAGGACGCCGACGTGCTGCTGATGGACGAGCCGTTCGGAGCGCTGGACGCGATGACCCGTGACCTGCTGCACGAGGAACTGGATCGGATCTGGGCGCAGCAGACGCTCACGATCCTGTTCGTCACCCACAACGTCCGCGAGGCCGTGCGGCTCGGCGACCGCGTGGTCGTGCTGAGCAGCCGGCCCGGCCGGGTGATCGAGGAGTATCAGGTGCCCCGGCAGGGGCCGCGCCGGATCGACTCCCCGGAGGTCGCCCGGCTCGCCGCCCGGATCACCGACCGCCTCCGCGAGGAGATGAGCCGCCATGGCCACTGAGACCCGGCCCGCCGACAAGCAAGCCGCCGCGATCGCCGGGCTGGACCGGCTCGAGCTCGGGTCGGCGCCGCGCCGGCGCGACCCGGGCCGGATGGCGCGCTCGGCCTGGTCGGCCGCCTGGCCCAAGCTGCTAGCGATCGCGCTGATCCTGCTCGTGTGGCAGATCGTGCACCTCACCGGCTGGAAGTCGTACGTGCTCAAGGGGCCGGGCACGGTGCTGCCCGATCTGTGGGGCCAGCTGCACCACGCGTTGCTGTGGCAGGCCATCGGGATCACCCTGCGCCGGGCCGTGCTCGGATACGGGCTCGCCCTGATCATCGGCTCGGTGATCGGGATCCTCGTGGCCAGGATCCCGCTGCTGCGCGCGGCGGTCGGCTCGATCATCACCGGCCTGCAGACGATGCCGTCGATCGTGTGGTTCCCGGTCGGGATCGTCCTGTTCGGCCTGACCACGCTCACGATCCTGTTCGTCATGGTTCTCGGCGCCGCGCCATCGATCGCGAACGGCCTGATCACCGGGGTGGATTACACGCCGCCGCTGCTGCTGCGGGCCGGCCAGACCATGGGGCTGCGCGGCATCACGCGGTACCGGTACCTGATCCTGCCCGCGTCGCTGCCCGCGTACGTGGCCGGGATGAAGCAGGGCTGGGCGTTCGCCTGGCGCAGCCTGATGGCCGGCGAGCTGCTGGTGCTGATCCTGGGCCAGCCGTCGCTCGGCGTGCTGCTCAACAACGACCAGAACCTGCAGGACTTCGCCGGCGTCGGGTCGATCGTGATCGTGATCCTGGTGATCGGGATCCTGGTCGACACGCTGTTCACCAAGGCCGACCTCGCGATCCGGCGCCGCCGGGGCCTGCTGGCTCCCGGCACGACGTCATAACGTGTCGCGGTCCGATTATCCGGTGGCGCGCCGCGATATTCTTGAGTCATGGCTTCGGTAACGCGGCGATTCGCCGGCCTCCCGGCCCGTCACGGGCTGTCGGGAGGTGCCGGCGCGCGCTAGCGAGTGACTCCTTTCCGACGGCTGGAGCCGGGAGGCCCGTTCCCTGCCCGCCACCGGAGAACCAGGAGTCCCGATGCCCGCCCATCTCACCGCCGCGCAGCTTGCGCGCGACCTTTCGCTGACCGACCTGACCGACCCGTCGGACGGACCGCACGCCATCCAGCTTCTCGTGGACGCGGCCGTCACTGCGCTGACCAGCGCCTGGGGGTGCGAGGCCCGCTGGTGCCGCGGCCCCCGGGTCGTGACCATCGCCGACAACTACGACCACCTCGGCTACCAGGCGGCGGCCGTCACCCGGGACGCCCGGTACACGCGGTACGTGGACGACCTGCGCATGCTGCGCAGTCACTCCACCGCGATGGTGCCGCCCGCGCTGCGCCGGCTGGCCGCCTACCCGCCCGATGACGTGCTCTTGGTGTGCCCGGGCATCGTGTACCGGCGGGACGCGATCGACTGGCAGCACTCGCCCACGCCGCACCAGCTCGACCTGTGGCGGATCAGCTACGGGCCGGCCGGGCCAGCCGCCCTGGACGAGATGATCGCCGTGCTGCTCGGCGCCCTGGTCCCGGGCCGCCCGAGCCGGCAGCAGGCTCGCCAGCACCCGTACACCAGCGGCGGGCGGCAGGTCGACGTGGCGCACGACGGCGGCTGGGTGGAGGCGTGGGAGTGCGGCCTGGCCGACCCCGGCGTCCTGGCCCGCGCGGGCCTGCCATCCCACCGCGGCCTGGCCCTCGGACTGGGCCTGGACCGGCTGCTGATGCTGCGCAAGGGAATCCCGGACATCCGGCTGCTGCGGTCCGCCGGCCCGCGCGTGGCAGGCCAGATGCGGGACCTGGCGCCCTACCGCCCGGTGTCGGCCAGGCCGGCCGTCCGCCGGGACCTGTCCGTCGCCGTGGACCCAGGCGAGGACGACGAGACCCTCGGGGACCGCGTCAGGGACGCGCTCGGCGCCGACTCGGACTGCGTCGAGAACGTGGCGATCCTGTCCTCGACCCCCGGCGAGGACCTGCCCGAGGCCGCGGCCGCCCGGCTGGGAGCGCGGCCCGGCCAGCGCAACCTGCTGGTGCGCGTCGTGCTCCGGCCCCTGGAGCGGAGCCTGACCGACGAGCAGGCCAACTCGCTGCGGGACCGCATCTACGCCGCGATCCACCAGGGAACCCGCCACCAGTGGGCCGCCGGGCAGGATCCGCGCGCCCGTGGGGGCGCGCGGCCGGGCCTGGGCGCTGGGTCAAGACCGTAGGATCGGAGCATGTCGACTACCGCCGGGATTGTGCTAGCCGGCGGCCGGTCGTCCCGGATGGGCACGCCCAAGGCGGCCCTGGAATGGCACGGCTCGACGTTGCTGCGCCGGACCGTCGGCATCGTCTCGCGGGCCACCGGCGGGCCGGTCCTCGTGGTGCGCGCTCCGGGGCAGGCCCTGCCGGAACTGCCGCCTGGGGCCGATTTCGTGGACGACCCCACAGAAGGCCTGGGCCCGGTGCAGGGCCTGGCGGCCGGCCTGACGGCGGTCGCCGGCCGGGCCGAGATCGCGTTCGCCTGCTCCACCGACCTGCCCTTCCTGCACCCCGCGTTCGTCCGGCGGGTGCTGCGCGCGGCCGGCGAGGGCGCGGACGTGGGCCTGCCCGTCGCCCGCGGCTATCCGCAGCCGCTGGCCGCCGCCTACCGCACCACGCTGGCCCCGGTGGCCGAGCGGCTGGTGGCGGAACGCCGGCTGCGCCCCGCGTTCCTGTTCGAGCAGTGCACGGTCACCCGGCTGGACGAGGCCGCGCTGCGGGCCGACCCGATGCTGGCCGCGCTGGATCCCGACCTGGACTCGGTCGTGAACGTCAACGAGCCGGCCGACTACCAGGCCGCGCGGGCCCGCCCGGCGCCGCAGATCACGATCCAGCGGTTCGGCGCCCTGGCCGACGGGCACCGCGGCCCGCAGCCGGCGCGCGCGGCCACCGTGGCCGGGGCCGCGGCCGCCGCCGGGCTGGCCCTGGACGGGCACATCGTGGCCGCGCTGAACGGCGATCAGATCACCCGGGACGGCCAGGTGCCGCTGGCGACCGGCGACACGGTGTTCTTCCTGGCCGCGGACGCCGGGGGCTGATCCACGTGGTGACCGGCGGCTATTTCGGACGCGCGCTCGTCGTGGACGCGGGGACGGCGGCGACCGCCGTGCTGCCGCTCGGTGACGACGTGCTGCGCGCGTACATCGGCGGCGCCGGCCTGGGCACGTGGCTGATGCACCGCCTCGGGCCGCCCGGCGTGGACCCGCTGGCCCCGGAGGCGCCGCTGGCCTTCGTGTTCTCCCCGCTGGTGGGCACGCCGCTGACCACGAGCGCCAAGTTCGCGGTGGTGGCCAAGTCGCCGCTGACCGGCATGCTGAACGACGCCCTGTCGTCCAGCCATTTCGCGATCTCCGGCAAGCTCACCGGCTACGACGCGATCGTGGTGCGCGGCGCGTGCGCCCGGCCGTCGGTGCTGCTGATCGACGGGGACGGCGCGCGGCTCACCGACGCCGCCGACCTGCAGGGGCTATCGGCCGCCGAGGCCGAGCGCCGCCTGCGGGAGCGCCTCGGCCGAGGCTGGCGGGTGGCCGCGATCGGCCCGGCCGGCGAGCGCGGCGTGCGCTACGCCACGATCTCCCACGACGGGCGGCACGCCGGGCGCGGCGGGCTGGGCGCCGTGCTGGGGGCCAAGCGGCTGAAGGCCGTCGCGGTCAAGGCGGCGGCCAAGGTGGCGCCGGCCGACCCGCAGGCCGTCCTGGCGGCCGCGCGGGACCTGCGCGCCCGCTCGTTCGGCCCGGCCACGGCCAAGTACCGCGAGCTCGGCACGCTGGCCAACCTGCTCGCGTTCAACGCGATCAGCACCCTGCCCACCCGCAACTTCCAGGCCGCGACGTTCGCCGAGGCGCCGCAGCTGGCCGCGGAGGAACTGGCGGAGATGCGCACCGTCACCCGCAACAGCTGCGCCTCGTGCACGATCGGCTGCGAGCACATCTACCGCACGCGCGGCGGCCAGCAGGCCCGCGTGGAGTACGAGAACGTGTTCGCGCTCGGCCCGATGTGCGGGGTGTCCGACCCCGACGCCGTGCTCGCCGCCAGCGGCCGGTGCGACCACCTGGGGCTGGACACGATCTCGGCCGGAGGCACCATCGCCTGGGCCATGGAGTGCGCGGAGCGGGGCCTGATCGACGCGCCGTGGCTGCGGTTCGGCGACGCGGACGCGGTCCTGCGGGCCCTGGATGAGATCGGCGCCCGGGAGGGGCTCGGCGAGCTGCTGGCCGAGGGCACGCGGCGCGCGGCGCAGCGGGTGGGCCGCGGCTCGGGTGCGTTCGCGCTGCAGGTCAAGGGCCTGGAGCTGCCCGGTTACGAGCCGCGCACCATGCAGGCCATGGCGCTGGGGCTGGCGGTGAACTCCCGGGGAGCCGACCACAACCGGTCGGGGGCCTACGAGGCCGACTTGTCCGGCGGTCACGACCGGCTGGCCGGCGGCCAGGAGCACGTGGCCGCGGCGGTCGAGACCGAGGATCGGGCCGCGGTCATGGACTCGCTGATCCTGTGCAAGTTCCTGCGCGGGGTGTTCAGCGAGCCGTTCGACGAATGGGCGGCGCTGCTGGCCGCGGTGACCGGCTGGGACACCGACGGCGCGGAGCTGCGGCAGACGGCGCGCCGGATCGTCCTGGCCAAGCGGGTGTTCAACCTGCGCGAGGGCTGGCGCCCGCAGGACGACTGGCTGCCGGAGCGGCTGCTGTCCGAGCCGCTCACGGTGGCGTCGGGCCGGGTCGCGACGCTGACCCCGGAGCGGCTGCGGGGCATGATCGACGGTTACTACGCGGCCCGCGGGCTGGACGGCGCGGGCCGCCCGGACCAGGCCGGCCTCGCGGACCTGCGGCTGAGCTAAAGCGTTACGGGGGGAGCGGGTACTTCAGCGTGGAGTTCAGCACGGCCGCGAACACCAGGTATGCGCCCGATTAGGACGTTTTCCGCAACGAGCAGGCGCGTGAGCATCGCGGAGCGCCGTCCGCCACCCGGCGCGGGCCGGCCCGCGCGGGGCCGCCCGGGCGCGGAACCGCCGGGCGGCTGGCGGCTGCGGGCCAAAAGCCAATTTCTACTAACTGGCCCGCAACGGTAGATACTGAGCTATGGCCATTCATGCGCCCGCTAAGGCCCGGACGGTCACCCTGACGATCGACGGGGTGGCGGTCACCGTCCCGGACGGCACCACGATCTGGGCCGCGGCCAAGGAAGCGGGCATCGACATCCCTGTCCTGTGCCACGACGAGCGCTATGACCCCGTGGGCGTCTGCCGGATGTGCGTGGTGGACGTCGGGGCGCGCGCCTACGCCGCCGCTTGCGTGCGCCCGTGCGAGGACGGCATGGAGGTCAAGACCGCCACGCCCGACGTCGAGCGCAACCGCGCCACGCTCACCGAGCTGCTGCTCGCCGACCAGCCCGCGCGCGAGCGCGACCCCAAGCAGACCACCACCGGCGACAACGAGCTGCTCGCGCTCGCCGACCACTTCGGGCTGACCGGCCAGGTCAGCCTGCCCGCGGGCTCGGGCCGGGGGGCCGACCTGTCCAACCCGGTCATCGCGGTGGACCACGACGCGTGCATCCTGTGCGACCGTTGCGTCCGCGCCTGCGACGACATCCAGGGCAACGACGTCATCGGCCGCAGCGGCAAGGGCTACGCCACCCGGATCGCCTTCGACCTGAACGACCCGATGGGCGCGTCCTCGTGCGTGACCTGCGGGGAGTGCGTCGCGGCCTGCCCGACCGGCGCGCTGACCAACAAGCCGATCCGCAACATACCGATCCGGCCGCGCAGCGAGCTCGACCAGGTGAACAGCGTCTGCCCGTACTGCGGCGTGGGCTGCGCGCTCACCTACCACGTCGACCGGGAGCGCGGCGCGATCGCGTTCGCCGAGGGCCGGGACCAGCCCGGCTCACAGGGGCGGCTGTGCGTCAAGGGCCGGTACGGCTGGGATTACGCGGCCTCACCCCAGCGCCTCACCGTGCCGCTGATCCGCCGCGACGAGGACTATCCCAAGGGAGCTCTGTCCACGGACGTGCGCGGTGAGATGAACCGCGCCGACTACGTCGACGACACCGAGGAGCGGGCCGAGCGCCGGCAGCCCAGCGCGGGCCGCGACGTCAACGGCACCCGCACCGGCCGGGGCGGCAACGGCCGGTCCGGCAACGGCGACGGCGGCCGCAGCGACAAGCGCCGCCGCAAGCCCGGCGGCCTGGTCGACTACGACGAAGTGCTGCCGCACTTCCGCGAGGCCACCTGGGACGAGGCGCTGGACCTGGTGGCCCGGCGGCTCACCGAGATCTACGCCGCGGGCGGCCCGGGCGCGATCGCCGGCTTCGGCTCGGCCAAGTGCTCCAACGAGGAGGCCTACCTTTTCCAGAAGCTGATCAGGACCGGCTTCCACACCAACAACGTGGACCACTGCACCCGGCTGTGCCACGCCTCCAGCGTGTTCGCCCTGTTCGAGGGCATCGGCTCCGGCGCGGTCTCCACCACCTACGGCGACGTGATCAACGCCGACGTGGCCATCGTGGCCGGCAGCAACCCGACCGCGAACCACCCGGTGGCGTCCTCGTTCTTCAAGCAGGCCCGCCGCCGGGGAACCACGATCATCTACGTCGACCCCCGGGCCGACAAGATGGCCGACCACGCCGACATCTTCTGCCAGCTCAAGCCCGGCACCGACGTCGCGTTCTACAACGGGGTCATGCACGAGGTGATCAGGCTCGGGCTGACCGACCGCGAGTTCATCGAGAACCGGACGTCGAACTTCGGGGCCCTGGCCGAGACCGTCCGGGACTACCCGCCGGAGCGGGCCGCCCAGATCACCGGGGTGGACGCCGACGTGATCCGCCGGGTGGCCCGGGCCTGGGGCGAGGCCGGGGCCGGCATCATCTTCTGGGGCATGGGCATCTCCCAGCACACCACCGGCACCGACAACGCCCGCTGCCTGATCGCGATGTGCGCGATCACCGGCAACGTCGGACGGCCGGGCAGCGGGCTGCACCCGCTGCGCGGGCAGAACAACGTGCAGGGCTCCTCGGACATGGGCCTGATCCCGATGTACTACCCGGACTACCAGAAGGCTGACAACCCCGACGTCCGCGCTAGGTTCACGCAGCTATGGGGCACCGACGACCTGGACCCCAAGCGCGGCCTGACCGTCACCGAGATCATCGGCTCGGCGCTCAAGGGAGGCGTGCGCGGCATGTACATGATGGGGGAGAACCCGTTCCTGTCCGACCCCAACATCAACAAGGTCCGCAAGGCGCTGTCCAAACTCGACTTCCTCGTGGTCCAGGACATCTTCCTGACCGAGACCGCCGAGTTCGCCGACGTCATCCTGCCTGCCTCGTCCTACCTGGAGAAGGACGGCACCTACACCAACACCGACCGCCGGGTCCAGCTCGGCCGGAAGGTGCTCGACCCGCCGGGCCAGGCCCGGCTGGACTGGGAGGTCGTGCAGGACATCGCCAACCGGATCGGGCTCGGCTGGAGCTACTCATCGCCGCGTGAGGTCTTCGAGGAGATCGTCTCGGTGATGCGCAGCTACAAGAACCTCAGCTACGACAATCTCGGGTCCACCGGTAAGCTCTACCCGAATCCCGATCCCGAGCACAGCGACGGGACCGTGGTGATGTTCGGCGAGCGGTTCAACACCCCCGACGGGCTGGCTCACCTGGTGCCGGCCGAGTGGATGCCGGCCAAGGAGCTGCCCAGCGACGAGTACCCGGTGATCCTGTCCACCGGCCGGCTGCTGCAGCACTGGCACACCGGCTCGATGACCCGGCGATCCTACGCGCTCGACGCGATCAGCCCGGGGCCGGAGGTGTACATCCATCCCGACGACGCGGCCGAGCTCGGGCTGGCCGACGGCGAGATGGCCCGGGTCACCTCACGCCGGGGCACGATCGTGCTGGCCACCCGCTTCTCCTACCGGGAGGGCCGCGGCAGCTGCTTCATCCCGTTCCACTTCCGCGAGGCCGCGGCCAACCTGCTGACCACCGACGAGATCGACCCGCTCGGCAAGATCCCCGAGTACAAGTTCTGCGCGGTGCGCATCGAGGCGGCGGCCGGGCCGGACCGGGCCGAGTCGGTTAGCGAGGCCGCGCCCCAGGCCCGGGGGCAGTGATGGCCCAGGCCCAGGCGAGGGTGCCTGGTGTCGAGGCGCGGGCCGGCAAGTTTCCCGGCCCCAGCCTGATCCCCGCGCTGCACGCGATCCAGGAGCGGCTCGGCTGGCTGCCGCGCGAGGAACTCGAGGCGCTGGCCCGGGACGTGCACCGGCCGCTGTACGAGATCGAGGGGCTGATCTCGTTCTACCCGCACTTCCGCACCGACCCGCCGGCCAAGGTGACGCTGCACGCCTGCCACGACCTGTCCTGCTGGCTGCAGGGCGCCGACCGGCGCATCGCGGCGCTGCGGGAACGCTACGGCGACGACGCCGACGTCGAGTTCACCGAGGTGTCCTGCCTCGGCCGGTGCGACGCGGCGCCCGCGGCGGCCGTCAACGAATGCCCGTCCGAAGCCGGAGACGCGGACGCGCTGGTCACCGCGGCCCGGACCGGACACCGGACCGAGCCCGTGCCGCGCGCCTACGGCGGGACAGCCCCGTGGCCCAACGACCCGTACCCGGCGGCCGGTGCGGAGCGGTACCGGGCGTTGCGTCAGCTGCTCTCCGGAGAACTCAGTTCCGACCAGGTCATCGCCGCGCTGCAGGACTCGGGGCTGCGCGGGATGGGCGGGGCCGGCTTCCCCGCGGGACGGAAGTGGGGGCTGGTCGCCGCGCAGACGGCCACGCCGAAGTACGTGATCTGCAACGCAGACGAGTCCGAGCCGGGCACGTTCAAGGACCGGCAGATCCTCGCCGAGCAGCCGCACCTGGTGCTGGAGGGCCTGCTGCTGGGCATGGCGGCGGTCGGCGCCGAGGAAGGCTGGGTGTTCATCCGGCACGAGTACGGCCCGGAAGAGGCGGTGATCCGCCGCGAGATCGAGTCGCTGCGCGCCGCCGGGCTGGCCGGATCGGACGCGGGGGGCTCGGGCAGGCGGCTCTCGGTGGAGGTGTTCACCTCGCCGGGCGGCTACATCCTGGGCGAGGAGTCGGCGCTGATCGAGTGCATGGAGGGGCACCGCGGCGAGCCGCGCAACAAGCCGCCGTTCCCCGGGACCTACGGCCTGTGGGGGCGGCCGACGCTGATGAACTCGGTCGAGACGCTCGCGCACGTCCCGGTGATCGTCTTGCGCGGGGCCGACTGGTGGAAGCGGCAGGGCGTGGGCGACGGCACCGGGCTGAAGTTCTTCGCGGTCTCCGGGCACGTCGAGCGCCCGGGCGTGTACTGCGTGCCGATGGGCAGCACCGCCGCCGACCTGCTCGAGCTGGCCGGCGGGGTGACCGGCGGGCGGCCCGTGGGCGCGATCCAGCCGGGCGGCGCGTCGTCGAACTTCCTGGGGCCCGACCAGCTCGACGTGCCGCTCGACTTCGACACGCTGGCCAGGGCCGGGTCGATGCTCGGCTCGGGCGCGCTGGTCGTCATGGCCGAGGGCACCGACCTGCTCGCGGCGGCCACGAACGTGCTGCGCTTCTTCCGCAACGAGTCCTGCGGCAAGTGCGTCCCGTGCCGGGTGGGATCGGCCAAGGCACACCAGATCCTGTCCGGCGCGCTCGCCGAGGGCGGCGGCCCGGCCGAGGTGAACGGGCACATCCGCCAGCTCGAAGAGACCCTGCGCAAGACCTCGATCTGCGGGCTCGGCCAGGTCGCCCTGGGCCCGGTGACGAGCGTGCTCAGGCTGGGGGATCAGCGGGGGGACCAGCCACGGAGCACCTGACGCCCGCGCCCGGCGGAGCCCGCGGCTCGCGGGGCCGGGAGTTCTTCGCTACCCGGACCGTGGGCGAGGCCCGGGCCGGCTTCCGGCCCGAGCGGCGTACCCCGGCCGAGACCGTCCCGCTGGCCTGCGCGCTGCACCGGGTCCCGGTGGCGCCGGTCACCGCGCCGGACGCGCTGCCCGGCTTCGCCCGCTCGACCGTGGACGGCTACGCGGTACGCGCGGCCGACACGTACGGGGTCTTCGACGGGCTGCCCGGCTATCTCGACGTGGCCGGCGCGGTCCGGATGGGCTACCCGCCCGACGTCGCCGTCGGCCCGGGGACCGTGGTCAGCATGCCCACCGGCGGCATGCTGCCCCCCGGCGCGGACGCCGTGGTGATGGTCGAGTACACCGAGGTGGTGTCAGACAGCACCGTCGAGATCGTCCGGCCGGTGGCCCCCGGCGACGGCATCGTCCGGGCCGACGAGGACGCCGCGCCCGGGACCGAGCTAGTGCCGAGCGGCCGGCCGCTGCGCGCCCAGGATCTGGGCATGCTGGCCGCGGCCGGGATCACCAGCGTGACGGTGCACGCCCGCCCGCGGGTGACGATCCTGTCCACCGGTGATGAGGTGGTGCCGCCTGGCACCGCGGTGCTGCGCCCGGGGCAGGTACGCGACGCGACGGCGGTCGCGCTGGCCGCGCTGGTCACCGAGGCGGCCGGAGAGCCGGCCAGCGCCGGGATTGTCCCGGACGATCCCGGCCTGCTCGAGGCCGCGCTGCGCGCCGCGCTGGCTGACAGCGACCTGGTCGTGGTCTCGGCCGGCTCGTCGGTCGGAGCGCGCGACGAGACCGCGGCCGCGGTGCGCCGCCTCGGCCCGCCCGGCATCTGGTGCCACGGCCTGGCGATCCGGCCCGGCAAGCCCACGCTGCTGGCCGAGTGCGCGGGGGTGCCGGTCATCGGGCTGCCGGGCAACCCGCGCTCCGCGCTGGTGATCTTCCGGCTGATCGGGATGCCGCTGGTGCGGCTCGTCGGCGGGTGCACCCGGCCGCCGGCCGAGCCGGTGGTGCGGGCGCGGCTGGACCGTGACCTGGCCTCGGCCGCGGGCCGCCTGGACGTGGTCCAGGTCCGGGTGGCGGGCGGCACGGCCAGCCCGGTCTTCGGGCTGTCCGCGCTGCTGTCGGTGCTCACCGCCGCGGACGGATACATGATCGTTCCCGAGGAGGCGACCGGGCTCAACGCCGGCACCGAGGTCGACGTCACCCTGTACCGTTGACCTACGTCATGGCCGATAGCCCGTTCCTGTCCGACGTCCCCGCCGCCCGCGCCCTCGACGCCTGGCGCCGCGCCCGCACGGCCGCGGGCTGCCCGGCCCGGCTGCCGGCGATCCGGGTCCGGGTGCAGGACGCCGCGGGCCGGGTTACCGCCGGGCCGGTGTGGGCCACCCGCTCCTCGCCGCCGTTCGACGCGGCCGGCATGGACGGGATCGCGGTGCGCGCCGCCGACACCCTCGGCGCCAGCGAGACCACCCCCGTCTACCTGGAGCCGGACGCCTACGACGTGGTGGATACCGGGGACCCGATGCCCGCCGGGCGGGACGCGGTCGTCATGCGCGAGCACGTGCACTACGCCGGCCAGGCCGCGGAGCTGCGCGCGGCGGTACCGCCCTACCAGCACGTCCGCTCGGTGGGCGAGGACGTTTCCGCCGCCGAGCTGCTGCTGCCCGAGGGCCACCGGCTGCGCGCCGTCGACCTGGCCGCCGCGGCCGCCGCCGGGGCCACGCACCTGAGCGTGCGGCGAGCCCCGGTCGTCGCCGTGCTGCCCACGGGGGACGAGGTGCGGCCGATCGGCGCGCCGACCGGTCCCGGGGAGATCCTCGACACCAACTCGCTGATGCTGGCCAGCCAGGCCCGCGAGGCCGGCGCCGTCGCGCGCTGCCTGCCGATCGAGCCCGACGACCCGGCGGGCCTGGCCGCGGCGGCCCGGGCGGCCGCGGCCGACTGTGACCTGCTCATCATCGTGGCGGGCTCGAGCGCGGGCCGGGATGACTACACCGCCCGGACCGTGGCCCAGCTCGGGACGCTGGCCGTGCACGGCGTGGCGGTGCGGCCCGGCCACCCGGTAGTACTCGGCGTGGTGGACGGCACGCCGGTGCTCGGGGCGCCCGGCTACCCGGTGTCCGCCGCGCTGACCTTCGACATCTTCGCCGCGCCGCTGCTGGCCGAGCTGGAGGGGGCGGTTCCCCGCCGCCGCCCGCGGGCCCGGGCCCGGCTGGCCCGCAAGCTCGCCTCCCCGCTCGGCATGGACGACTGGGTGCGGGTACGCCTGGGCATGGTGGGCTCCGCGATGGTCGCCAGCCCACTGCCCCGCGGGGCCGGCGTGCTCACCTCGCTGGTCCGGGCCGACGGGCTGCTGGTGGTCCAGGCCGGCCTGGAGGGCTACCACCCGGGCGACGAGGTCGAGGTCGAGCTGCTGCGCGGCCTGGACGAGATCTCCAGCACGATCGTCGCCATCGGGTCACACGACCTGGTCCTGGACCTGGCCGCCTCGGCCCTGCGCGCCGAGGACCCGCGGGTCACCCTGGCGTCCTCGAACGTCGGCTCCCTGGGCGGGCTGGTCGCCCTGCGCGACGGGCTGTGCCACGTGGCCGGGTCGCACCTGCTGGACCCGGCGACCGGCGAGTACACCCTGCCCTACCTGGACCGGGTCCTGGCCGGGCGCGACGTGTCGGTGATCCGGCTGGTGCACCGCGACCAGGGCCTGATCGTCGCCGCGGGCAACCCTCTCGGGCTGAAGGGGATCGACGACCTGACCCGCGCGGGGGTGCGCTACGTCAACCGGCAACGCGGCGCGGGCACCCGCGTCCTGCTCGACCACGAGCTGCGGCTGCGGGGGATCAGCCCGGAGGCCGTCGAGGGCTACGCGCGCGAGGAGCCCACGCACCTGGCCGTGGCCGCGGCGGTCGCGGCCGGGCGGGGCGACGTGGGGCTGGGGATCATGGCCGCCGCGCGCGCGTTCGGCCTCGACTTCCTGCCGGTGACGCGCGAGCCATACGACCTCGTGGTCGCCGCGGCGGAGGCGGACAGCCCGCGGCTGGGACCGCTGTGGGCGCTGCTGCGCTCGGGCCGGTTCCGGGCCGCGGTGGAGGAACTGGGCGGCTACGGCACCGAGGAAATGGGCCGGCGGATCAGGTGACCGCCGCCGCTGCGGCGGCTCCGCCAGGCCAGCGCGGCCGCGATCAGTAGCCCTGCGAACACCGCTAGGCCGCCGAGGACGAACAGGTTCCAGCTGATCAGCTGCACGCCCCGGAGATGGAAGATCTCGCTTCTCGGGCGGCCGCGGACGGCGAAGCGGACCAGCCCGCGCGGGACGAAGGCCAGCCGCCCGGTCCAGTGCGCCGGCCAGTCCGCGAAGATCACGGCCAGGGCGGTGCCGGACCCCCAGTATCCCCAACGGCCCGGCCCCCGGGCTCGGAAGCCCGCGTCCGCGAGCAGGACGAGCACCGGCACGATCCACACCCAGTGGTTGTCCCAGCTGATCGGGGAGATCAGCACTCCGGTCACCGCGCAGGTCACCCAGCCTGCCGTGGGCCGGCCGGTCCGCGCGAACGCGGCCGCCGCGGCCAGCCCGAGGCAGCCGACGACCGCGGCCAGCGGCAGCCACAGCGCGGTGACCGAGCCCGCGCCCGCGGGCGTGCGGGTGACCAGGGCCAGCAGCGACTGGTTCAGGAAGGATCCCTGGGTGGTGTTCGAGAAGTCGCCCGCGTGCAGGAAGTAGCCGGTCAGCCACCACTTCACCGAGTCATGCGGCAGGGCGGCGAACCCGATTACCGCGGTGCCGGCGAACACGGCCGCGGCGACCGCGGCCTGCCGCCGCTTCCCGGCCAGCAGCAGGTACGGGATGAAGATCAGCGGCACCAGCTTGATCCCCGCGGCCAGGCCTATCCCGGCGCCCTTCCACTTCCGGCCGTCGCTCTGGCACATATCCCAGGCGATCAGCGCCATCAGCACCAGCTCGATCTGGCCCACCTGCACCGAGCGCAGCACCGGCTCGAGCCACAGCGCGACCGCGGAGAGGGCGAGCACCGCCGCGGCCCGGTCCCGGCCCCGCCAGCCGAGCTGCCCGAACGTCACCCGGACGGTGAACACCATCGCCACCAGGCTGGCCGCGGTCATCAGCCACGTCAGCACCGCCCAGGGCAGCAGCGAGCCGGCCGCGAACCCGAGCGCGGCGAACGGCGTGTAGAGGTACTGGACGCCCGGCAGGAAATGCCAGGTGTACAGCGTGTCCGGGGCGTGCCGGACGATCAGGCCCGCGTGGTTGTAGATGTTGAGGTCAAACCAGCCCAGCGTGAGCTTGATCGGGTGGGTCGCCACGTCGGCCGCGTACGCGGCCAGCGCCAGCGCGAACGCCGCGGCGGCCCAGGCGAGCGCCCGCCGGCGTGGCCGGCGGCCCGCGGACTGCGTTCCGCTCGCGGGCTGCGCTCTGGCCGGGGTGGAGAGGCCCGACTCTGCCCGTGCCATCGGCGTCCCTCCCCCGAGGATAGATATGCCGCCTGCCCGGCGGGCTTCGCATGGCGTGCGGCCCGCCCGCGGCGTACTCCAGGGACACAGGATAGGGCACCGGCGGCCCGCCGCCCGGACAGGTCCGGGGCTAGGCCCGCGCGCGCCGTCCGAGGGTGGCGCGCGCCACCGCGAGCGCGAACAGCGCCAGGCCGGACAGCACGTACAGGTTCCAGCCGATCACCTGCAAACCGTACAGGTGATACTTCAGGTGCACCGGGTGCGGGCCGACGAAGAAACCGAGCAGGCCCTGCGGCACGAGCGCGCCCGGGCCGGCCCAGCGATCCGGCCAGTCGGCGAACAGCGCCGCGACCACGACGGCCAGCGCCCCGTACCCCCACCGGGCCGCGCCGCGGGCGCGCGCCGCCGCGTCCGCGAGCACCACCAGGACCGGCACCACCCACACCCAGTGGTGATCCCAGCTGATCGGCGAGACCAGCAGCCCGGTCAGCGCGCAGGTCAGCCAGCCGTACACCGGCCGCCCGCTGCGGTGCAGCGCCGCGGCCGCGGCCAGGCCGGTCACCGTGACCGCGGCCGACAGCGCCAGCCACGGCATGGTCGCGGCCCGCACGCCCCCGGCCGCCCGGGCGACCAGGGCGAACAGCGACTGGTTCAGCAGCGACCCGACATCGCCCACGTGGCCGGGGTGCGCGAAGTACCCGGTCAGCCACCACTGCGCGGAGGCGTGCGGCAGGAACGCGAACCCGATCACCACGGTGCCGGCGAACACGGCCACGGCGACCGCGGCCTGCCGCCGCTTCCCGGCCAGCAGCAGGTACGGGATGAAGATCAGCGGCACCAGCTTGATCCCCGCGGCCAGGCCGACCCCGGCGCCCTTCCACCTCCGGCCGTCGCTCCGGCACATGTCCCAGGCGATCAGGGCCATCAGCACCAGCTCGATCTGGCCCAGGTGCAGCGCGCGCTGCACCGGCTCGAGCCACAGCGCGACCGCGGTGAGCCCGAGCAGGGCGGTCGCCCGGGCCCGGCCGCGCCAGCCGAGCCCACCGAGGGTGAACCACACCGTCCCGGCCAGCGCGGCCAGGCTGGCCGCGGTCATCAGCCACCGCAGCACCGCCCACGGCAGCAGCGAGCCGCCCGCGAAGACCAGCGCCGCGAACGGCGTGTACGTGAACTTGATCCCGGGACGCAGCTGCCAGGAGTAGAGCCGCTGCGGGAGAGTGCGGGCGATCAGGCCGGCGTGGTCGTAGACGTTGAGGTCATACCAGTTCAGCATCGGACCCGGGTGCCAGGCCAGTTCGGCCAGGTACGCGGCCACCGCGAGCGCGCACGCCACGGCCGCCACGGGCAGGGCCCAGCGGCGCCGCCGCGTTACCGGTCCCGCGTCGCCGACCCGAGTGAACCCAGGGCCGACAAGTACCATCGGGCATCCCTCCTGGTGCCTGCTGCCCTCTTGCCTCGCGTCACCGTACCGACGGTTAGGTCAGCCGAGGGTCAAGCGAAAGTCTGGGTCCATCCCGCGAATGGTCAGCAGATGATCAGCAGGGCCCGCCGCCGGGTCCTGCGGCCCCATATGCCGGGTCCCGCGCCCCATACCTTGCGGCGCGGGCGGCGGCGTGGTGGCATGACGATCAGGCATCCGGGGGAGAGATCCCCGGCCGAGGAGGGGTAGACGGTGACGGCAGAAATCCTGCAGCAGCGGGCGGACTTGGAACGGGCGGCCACGGCGAACGGCGCCACCCTGTGCGGCATGCTGGCGCTCACCGCCGAGCGGTCGGGCGGCGAGCCCGCGTACTCCGACCGCGACGACGACGGGCCGTGGCAGACCATCACCTGGGCCCAGACGCGGCAGCACGCGCTCGAGCTCGCGGCCGGGTTCATCGAGCTCGGGCTGCAGCCGGGTGAGCGGGTCGCGCTGATGATGCCGAACCGGGTCGAGCACGTGCTGGCCGACCTCGGCGTGGCGCATGCGGGGGGCGTGCCGGTGACGTTCTACGCGACCCTGGCCGCGGACCAGATCGGTTACGTGGCCGCCGACTGCGCGGCCAGGATCGCCGTGCTCGACGGTGCCTCGGAGCTGGCCCGCTGGCAGGCGGTGCTGGCCGAGCTGCCTCGGCTGACGAAGATCATCGTCAGGGACGCGGCGGCCTGCCCGCCCGGCGACCAGTACCTGACCTGGGCCGACTTCGTCGCGCTGGGCCGCCAGCGGCTCGCTGCCGAGCCCGGCGCGGTGGCCGGCCGGGTGGCGGCGATCGGCCCTGACGACCCCGTGACCCTGCTCTACACCTCGGGCACCACCGGCAACCCGAAGGGCGTCGTGGTCACCCACCGCAGCATGCTGTACGAGGTCACCTCCGCGGACGTGACCGGATACGCGAACCAGCACATCCGCTGCGTGTCCTACCTCCCGCTGGCCCACATCGCCGAGCGGGTCCTCAGCATCTACCTGCCGGTGCACTTCGCCGGGCACGCGTACTTCTGCCACGACGCCGCCACGGGCCTGCTCGCCACGCTCGGCGCGGCCCAGCCCACGCTCTTCTTCGGCGTGCCCAGGGTCTGGGAGAAGATCCAGGCGGGCATCCAGGCCCTGCTGTCGGTCGAGCAGGACCCGGCCAAGCGCGCCGCGGCCGACACGGCCATGCAGACCGGCCTGGAGTACGTGCGCAGCTGCGAGTTCGGCCGTACCACCCCCGAGGACCTGGCGGAGAAGTTCCGCCGGGCCGACGAGAGCGTGCTGCAGCCGATCCGGGCGCTGCTCGGCCTGGGCCAGGCCGAGGTAGTGTCCAGCGGGGCGGCGCCGCTGCCGCCCGACGTCGGCGCGTTCTTCGCCGGGCTCGGCCTGAAGATCTACGACGTGTACGGGATGACCGAGACCACCGGCGCGTTCACGACCAACCGCCCGGGGGAGTTCCGGCTCGGCACCGTCGGCCGGCCGGTGCCCGGCGTGGAGATCAGGATCGCCGAGGACGGCGAGATCCTGACCCGCGGGCCGCTGAACACCCCCGGGTACCTCAACCTGCCCGGGCGCACCGCCGACCTGATCGACGACGACGGGTGGCTGCACACGGGCGACATCGGGTCGATGGACGCCGACGGCTTCCTGTCGGTCGTGGACCGCAAGAAGGAGCTCATCATCACCTCGGGCGGGGAGAACATCTCGCCGGCCGCGATCGAGAACCTGCTGGTCGCCCACCCGCTGATCGGCCAGGCGCTGAGCTACGGGGACCGGCGCCCGTACGTGGTGGCGCTGCTGACCCTGGACGGCGACGTGGCGCCCGCGTGGGCCAGGGCCCGCGGGATCGAGGCGTCCTCGCTGGCCGAGCTGGCCGAGCAGGCCGCGGTCCTGGAAGCGGTGGGCGAGGCGGTGGCCGAGGCGAACGAGCGGCTGGCCCGGGTTCAGCAGGTCAAGAGGTGGCGGCTGCTGCCGGTGGAGTGGACCGCGGAGAGCGAGGAGCTGACGCCCACCCTGAAGCTCAAGCGCCGGGTGGTGCACGCCAAGTACGCCGACGTCATCGACGCGCTGTACGCCGGCTGACCCGCGGCCGGCCGGTCCGGCGGGGCCGGGGCGTCACGGGCGGAAGATCAGGCAGCTGCTGGTCGCGTGCGCGTACCGCTTGCCGTCGGCGTCGGCGAGGCTGGCCTGGGCCAGCGCGGTGCGGGAGCCGAGGTGGATGACCGTGCCCTCGCACCGCAGCGGGCCGGCCGACGCGGTGATCGCGCGCAGGAACTTCACGGTCAGGTCCTGCGACGTGTAGTACGCCCCGGCAGGCAGCAGGCTGTGCACGGCGCAGCCGCAGGCCGAGTCGCACATCGTGGCGTACACGCCGCCGTGCACCGACCCGATCGGGTTGTAGTGGTACTCGGCCGGGGTGAACTCGAAGACCACCCGGCCCGGGTCCACGGACACCACGGTGAAGCCGAGCGTGCTCGCGATCGGCGCGGCCGGCAGGTCGCCGGCGGCGATGGCGCGCAGGAAGTCAAGGCCGGCCATGGTCCGGGCGGCGTCGGCGGACACCGCGGGATCCTGCCACTCGTAGCTGCGCCGGCGCGGCCCGGACGGCTGGTGCCCGTCGCGCTGGTCTAGCGGCTCCGGCCGGGCGGGCGGGCGCCCGTCCGGCAGCACGTCACGCGGCCCGGAGAGCTGCGCCACGGCAACCTCCCTCCGTCCCGGCCGAGCCGGGCAGGGCCACCCGCACGGTCACCTCGCCGCCGCCGTATTCGTATCGCGCCCCGGTCCAGCGGTGCGCGATCATCGCGAGCATCCGCCGGTTCTCCGGCAGGATCTCCATCTCCAGCCCGCTCACGCCCCGCGCCGCGGCCCGCGCGATGATGCGGTCCAGCAGGTCCGAGCCGAGCCCCCGGCCCTGCCAGCGGTCGGACACCACGAGCCCGATGTCGGTGACCCGGCAGCCGTCCGGCCCGACGCCGTCGGCGGCCATCGCGTGACCGACGACCGCCCCGCCGACGGTCGCGAGCAGCACGTCGGTGGTGCGGCCTGCCCCGCACAAGCCCCGCAGCACGGACGCGCTCGGCGTGGCGGCCGGGGTGAAGAACCTGAGGTACCGGGCGCGCAGCGACAGCCCGGCCACGAACGACCTGATCGCCTCGCAGTCCGCGGCCGACGCGGCGCGGACCCGGAAGCCGCCGTCCTGCCTCCTGTGGCCGGGTACCGCGCCGCCGGGCCGCGCGCCGCCGGAACGACCCCCGCCCGGAGCCAACTGAGTTCGAGTCACGGACTCAGCTTGCACCGTCGTTGCTAAGTCTGTCAACTAGACTTAGCATGTGCAGATGAACCGTCCCTGGGTCCTCGACTACAACACGGAGAACTGCACGATCGGCGCCGCCCTGGCCATCGTGGGGGAGAAGTGGACCTTCCTGGTGCTCAGGGAGGCGTTCAACGGCGTCCGCCGCTTCGACGACATCCGGCGGCGCATCTCGGCGCCGCGGCAGATCCTCAGCGACCGGCTGGCCCGTCTGGTCGAGCAGGGCCTGCTGCGCAAGGTGCCCTACCGGGAGCCCGGGCAGCGCTCGCGCAGCGAGTACCGGCTGACCGAGAAGGGCCTGGCGCTGTTCCCGGTGATCGTGGCGCTGCTGGAGTGGGGCAACGAGTACGCGGCCAGCCCGGACGGGCCGGTGGCCGAGCTGACCCACCGGGACTGCGGAGCGCCGGTGCACCTGGAGCTGCGCTGCGCCGAAGGGCACCCGGTGCACTCGGCCCGGGAGGTCACCCCGGTCCCCGGCCCCGGCGCCCGGCTGATCGCCTGACCCGGCCCCGGCCACTTCCGCAAAAGTGTCCGCGGGTGGCTGTGGGCACGACCACCCAGGGACACCTTTCGCCTCCCGGCGGCTATCGCGCGGCTCGCCGGCGGGTCATGACCAGCCAAAAGAGCCTTGTCAGGATCGCTGGCTGCGGAGGAACATGAGGCAGGCACGTGCGCGAAGGCGAATGTGGCGCCTGCACGGCGAGAAGGGCAAGGGGGGACGTGGATGCTGATCGCGATTCTCAACCAGTCAAGCCTGGTGTCCAGCGCGGACGCCGCGACCATGACCCAGGCGGTCGCGACCCAGGTCCGGCTGGACGCCGGCCCGTTGTGGGACCGGATACCGGCGGCGGTCGTGTTCTACACCGACCCGGCGGCCGTCCCGGCGACGGCGTACGGCATCTCGATCGTGGACACCATCCAGGACCAGCCGCAGGGCGTGGACGGCTTTCACACTGAAGCTGAGGGCGGGAGGCTGTGGGGCGTGGTGGCGGCCAAGCCGGAGCTTGATAACGGCGGGCAGGTAACCACCGGCGACTGGAGCGTTTCCAGCGTGCTGTCCCATGAGGTGCTGGAGATGTTCATCGACCCGAACTGCAACCTGTGGGCCAGCGACGGCAAGGGGTCGACCTACAGCGTCGAGGTGTGCGACCCGGTCGAGGCCCCCAGCTACACCGTCAACGGGGTATCGGTGTGCAACTTCGTGACCCCGGCCTGGTTCGATCCGATGGCCCCGGCGACGGCCCAGTTCGACAAGCTGAGCCAGCTCACCGCTCCGCTCAGCATCCTGCGGAGCGGCTACGTGGTGTATGAATCCGGGGGCCAGGAGCACCAGGAGTTCGGCGACGGCTTCCCCGAATGGCGCAAGCAGATGAAGGCGGGGCCGGCGGCGCGCGCCCGGCGGCGGCTGACCCAGGCCTCTTACCGGACCGCGCTCCTGGACTCGTACCGGACGGCGGTGCCCACCGCCTCCTACCGGACCGCGCCCACCCAGTAGAGGGCTGCTGCCTACACGCGCACGCCCGGCTGGGCCGCTATCAGCCCGGCCCGGTCGAGCAGCGGCTCGCAGCGCAGTCGGCGGGCGATGTCACGGGCCTGGCCGGCCGCGGCCGCGGCGGCCTCGGCGTCGCCCAGCCGGCTGAGGCGCTGGGCGTGGTCGAGCAGGCCGTGGGCGAGGTGGTAGGGGGTGCTGTGCTCGCGCAGGCCGGCGATCGCCGCCGCGAAGGATGCCGTGACGTCGGGGTGACCGTGATAGTCGGCGAGACGGGCGCGAGCCAGGTCACGCTCGGCCCGCAGCATGGGGGCCAGGTGGCCGGGCTGATAGGAGTCGAGCAGACCCAGCAGTTCGCCGACGGCGGTGAGGTCACCCAGGTCGTGGGCGGTCCGCGCGGCCAGCGGCCACGCCCAGCACAGGCATTCGTGGCTTATCCCGAGCGCGCCGACGTGGGCCAGCGTGTCGCGGGCGCGGCGCAGCGCGTGGCCTGGCTGATGGCGGGCGGCGGCGGTGAAGGCTTCCGCGACACTGATCTTCGCCTTGTCCTGAGGATCTTCGCTGACCTGCAGATCCCGCAGGGCTTCCAGCATGGTCTCGGCGGTATCCGCGTCGCCGCGCAGTGCGGCCAGCCAGCCCAGGTAGCAGGGGACATAGTCGATGCCGGCCAGCCCCCCGGAATCCACGGCCTGGGTGAGCTCTTGCTCGGCGGTGTCCCAGTCCCCGAGCAGCAGCAGGACATAGGCCAGGTTCGTGACCGCGAAGGTCAGGTAATCCCGGGCGCCGGCCTGGCGGAGATGCTCGGCGGCGGTACGGGCGGCGCCGACCGCAGCGGTCGGATCGGTGACCGCCAGTGCCTCAGAGAGATTGAGCAGCGCCACCCCCAGGCGCAGGTTGTCGCCAGCGTATTCGGCCAGCCGTGCCGCCTCGCGGAAGTAGGCGACCGCCTGGGGGTGGCGGCCGGCCATGCCGTGGTAGACCCCGCGGGTGGTGAAGAGGCCGGTGAGCTGGCTCGCGTCGGTGCCGAGGGCCTGGCCGAGGGCGAGCGCCTCGGCCGTGAGCCGGTCCGCGTCGGGCGAGCCGGCGAACATCTCCAGGGCCGCCAGTTCCTCCAGGGCGCGGACGGTGTCGGCGTCCGGGTCGGCCCGCAGCACCTCCACGGCGGTGGTGAGCTTTTCCCGCGCGTCGGCATGACGGCCCCACCTGCGTAGGGCCTGGCCGGCGATGGCCTGGGCCCGGGCGGCCGCCCGGGCATCCTCACGCTGAAGAAAGCAGCTGCGGGCGCGGCCGGCGAGCTGGACCGCCGCATCGAAGTCGGCACTGGTGAGGGCGGCGTCGGCGGCGTGTTCCCACAGGACGCCAGCCGTGGCTGGTCCGTCGACCGCATCCGCCGGGGTGAGCTGGGCGGCCGCGGTGTAGATGGTCACGGCCAGGGCGGGAGCGCCGGTGCGGTCGGCGCGCTCGGCCGCGCGGATGAGCGCAGCGACGGCCTGGGCCCGGATCTGTCCGGCATCGGGGTCCTCGGGGACCGCCGCCAGGGCGTCGAGGTAGTGGCGGGCGATCACGTCGGTGACTTCTTCCCCGTCGCCGGGGAAGGCGGTGCGCAGGTGGGCGGCGACCTTGAGGTGACGGGCCTTGCGGTCGCGGCGCGACAGGGTGTCGTAAGCCACCTGGCGCAGCATGTTCTGGGCGAACTGGTAGCTGCCGAGTTCCGGCGACAGCGGGTCGGCGGACACGCTGAACACCTCACGGCGCACCAGCTCGGCCAGAACCGACCGCACGGCCGTCTCGTCCTGGCCGGACACGGCGACCAGGGCTTCGGCGGGAAAGGTCGTGCCCAGCACCGCAGCGTCGCTCACCAGCCGCCGCGCCTGCGGGTCGAGGACATCCAAACGCCCGGCCAGCAGGGCATGCAGGCTGTCGGGAACCGCGAGCTGACCGATGTCGCCGACCAGCCGGTAGACGCCTTCGACGGGCTGGACGATGTCACGGTCGATCAAGGCGCGCACGGTCTCCACCGCGAACAACGGAATCCCCTGCGCCTGGGCGGTGATCTTCGCCCGGGCCGTCGGCGGCATGCCGGGTACCAGGGCCTCCACGAGCGTGTCCATCGACGCCGCGTCGAGCGGGTCGAGCGTCAGCGTGATCCGATTGCGCCCGGTACCGAACCCCGGCCTGGCTTGGCCCAGCTCCGGGCGGGCGAACACCAGCACGTAAATGGGCAGGTCTCGCACCCAGTCGATCAGGTAATCCAGGAAATCCAGCAGGCCCGCGTCGACGTACTGGGCATCCTCGATCAGCAACGCCACCGGGCCCTCGGCCGCCAGCCGCTCGAAGAACAGCCGCCACCCCGCGAACAGCTCGGCGCGCGCCAGCGGCTCCCCGGCGTCCTCCGAGACCGCGACGCCGAGCAGCCGGCCCAGCCGCGCCCCGACATACGCCCGTTCCCGGGGATCGGGGACATACCTGTCCAGGCCGTCGGCCAGCTTGTCCGCGGCGACGGAGGCCGGGTCTTCCTCGGCGATGGACAGCCGCTGGCGCACGATCTCGGCCAGCGCCCAGAACGCCACTCCGTCGCCATACGACAGGCACCGGCCCTGGTGCCACCACACCTGTTCGGCCAGGCCGTCGACATACTTGTCGAACTCCCAGCCCAGCCGGGATTTGCCCACCCCGGCCGGCCCGGACACCAGCACCAGCCGCGGCACCCGCCGCTCGGCGGCGGCGTGAAACAGCTCCTTGACCGTGCGCAGTTCCGCGTCCCGGCCCACCAGCGGAGCCTCCAGCCCATCCAGCCGCTTCAGGCCGCCCACCCCGGACAGCACCCAGGTCGCCCGCCACAGGTGCTGCGGCTCGGTCTTGCCCTTCAGCGCGTGCTCCCCGGCGTCGGCGAACCCCACCCCGCGTTCCGCCAGCCGCTTCGTCGCCCCGTCCACCAGCACCGACCCGGGCTCGGCCGCGGTCTGCACCCGGGCGGCGGTGTTGACCGTGTCTCCGGCCATCCCCTCCCCGGCGAAGCCGACGGTGACCGCCACCTCCCCGGTCACCACGCCGCACCGGGCCGCCAGCCCGGGGGCGCCGGTCTTGGCGCCCAGCTCGGCGACCGCGGCCACCAGGTCCAGCCCGGCGCGCACCGCCCGCTCCGCGTCCCCCTCGGCGGCCACCGGAGCGCCCCACACGGCCATCACGGCGTCCCCGATGAACTTCTCGACGATCCCCCCGTAACGGCCGATCACCGTGCGCGCCGTGGCGAAGTACTCGCTCAGCAGCTCCCGCACGGTCTCGGGATCCCGCGACTCGGACAACGGCGTGAACCCCACCAGGTCGCAGAACAGGACCGAGCACACCCGGCGCTCCGCCACTGTCCCCCCATCTGACCCAGCCGACGGCGCGGCAGGCGAAGCTGAGGCGGCCGCCGGCCGGGTGGCGGCCACCGGCAACCCAGAAGCCGGTCCGGCCACCGCGTACCCGCACGCCGGGCAGAACCGGTCTCCCAGCGGGACCGGCTCATGACACGACGGGCATCCTCCCAAGGGAGCACCGCAACCACCGCAGAACCGGTCGCCATCCCCCCGGGACGCACCGCACTGCGGACACGTCACCACGAGCCATTTATACCTGCTGGTCAGAGCCCTCGTACACGGCCTGGCCCGGCCGCAGCGGCGGCGAGCGCGTTCGCGGGGCGGCGCGGAGTCCCGGAATCGGCGGAACTAGGACGGCTGGTCGTTCAGGCGCTCCCAGGCCAGCTGCGCGCCGCCGGACCAGCGCTCATGCCGGTCGGCGAACAGCCGGGCGGCCTCCAGGCCGCTCCACGGGGCCGGCAGCAACTCGGCGGGCAGCGCCGGGTCGATGGCCGGGAACCGGCGCCAGGCGTGCACCAGCTCGACCTGCCGGGCCAGCGGGTCATCCGGCCCGGAATCGCTGAACTCGGCGATGAACCGCTCGTACTCCCGCTCGATCGCGGCCAGGTCCCACGCCGCGCGCACCATGCTGCCCGCGCCCGCCAGGCCGGACCGGGTCGCGACGAACACGTGGGCGTCCGCCGGGGCCAGGCCGGCCTCGCGCAGGACCCGCGCGGCCTCGGCCTCCCGCTCGGCGTGCGCGCTGATCCACAGGCCGGGGCCCAGGGAGCCGAAGCCGGCCCAGCTCAGCCTGGTGCGCAGCACGTGCCGGGCCCCGCGGTCGCCGTCGGGCACCTGCGCCGCCACCAGCAGCCACCGCCCGTCCCAGTTCCCAGCGGCCGGCCGGAACGAGTAGATGCGCTCGGCGCCGTCGGTCAGCAGCCGCCGCCCGGCGGCGGTGAGATGCCACCGGGTGCGGCGGCCGTCCTTCTCGGCGGACAGCCACCCGCCGGCCGCGGTGCGCATCAGCGCCTGCCGGGTCGCCTTCTCCGCGGTGCCGAGCCGGGCCAGGGCAGCGATCACCGCCGACGTCCACGCGGTGCCGCCGCCGGGCAGCACGAACTCCCCGAGCAGGGTGAACAGCAGCCCGCGGGCGCCCGGCGCGCCCGCCGCGTGCCGCCGCGACAGGCCCGGCGGCACCGGCTGCGAGGCGGGCGGTCCGTTATGGGTCATAGCCCTAATATGCTACAGCTACTTGACTGAACGACATCAATATGTAGAGCATGTAGCCATGGGGCTAACCGACCAGATTCCGCAACGGGCCGCTGCGGGGCGGGTCGACTTCCGGACCGAGCCGGGCCGGTACCGGCACTGGCGCCAGTCCGTCGACGGCGCGGTGGCGACCCTGGCCATGGACGTCGACGAGCACGCGGGGCTGCAGGACGGCTACGAGCTGAAGCTGAACTCCTACGACCTGGGCGTGGACATCGAGCTGTACGACGCGGTGCAGCGGCTCCGGTTCGAGCATC
The DNA here is from genome assembly GCA_963834695.1 of uncultured Actinomycetota bacterium. GTDB lineage: Bacteria > Actinomycetota > Actinomycetes > Streptosporangiales > Streptosporangiaceae > JASHPR01. The sequence continues at coordinate 47,913 of CAWIDQ010000081.1, forward strand.
CCGAGGTGCGCACGGTGGTGCTGACCAGCGTCAAGGAGAAGATCTTCTGCGCGGGCGCGAACATCCGGATGCTGGCCGCGGCGCCGCACGCGTGGAAGGTGAACTTCTGCAAGTTCACCAACGAGACCCGCGGCGGCATGGAGGACGCGTCGGCAAACTCCGGCCAGGCCTACCTGGCCGCGCTGAACGGCACCGCGTCCGGCGGCGGGTACGAGCTGGCGCTGGCCTGCGAGCACATCATGCTCATCGACGACCGGTCGTCGGTGGTGTCGCTGCCCGAACTGCCGCTGCTCGGGGTGCTGCCCGGCACCGGCGGGCTGACCCGGGTGGTCGACAAGCGGCATGTGCGCCGCGACCGGGCCGACTACTTCGCCACGAAGTCCGAGGGCCTGGGCGGGCCGAAGGCGGTGGCCTGGGGGCTGGTCGACGAGGTCGTGCCGCGGCCGACGTGGGACCAGGCCGTGGCCGAGCGCGCCGCCGAGCTCGGGTCCCGGTCCCGCCGCCCGGCGGACGCGCCCGGGATCACGCTGAGCCCGCTGGCCAAGGAACGCGGCGACGACCGCGTCGGCTACCGGCACGTGACCGCGGCCCTCGACCGCGAGGCCGGCACGGTGACGATCACGATCGCCGGCCCGGAGCAGGACCCGCCCGCCGGCGCGCCCGGGATCCGCGCCCAGGGGGACGCGTTCTGGACCCTCGCGATGACCCGCGAGCTCGACGACCTGATCCTGGACCTGCGCACCAACGAGCTCGAGCTCGGCACGTGGGTCATCAAGACCACCGGGGACCCGGAGCGGGTGCTCGCCTACGACCGGCTGCTGCTAGAGGACTCCGGCGACTGGCTGGCCAACGAGATCGTGCACTACCTCAAACGAACCCTGAAGCGGCTGGACGTGACCAGCCGCAGCCTGATCGCGCTGATCGAGCCGGGCGGCTGCTTCGCCGGGTCGCTGCTGGAGCTGGCGCTGGCCGCGGACCGCTCGTTCATGCTGGCCGGGGTCTTCGAGGACGTCGACCCGGACGCCGAGCCCGCGACGGTCACGCTGGGGGAGATGAACCTGGGGCCGCTGCCCATGGCCAACGGGCTGACCCGGCTGCAGACCCGGTTCTTCGGCGACGACACGGCGCTGGCCGCCGTGCGCGAGGCGGCCGGCCGGCCGCTGGACGCCGCAGCGGCCGAGGAGCTCGGCCTGGTCACGTTCGCGCCCGACGACATCGACTGGGACGAGGAGGTCCGGATCGCGGTCGAGGAGCGGGCCAGCTTCAGCCCGGACGCGCTCACCGGGCTGGAGGCCAACTACCGGTTCGCCGGCCCGGAGACCATGGAGACGAAGATCTTCGGCCGGCTGACCGCCTGGCAGAACTGGATCTTCAACCGGCCCAACGCGTCCGGCCCGGACGGGGCGCTGCGCCGGTTCGGCACCGGGCAGCGCGCCCACTTCGACCGGAAGCGAGTCTGAGCCGTGACGTCTGCCCCCGATTACGCCGAGAAGATCCCGAACAACGTCGACCTGAAAGACGACCGGCGGCTGCAGCGGGCCCTGGAGTCGTGGCAGCCCAACTTCCTGTCCTGGTGGGAGTCGATGGGCCCGACGCTGCCGACCCGGGACGTCTACCTGCGCACCGCGGTCAACGTCGGCCGCGAGGGGTGGGCTCACTTCGGGCACGTGCCCATGCGCGACTACCGGTGGGGCGTCTTCCTGGCCGAGCGCGACCCGGACCGGCGGATCGGGTTCGGGGAGCACCGGGGAGAGCCGCCGTGGCAGAAGGTGCCCGGCGAGTACCGCAGCGAGCTGCGCCGGCTGATCGTCATCCAGGGCGACACCGAGCCCGCCTCCGTGGAGCAGCAGCGCAACCTGGGCGCTACCGCGCCGAGCCTGTACGACCTGCGCAACCTGTTCCAGGTCAACGTGGAGGAAGGCCGGCACCTGTGGGCGATGGTGTACCTGCTGCACGCCTACTTCGGCCGCGAGGGGCGCGAGGAGGCCGAGGAACTGCTGCACCGCAACTCCGGCAGCCAGGACACGCCGCGCATCCTCGGCGCGTTCAACGAGGAGACGCCGGACTGGCTGTCGTTCTTCATGTTCACCTACTTCACCGACCGGGACGGCAAGTACCAGCTCGGCACGCTCAAGGAGTCCGCCTTCGACCCGCTGTCGCGCACCTGCGAGTTCATGCTCAAGGAAGAGGCGCACCACATGATGGTCGGGACCACCGGCGTGGACCGCGTGGTCGAGCGCACCGCGCAGCTGATGACTGAGCACGACACCGACGAGGTGGCCGCGCGCGGCGGCATCCCGCTCGAGGTGATCCAGAAGTACCTGAACTTCCACTACTCGGTGTCCCTGGACCTGTTCGGCGGCGAGACGTCGACGAACGTGGCCAACTACTACACCGCCGGGCTGAAGGGCCGCTGGCTGGAGGACCGGCGGCGCGACGACCACAAGCTGACCAGCGAGTCGATCATGGTGGACGCGCTCGACGAGGACGGGCAGATCGCGCAGACCGAGGTAGCCGCGCTGGTCGGGCTGAACACCGACCTGCGCCGCGAGTACATCGCCGACTGCCAGGGCGGCGTCAAGCGGTGGAACCGCATTCTGGAGGGGGCCGGGCTGGAGCGGCGGCTGAAGCTGCCGCACGTGGCCTTCAACCGCAAGGTCGGCGCGTTCGCCGGGATCGAGGCGACGCCGGACGGGGAGCGCCTGCCCGCCGGGGAGTGGAAGCGCCGCCAGGGGGAGTGGCTGCCCACCGAGGTCGACAAGACCCACGTGCGGTCCCTGATGCGGCCGGTCCACGAACGCGGCAAGATCGCAGCATGGATCGCCCCGCCGCGCAACGGCATCAACGGCAAGCCGTTCGACTACGACTACGTGCACCTGACCTGAGCCGGGGTCGGCGGGCGCGCGAGGAGGCGGGCTGATGCTGGACGGCCGCCCGCTCATCGACGCCCACGTGCACGCCGCCCGGCTGCCCACGCTCAAGCCGGCCTGGAAGGCGTGGGCGGACCAGTTCGGCGA
>CAWIDQ010000082.1:0-6249 GCA_963834695.1 uncultured Actinomycetota bacterium
CCCGGGAGTTGTGGCTGACGGGCGAGGTCCAGCCTGATCGCCGGGACCGCTGGCCGTCCAGCTTGGCAGCAGCGCCTGCTGAGATCTCCGGGCCCGACGAGGCTTGCTCAGCCAACTTACGTAAGCTAGCTAACATATATGGGTAGCGGATGCGCGACGAGCCGCCCCGTGACCCCGTCTGCCTGCGCTCGACCTTCATCCTGCGCAAGGATGACGGGGCGTGGCGCATCGTGCTTTACCTGAACCATCAAGACATGAACAAGCTCTTCCGCGAGCTCGCCCCGCCTAGCGTTCTCCTGTCCGCTGCCGGGTCAGCCGACCCGGGCCAGCGGGCCGCAGCCCGGCGATTCGCCAGCTCCCGAACGCGCCGGTTACTGGTACGAGATCATCACTGGCTCCGGGACGTGCGCCATGGTCTGCTGCGGCGTCAGCATCGGGTGATCTTTGACGAAGAAGTTCTTCCAGCCGAAGAACACGCCGGGCGGGGCGCCGCCGGTGACGGCGTCCCAGGTCTGCTGCTTGTCGCCCGGGGTGCCCTGGCCGTCCATGTGGATGACGATGGCCAGGTCGTCGTGGCGGGTGTTGAGCCGCTGCTCGCCCTGGATCATCGACAGCCGGAACTGGTGCAGCACAAGAAGCTTCTGCGGCAGGCGGTAGCGCGCGGTCAGCGCGGCCAGCCAGTTGATGACGCTGTTGACCTCCCTGATGCTGACGCTGCCGATCTGCCGGAGCGGCAGCTGCCCAGGCCCCAGAGCCCACTCCGGGTCCAGGGCCAGCCCGACGTTCGGCCGCTCCAGCAGCGCCTGGTACAGCTTGGCCTGGGCGAGCAGGCTGGCCCGGCCGGGCTGCAGGTCGAGGACGACGTACATGCCCGCCCGGCTCGCCGCCCGCACCCACGGGCGCAACGTGGCCACGGGGGTCTCGTAGGAGTAGAGGCCGCCCGGGCCGGGGGAGCCCTGCGCCACGGTGGCGATGATCTCGAAGGTGGGCACCACCGGCACCTGGCTCAGCGGCCGGTACAGCGCGGCCATCTGCCGGGCCCGCGCGATGCTGGCGAACAGGCCCTGCTCGCCCAGGGCCCCGAGGGACGGCGTGCCGGGGTGGCCGTACAGCGCGACCAGCCGGTGCATCGGGACGACGATCTGGCCGCCGCCGGGGAGCTGCGTCCCGGTCTCGGCCACGGCGACCCGGGCGGCCAGCAGGCCCTCCGGCCCGAACCCGGCCCCGACCGCCAGGACCTGCCGCGGCCGGGCGGACGCGAGCGCGGTGATGGCGGCCGGGTCGGCCCGCGGGTCGAACCCCTGAACGGCGATCACCCGCGCCCCCGCCACCTGCGCGGTCACCGCGACCACCGTGCCCACGGAAGCCGGGGCGCCGTGGTGCACGAGCAGCACCACGTGACGCAGCGGCGCGGGCGAGTGCGTCGCCGGCAGGCGGGCCGGGGCGGCGGTCACGCGGACCCCGGGCAGCTCCGCCGCGAGCGCTTGCTCGGCGATGCCGACCGCGAGCACGGCCCGGGTATGCAGGGCCCGGACCGCCGCCCGGATCGCGGCACCGGCGGACGGCGTGGTGGCACCGGCGGACGGCGTGGCACCGCCGGACGGCGCGCTGGCCGAGGGCGAGGTCAGCAGCAGCGGCGCGTGGGCCCGCTCGGCCCGGATGGCAGCGATCGGCAGGTCGGCCGGGTCGCGCGCGTTGACCACGACGACCACAGGCGCGGCGGCGAACAGCTGCTCGGCCACGTCAGCGGCCAGCACGGCGGGGGAAGCCGGCCAGTACCGAGGTGGCCGGCGCGGGCGGGCGGATGCGTACCGCCAGGTACGTCGGGTCCTTGCGCGCGGCGTGCGCGGCCGACGCGCACGAGGTGGCGACGAGGCCGACGGCAGACAGAGCCAGCATGGCCCGGGGCCAGCCTGGCTTCCGGGCCCGGGTCCCGCCGGGCCGCTGGCTCATCGTGCGGCGTCCGGGCCGCACGGTGGCAGACCATCGGTCACACGCGCCCCCGGTGCCGTCTGCAGTAACGCCTTCCCGGCCGACGCTACGCGCTTTTGTCCGTTTTGGTGGGCGCCACGCCCAACCCTGCGCGAATTTCGCGGTCACACCGTTATAGACGGACCATGCGCCGCAGCCGTTGCGGGCAGTATCAGGCGGCGGCCAGGCCGTGGTGGCAGGCGGCCGGCGGCCAGCCGCAGTCGGCGGCTCCAGTCAGCTTCCAGAAGTGGTCGGTGCCTCGGTCGGCGCGGGATCCAGCCCGCGCCCGTCGGTGGCGATCAGCTTCGTCGTGATCCGCTTGATCAGGTGACGCAACTGCGGGTTCATGTCAGGGTGCCAGCCGGTCATCAGCCGGGTGATCCCGGCCTCCCGGGCGGCCGCCAGCCGGACGGCGGCCTGCTGGCCGGCCGGGGTGAGCGTCACGCAGACGTCGGTCCCGGCGCCGTCTGTGCCGGCGGGCCTCGCGCCGTCGGCCGGCCTCGCGCCGCGGGCCGGGGGCGCGCCGCGGGCCGGGGGCGCGCCGCCGTCTGCGGGTGCGCCGTCGTGCTCAGGTTCGCCGTCGGCGGCGTTCGCGCCGTCGGCCAGGGTGATGTAGCCGGCGTCGGTGAGCTCGGCCAGCCGGTGGGCGACGTTGGGCTGGTCGACGTGCAGCAGCCGGGCCAGCGCCGCCTCGCTGATCGGGGCGTGGTCGGCGATGCGGTACAGCAGCCAGGTGCCTCGCGGGCTGACGTGCACGTCGGCTGCCTCGGCCAGGTTCTGGTAGACCTCCCGGCGGTGCTCGCGCCCGAACAGCGTCAGCAGCGCGCGCTCCATCTCCTGGGCGGAGTCGCGGGTGGCGGGCACCGACGTGGGCGCGGTGCTGTCGGCCCGGTCCACCGCCCGGGCGGTCTCCCGCAGCGGCACCTCCTTCAGCAGGAAGGTCAGCAGGAAGGCCACCGCGCCGATCGGCGTGGCGAACACGAACACCGTATGCAGGGCCTGGGAGAACCCGGCGATGTAGCCGTGGTGGATCGCCGCGGGCAGGTGCTCGAGCACGGCCGGGCTGGCCCCGGTGGCGGCGGTGATCCCGCTGGGCAGCGACACCCCGTGCAGCGCGCGGGCCAGGTCGCCGGCCAGCACGTTGGAGAAGACCGCGCCGAAGGCCGCGGTGCCGAACGAGCCGCCGATGGAGCGGAAGAACGTCGAGCCCGACGTGCCGGCGCCGAGATCCTTGTAGTCGACCGCGTTCTGCACCGCGAGCACCAGCACCTGCATCGACGCGCCGATGCCCGCGCCGAGGACGAACAGGTACAGCGACACCAGCCAGAAGCTCGTTTCGGTGCCGAGCCGCGACAGCAGGAACAGCCCGGCGGTCATCACCGCCGTGCCGATCATGGGGAAGATCTTGTACCGGCCCGTCCGGCTGACCAGCTGGCCGGTGCCGATGGAGGTGATCAGCAGCCCGACTATCAGCGGCAGCAGCCTGAGCCCGGACAGGGTGGGCGAGATCCCCCGGACGACCTGCATGTACTGCGGCAGGTAGGCCAGCGAGCCGAACATGACGAAGCCGATGACGAGGCCGACCACGCTGGCCGAGGCGAAGACCCGGTTGGTGAACAGGTGCAGGGGCATGACGGGCTCGGCCGCCCGCCGTTCCACCAGGATGAAACCCGCCACGCTGGCGAGGGCGAGCACCCCCAGCAGGATGATCGGGAACGAGCCCCACGGGTAGGTGACGCCGCCGAGCGAGGTCAGCAGCACCAGGCAGGTCGCGGCCGTGCCGATGAGCACGGTGCCCGCGTAGTCGATCACGTGGCGGGCCGTGCCCAGCCGGCCGGGCAGCACCGCGGCGGTCACCACCAGGGCCACGGCGCCGATCGGGAGGTTGATGTAGAACACCCACCGCCAGGACAGGTTGTCCACGAAAAAGCCGCCGATCAGCGGCCCGAGCACGCTGGCCACCCCGAATGTGGCGCCGAAGATCCCCTGGTAGCGGCCACGCTCCCGGGGCGAGACGACGTCCCCGACGATGGTCTGCGCGCCGACGATCAGGCCGCCGCCGCCCAGTCCCTGGACGGCGCGGAAAGCGATCAGCTCAACCAGCGAGTGCGCCAGCCCGGACAGCGCGGAGCCGATCAGGAAGATGATGATCGCGGCCTGGAAGAACTGCTTCCGGCCGTACATGTCGCCGAGCTTCCCCCACAGCGGCGTGGAGACCGTGGAGGCGAGCAGGTAGGCCGTGACGACCCAGGACAGGTGTGACAGCCCGTGCAGGTCACCGGCGATGGTCGGCAGCGCGGTGGCCACGATCGTCTGGTCGAGCGCGGCCAGCAGCATCCCCAGCAGCAGGGCGCCGATGATGATCAGCACCCGGCGCTGGCCGAGGCCCTCCGGCTCATCGCCGATCGGGAGCTGATCACCGGGCGGCAGATCAGCGGACACGGTTCCGCCATCGGCACCGCTGGTCATGGTGCGCTCACCCCATTTCCGTCATTCCCGCATAACACCTCATGCTGCCGCGCCGCGTACGCCCGGGCAAGATCACGTCGGCCAATAGCTGCCCAGGCCAGGAGCTACCCGGGCGGGAAGCTACCCGGGCGGGGCGCCGCGCTCGCGGATGGCGGCGATACTGCGGTCGATGTCCTCCTCGGTGGTGCTCCAACCGCTCACGCTGACCCGCATCGCCCGTCGCCCGTGCCAGGTGGTCGGCCCGCACCAGCAGGTTCCGTCGCGCTGGATCGCGGCGATGACCGCATCGGTCCGGCCCGGGTCGCCGAAATCGACCACCACCTGGTTGAGCACGACGTCGTTGAGGACCGCGTGCCCGGATTCCCGCAGGCCGTCGGCGGCGCGGCGGGCGAGACGGCAGGACCGCTCGACCAGGTCCGCGACGCCCCGGCGGCCCAGAGCGGCGAGCGCGGCCCAGACCTCGGCGCCGCGGGCCCGTTGTGAGCTCTGCGGCGTGAAGTACATGGGCTCGCGGGCGGCGGCGCCCGGCAGGTAGGCGGCCGGGGCCTCGAGCGCGGCCCGCAGCGCCGCTGGGTCGCGGACCAGGGCGATGCCGCAGTCGTAGGTCGTGTTCAGCCACTTGTGGGCGTCGGTCGCCCAGGAGTCGGCCGCGTCCACGCCGGCCATCTGGGCGGCGGTGCCGGGCGCCGCGGCCGCCCAGAGCCCGAACGCGCCGTCCACGTGCACCCAGGCGCCCTCGTCGCGGGCCCAGGCGATGAGCGGGCCGAACGGGTCGCTGGCCCCGCTGTTGACGTTGCCGGCCTGCAGGCACACGATCGCGGGCCCGGACAGGTGCGGCAGATCACGCGGCACGATCCGGCCCTGGGCGTCCGCGGGCAGGGCGAGGGCCCGGTCCCGGCCCAGGCCCACCAGGCCGAGCGCCTTGCGGACGGTGGTGTGCGCCTCGGCGCCGGCCACGACCGTCACCGGCGGCGCCCCTACGAGACCCTGCCCGGCCGCGTCCCAGCCGTGCCGGGCCAGGACCGCGTCCCGGGCGGCCGCCAGGCAGGTCGCGTTGGCCATGGTGGCGCCGGTCACGAAGCCGCCGCCGGTGCCGGCCGGCAGGCCCAGCACCTCGGTCACCCAGCGCAGCGCGACCGCGTCGAGCCGGGCCGCGGCCGGCGACATCACGGCCAGGGCCGCGTTCTGGTCCCACGCGGCGAGCAGCCACGCGGCGGCCACGGCCACCGGCAGCGCGCCGCCGGTGACGAAGCCGAAGTACCGCGGGCCCGCGGACGCCACCGTGGCCGGCGAGCCCACGTCGTCCAGCAGGGCGAGCACCTCCGCGGCGGCGCGGCCGGCGGCCGGCAGCGGGAAGTCGAGCCGGGCCAGGGCCGCCACCGCTTCCGGCGGCGGCGCGACGCCCCGCCCGGCCAGCCCGGCCAGGTAGGCGCGCGCCCGGCGCGAGGCGTCGGCGAGCAGCGCGTCGGTGTCCCGGCCGGCGGCCGTGGCGGCGGCCGTCACCGGAGCCCCCGGAAACAGGCCCTGACCTCGGCGACGAAGGCCTCCGGCTGCTCGAACGCGGCGAAGTGGCCGCCTTTGTCCAGCTCGTTCCAGTAGTGAATGTTCGTGAGCTGCCGGTCGGCCCAGCGGCGGGACGGGCGGAAGATCTCCTTCGGGAAGATCGAGCAGCCGACCGGCACCGTGACCGGGCCGAGGAACGCCTGGGCGCGGTTTTCCCAGTAGAGCCGGGCCGAGGACGCGGCGGTGCCGGGCAGCCAGTAGAGCATCACGTTGTCGAGCATCTCGTCCCTGGTCAGCACGCTGGCC
>CAWIDQ010000083.1:0-76257 GCA_963834695.1 uncultured Actinomycetota bacterium
GCGGTGACCCTGGCGCTGCCGCTGGTCCTGTTCTACGCGGTGGCCTCGGGCCAGCGCACCGCGACCATGGACGGGATCAGTTTCCCGCTGTACTTCATGACCGCGATGGCGGTCTACGGCGCGATGTTCGCGGCGAACTCGCCCGGGGCCCGCATCGCGCGCGACAGGTCCGGCGGCTGGACCCGGCAGCAGCGGATCACGCCGCTGCGAGCCCGCACCGACATCGCGGCCAAGGTGGTCACCGCGTACCTGATCGCGCTGCCCAGCGTGGTGCTGGTGTTCCTGGCCGGCGCGTCGCTGGGGGTGCGGCTGGACGCGGCGCAGTGGCTGGAGATCGGCGGACTGCTGCTGGCCGGGCTGGCCCCGTTCATCGCCCTGGGCATCGTGCTGGGATACCTGCTCCGCGCCGACACGCTGACGCCGGCCATGGGCGGGATCGTCGTCCTGTTCGCGCTCGTCGGCGGGGTGTACGGGTTCCAGCTCGCGCATTCCGGCCCGCTGTTCGACGTCATGAAGGCGATACCGTCCTACTGGCTGGTACAGGCCGGGAAGACCGCGCTCGGCGGCGGCAGCTGGCCCGCCCAGGGCTGGATCGTGATCGCCGCCTGGACCGCGGTCCTCGTCGTGGCCGCCGCGCTCGCCTACCGCCGGTCGGCGGTTCGGGGCTGACCACAATGAGCGAGTCCCCGGTACCCTGCACAAGTGTGAGCGATGAGGTCACGCGGCACGCCGAGGCCGAGGCTGAGTGGATGTCGGCTCAGTCCCGGTGGACGCGAGGCTGGCGAGAAACCGCCTTGCTGGCGATCCCGCTCGTCTACCTGATCTACGTAGTCATCTCGGTCCGGCAGAACTCCTACGGCGCCGCTGCGGTCGCCGGCTATGTGCTGCTGGCCGCGTTTGCCGCGTGCTGGCTCGTCACACCCGCCGTGCTGCCGCCCGGTACGAGCGGGCGGCGGTTCTGGGCCTGGTACGCGCTCCTGGTGGCGCTGACAGCGGCGGAAATTCCGTTCGCCCGCGCAGCTGGCTTCGTCCTGTGCGTGTTCCTCACGCTGCTCACCGTGGCGCGCCTCGGTGCCCGCTCGGCCCCGTTCGTGGCTGCGATGGCGCTGGCAGCGCTGCTGGTCCCGATCGCGGTCGGGCCCTGGCACGTCAGCTTGGCCAAGTCGTTCGCCGACGTCACCCCCGTCGCGATCCCGGTCGTCGCGTTCGTGATGGCCGGTGTGATGCAGGTGATCCGCGCCAACCAGGCGCTCGCCGAGGCCCGTGCCGAGCTGGCGCGGCTGGCTGCGGAGAACGAGCGGATCCGGATCGCCCGCGACTTGCACGACCTGCTCGGCCACTCGCTGACCACGATCACGGTAAAGGCGGGGCTGGCGCGTCGGCTCGGGCTTGCCGATCCCGCCGGGGCGGTGGACCAGATCACCGAGGTCGAGGAACTCTGCCGGCGGGTGCTCGCCGACGTCCGGGCCGCGGTGTCCGGCTACCGCGAGGTCACCCTGGCCAGCGAGCTCGCCCGCGGCCGGGAGCTGCTGCGGGTCTCCGGGATCGCCGCTGACCTCCCCACGGCCACCGAGGTTGCCGATCCAGCCCACCAGGAGCTGTTCGGCTGGGCCGTGCGGGAGGGGCTGACCAACGTCATCCGCCACTCGCGGGCGCGTTCATGCGCGGTACGGGTATCCGCTTCCTGCGTCGAGATCATCGACGACGGTCACGGATCTGCTGCCCCTCCCGGGAACGGGCTGCGCGGGCTGCGCGAGCGGGCAGCCGCCGCTGGCGGTGGCGTGGACGCCGGCCCGGTGCAGCCCGCGGGCTGGCGGCTGCGGGTGTGGGTGCCCGCAGAGGACACGCCGCCCGCCGTCGGCAGAACCACCCCGGAAACCCGCGACACCGCCAGGGAAGCCGGGAGGAGCCTGCTCCCGGCTCCGCAAGGACGCTGACGTTGATCCGGCTGCTGCTCGCCGACGACCAGGAGCTCATCCGCAGTGCGCTGGCGGTGATGCTCGCGCTGGAAGAGGACTTCGAGGTCGTCGCGTCGGTCGGCCGCGGCGACGAGGTGGCCGCCGCGGCCAGGGAGCACCACCCGGACGTGGCGCTGCTGGACATCGAGATGCCCGGGCTCGACGGCCTGGCCGCCGCAGGAGTGCTCGCCCACGAAGCGCCGCAGTGCCGGTCGGTCATCCTCACCACGTTCGGCCGCCCCGGCTACTTGCGCCGGGCGATGGAGTCAGGGGCCAGCGGCTTCGTGGTCAAGGACGCCCCGCCCGAGCAGCTTGCCGCCACCATCCGCCGGGTCGCAGCGGGAGAGCGCGTCGTCGACCCAGGACTTGCCGCCGAGTCGCTGGCCACCGGGGCATCGCCGCTGACCGCCCGGGAACGTGACGTCCTGGTGGCCGCCAGGCCCGGAGCAACCGTTTCGGAGATCGCCGGGAAGCTGTTCCTGTCCGAGGGAACGGTCCGCAACTACCTGTCCGCCGCCATCGCCAAGACCGGGACGCGCAACCGTTCCGAGGCGGTGCGGCTAGCTGAGGAACAAGGCTGGCTCTAAGGCCGGGGTGCTGTCCTGCCACGGCACGGTGCAGGTCAAATATGCCAGTCCCGCGGCCAGCAGCTACAGCATGATCAGTTTGGGCTTGTTGCTGGTCATAGGCTTGCGACCGGTCCGGGAACGGTCTTGCAGGCACAGGCCAGGGACAGCAACAGGAAACGGAAACCCCGCGCAGAATTACCCGCTATGCGCGACATCACTGCTCACGACGGAGCCGGTTCCGGTCGCCCAGAACGGCGGTTCCATGCGCGCTGGCGCCGACCCGGCATTGGTTACCGAGTGTCACCCGGTTCTTCGCCCGACTTCGCGTGCTCTGCCGAATAGGGGCGGTTGTGGAGGTACGGTGCTCCTGTCCACGGGGCTATCGGCCGGGCCGTATAGGTGCTGTGACGTCCTCGGCCAAGAGGCCGCGCATCCTGAGTCGGGTGCTAGAGCCGCAAGCGTGCCGATGAGGATGAACGGCCGGCCGGTGCAGCGTTGGCGGGTCAGTTGCGGATGAGGATCTTGAGGGCCTCGCGGCTGGCCATGGCGCGGTAGCCGTCGGGTACCTGGTCCAGGCTGACGGTGCGGTCGAAGACGCGGCCGGGCTCGATGGTGCCGTCGAGGATGTCGGGCATGAGGTCCTCGATGTAGGCGCGGGCCGGGCAGGCGCCCCCGGTCAGGGTGATGTTGCGCAGCAGCATGGCGGGGCCGATGGGGCCTTCGGCGTACTCGGGGACGCCGAGCCTGCTGACGACTCCGCCGTCCATCACAGCACCGAACGCGGTGTCCAGGGCCTGCCTGGTGCCGACGCACTCGATCACCTTGCCGGTGCCATCGCCGCCGGTCAGCTCTCGCACCTTAGCGATGCCTTCGTCGCCGCGCTCGGCGACGACGTCGGTGGCGCCGAACTCGCGGCCGAGGGTGGTGCGGTCGGTGTGCCCGCCCATCAGGATGATCTGTCCGGCGCCGAGCCGGTGCGCGGCCAGCACCGCGAACAGGCCGACCGCGCCATCGCCGATCACGGTCACGGTGTCACCCCGGGCGACGCCGGCCTTCACGGCGCCGTGGTGGCCGGTGCACAAGACGTCGGAGAGGGTCAGCAGCGAAGGCAGCAGCGCGGAATCCTCCGCGACGGGCAGCTTGACCAGCGTGCCCTGGGCCTGCGGGACGCGGACCGCTTCGCCCTGGCCGCCGTCGACGCCGTCGACGCCGTAGCGGCCGCCGTGCCGGCAGGAGGTCTGCAGGCCCTTGCGGCAGAACTCGCATGTGTTGTCGCACCAGGTGAACGGGCTGATCACCAGGTCGCCCGCGCTCAGCCCGGACACCTGCGAGCCAGCCTCCTCGATGACGCCGAGGAACTCATGCCCCATGGGACGGCCCTGATCGGTGGCGGGCATGGAAGCATACGGCCACAGGTCGCTGCCGCAGATCGCCGCCCTCAGCACGCGCACCACCGCGTCGGTAGGCTGGTGGATCTTCGGATCGGGCCGGTCCTCGACGCGGACGTCGCCAGCGCCGTACATCACTGCTGCACGCATCAGGTGTCTCCTGTCCGGTGGGTGTGCGCTGCCCGCGGCGGCGGAGGGGCCCTTGGCTGCGGGTCCTCGCGCGCCTGCAGGTACAGTCTCGCGGCCAGGCCCGCCGTGCGGCAGGCCGCGCGGTGCCGGGAGCGCGGTTCGGGGGCATGACAGGGCCCCCACGCGGCTGCCGTGCAGGTCAACGGGCTGTCACACTGGACGGCATGATCCGCGAGCAGTACCCCGGCAGTAGCGGCAGCGAGCTAAGGAACTTCCTGAGTGCCCGCCGCACCCAGCTCACCCCCCAAGAGGCGGCCCTCACCCTCGGCCCGGGGCTGCGCCGGACTCTGGACCGAGGAAGCGCTCGAGGTAGTCAAGGTTCTCCCGGACCATCTGCAGCGCGCGGTGCGGCGCGGTGGCCGGTGATCCGGTGCCTTCCGGGTAGGAGAGCATGTCGACGGCGTTCTGGGCGAGTTGGTCGGCCACCGCTTCGGCGGGATGGCTGGGGCCCGGGTGGAACCACCACGCGACCCAGTTGCACATGCCGATGACCGACAGCGCCGCCAGCCGCTCGTCCCGAGGGCGGAACTCTCCCCTCGACATGCCTTCTTCGATGATGGTCCGCATCTCGGCGAGGACCTCCCGGCGCGCCTTGAGGTGCAGGGCGGCTACTTCCTCTGGGAGCGCGGCCTCGGTGCGATCGAGAACCCGGAAGCGCTCCGGTGCTCCGGCGCGCTGGAGGACCAGCGCGCGGACTACGGCCTGCAGCTTCTCGACCGAGCTTAGGTCGGTGCGGAGCCGGATCCCGCGGATGATGTGCGCGGTGTTCTCGCTGACGTCGCTGACGAGCTCGGCGAGCAGCTGTTCCTTGCTGCTGATGTAGTTGTAGAGCCCCGGCCTGCTGATTCCGATGGCATCGGCGATGTCTTGCAGCGTGGTCCCGTCGTATCCGCGCTCGGCGAAGAGCCGGGTGGCGTGCTCGAGGATTTCCGACATCACTAGCTCGCGGCGCGAGGACGACGTGCGCATCCGCGTCGCGCGACCCGGGGTCCCGTCGGCCGTGTTGCCGGGCGCAGCGGCCACCGCGCGACGGTTCCGGGGAGAGGGAGAGGCCATGGCGAGATAGTACGGTCGCCTGGACCGCGTTTCAGGCCGGGACCGGCACCGGGGTGCAGGTCAGGGCGAAAGCGAGCTGCTGCAGTTGCAGGGCCCTGCCGAGGTGGTGATGGTCGATGTTGTGGCCGACGCCGCGGGCCAGGGCGGCGTCCATGCGGGGCGCGGAGGTGAACATCCCGGCGAACGCGTCGACCCGGCTCTGGTCGGCGTTCCAGAGGGCTTCGTGCTCGGCGAGCACGTAGTGGACCGGTACCTGGACCTGCCGGGCGAGGTCCGCGGCGGCGCGCGGCCACTCGCCGACGACCTCGAGCAGTTCCTCGATCGGGCAGGCGGCCGCGGAGATCTCGGCGCGGTCGACGGCGTCGGGGGCGAAGGTTTCGTCCGGTCCGTACATGAACATGCGGCGCTGCTGGCGGCTGAACTGCACCGGGACGCCGGGCGGCATCGAGTGCCAGGCGCCGACGACGTGGTCGGGGGAGAGGGTGTTGACCCCGTGCAGGGCGATCCCGAGCAGCGGCCATGCGGGCTGGCGCGCGGCGATGTGGACCGTGATCGCCGAGCCGATGGAGTGGGAGATCATGACGACTCCCGGGTGGCCAGGCCCCGTGTTCGGCCCACAGCGCGGCGATGGCCTCGTCGAGGAACTCGGCGTTGCGGGCGAACGTCCGCTCGTCGGCGGGGAGGGGATCGCTGCCGCCGTAGCCGGGCCGGTCGAGGGCGATCGCGGTGAATCCGTTCGCCTCGGCGACGTCGAGCAGGGAGAACCCGGGGACGTCGAAGTAGCGGGCGGTGTAGCTGCCTCCGGGCAGGCACACCAGCAACGGGGTGCCGGGGGTGCCGGGCCCGGTCGCGATCCCGGTGACCCGCAACGCGCCTGGGGTGTGGATGTCGATGTCCGTGCGCATCGGCTGCTCCTCTGCAGATGGTGGTGGGGGTGTGCGACGAGTCAGAGCCAGCCGAGGACCGCGTCCGCGGCCAGTTCGGTGCCCGGGCGGTGGCCGGGCAGGGCGGCGCCGAAGTGGAGCCCGGCGATGACGGCATGTTCCTTATCCAGGGCGCCGATCGCGTCGTAGAGCTTGCCGGCATCGGCGGGCAGGAGCGTCTGGTCGCCGGAGAACTCCAGGTACAGCGTCGGCACCTTGACGTGCGGTGCGGCCTTGGCGAACGAGGCGTTCGTCGACAGGCCAGACCAGGTCGACAGCCATGCGTCCGGGCTGCAGATGCGGCCGAACCCGACGGTGCCGTAGTTGATCAGGTGCGGATACGGGCCGTGGAGCGAGCCGTAGGGACGGTCGTTGGGGTCGAGGGACAGATCCACGTAGCGCGGGTCGGCCTCGGTGCGGTTGACGGTGAGGAAGCGCGGGGCGAGTGCCGCGCGCCTGTCGGCGACATCACCGGTCTTCTTGAACCGCGCCCGGGCGTCCTCCCGGCGCGCGACCCAGTGCCGGGCGAGGTTGTCGAGGCGGACCATGCGCTCCCGCTGAGCCGCCCGGTACCGGGCCAGGAACTCCGGGGTGTAGCTCGAGCTCTCCGGCGGCTCGCGGAACCCGTTGCGGGGATGGAACAGGTCCAGCTCGGGATCGGCGGCCAGCGGATCCGCCTCGTCGATCACACTTGGGTCGATGCCGTGCAGCATCACCTCGCCCTGGCCCGGGTGGGCTCCCAGGAAGACCACGCCGTCGGGCACCGGCATCCGCGCCTCAGCGAGCCTGGTGGGCCTGCCGGCCGGGGTACGCGCGATCCGGCCCTCCGGCGCGGCGGTGGCCTGCCAGAGGTAGAACGCGTTGAGGGTTCCCCCGCCGGAGTGCCCGAGCGGGACGAGCCGGTCATAGCGCCCACGGGGGATCGCGTACCCCGCGGCGACGTCCAGCAGGGCCTGTTCGTGGACCAGGGCGTGGTCCGTCCCGGCCGCCCGCATCCCCTGGCTCCACACCGCGACGCCGGCCGCGAGCAGGAGGCCGATCATCGGGTGCCCGCTCATGTCGAGTCGCGGGTGGATCACGGTCACGCACGTGGCCGCGCCCGGCGGGTGGAACAAGGTGCCCTTGACAGTGGCGCCGTCGATCGTCGGGACGCAATGCAGGCTGATCTCGGTGCCGGCCGGGATCGGTGCCGGTTCGGGGTGCCGATGGCCTCCGAGCCGCTCGGTGTCCGGTGCCGTCACGGTGCGCGTCACGGGGCCGGCTCCACCTTCAGCGCGTCCTTGTCGTACTGGACGACGCGCCCGTGGCCGACGGCGGCCAGCGCGCTGTACCAGACCGAATGCCGGACCCCCGTAGCGCGGCGGTCGACGACGAGCGGGCCGTCCGAGGTGACCGTGACATAGCCCGGGAGCCGCTCCACCCGGGCGCCAGGCTGTGCGGCGGCCACTGCGGAGACATCGGTGAACTCGGCAGCGTCGAGGAAGTACAGGGTGGTCATGGTTCTCCTTGTCAGTCCGGGACCCGGGAGGCGATCAGCTCGGCCTTGCGGGCCCATAGCGCATCGAGGGTCGGCTCGCCGTCCCTGGCCAGGACGTCGAGCAGCGCCTGGGCGGTGACCTCAGCATCCATCGCGTCTGCCGCGGTCAGCTCCCGCAGCGGACGGGCGATCTCGATGAGGATGTCGTTGGGGTCGCGGACGTAGATCGACTCGACCGTCTCGTGCATGACGCGCATGTCGAGCTTCAGCCCGGCGTCCTCGATGCGCTTGGCGAACCCGTCGAGGTCCTCGAGGGTATCCACGTGGAGCGCGACGTGCCTGCCGAGATCGAGCAGGGGCGGGAGGTTCTCGTCGCGGTAGGGCTCCTGGCCGAAGTAGTAGAAGAAGGCCAGGAAGTCGGCATTGCCGATGTCGAAGAAGAAGTGCACGAAGTCGCGCTGGTACTCCGGCCCCCACGCCTTGACCTGCATCGTTTGCACGAGCGGCAAGCCGAGGACATCCCGGTAGAAGTGGATGGTGCCCGCCGGGTCGAACGTCGGGAACGCCATGTGGTTGATGCCGCGCACCGGGTGGCCAGCGGTGCCTCTCAGGCCGGCCTCCTGCTCGCGCGCCTGCGCCGTCGGGGAAGTCACGAGTCGCTTCCTTCCTGTCTTCTGTTCCGCCGAGTCTGCCAGCGTTCCACCTCTGTGTCAACGAATGAGTCATAAACTTGACGACCTAGTCGGATGGCGCTTACTGTGCCGCCATGCAACTGGGACGTGTTGAGGTCATCGGCGGGGGCCCGGCGGGCCTGTTCGCCGCGCGGCTGATCAAGGAGCGGATGCCGCACGCCAGCGTGCGCGTCAGCGAGCGGTCGGTGCCCGACGACACTTTCGGCTCCGGGGTCGCGTTCACCGCCCGCACGCTGCGCGCGGTGGCCAAGGCCGAACGGGCAACATTCGACCGCCTCGTCCAGGCCTCGGTGCCGATGCCGCAGCAGGAGATGCTGATCGACGGCGTGTCGGTCCGGGCGAAGGGCACCGGCGGAGGCATCGCGATCGCGCGGTCCCGGCTGCTCGCCGTCCTTCTCGACGAGGCGGTCCGGGCCGGTGTCGAGGTGGATCTCGGGATGGAACGCAATCTCGACGACGTGCGGGATGCCGACCTGGTGATCGCCGCGGACGGCGTGGGCAGCAGGACTCGTGCCGAGCTCGCTGAGCACGTGGGCGGTCGCGCCGTCCCGGGCCGCGGGGTTTTCATGTGGCTCGGCTGCGCGACCCGGCTGCGGTCGAACCTGTTCGTGCCGGTACGCACTGAGCACGGCCTGTTCACCATCCACG
Organism: uncultured Actinomycetota bacterium; assembly: GCA_963834695.1. Classification (GTDB taxonomy): domain Bacteria; phylum Actinomycetota; class Actinomycetes; order Streptosporangiales; family Streptosporangiaceae; genus JASHPR01. The sequence continues at coordinate 8,901 of CAWIDQ010000083.1, forward strand.
GCTACCCCTACGCCGAGGAGCGCAGCACCCTCGGGGTCGAGGCCGATGTCGGGACCTGGCGTCGCGCGGGAATGGACATCGCGACCGAGCGCACGCCGCTGACCGAGTCCGACGCCTTCAGCATCGGCTACCTGCAGAAGGCCTTCGCCGACGCGCTCGGGGGGGCCGAACTGCTCGGCAACCGCTCACGCTGGATGCACTTCCGGACCGTGTCCCTTCCCCGGTGGCACCACGAGAACGTGGTGCTCATCGGGGACGCGGCCCACACCGCGCACTACTCGGTGGGCTCGGGGACGAAGATGGCGCTCGAGGACGCCGTCGTCCTGGCCGACAGCCTCACCACCGGTGAAGAACCGGCGCTGGCTGGGGCGCTGCGACGGTACGAGGAAATCCGCCGTCCTCGCGTCGAGGCACTGCAAGACGCAGCCGTGCGTAGTCAGCGCTGGTGGGACTCCATCGGGCACCGCCTTGATCTCCCAGTACCGCAGTTGATGCTGGCTTATCTCAGCCGGGGCGGGGTGGTTTCCGCCTCGCGCCTCGCCGAGAGCGACCCCGACCTCCTGCGAGCCGGCCTCGCGGCGTTCGCCGGCGTGACGCCCACCGACGACGAGCTCGCCGACGTCCGGGCCTGGGTCTTGAACCGGCCCTGCGAAGGGGCAGCGTTGCGCGTGAACGGCCGCGTCCTGGATGAACACGGGCAGGCGGGCTATCGCGAGGTGCAGGCCGAGCCGTTCGACGTCACCACCTTGCGCGCTGCCTATCCGGACGAGGCGCTGGCGGCAGTGCTGGAAACAGATGTCGATGATCCCTGGTCGCCAGCGGCGGACGAGGTGCTCGACCGCTGCCTCGCACTCGCTCAGGCCGGCGCGGACGGGATCCGGCTGGAGGGGCCACCGGGCCGTCCGGCGCTGCTCGACCGGCTCGCCCTCGCCGAGCGGATCCGTCGCCAGACCAAGTTGTTCACGGTGGTCGGCGCCCCCGCCGACCACATCGACGATCTCGTCGACGGGATCGTGGCCGGCCGCGCCGACCTCGTCGCGATTGCAGACTGACTTCCAGGAATCACGAAGGCGAGAGGCACGAGCACATGAACTCCCTCCACCGCAGCGACGCCGGGAACAGCGTCATCGACGGCGGCACCAAGGCCTCTTCTCCGCAGACCACGGCCCTGCCGGGCGTCGTCCCGCACCCCACGGATGCGGTGGACCGGTACGCGGCGACCGGGGCCTGGGGCACGCGCTCCCTCCCCACGGCCTTCCGCCAGGCCGCGGCGATCTACGCCGGGCGCACGGCGCTGATCACGCCGGACATCCGGCTCACCTATCGCGAACTCGACGCCCGCTCCGATGCCGTGGCCGCGAGGCTGCTGAGCTCCGGCCTGCTGCCGGGGGAACGCGTGCTCTTGCAGCTGACTAACTCCGCCACGGCGGTCGTCGCCTGGTACGGGCTGCTCAAGGCCGGCCTGATCCCGGTCTGCACGCTCGCCATCCACCGCCGCCTCGAAATCGAGCAGATCGGCCGGAAATGCGGTGCCGTAGCCCACCTCGTCCAGGCCGATTTCCCCAGCTTCGACCTGGTCGCTCTGGCGCAGGAGGTCGCCGGCCTGCTGCCCGCGATGCGGCAGCTCCTGACCGTGGGCGCTGCACCAGGCAAGCCAGGCCTGCGAATCGAGAACCTGCAGGACCACGAGATCAGTAACACAGAACAGGCCGAACTGGTCCAGATCGCGCAATCGCTCGACGTCCACGGACCGGCCGTGCTGCAGCTCTCGGGTGGCACCACCGGAACACCGAAGATCATCCCCCGCCTGCACGCCGAGTACCGCTACAACGCCGACCTGACCTCCAGCTGGTGGGGTCACACCGAGCAGAGCGTGCTCGCCTTCGGGCTCCCGCTCGCCCACAACGCAGCGCTCGCCAACGGCCTGCACGCCGCCCACGGCGCCGGCGCCGCACTACTCCTCGCGACTCCTGCAGCCGACATCATGCTCCCCATGATGGCTAAGCACGGTGCCACATGGACCATGAGCCCGCCGGGACTGGCCAGGCAATACCTGTCGCACCCGGCGTTCGACGACGCCGCCGCCCGGCTCGGCACCTGGGTGCTGACCGCCGCCCGCGTCCCCCGTCCGGTCTTCGACGAGCTGACCGGACGAGGCGTCCACGTCACCCAGGCCTTCGGCATGAGCGAAGGGCTCTTCCTGTTCACCCCCCTCGATGCGCCCGCCGATCTGCGGGCCCAGACCGTCGGTGTCCCGATCTCACCCCTTGACGAAGTCCGGGTGCTCCGGCCCGGCACCGAGGCCGAGGTCGCCGAGGGCGAGACCGGAGAGCTGGCCGCGCGTGGGCCCTACACCATCCGCGGGTACCTCGCCGCGCCAGACCGCGACCGCGAGGCCTTCACCGCCGAGGGCTTCTACCGTTCCGGCGACCTCGTGCGGGCACGCAGGTACCAGGGGACGCTGAGCTACTCAATCGAGGGCCGCGTCAAGGACCTCATCGACCGCGGCGGCGAGAAGATCAACGCCCAGGAGGTCGAGCTCCTGGTCGCGGGTCACCCCGCCGTTGCCGAGATGGCCCTGGTCGGCATGCCCGACCCCAGACTGGGCGAGCGCGGCTGCGCCTACGTCGTGCCCCGGGACCCGCGGAACCCGCCGACACTCGCCGACATCTGCGCTCACCTGGAGGCTGAGGGCCTAGCCAAGTACAAGTGGCCCGAACGTCTCGAACTCATCGACACGCTGCCGCGCACCCAGATCGGGAAGGTCTCCAAGGTGACACTTCGCGCCGATATCGGCGCGAAGCTCGAACACGAGAGACCGGCAGGGACGCGAACGTGACTGCCCAATAGACCGAAGTTCCCCCGCGTGATCCGTGTGCATGGCCGTTTACCTGGGGTTTCTGTGTGGTGCGGGGGTGGCTTCTGACTACGCGGTCCCGAGGCGGTGGCTGACGCCGAGCAGGTCGAGGGCCTGGCGCTGCAGGGGGGTGGGTGTGGTGACGAGCTGGAAGCGGGGGAGGGCGGGGTCGGCGGGCTGGATCTGGTTGAGGCAGATGGTGGCCAGGCCGGCCAGCAGGCTGGTGAGGCTGTGTACGGGAAGGTTGCCCTGCGTGCGCTTGGCGGCGGCTTTGGCCAGTGCCCGCGGGGAGCGGGCGGCCGGGGCGACGGGGCTGGGCCGGGCGGCCTGGGCGGCTGGCTTGTCGTCGTCGGTGAACAGCAGGGGCGCGAGGCGGTCGTGCATGTGCCAGGTGATGTAGTACGACAGCATCCGCAAGAACACGTGCGCGCGGACCCGGGTCTCGGTGCGGTGGCGGATGGGCCGGATGTCCAGGTCGGTGTTGAAGGCGCGGAACGCCCGCTCGACCTGGGCGAGGGCCTTGTAGGAGGAGACCACCTCGCCGCTGTCCAGGCCGCCGGCCTCGACGCTGGTGCGCAGCACGTAGATCCCGTCCAGGGCGGCTTCGGCGGTGATGGAGTCCTGGTTGCGGGCGTAGCTGAAGCTGTCCTCGCCGATGCTGGTGGTGAAGTGCTTGGCGACCTTGCGGCGGCGCAGCACCCGGTCCGCGCGCAGCGCGATCTTGTCTGTGCCGCGCAGTGGCCGGCGTTCCCGCGCGACAGCGGCGGCGATTTTCGCCAGGTCGGCTTCGGTGGCGGTGAGCAGTGATTCCCGCTTGCGGGCCCGCTCGGCTTCCAGGAACGGGTTCTTGCAGGCGACCAGCCGCTCGCCGGGATAGTCCGGATGGGTGATCTCGGCCAGGTCCGCCTCATCGAACAGGGAGAGCTGGAGTGCGCCGTCGCGGACCAGGTTCTTGACCTGGGGGGCGCGCAGCGCGGTGATCCAGTCCAGGCCCGCGGGACCGACGTCCTCGCGCAGCCGCGCTGCGGTCAGCATGCCCCGGTCGCCGACGAGCACCACCCGGATGATCCCGAACCGGTCCTTGAGCTTGCTCACCTGGCTGGCGACGGTCTTCGGGTCGCCGGTGTTGCCCTCGAAGACCTCGATGGCGACCGGGACGCCGTCCTGGGAGGTCAGCAGCCCGTAGACGATCTGGAGCCGGCCGCGGACCCCGTCTTTGGGGTGGCCGATGGCGCCCAGCGGGCAGGTCCGGCCCTCGAACGCGGCGGAGGACACGTCGTAAAGGACCAGGGTCGGCCCGGCCAGGTGCCGCGCCGCGAGCGCGTCCTCGATGCGGTCCTGCCGGGCGGCGAGCCAGTCCATCGCCGCATACAGGTCATCCTCGTCACAGCCGCCCAGGCCGAGCACTTCACCCAGGGAACTGGCGGCGGTCCCGGCTTGCAGCCCGCGGGCGATGGCCAGCTTGGAATCCGGCGCGATCACCTGGGCCACTGCCATCGCGGTCACCAGGTCCCGCTGCCGTGAGGGCGCCTGGTCGATCAGCTCCTCCAGCCCCAGCGCCCGCGCGGTGCCCAGCACCGCGGCGACATGCCCGTGCGGCAGGCTCCGGGCGATCTCGAACGTCCCCTCCACGGCCGCAGCCGGCGCAAGCTGGCCCTTCAGCACCCGTGACAAGGCGTCGACCTTCGCCTCGGGCCAGGACGACAGGTTGGCCAGGGTGCGGTTCTTGACCTTGCCCGCCTCGCGGTAGCTTTCCCGCAGCAGCACCGCGGGCGGTGACCCCCGGTTCGGCACCTTGGCCACGTACATGACGACAACGATACCGGCACATCCGGCGTATGAGCAGTGCAACACGCCGATATCACCGCCAACGACGTGATCTACATGACTACGCTATCTCTCGTGGAGGAGCGCAGTTCACCTGGTCACGACACCATCGCCGGGTTGATCAGAGCCTCATCAGGGGGAACTTCGGAATAGAGTAAACAGAAGCCGCGTGCCCGACGGCGCGCAGATTGACCATTCGGTCTTGGGACCGGGACCCCACCGTGGTTGGCGGCGGTTCCAGCCGGCGCGGACGGCCCCATGCAGATCATCCGGTTAGGTGCTCTCGCTTCCTTGATAATCGAGATATGCGGGAGCTCCCGATGGGGACCGTGACGTTGCTCTTCAGTGATATGGAGGGGTCGACGGCTCTGCTGGGTCGCCTGGGTCAGCGGTACGGCGAGGCGCTGTCCGCTCAGCGCGTCCTGATGCGCGCTGCCATCGCTGGCAACCGTGGGCAGGAGATGGGGACCGAGGGGGACAGTTTTTTCGTGGTCTTCGAATGGGCTGGTGATGCGGTGCTGTGCTGCGTGGCGGCACAGCGCGCGCTGGCTGGCCATGAATGGCCCGGGGGCGTGGCGGTCCGGGTCCGGATGGGGCTGCATTCGGGTGAGCCGGCCCGCCACGAGGACGGCTACATCGGCATGGATGTGCACCGGGCGGCGCGGATCGCGGCGGCCGCGCACGGCGGCCAGGTGGTGCTGTCGGATGCGACGCGGCTGCTGGCGGCCTCCCGGCTGCCCGCCGGGGTGTCCGTCCGTGACCTGGGTTTTCACCGGCTGAAGGACATCGAAGCGCCGGAACGTATCTACCAGCTGGTCGCACCTGGGCTGCCGGATCGGTTCCCGCCGCTGAAGAGCCTGGGCGCCCAGAGCAGGCTTCCGGTGCCGCTGACGCCGCTGGTCGGCCGGGAGCGCGACCTGGAGCAGGTCTGCGCCGTGGTCGCCCGGCCGGGGGTCCGGCTGGTGACGCTGACCGGCACCGGCGGCGTCGGCAAGACGCGGCTGGCGCTGGCCGCCGCGGCCTCGCTGGATCAGGTATTCCGGCACGGCGTGTTCTTCGTCGCGCTGGCGGCCGTTCGCGATCCAGAGGTTATGTGGAAGACCATCGCCGACGATCTGGACGTCAGCGGCGACGGGCCCCCCGCCGACGCGGTGACCAGGTATCTCGCTGATCGCCGGGCGCTGCTGGTGCTGGACAACCTGGAACAGCTGGATGGCGCCGCCCAGGTAGTGGCCGGGCTGCTGGCGGCCGCCCGCGGCCTGCTGGTACTGGCCACGTCCCGGCGGCCGCTGCATCTTCTTGGTGAGCAGGAGCTGCCGGTGCCGCCGCTGCAGGTGCCTCGCGATACGGGGTCGGTCGAGCAGGTGGCGGCCTGTGGCGCGGCGCGACTGTTCGTGCAGCAGGCGGCCATGGTCCGGCCAGGCTTCGCCGTGGCCGAAAGCAACGCCGCCGACATCGCGGCGATCTGCGGGCGGCTGGACGGGCTGCCGCTGGCGATCGAGCTGGCCGCCTCCCGGGCCAGGCTGCTGGCACCCCGGGCGCTGCTGGCCCGCCTGGGCCACAGCCTCGACCTGGCCGCCGCCGACGTCGGGCGGCCGTCGCGGCAGCAGACCCTGCGGAACACCATCGCCTGGAGCTACGACCTGCTGGCCCCCGGCCTGGCCGGGGCGTTCCGCCGCACGGGGGTGTTCGCCGGCGGCTGCGACCTGGACGCGCTGGCGGCGGTCGCCGCGCCCGGGCCCGGCCCGGGCGCCGGGACCGATCCGCTGTATCTGGCCGGCGGGCTGCGCGATGTCAGCCTGATCACGGTGACCGACGGCGCCGATGGTGAGCCGCGCGTCGGCATGCTGGAGACGATCCGCGACTACGCGCTCGAGCGGCTGGAACAGGCCGGGGACCTGGACGACGCCCGGCGCCGCCACGCTCAGTACTACGCCGGCGTCGCCGAGCGGGCGGACGAGCAACTGCACAGCTCAGGCCCGGCGCACCTGGCGGCCCTGGACCGGCTGGAGGCCGAGCATGACAACCTGCGCGCCGCCCTGGCCTGGTCGCTGGAGGAAGCACCGGCCGCAGGCCCGGAGCCCGGCGACGGCGAGCGGGCAGCTACCGGCTTGCGACTTGTCTTGGCGCTGGCCCGGTTCTGGTACCGGCATGGCTACCTTCTCGAAGGGCGGCGGTGGCTGGAGCGGGCGATCGACCTGGCCGCCGAGGACGGCGGAGCACCGGTGGCCCAGGTGGCGCTCTGGCTCGGGGTACTGCTGCAGCATCAGGGCGAGTTCGACGCCGCGCTGCCGCTCTTCGAGCGCAGCCTGGCGATCTGGCGTGACCTCGGCGACCGTGACCGGGAGGCGCGGGCACTCAATAGCCTCGCGCGCACCCATCATCACCTCGGCAACTTGGACACCGCGCGATGCCTGCTGGAGGACAGCATCGCCATCGCCCGCCAGGCCGGTGGCGGCTTCGCGCTCAGGGCGGCCCTGACGAACCTCGGCCAGACGGAGACCGATGCGGGCAACTTCGACCGCGCCACCCAGGTGCTGCGGGAGGCGCTCATGCTCGACCGGGAGGAGGGCGACCTGTATGCCATCGCAGTCGCCCAGCAGTCCCTTGCGGCGGTCAGCCTGTGCGCGGGCCGTGCCGGGGAGGCCCGTGACCTGCTGTCCGGCATGGTCGACTACGTCGTCAGCTCCGGCGACCCCGAGTTCCTGGCCACCACCCTGGAACTGTCCGCCTCCATCGCCGCGGAGCTCGGCGACGGCCCGCGGGCGGCCCTTCTCGCCGGTGCCGCGGAAGCCATCCGGCAGAAGTTGGGCACGCCGATCCCGCTAACCGACGCGGCGCTGCTCGAGCGGTTCCTGGCTCCCGCCCGGGCGGCCATCCCACCACAGGAGTGGAACGCCGAGCTGGCCGCCGGCCGCGCGCTCACCCAGCAGGAGGCGGCGAGGCTCCTTGTATCACCTCCCCAGCACACGACACACTCCAGTGAGCCACCAGCCGGACTCCTCCGGAGGCATAGTGCCGGCACCGAGCGCGCAGAAAGTTCTTTATGTACGGTCATAACCAGCCGAATGGCTCTCGCCTCAGGCACGCAGAACGGCGGCTCGGCGCGCATTCTCCCTGAGCTTCTCCATTACTCAGCGTGACGCCACCCTTCGATGTAGCCCGTGCGATACGACCTGCCTGGAGGTCCTGGTGGGCAATGCGCCCGTCGATGCTGCGGGTGAGCCGCGCGACCGTGGCGGCAAGATTGAACTGGGGATCTACCACTGTTGAGCTGTCAGGTTTCCAGTCCGCAAGGGCGATCGTCAGCCCAGGGGGGTTGCAGTTTGGGTTGCAGTTCACCCTCGGTCGCTCCCGTTCGCTGGCGTGCAATCGCGCGCCCTGACCTGCGCGGCGACTGCATGCGAACGGGCACGTACTGGCGAAGGTCAACCTCTTAATCCGCGGGTTCGGGTTCAAGTCCCTGGCGGCGCACCCGTAATCTCCCTGCTCACAGCCATACCCCGCCGTGCGAACGCGCTCCCTGACTGCCTGAGCAGCAACGCCGCAGCCTCGCGGGAGACCTCCGGGACAGACCTCCGGGGTGACGTGGCTATAGGTGTTCATGGTCAGCGCCGGGAAGGCCACCTGGTCGCGCCCCCCGAAATGGGGACATGAGATCGGACGCGCCCGGAGTAACGCTCAAGGCGTCCCGGCTCCCGTGCGCTATCCCAGGGATTCGTTTCCAGCGGCCGGGGCGGCCCCCGCTCACCGCCGGCTGTCACCGCATCCGGCCAGCACGAACACCGGCCGTTCCCGCGGCCAGGGGAGGATGTCATGCGATCGCCACTCAAGGTACTGCTTGTCACAGGATCACTCCTCGCGGCAAGCCTCGGCGCTTTCGCGTCGGCGGCCACCGCCGCGACGGCACCGCCCGTCATGGACACATCGGCCTTCGCCTGCAGTAACGCCGTCTGCGAGGTCGGCCCTGGGAACGTCGGCATGCCCTTCGCCGCGGGGCTGAACGTGAAGCTTGGCTACCTGCTCGCCGGGGAGGCGGAGTTCGGGTATGAGTACACAATGAAGATCATCAGCGGCTCCCTGCCGCCGGGCCTGCAGCTGTCGCTGCCGTCTACGGAATGGACAGTCACCGGCACGCCTACCAAGGCCGGGACGTATCCCTTCACCGTGCAGATCACGCCGGGCCCGGACATCGGCGGCCCCGCAGGGACTCAGCAGCTGACCATTACCATCGGCACCGGCAGCTCGGACCGGCTGGTGGTGACGGGGGCTGGTTTCAACGGGCACCTGTTCCGGCTGAACGTCAGCGGGTTCGACGTCAACATCAGCGCGCTGTACTCGGTATCGGTGACCTCGACCAGCAAGGTGATCATCCCGGCCCAGCCGAATAACGGCACCTTGAAGGACGGCATCCTGGAGCTGGGCGAACATCCGGATGACCTGTGTGGCGAAGCCTCCTGCAGCCTCACCGTCACCGACAGCCTCGGCTCGTCTGCCACGGTAACCCTGCCGCCGCCCACATACTGAGCGCGAAGGCTCCTTCGGCGGGCTTCACTCGACGAGCCCCTTGGCGTCCCCTGCCATCTCGCCGGGCGCACCGGAGGTGGCGTCAGACCCAGTCCACGGTAGAGGTGCGGAAGTAGGTGAGGTTGTCTTGCGCCCATAGCCGACCGTGGCGGGCCAGGCGGTCACGGTGATCGCGCCAGGACCCGGCGGCCGCCGGGTCGCTCCAGGCCTTCTGAGCGACACCGGGCAGGCGAGGCAGGAGCAGGAAGGTCAGGTCGTCGAGGTCGGTGATGCTCTCGGCCCAGATCGCCGCCTCGACTCCGCCGACGTGCGCGCCCCGGCCCGGCCCGAGCACGTCGGCGGGCTCCCAGGCGAACGAATCGGCGACTGTCCTGCGGGCGTAGATCCGTAGGCCGAGGCGGCTTTGCCTGTCGGCCTGCGCGGCGTCGGCTGGAGGATCGGCGTAAGGCACGTCGAGGTAGACGTGGCTGAGGGGGGACACGATCACCGGGCTCGATGCCTGCATCGCGATCTCGACGTCGCGGCGGGACAGGGCGACATCCGCTTTCTGCTGGGCCTCGACCTCGGGCGGTAGCCCCGGCGCCAGGGTGATGTCGGTGTACCAGTACTGGATCAGGTCGTCTGGGCCGAGTCCGGCGCGCGCCGACTCCTGAAAGCCCAGCGGCCGCTTGCCGAGGGAGCGGACGAGGTCGCGCAGGCGTTGCACATACGCCGCGTAGAGGTCGTGCGGCATCCCGTAGGGCTCGTCCCCTCCGATGTGGATGTAGGGCGTGGGGAAGATCTCGGCGACGCCGGTCAGCAGCTCCTCCATGAGCTGGAAGGTGGCGGGCAGCTCGGGGTCGAGCCAGGCGGCCTGATGTTTGTGGCCGGGCGGTAGCTCGAACTCGATCTCGTTCCGGCCGCTGCTCAGCTCCGGGTGCATCCGCACGAGGGCGATGGAGTGGCCCGGGCTGTCTACCTCGGGGACGAGGGTGACGAAGCGGTCCTCGGCGTACGCGACCAGGGACCGGAGATCGTCGGCGGTGTAGAACTCAGCGTCCGGCGCGGGATCATCGTCCCTCCGTCCCATGGGCAGTCGCCAGCCCTGGTCGTCGGTCAGGTGCAGGTGCAGCACGTTGAGCTTGTAGAGCGCGAGCAGGTCGATCACCCGCCGGATCTCGTCCACGGTCAGGAACCTGCGGGCGACGTCGAGCAGAAGGCCGCGCCAGGCGTACCTCGGCGCATCGACGATCCGCGCGCCCGGCACCGAGACCGCCCTGGCCCTGCTGTCTGATGTCGCGGCCACGAGCTGGAGGAGTGTGGTCAGGCCACGTGCTACTCCGGCCGGTTCTGCGGCACGCAGGACGACCTGATCGGCATCAACCACCAGCGAGTGCCGTTCATCGGGGGGGCCATCGCCCGTGGGCGAGACACCTATCGACGCGGGAAGGGCCCCAAGTTGGCCCCCGGCGGCAAGCTCGATCGTGACCGACGGCTCGCCCAGGACCGGGTGGCCGGCCATCGATCCCAGGCGCAATCCCGTGCGGCGCGTGATCTCGGAGCAGAATCGCTCGATGATCGTGGCCACGCCGGGAGCGGAGTAGGTGACCGTCGTGCCCGACCGGAATGCGAACTCGCGCCCGTCACCGACGTCGAACCGCACCGGAGCCGGTATGACCGCGTGACTCATCCCGTTGCCTCACGGCCTACACGGGTCAGGCCGGTCGGAACAGTCCAGGAACTGTCCGAGCACCTGAACGCCGCCGCCGTGAAGTCGGCCCGAGCACGAAGCGGCGCGCCGAGACGGCCAGGACCCCGAATGTGCCCTTGTCATCCACGGAGCCCATTATGTGACTCCGGGCGACGGGGAAGAAGCAGCAACGCCGACGCACCGCACCGCTGCTCCCTCGGCAGCGCCGCCTCCGATCTCGGCCGCGCGTGATACCGCCAATGAGGTCATTGATTACGCCTATGCGACGCTTTACGGGAACAACTCGCTAACCCGGTGATGACGGGAGGAGCGGTGCAGATCGCGATTCTCGGAGCCGGCCGTGTCGGCTCGACACTAGGCCGGCTCTGGTACGCCGTCGACCACGACGTCACGTTCGCGGCACGGGACGCCGCCCGGCCGCAGGCACTGGCGGCGGAACTCGGGCAGCGCGCACATGCGGCCTCGGTCGCGGACGCCGTGGCGGGCGCCGAAGTGGTACTCGTGGCCGTCCCTGGCCCCGTTGTGACCGACGTGCTGCAGGCGGCCGGGCGGCTCGACGGCCGCGTCATGATCGACGCGGCCAACTCGTTCGGGCAGCAACAGGTGACACTGCGGTCGCTGGCCGAAGCGTTCCCGCGGGCGCGCTGGGTGCGTGCCTTCAACTCGCTGTCGGCGAGCATCATGGCGGACGACAACCACCGCAAGCCGCCTTGGGTCATGTTCCTGTCCGGCGATGAGAAAGCCAAGCCGGTCGTCGCCCAGTTGATCCGGGACGCCGGCTTTGACCCGTTCGACCTGGGTGGCATCGACGACAGCCGGCTGCAGGACCCGGGCAGCGCACTGTGGATCAACATTCTCACTCACGACGAGGCGACGGCGCTCGTCGCGCGGATAAAGTCCGGGGACACGGCCGCGGCCGATCAGTCGGCGCTGCGGACGCAGACGCGGGCGCGCGAACTGGCCGTGCCCTTCGAGAAACTCCGCGACCACGCACCGGACGATCCCGCGTTCTTCCTCGAGCACCTGTCACGCTCGGTTTTCGAGGCCGGGATCAGCTGGCGCGTCGTCGAGGCCAAGTGGGATGGCATCCGGGAGGCGTTCCACGGCTTCGACCCGGCGCAGGTCGCCGCGATGCCGCCCGCCGAGATCGCGGCGGTAGAAAACGACAGCCGCGTGATCCGCAACAAGGCGAAGATCCGGGCGACGGTGGAGAACGCGCGGGAAATCCTCGCCATCCTCAACTCCTGCGGCAGCATCCGGGGCTATCTCGCGTCCTTCCCGGACGCGGGCGCCGCGGCCGCGGACATGCGGCGGCGGTTCAAGTTCCTCGGCGACACGGGCACGTGGCGGCTGCTGACCAGCGCGTCGCTCGACATCGGGTGACTCAGGTACCCAGCTGGCGGTCGTCGGCTGCGGCCTGCGTCCCGGCGGGCCCTAGGCGGTCGGGTCCGAAGCGGGCGTCCAGCCGCGCGGCGACCCGGCGGCCGAGCCGCTGCATCGGCGCCTCCACGAGGTGATAGGTCAGCGCGCAGCAGGCCAGCAGGACGGCGAAGAAGGCGCCGGTCACGGCTACCTGCACCCCGACCGGATGACGGCTGTGCGTGAGCGGGATGCTGTCGTAGCCGTCGAGCAGCAGCGGGTGCAGCAGGTAGACCGAGTAGCTCACCAGGCCCAGCCAGGCCAGGGCCGACGGTATGCGCAGATTCCGCAGCGCCAGGCCGATCGTGAACGTCAGGCCGGCCAGCGCCACGGACATGACCCACTCGCGTTGCAGGAGCGCGGCCTGGTTCTGCGGGCTGGCCGCCGGGATGTGCCAGGCACCGGCCACGATGGCTGCGGTAAAGATGCCGATCGCCACGGTCACCGCTCGCCAGCGGTTGATCTGTCCCTGCTCGGCGCGGTACAGCATGGTGCCGGTGAACATCAGGGCCAGGATGGTCAGCCCCTCGTACGGGCTCTTCCGCCCGTTGACCGCGACCAGGATCAGGGCGGTGGCCGCAGCGAGCCACGCGCCCGCCGCGCGCGACCGCCCGCGGCCGACCACCGCAACGGCGAGACCGCCCATGATCAGGACATCGCCGGTCAGCGCCACGGGGGTGAGGCCAAGCGAGCTGTACGACAGCCAGATCGTGGGCAGCAGCCCGCCAATCAGCAGCGCCGCGGCGGCGAACCCGGCGGCGTACCATCCGCTCCGCTTGTGCAGGCCGGCCGTGAACAGCGCGGTGAGCAGCACGTAGAACACCATCTCGTAGGACAGCGTCCAGAGCACGACAATGACGTTGGTCTCGCCCAGCAGCTCGTTGAGCATGAACAGGTGCGAGAGCACCGACGCGGTGACGTTCTGGTTCGTATCCCGCAGGCTGGCCAGGCCGAACTCGTGCAGCAGCAGCACGCCTGCGATAGCGAACACGAACAGCGGGAACAGGCGGAACAGGCGGCTGAGCCAGAAGTTCCGGACGCTGCCCTTGCGTTCCAGTGACGCCGGAACGATGTAGCCGCTGACCAGGAAGAAGACGAGCACCCCGTACAGCCCAGGATCAAACACGTTGTAGACCGCCCGGTGGACCTGGGGCAGCACCCGGGTGCCGAAGTGGGCGTACACCACGCACAGGGCCGCGATCCCCCGGAGCGCGTCGAGCCACGCCAGCCTGCGGCCACGGGCCGGAACAGGGCCTGGTTCCTGCGGCTGCAGGCCGTCTGCGGCCTGGGCCGGCCTGCTTTCCTGGAGCCGCAGGGTCGGGCTCGCGGATAGGGATTCCCGGGTCGGTGCGGAGGCCATGCGGCCTGACGTTACCCCGTGAATCTTGACCAAAACTTGGTAATACCCTGACCGGATCCTGACGAAGAGGACGCACGGCCGGGTGACTCATCACCATACGGTGCGTCTGCCCCATAGACGGTCATCTGGACCTCCGGAGAAACCCCCGGCCTCGGGCTGGGGAGGAATCCGGTGCCCTGCGGGGCAGGGCAGGGTTTTGTCGGCATGGTCTGGCAGGCTGTCGGCGTGCGGACGGCGTACCGGTGCCGGGCCTATCCCGGTGCGGCGCAGCAGGCGGTGCTGAACCGCACCTTCGGCTGCGTGCGCGTGGTATGGAACCAGATCCTCGCGGTGCGGCGGGAGCGGTATGTAACGCAGCGCACGGGCACGTCGTACGGCCAGGCGTCGGCGGCGCTGACGGCGATGAAGCAAGACCCGCAGCGGGCCTTCGCACGGCGAGCGGATCGCCAATCCCCGCCACCTGGAGCGCAGGGCTGCCAGCCTCGCCCGCTACCAGCGCCGCCTCGCCCGTTGCCGGAAAGGCTCGGCCAACCGGGCCAAGGCACGGGCCAAGGTCGCCCGGGCCCACCGCAAGGTCGCCAACGCCCGCCGCGACTTCCTGCACAAGACCACCACCGGCCTGGTCCGCAGCAACGACCTGATCGCGATCGAGGACCTCGCGGTCACCAACATGGTCCGCAACCGGCGCCTGGCCCGGGCGATCAGCGACTGCGGGTGGGGCGAGTTCCGCCGCCAGCTGCAGTACAAGTGCGAGCGAGCCGGCCGCCAGCTGGTCGTGACCGGCCGCTGGTACCCCTCGTCCAAGACCTGCTCGGCATGCAAGTTCCCTCTCGCCGAGCTGAGCCTGTCCACCCGGACGTGGCGATGCCCGTCCTGCCGCGTCCTGCACGACCGGGACCTCAACGCGGCGAAGAACATCCTTGCGGCAGGTCTTGCCGCAGCCCGGGGCAACCCGGGCGATGCCTGCGGAGCTGATGTCAGACACCGGAAGACCCCTCCGGTGCAATCGGCCGTGAAACAGCAACCCCCGCCGGTGACGGCTGGAATCCCCGTCCCTCAGCCTCAGGGCGGGGAGTAGTCAAGTTCTTTCATATCCTCCTCAGAACCGGCCCGCCCGCATCGCTGAAGAGGCAGGAACCATGACCGACCAGGCCGCCGACCGGCAGGCGATCCGTGAGCTGATCGAGAACTGGGCGGTATGGCGCGACGCCGGCGACTGGGAGCGATTGCGGACCGTCTGGCACCCCGACGGCAGGATGATAGCGACCTGGTTCCAGGGTCCGGCCGAGGAGTTCATCCAGGTCAGCCGCGAAGGGGCGGCGCGGGGGGTGAGCATCCTGCACTTCCTGGGCGGGACGTCCATCGACGTGGCCGGCGACCGGGCCATCGCGCAGACGAAGATGACGATCTCCCAGAGAGCGGCCGTCCACGAAGTCCTGTGCGACGTGGTATGCACCGGGCGGTTTTATGACTTCGTCGAGCGGCGGGACGGGCGGTGGGGCATCGTGCTGCGCCAGCCCATCTATGAGAAGGACCGGCTGGATCCGGTCGACCCGGCCGCCCGGGTGGAACTTGCCCGGGAGGAACTGGACAAGTTCCCGGCTGGCTACCGGCACCTGGCCTACGTGCAGGCAGGCCTGGGCTACCGCGTCAAGGCCGACATGCCCGGCCTGACCGGGCCTGAAGTGGAGGCGCTCTACCAGCGGGGAGCCCGGTGGCTGGCAGGCGGCCCCTGCGACTAGGCCGTCACGCCGCCACCTCCGTCCCCGGACGGCGCGGGCTGCCCGGGGACGAGCGGCGGCTTACGGCCGGCGGGAACGATGCCGTCCGCTGTGGCGCAGGCTGGCGCTATCTGCGTCCGGCTGCGCACCGCTGGGAGCGGGGCGGTGCTCGGCCCGGTCCCAGGGCGGCCCGGAACTGCCGCCTTCCTGGCGGGCAAGGGGGGAACGCTCGGTCTGACCCCACGGCGGCCCGGGATTGGCGTTCTCCTCGGGGGCAGCGGGCGGACGCTCGGTCTGTGCCCACGGCGGCGCGGGATTGGCGTTCTCCCCGGGGGCAGCGGGGGGACGCTCGGTCTGTGCCCACGCCGGCGCAGGACTGACCGTGCTGCCCGGAACGGGCGGCGAGTCGGCCCACTCCCAGGGCGGGCTGGAGTTGACGCGCCGGGGAGCGGGCGGGCGGTCAGCCGACCTCGCCAGCGGGGGCGGAGGCACCGGGTAGTCGGCCAGGCCCGCCGGCGGGACCGGGGCTGGCGGGCGGTCGGCCACGCCCACCGGCGGGACCGGGGGCGCCGGGCTGTCAGCCAGCCGCGCCTGCGGGACGGGGAGCGCCGGGCGGTCGGCCAGCCCGACCGGTGAGGCGGGAGGGGCTGGGTGGTCGGCTAGCCGCGCTTGGGGACCGGTGGCAACGCCAGCCAATGACCTTTCCGAAGGCCGGTCCGGCACCCTGGCCGGCGCCGTCAGGTCGAACGGCTCAGCCGGGGCAAATATCGGCAGAACCGTCGTGATCTCGGAACCGGAACCGGAAGCGGAAGCGGCCGGCTCGGTGGCGAAGACGTCGCGCCGTCCGTCGCCGACCAGCGCGCTGTCCTCCTGGCCCACGATCATGGGCACGATGGGCCGCAGCGCCGCCCCCCCGACCGGTTGCGGGCGCACGGGCACCACCGGGCCGGCGGCCGGTCGAGCCGCAGTCGTTCCGGGGACCACGGTCTTGGGCTTCTTGCTGCCGACGCGGGTGCTGGACGCGATCAAAAGGGCAGCGAAGCCGCCGACCGCGATCGCGAGCACGATCACGCCGATCCAGATCGCCACCGTGGCCATGCTGGACAAACCCTGTGCGGTGTTGCACTTGTTAGCGGCATTCGGGTTAAGGACCTGGCCGAACTGGCCGAGGCCAGTGGAGCACTCAGCCAGCGTGTGCGCCTGAGCCTGCTTCACGACCAGGCCGCCGATGAGGAGAAGCAGGCCGGCGCCGAAGCCACCACCCGCACCCACGATCCCTTTGCTGCTTACCATTTGAAATTCCTCCCCGCCTGGGATGAAGAACGCTGGCCGCGATACGCGCCAGGGCCGCGAAAGCTGAGTCGGCCCCTTACCCCGTGCCACGGAGCATGACCGGATCCGCAGTGGGCGGCCGCATAGTTGCTGACCTGCTGGGGTTTGATGGCTGGCGGGGAATCTTGCTGGAGCACGCCGACGCGAGCGGGCCATCCGTTAGGGACGTTATAACTCACCGCTGGTCCTCCGAACTTTCCTTTAGGCTCGCACCGGAATCGCTACGGCGAATGAAACGATCACGGGAGGCGCCATTGCGCGGGAAGTCCGGTGATGCCTCGATCCGCTTCTTAGCCGGTGCGGGCCTGGGCCGCGAGCGTTATCGCGGCGGGTGCTGCTTTAGGGTCGCCCAGGATGTTTGCTGGTTCGACGCCCGAGTTCACGTCTTGGTTGACAGGATCCGCGGGAAGTTGCCCAGGTAGCACGGCCCTGGCCATGATCTCCCCGGACTACCCGGCCCTGTACTACAACTGGGCGGCTGCGACGTCTACTACAGGCAGGCCACCGCGGCCGGCGAAATGGCCCGCAGCCTGGGGGGTCGACGTGATCAATGACCGGCGCTGTCAGCACTGCGGTGCGCCGATTGGCGTGCGTGACCGAGTGTGCTTCTCCTGCCAGCGCGCGGTCGATCCGGTACCGCCCGGAGCCGGGCCGCCTCCGGGCCTGCAGCATCTCCTGCCCGCGCAGGCTTCCTACGTTCAGGTTCCCTACGGCCAGGCTCCGCTGCCTGCCCGGTCCGTGCCAGCCCCGAGGCTTGCGCCGGATGAGATGCGCCTGCCGCCGACCGCGGGCCCGGTGAGTCACGGCCTCGTCACCGACGGTGCGGTCCTCGACCCGGCCGGGCAAGAGTGGTTCGATGTGCAGCTAATGCGGCCCATACGCGAGGACGGTCACGGCGAGGCGGCGGAGACGGCGCCACGGCGCGGGCGGCCGCGTAGCGAGAAGGCGCGCCGGGCGATCCTCGAGGCCGCGACGGAACTGCTGCTGGTGCAGGGCCTGTCGGCGGTCAGCATGGACGCGATCGCCGAGCGGGCAGGCGTCAGCAAGGCCACGATCTACCGCTGGTGGCCCACCAAGGAGACGCTCGCCCTCGACGCGCTCTTCAACGAGTGGGCCGCCGCCCGGCCGCCCGCACGGGACACCGGCTCGCTGCGGGGCGATCTCCTGTCGCTGCTGCGCCCGTGGGCCAGGCTGGCCAGCAGCCGGCCCTACGGTCGCGTGATCGCCGCGCTCATTACCGAGGCGCAGATGGACCCGGCCTTCGCCACCGAGTACCGGACGCGCTTCGTCGAGCCGCGTCGCGAGCAGGGCCGCGTGGTCTTCCGCCGCGCGATCGAGCGCGGCGAGATCCCGGCGGACACCAAGATCGAGGTCGGGCTCGACATGCTCTACGGCCCGCTCTACCACCGGCTCCTGCACGGCCACGCCCCGCTCAACGACCGCTTCGTCCGTGACGTGGTGGACACCGCCCTGGACGGCATCCTGCCCGGCTGGCCCCCCGAGACCTGACCTGACCGAGGACAAGCGAGCGAGCCGGGCCACCGGGCCGGCCGTGGCGCTGTCTGGCTCGCCGCCCGCGGGGCGCGTCACCCGGCGAGGCCGGCAGTGGAGGCCCAGCGGCCCGCGTGCCGGGCGATCGCGATGGGATAGTCGAAGCACGCGCTGACCAGTTCGGTGGTGAGCACGTCCGCAACGGCTCCGGCCGCCAGCATCTGGCCGGCGCGCAGCAGCAGCGCGTAGGAGGTGCTGACCGGAAGTTCCTCCAGATGGTGCGTGACCAGCACGGTGGCCAGGCCGGGCTGTCGCTCGCGCAGCTCGTCGATGCTAGCCAGCAGTTGCTCGCGGCCGGCCACGTCCAGCCCGGCCGCAGGCTCGTCCAGCAGCAGCAGGCGCGGCTCGGGCATAAGCGCCCGCGCGATCAGCGCCCGGCCGCGCTCGCCCTGGGACAGGGTGGCCCAGCGCGCGTCGGCCAGGCCGCTCAGGCCCATCAGGTCGATCAGCGCCGTGGCGCGTGACCGCTCGCCCGCGCTGGGCGCCCAGCGCGGCACGATCTCGATGGTGCCGGTGATGCCGGTGAACACCACCTGGCGGACCGTGCGCGCCGGCGCCACCGGGTGATCCGGGCTGACCTGGCCGATCCACGGGCGCAGGCCGAACACGTTGACCCGGCCCAGCCGGTAGCCGAGGATGCGCACCTGACCCCGCGTCGGGTGCGCGTAGGTCGCCATGATGCGCAGCAAGGTGCTCTTGCCCGCTCCGTTGGGCCCGAGCAGCGCCCAGTGCTCCCCCGCCTGCACCGTGACGCTGACTTTGTCGAGCAGCAGCCGGTTGCCGCGGATCAGGTCCACGCCCTCCAGCCGCAGTACGGTCTGCGGGTCAGCCGGGGGGATGGGGTCGGTCATGGGCATAAAAGGTAGCCGGTGCAGCGGCACGGTCATGACGACGCCGCCCGGGCCGGGTAGCGGGGCGGCGTTGCCGTCGCGGGTCGGCCCGCGGTGGTGCTCAGTACCGCGGGCGCGGCGACGGCATTCGACGGCAGATCGGCGAACCTGGCCGGCCGATGTGGTGAACTGAAGATCGTGCCGTCGGATCCGCCGCCCCTGCTCACGCTGACCGGGGTCAGCCGCCGCTACGGAGAGCGCCTCGCACTGCGCCCGGTGGACCTGGCGGTGGCGGCCGGGCGGTGCGTCGCCGTCATGGGCGCGAACGGGTCAGGCAAGTCGACCCTGCTGCGCATTGCGGCCGGCCGGGACGTGCCGACCACGGGCCACGTCGTCTACGCCGGCCGGGCGCTGACCCAGGACGATCTGGTGGTGCGCACCGAGATCGCGGTCGTCGGCGACCTGGTGAGCGCCTACCCGGACCTCACCGTCCGTGAGCACTTGCAGCTTGTCGCCGTGGCGCACGGCGCCGCCCGCGACCGCGACGATCTGGTCGACCACGCCCTCGCCGAATGCCGTCTGGGCGATCACGCCCGGGCGCTCCCCGGCTCGCTGTCCAGCGGCCAGCGGCAGGCCCTGCACCTGGCCACGGTCCTGGTCCGGCCGCGCCGGCTGATGGTGCTCGACGAGCCGGAGCAGCGGCTGGATCCCGCGGCCCGCCGCTGGCTGGCCGGCCTGCTGAGCGCCGAGAAGCAGGCCGGGGCCGCGCTGCTGATGGCCACCCATCACGCCGAGCTCGCCACCGCGGTAGCCGATCACGTCGTGGTGCTGAGCGAGGGCGCGGTCATCGGCGAGGGAACACCGGGCGCGGCGCTGGCGGCGCTGCGATGACCGTCACCCGCGAGGCCATCGCCGTACCCGACAGCACCGAGCCGACGATCTCGCTGCTGCGCGAGCTGCGCCGGGGCCGCGCGAGAAGGCAGGCGGCCAGCGCCGCGTACTGGATCTACGTGGTCGGGCTGCTCGTGGCCTTCTACGGCGGGGCCCAGATCGCCTCCGCGTTCCATACCGTGGCGCATCCGCCGCTGCCCGGCGCGCAGGCACCGCAGATCCTGCACGCCGCGCCCGCCGGGCTGGCCGCGCTGGCGCTGCTCATGCTCGTCGTGCTGCTGCGCGACGCGCTCTGGCGCGGCCCGGTCACCCTGCCGCAGGTCACCGTGGACTGGCTGCTGGGCACGCCGGTGGACCGCGGCCGGCTGCTGCGGCCGCGGTTCCGGATGTCCGCGGCGGCCGCCGTCGCGGCCGGGGCGGCCTTGGGGATCGTGCCCGCCGCGGCCCTGGTTGCGCTCGGGCTCGGCGGCCACAGCGCCGGCCACGTGCTGCGCCTGACCGGGATCGCGGTGGCGTCGACCGCCCTGCTGTTCGCCCTCGGCACCGGAACGGCCGGCCTGATCGAGCGGTATCCGGCAGGCCAGCGCTGGCTGCGCCGGGCGACTCCGCTCGCCACCGTGGCCATGGCGGCGTTCGCCGGGCTGGCCGCCTGGGCGGCGTTCGGCCAGCCGCCGGGTGCCCTGATCGCGGTCGCGCTGTGGTCCGGGCCGTGGGGATGGGCCGCGCAGGGCCCGACCGCCCTGGCAGGCGGCACCGCGCCGCTATGGCCGCTCGCGACCGCGATGCTCGCCGCGGCGGCTGCGGTGGCGGTGGCCGGCGCCCATCGCGCCGCCGCCGGGGTTCCGGGTACCGCGCTGCGGATCCGGGCGCGCGCGATCGGGGCGATGTCCGCGGCGGTGCTGAGCATGGACACTCGCGGCATCGCGCTCGCCTACAGCGGCGCTGGCGCGTCACGCCGCGCCCGGTTCCGGCTGCGCCCGCCGCGGCGGCGGGAACTCGTGCTGCTCTGGCGGGACCTGCTCGCGCTGGCCCGGGTGCCATCGCGGCTGGTGGGCGCCGCGGCGCTGACGTTGCTGGGCGTGGGCCTCATCGCCGTGGCCGTGCGCGGCGGGCAGGTTGCGCGTGTGCCCGTGGCCTGCGGCCTGGCCCTCGGGTACCTCGCCGCGGCCTGGCTCTGCGAAGGGGCCAGGCTGGACGCGGAGGACACCCGGCGCTCGGAGAACCTGCCCTTCCGGTTCGAGTCGCTCGCCTGGTGGCACGCGGTCGTGCCGTGCCTCGTGCTGCTCGGGGTGGCCGGCGGGCCGGTCATCGCGGCCGCGGTCGCGGCCGGCGATCCATGGTTCCTCGCCTTGCTGGGCGTGACCGCCGCGGTGCTGGTCGCCGGCGCGCTGGTCAATGTCTTCCGAGCGCGGGTCCCGCCGGACCTGTTCGACGGGGTGGAAACCCCCCTGGGGAACACGGCTGCGATCAAGGTCGTGTTGTGGCTGGCCTGGGGACCGGTGCTCGCGGTGGCGCCGATGACCGAGCTGCTGGCCGGGGCGATCGGGCCGGGCCATCCCGGTGCGCTGGCGCGTGCCGTGGTCATCGGCGGCGCGCTGGCCGCCGGGCTCGGCGTTTACGCGGCACGGCGCGCGCGCCGGCTCCGGTCCGCCTGACCGGCGCAAGCCCGGCCCCGGCGGGCGCCCGTGCTCAGTAGGCCGGCGGATCGCTGTCCACGATGATCCCCCCGCCGCGTCCCCAGCTGAGGTAGCGGTAGGACAGGTTGATCAGCGTGGAGATCCGGTTGCGACTGCCGAGCAAGGTGACCAGGTGCAGGCCGAGCCAGGCGAACCAGGCGAGCGTGCCCCGGATGCGCACGTGATGCGGCAGCTGCACCACCGCGGAGCGGCGCCCGATGGTGGCCATGATCCCCTTGTCGTGGTAGGCAAACCGGGCCGGGGGCTGGCCCGCCTCGAGCCGGACGACCTGCTCGGCCGCAAACCGGCCCATCTGCAGCGCGGGCTGGGCGAGCTGCGGCACCGGTTGGTCGCCGGTCAGCGCGATGTCGCCGATGGCGAAGATGCGGTCGTGCCCGGTGACCCGCAGGTCCGGCCCGACCTCGATGCGGCCGCCGCGCCCTTGCGGCAGGCCCCAGCCGCCGACGGACTCGGACGCGGTGACTCCGGCCGCCCAGACGGTCACGTCGCTCGGCAGCTGCTCGCCGTCGGCGAGCACGACCTGATCGGCCGTGATCTCGCGGATCGCGGCGCCTAGCCGGACGTCCACTCCCCGGTCGAGCAGCTGCCGGTGCGCGTACTCACGCAGCGACGGGACGTAGGGCGTCAGCAGGGCCGGGGCCTGCTCGACCAGCCTGATCCGCAGCCCGGAGCGATCGATGTCGGGGTACGCGGTGGCCAGCGCGATGTTGCGCAGGTCGGCCAGGGTCCCGGCCAGCTCCACGCCGGTAGCGCCGCCGCCCACGACCGTGATGGCCGCTTCTTGCCCCCGGGGCCCTGCGCTGAGCCGCTCCAGGCAGGCCATGAGCTGATCGCACAGCGCGACGGCGTCGTGCCGGGTGTACAGGCCGAAGCTGTGCTTGTCCGCCCCGGTGACCCCGTAATACGCCGCAGACACGCCGGTGGCCAGGATGAGGTAGTCGTACTCGAGCTCCTCGCCGCGGGCCAGCGTGACCTTCCGCGCGGTGTCGTCGATGGACGCGAGCTCACCACGGCGGAACCGGGCGCCATACCGGTAAGCGAACCCCCGGAGCGGGTAGGCCACGTCGCTCGGGTTCAGGCCCGCGGTCGCGACCTGGTAGAGCAATGGCTGGAACGTGCTGTAGATGTTGCGGTCCACCAGCGTGACCCGCAGACCCGCCCGGGTCAGCCTGCGCACCGTCGCCAGCCCGGCGAAGCCCATGCCGACGACGACCACCCGCGCCGCGTCGCTGGCCGACGAGCGCCGGGCCCTCCCCCGCAACCTGGTCATACCGGTCCTATCTTATCCGTACCGGCCCACACGGCCTTACCTGCCCGCCGTGGCCGCCGGCGAGACGGCCGCCCACGTACTCTGAGCGGAGATCGACGGATGACGATGACCCAGCGAAGGCGGGCCATGCGGGATGACGCGGACGCCGCCCTGCGGCGGTTTCCACTCGGCGGCCAGGTAGCAGGCAAGGTCGTCGCCATCCCCGTGCGCGCCCGCGTCGGCGCGTTCGTCGACCTCGGCGAGGGCACGCAGGGATTCGTCGCCGCCGAGCACCTGCCCGACGATCCAGAGCAGTGGCCGCGGGTGGGCACCCAGACGACGTTCGAGGTCCTTCGGCATGACTTTCCCCGCCGCCGGCGAACCTTGCAGGTCAGGCTGTGGCCGCTGGAGTCGCGGTTCCGCCGGGCCGGGCCGGTCGCCGGGGCGTTCACGGTCGAGGAGTGGCAGCTGGCCCGGGGCGACTACCCGGTGGGCACGGTGGTAACCGCGACGGTCAGCGGCGTCTCGCCGGACAGCTGCTGCTACTGGATCCGGTTCGGGGGCGCGCAGGGCTCGGTCACGTCGGCGGCCGGACTCCCGCAGGTCGGGACCACCCGCCGGTACGTCGTGGTCGCGGTGCTGGAAACCACCCGGCGCCTGGTCCTGGCGCTGGCCGACGAGCCCGGTGGCGGCTGAGCCGCCGCGGCCGCAGGTCAGCGGACAACACCCCCAGATGGCCGGGAAGCTCACGAACTGGGCCGGCAACGTCACGTTCGCGGCCGGGCGCCTGCACCGGCCTGCATCCGTGCCGGAGCTCCAGCGCCTGGTGGCCCGGAGCCCCCGGGTCCGGGCCCTCGGGACCGGCCATTCGTTCAACCGCCTGGCCGACACCCCCGGCGACCTTGTCAGCGTGGCGGGCCTGCCGCGCCTGGTCGAGGCCGACACCGCCGGATCGGCCGTCACCGTGAGCGCGGGCCTGACCTACGCCGAGGTGGCCACGGCCCTGCAGGAGGCCGGGCGCGCGCTGCCCAACCTGGCGTCGCTGCCGCACATCTCGGTCGCTGGCGCGTGCGCGACCGGGACCCACGGCTCCGGCGACGGCAACGGCGTCCTCGCCACGGCGGTAACGGCCGTCGAGATGGTCAGCGCGGACGGCGACCTGGTGACCGTGAGCCGGGAGGCCGACCCCGGCCGGTTCCCCGGTACCGTCGTGGCCCTCGGCGGGCTCGGCATCGTCACCCGGCTGACGCTCGACACCGTGCCGGCCTTCGACATCCGGCAGTACGTCTACGAGGACCTGCCCGCCGGGCAGGTGACCGAGCATCTCGACGAGATCGTCTCCAGCGGGTACAGCGTGAGCCTGTTCACCGACTGGCGCGGCCCCGGGATCCGCCAGGCCTGGCTGAAGCGCCGGGCGGACGAGCCGGGCTCCGGGGAACCCGGGCCGCGGTGGATGGCCTGGCTGGCGGACGGCCCGCGGCATCCAGTGCCCGGCATGTCCCCGGCCGCCTGCACCGAGCAGCTCGGGGTGCCCGGTCCATGGCACGAGCGGCTGCCGCACTTCCGGCCGGAGTTCACCCCCAGCGCCGGCGACGAGCTGCAGTCCGAGTACCTACTGCCCCGGGCGCACGTCACCGACGCGCTGGCCACGCTGCTGGCGGTCGCTGGGCGGCTGGCTCCGGTGGTCCGGACCTCGGAGATCCGGACGATCGCGGCGGACGATCTGTGGCTGAGCCCGGCCTACCAGCGGGACTCGGTCGGGTTCCACTTCACCTGGATCAAGGACTGGGCGGCCGTGGCGCCGGCGGTGGCCCTGGTCGAGGAGCGCCTGGCGCCGCTGCGGGCCCGGCCGCACTGGGGGAAGCTCTTCGGTACCACCCCCGAGGTTCTGCGCGGGCTGTACCCGCGGCTGGACGACTTCCGGCGCGTGATGCACCGCCACGACCCGGCGGGCAAGTTCCGCAACGACCTGCTGGACCGGTACTTCCCGCCCGGCCGGTGACCCAGAGAGGAGCGTCATGACTGCGACGGCCCTGCAGGTAGGGGTGATCGACGACTACCAGGACGCGGCCGGCGAGTTCGGGCCCTGGGCCGAGCTGGCCGGCCAGGCCGAGATCACGATCTTCACCGACCACGTCGCCGACGCCGACGCGCTGGCCGAGCGCCTGGCGCCGTTCGACGTGATCGTGGCCACCCGCGAGCGCACCCGGTTCCCCCGGCAGATCCTGCAACGGCTGCCCCGGCTGCGCCTGCTGGTCAGCACCGGCATGGGCAGCGCGCACATTGACCTGGCCGCCGCCCGCGAGCTCGGCATCACGGTGTCGGGCACCGGCGGCCGCCCGGAACCGCCGGCGGAGCTGACCTGGGCGCTGATCCTGGGGCTGGCCCGGCACGTCGCCGAGGAGGACGCCGGGATCCGGGCCGGCGCCTGGGGGCTGACGGTCGGCACCGACCTGGCGGATGCCACCCTCGGCGTGATCGGCCTCGGCCACCTGGGCCTGCTGGTGGCCAGGATCGGCCAGGCGTTCGGCATGCGGGTGATCGCCTGGAGCCAGAACCTCGACCCGGCCGCGGCCACCGCGGCCGGCGTGGCGGCCGTCGGCAAGGAGGAACTGCTGCGCAGCGCGGACGTCGTCACGATCCACGTCCGGCTCAGCGAGCGGACGACCGGGCTGATCGGCGCGGCCGACCTGGCCCTGCTCAAGCCGACCGCCTACCTCGTCAACACCTCGCGCGGCCCGATCGTCGACGAGGCGGCCCTGGTCGACGCGCTGCGCTCGGGGCGCATCGCCGGCGCCGGGCTCGACGTGTTCGACATCGAGCCGCTGCCGGCCGATCACCCGCTGCGGACCGCGCCGAGGACCCTGCTCACGCCGCACATCGGCTACGTCACGGCCGACACCTACCGGGTCTTCTACACCGGCGCCGTCGAGGCCATCAGCGCGTTCCTCGACGGCCAGCCGATCCGCCTGCTGGGCGACTAGCCCTTCACGTACGCCAGCTTCTCGGTGACCTTGCCGCCGGAGACCGTGATGACGTCAATGCCCCGCACGTGACCGCCCGCCCAGTCGTACCGCCAGCGCTGCACCACCCGCGAGCCGACCGTGAACGAGTCCTCAACGGTGAAGCGGCTCGTCACGTCGTCGAAGATCGGCTCCCAGGCCGTGCGCAGCGCCGCGTGGCCCACGCTGCGCTCCCCGTCGGGGGCGGGCGCCGTGGCCTCGAACACGCAGTCTTCGCTGGTCAGGGCGATGGCCGCGGCCAGGTCGTGAGCGTTCCACGCCGCGTTGAAGCGGTCGACCACCGCGGCGGCCGCCGCCTCAACGCCAGCTTCGCTGACCGAGCTCATGCCAGCGCGGGTTCCGCAGTCTCCAGCCCGGCGCGGAGCATCTCCCGCAGTTCCGGGGTGTCCTCGTGCCCGTGCTTGGCGACCGCGTGCGCTGCCGCCGCGTCGAGGACCTCGTCCTCGCGGCCGGCGATGGTCAGCGTGCAGCCGATCTCGCTGGGCACCTTCCGGCAGTCGATCATCTTCCTGGCCATGACGGCCTCCCCTCCCCGTGGAGCCGGAGCTCCCCCGCTACGTGCGGTAAACTTACTTATGGATAAGTCAGAGTCTGACTTACTGGTAGGTCAGGCGTCAAGGTGTGCACCCGGGAGGAATTTGATGGCCGCGAGCCGCGGGCGCGACGATGCGGGCACGGCCGGGCGGATCCTGGATGTCGCCGAGCGGCTGGTCCAGGTCCGCGGCTTCAACGGGTTCAGCTACGCCGATATCGCCGCCGAGCTGCACATCACCAAGGCCGCGCTGCACTACCACTTCGCCGGGAAGGCGGACCTGGGCGCGGCGCTCATCGCCCGTTACGCCGACCGGTTCGCCGGAGCCCTGGCCGAGGTCGACGCCCGGGCGGACGCGGGCCGCGACGGCGCCAGCGCCAAGCTCGCCGGCTGACGCCGACCTGTACCTGCAGGTACTCCGCGCCCGCAAGATGTGCCTGTGCGGCATGCTCGCCGCCGAGTACCAGACACTCCCGCAGCCCATGCAGGACGCGGTCATCGGGTTCTTCGACCGCAACGAGACGTGGCTGGAGGACGTCCTGGAGCAGGGCCGCCGGGACGGCAGCCTGCGGTTCGCCGGTTCTGCGCGCGACACCGCCCGCATGATCGTGGGCGGGCTGGAAGGGGCCATGCTCGTGGCCCGCCCCTACGGCGACATCGCCCGGTTCCAGGCCGCCGCGGCCAACCTGCTGGCCGGCCTCGCGCCGGCGGGCAACGGGGAGGGCCCGGGAACGCCCGCGCCCGCGCCTCAGCCGAACACGACCGTGCGCGCGCCGGCCAGGACCACCCGGTCCTCGGCATAGAGGCGCACCGCGCGGGCCAGCACCAGCCGCTCGACGTCGCGGCCGATGGCCACGAGCTGCTCGGGGGTGTGGAAGTGCCCGACCCGCGCCACGTCCTGCTCGATGATCGGCCCCTCGTCCAGGTCCGGGGTGACGAAGTGGGCGGTCGCCCCGATGAGCTTCACCCCCCGCTCGTAGGCCTGGTGGTACGGCCGGGCTCCCTTGAACCCCGGCAGGAAGGAGTGGTGGATGTTGATCACCCGGCCCTCCAGCCTGCGGCACAGGTCGTCGGAGAGCACCTGCATGTACCGGGCCAGGACCACGGCCTCGATCTCGTACTCGGCGATCAGGTCCAGCAGCCTGGCCTCGGCCTCGGGCTTGGTCGCCGCGGTGACCGGGATACGGGCGTAAGGCACGCCGTACCGGTCCGCCAGGTACCGGCAGTCCTCGTGGTTGGACACCACAAGCCGCAGGTCCGCGGGGATCTCGCCCATGTCCCACCGGTACAGCAGGTCGCGCAGGCAGTGGTCGTGCCGGGAGACCATCACCAGCACCCTCCGGCGGCTCGACTCCCGGCGCAGGGTGAGCACCGGCTCGAACCGCCCGACCTCGCCCGCGATGCGCTCCTGGACGGCCTCGATGTCCTGATCGGGGCTCTCGAACGCGGTCCGCAGGCAGAACAGGCCCGTCGGCGGGTCGGAGAACTGCGCGCTTTCCAGGATGTTGCCCTTGGCCTGCACGATCCCCTCGGCCAGGGCCCGCACGATGCCCGGCCGGTCGTGGCAGCGCAGGGTCAGGATGTAGTTCTCCATGCCTAGTGAACCTTTTCATCCGCTGCTCTCGCGCTCAGAATATGTGGGCAGTCATGGGCAGGATGAAAAGGCCCAGTCCTCAGCTCCGGGCGCGCTCGGATCTGGTCCTGACCAGCGTCGCATGACCGGCCGGGCGATGCATGCGGCAGAATCCACGAAGGATTCGACGGCAGGGTGTGGTGGGACATGGACATGCGGGGCTGGCTGGGCCGCGGCGTGGACGCGATCGAGGACTGGCAGGCCGGGTTCGGGCCGTTCGAGCGCGACCCGTCGCTGCGGATCAGCGACGAGCAGTTCGCCAGCGCGTTCGGTGAGTTCACCGAGCGGCTCCGGGACAACTACCCGTTCTTCCATCCGTCCTACGCGGGCCAGATGCTCAAGCCGCCGCATCCCGCGGCGGTCGTCGGCTATCTCACGGCGATGCTGGTCAACCCCAACAACCACGCGCTCGACGGCGGCCCGGCGACCGCCCAGATGGAGAAGGAGGCGGTGGCGCAGCTGGCCCGGATGTTCGGCCTGCCCGCGCACCTGGGTCACCTGACCACCAGCGGCACGATCGCGAACCTGGAGGCCCTGTACGTGGCCCGCGAGCTGCACCCCGGTCGCGGCGTCGCGTACAGCGCCGAGGCGCACTACACCCATAGCCGCATGTGCGGCGTGCTCGGCGTCGAGGGAATCCCGGTACCCGTCGACGGCGCGGGACGGCTGGATCCCGGCGCGCTGGACGCGCTGCTGGCCCGGGGCACCGTCGGGACCGTGGTCGCGACGGCCGGCACGACCGGCCTGGGCGCGATCGATCCGGTGCACGAGGTGCTCGGCGTGGCCCGCTCCCGCGGGGTCCGGGTCCACGTGGACGCCGCGTACGGCGGCTTCTTCACGCTGCTGGCGGGCGCGTCCGGCCCGGCTGGACTGGACGAGGCCCCGTGGCGGGCGATCGCGGAGTGCGACTCGCTGGTGGTCGACCCGCACAAGCACGGGCTGCAGCCCTACGGGTGCGGGGCCGTGCTGTTCCGGGACCCGGACGTCGGGCGCTTCTACCTGCACGACTCCCCCTACACCTACTTCACCTCCGACGAGCTGCACCTGGGCGAGATCAGCCTCGAGTGCTCCCGGGCGGGCGCGGCAGCCGCCGCGCTGTGGCTCACCTTCCGGCTGCTGCCGCCCACGCCGGACGGGCTCGGCCGGGTGCTGGCGGCCGGCCTGCGGGCCGCCCTGGAGTGGGCCCGGCTGATCTCCGGCTCCGGGCGGCTGGAGCTCTATCAGCCCCCCGAACTCGACATCGTCTGTTACTTCCCGGCGGCCGGGCCGCGCACGCTGTCCGCGATCGACCAGGCCAGCGCCCGGATGCTGGCCGACGGCATGGCCGACCCGGCCCGCCCGGTGTACCTGTCCACGCTGCGGATCGCGGCGGCCGATTTCGCCCGCCGTCATCCTGACGTCGTGCCGGACCGCGAGGGGGCCAGGATCCTGCGCAGCGTGCTGATGAAGCCTGAATCCGAGGGTTACCTGCCCGAGCTGCACGCGCGCGTCGAGCGGTTGGCTGAGGAGTCACGATGAACGCAACGGACGGGTGGCTGGGCGGCCAGGTCGCAGTGATCACACCGGTGCGGGGAGCGGGATCGGCGCGGCCGTGGCGGCGCGGTTTGTCGCGGAGGGCGCCGCGGTCCTCCTGACCGGGCGCCGTCCGGAGCGGCTGCATCGTCGTGGTGTCCTCGATCGCCGGCCTGGCCGCCCCGCCGGAGTCAGTGGGCTACGTGACCGCCAAGCACGGGCTGATCGGCCTGGCCCGGTCGGCCCGCGCGGCGTCCGGGTCAACACCGTGTGCCCGGGATGGGTACGGACCCCCATGGCCGACGAGGAGATGGATCAGCTCGCCGACCTGCACGGCCTGCCGGGCCGCGACGCCGCGTACGCGCTGGCCTCGGCGCAGGTGCCGCTGCGTCGGCCCGCCGAGCCGCACGAGGTGGCCGCGGTTGTGGCGTTCCTGGCCAGCGGGCACGCGTCGGCCGTTTCCGGAGCCGTACTCACCGTCGACGGCGGCGCCAACGCGGTTGACCTGCCGAGCATTGCGTTCGACCCGCCCTGATCTCGCGGGCGCTCACCGGCACGTACCATCGCGGTATGCCTCGTCGCCTTGCCGCTGGCAGCGCCAGCGACGTCGTGCGTGCCGAGCGCGACATCCGCAACCGGATCGGCGACCAGCACCTCGACTTCGCCGCGATGGCGGCGGTGTCCAACATCTACCGCGCGGCCAACGTGATCCGGCACCACATGGAGCAGAAGGTGCTGGCGGACGAGGACCTGTCGTGGGCCGCGTTCACGGTGCTGTTCGTGCTGTGGATCTGGGGTGACCAGCAGACCCGGCACCTCGCCGAGGAGGCGGGCGTCACCAAGGGCACGCTCACCGGCGTGCTGAAGACCCTGGAGAAGCGCGGCCTGGCCCGGCGGCGGGCCCACGACGCCGACGGCCGACTGGTGCTGGTCAGCCTGGAGCCCAAGGGGCTCGGCGTGATCGAGCGGCTGTTCCCCGCGTTCAACATGGGCGAGGCGTTCGTCAGCGCCAGCCTCACCGCGCAGGAGAAAGATCAGCTCGCGTCGCTGCTCCGCAAGATCATCCGGTCCGTGGAGGGCGCTCAGCCGGTGCAGGCCGCCGAGCTAGTGCAGGACGGCTGAGCCGAAGTAGGACGGCTGAGCCGCGGCATGACAGCTGAGCCGCGGCAGCGGCCGGATGCGGCTCAGCGCGGGCGGCGGGCGTAGGCCACGTTGACGACGGCGATCACGGCCCAGATGAGCGCGACCAGCAGGATCTGCCGTCCGGCCGGCCCGCGCCACGGCCGTATCGGCCCGCCGCGGGACCGGCCGACGCTGACGAGAGCGGGCCGCCCGCCGCCCGTTATGGAGTGACCGGGCCGGAGGCGTACGGCTCGGCGATCAGCAGCGCGGAGGCGACCAGCGCGTCGGCGCGGGCACGCGCGGCCGGCTCCTCGGCGTAGGTCTGCGCCAGGAACCGGTCCACGTCGACCCCGTCCCGCTCGGCCTCCTCGCGGCCGCCGGCGTCCAGCCACAGCCGGAGCAGGTCGCCGTCGGGCTCGGGATGAAACTGGACCCCCAGGTGACGGCCGAGCACGAACGCCTGGACGCCCACCTCGCTGGTGGCGAGCACTCTGGCCTGCGGGGGCGGGAAGAACCGGTCCTGGTGGAACTCCAGCCAGGGCCCGGGCGGGATCAGCTCGGGATCGTAGGTGTCAATCACCGACCAGCCGATCTCCTTGCGGGGCGCGGCCTCCACCCGGCCGCCGAACGCGACGGCGAGCGCCTGCCCGCCGAAGCAGATGCCGAGCACGGGCACGCCGGACTCGTCGGCCTGCCGCAGCCAGGCCAGCTCGTCGGCGACCCAGGCCCGGTCCGGGCTGTCGTCGTAGACCGACCAGACGGCGCCGAGCACCACGGCGTGGTCGACGCCGTCGAGGGCGGGCAGCGGCCCCTCCTTCGGGAACAGGCACACGCTGAGCTCGGCGCCGCGCGCCTCGAACGCGGCACCGATGAACCCGGCCGAATCCTCTTCGTGGTGGCGGATGACGGCGACTCGCATGACCAATCCTCCCCAGCCGCGCCACGCGGCGGCGTTGCCCAGCGGCGGCAACGCCGGCGGCGGCTCTCCCCATTCCCCCGCCGTTGCCCGGCTGTTTGTTTGGTGCCAAACTATCTGCCATGACCGGGGCCGTCGACCTGACCGATCTCGACATGTGGGCGCGTGGCGTTCCTTACCACGAGTTTGCCCGGCTGCGGCGCGTGGCACCGGTCGCGTGGCACGACGAGCCGGCGCCGAACTCGGGTTTCTGGTCGGTCAGTGGCTACCAGGACATCGTCACCGCCAGCCGCGACGTGGCCACGTTCTCCTCGGCGCGGGGGATCTCGTTCGAGGAGCCGACCGACGAGGACATGGCGGCCCGCCGCACGATCATCGATACCGACCCGCCCGATCACACCAAGCTCCGCAAGATCGTATCCAGCAGCTTCTCGCAACGGGCCGTCGCGGTGTACCAGCACTTCGTTGAGGTACTCACCGAGCAGGTCCTAGACGCGGGGCTCGCCGACGGCGAGATCGAGTTCGTCGACGCCGTGGCCAAGGAGGTCCCGATCCGGGTGCTGGCCCGGATCATGGGCCTGCCCGAGGCCCGCCTGGACCGGTTCATCGACCTCGGCGACCGCCTGATCGCCAACACCGACCCGGACGTCACCGACGTGGTCTGGGGCCGGGACGACACCGATGCCTACCGCCGGTTCCCGTTCCGGAGCCCGTACGGCAAGCAGCTGTGGGACCTCGGCCGCCAGATCGTGGCCGGCCGGCTGCGCGATCCCGGCGATGACCTGTTGTCCACGCTGCTGCGGGCCGAGGTCGACGGCGACCGGCTCAGCGAGACCGACCTCGACAACTTCTTCTCCATCCTCGTGGTCGCGGGGAACGAGACCACCCGGATCACCATCGCCCAGGGCGTCCTAGCCTTCTGCGAGCACCCGGAGCAGTGGCAGCGGCTGCGCGCCGACCCGACCCTGCTGCCCGCCGCCACCGATGAGGTGCTCCGGTGGAGCTGCCCGACGCACTTCATGCGCCGGACCGCGACCACGGACGCCGAGCTCAGCGGCACCGCGATCCGCGCCGGGGACAAGGTGGTGCTCTGGTACGTGTCCGGGAACCGGGACGAGGCCGAGTTCGCCGACCCGGACGCGTTCGACGTCGGCCGGTCGCCCAACCGGCACCTCAGCTTCGGCCGCGGCGGCCCGCACCTGTGCCTCGGCGCCCACCTGGCCCGGCTGGAGGTGGGCGTGGTGCTGGCCGCGCTGGCGCGCCGGGTAGCCTGCTTCGAGCTGGCCGGCCCGCCACGCCGGATCCGGTCCAACTTCACCAACGGCTTGCGGGAGCTGCCGGTCCGGGTGAGTCTGGCCTGAGCGGGCAAGCCGTCCGAAAGGAGCCGAGTCATGCCCGACGAGACCCGACACGAGTACGAGTCCACCAACGTTGACGACCTCGAGGTCCGGGACGCATACGACACGCTGGACGGAGACCCCGGGGACGATCCGCTCGACCGCGGGGTCATCACCCCGGAGCGGTGGTCGGACGCGATCAGGTTCGGCACCACCGCCGAGGAGGAACAGGAAGGCGAGTCCCTCGACCAGCTGCTCGCCGAGGAGGAGCCGGACCCTGCCCTCGAGCTCGACGACGACCTCTACGACGAGGACGAGGCAGCGGCCGAGGACACTACGGGGGACGACGACGCAGGAGACGAGGACGCCGACGGGCTCCTGCTCGACGAGCCGGCGCCCCGGGCCGGACGGCTGGTGCAGGAGGACGAGGGAGCGCACGTCAGCGCCGAGGCCGACCTGGTCGCGAGCGACGTCGGGGTCGACGGCGGTGCCGCCACCGCGGAGGAGGCGGCGGTCCACGTGGTCGACGACGACGATTACGACATCCCCTCCGACAGCTGACGCCCGCCCGGCCCACCCGCGGGCCGGACCGCGGGGCGGCGCCACCACGGCGGCCAGCCCGGCCCTACCCGCCTGGCCCACCCGCCGGGTGACGGCGCCGCGGCGGCCAAGCCGGGCCAGGCTGAGCAGCCGCGGCGGGTCCGCGCGAGCCACCCGCCGGAGTCGCGGGCGGCACCTGCGGCGCGCGGCCGAACCCGGCGGCGCGGGTCTTGACACCTATTCGTTTGCTTCCATACGATCCCCCCAATCGCACTGAGCCTTTTTCATCCTCCCCTCGGCTACCTGGGCCCACCGGGCGTGAAACCGGCGGATGAGAAAGGTTCACTCCCGAGGGGAGGAACGTGAGGAAGATCGATGCTTTCGCTCACATCCTCCCGCCGTCCTACGCACGCCGGCTGGAGCCGATCGTCTCGGGCGCGGGCGCCAGCGACCGGATCCTCGGGTTCCAGCCGTGGATTCACGAGGACCCCGCGCTAATCGACCTCGACGCCCGCTGGCGGGCGGTGGACCCGTTCGGGGATTACGTCCAGGTGCTGACGCTGGCCGTGCCGCCGATCGACCAGCTCGGGGAGCCCCGGGTGGCCCGCGACCTCGCCCGGGCCGCCAACGACGAGCTGGCCGAGCTGGTCGGCAGGTACCCGGACCGATTCGCGGGCTTCGCCGCGGCGCTGCCCATGAACGACGTCGACGCGGCCGTGGCCGAGCTCGGCCGGGCCATGGGGGAGCTGGGGGCGCTCGGCGCGCAGCTGCACACCAACGTGAGCGGGATACCGCTCGACGACCCGCGGTTCGAGCCGGTCTTCGCGACCGTGACCCGCCTGGGCGGGGCGCTCTGGATCCATCCCACGCGCAGCGAGGTCTGGCCCGACTACCCGGCGGAGAGCCGGTCGAAGTACGGCATCTGGTGGTCGCTGGGCTGGCCGTACGAGACCTCGGTCTGCATGACGCGTCTGGTGTACTCGGGCTGCTTCGACCGCCACCCCGGGCTGCGCGTGATCACTCACCACGCGGGCGCGATGGTGCCGCACTTCGCCGCCCGCCTGGCCTCCCCGCTGGAGGACCCCGGCCGCGCGGCCATCATGGCGGGCCTGTCCGCCGAGCCCATCGACTACTTCCGGCGCTTCTTCGCCGACACCGCGCTGTTCGGCAACGCCCACGCCGTCCGGTGCGCGGTGGAGTTCTTCGGCGCCGGCCACGTGCTGTTCGGCACCGACATGCCGCTCGGCGGCCCCACGGTTGTCGGGGACACGATCAGCGACATCGAGGCGCTCGGCCTGCCGGACGCCGATACCGCTGCGATCTTCGCCGGCAACGCACAGATGGTGCTGCGGATCCCGCCGCCGGAGTCATAGGAGGAACCATGGCCAAATCCGAGCCGGGCTACGAGCGCCTCGGCGCGAAGATCCTCGCGCTGCCCGACGTCATCGCGCAGTCCGTCGGGTTCATGGGTCCGGTGTTCTCATCGGCCTTCGTGATCCCGCTGGTCGTCGGCGTGATCAGCGCCTCGGGCAAGGGTGGCGGCGTCGCCTCGCCGATCTCGGTGCTGATCGCCGCGGTCGGCGTGTTCGCGCTCGGCTGGATCGTGTCCAGCTACGTCAAGGAGATCCACGCCGCCGGATCGCTGTACGACTACGTGACCCGCGGGCTCGGCGAGCGGCTCGGGACGGCGGCGGGCTGGCTTTACTACGGCGGGGTGACCGTCCTGCTCACCGGCCTGCTGCTACTCATCGGCGGCTACCTGCAGAGCACGATCGCCTCCGAGTTCCACCGCAACCCGTTGCCGGCCTGGGCCTGGACCCTGATCGTCATCGTCCTGATCGCCGGGATCCTGTACTTCGGCGTGCGGCTGTCCACCCGCAGCCAGCTGGTGCTGGCCCTGGTCTCGATGCTCGTGGTCCTCATCTTCTTCATCACCGTGATCGCCAAGCTGGGCTCGGCGAACAGCCTCAAGCCGTTCAAGCCGTCCTCCGCGGCCGACGGCTGGTCCGGGATCATCTTCGGCGTGCTCTACGGCATCCTGCTGTTCGTCGGCTTCGAGACCGCGGCGAACCTGGCCGAGGAGACGCCCAACCCGCGCCGGGAGATCCCGATCGCGGTGATGACCACGGCCGGCATCGCCACCGTCTTCTTCGTCCTGGCCACCTACGTCGAGGTGGCCGGCTTCCACTACAACCTGAAGACGCTGACCGCGGCCGCGGCGGCGCCGCTGTTCGCGCTCGGGCACCGGCGAGCGCGGGCGGATACGGCGGCACCTGGATCGACCGGCTGCTCGAGCTCGTGGTGCTGTTCGACATGCTGGCCGTGGCGATCGGCTGTGCCGTGTCCGCGTCCCGAGGGATCTTCGCGATGGCACGGGACCGCAGGATCCCGGCGGCGCTCGCCGTGGTGTCCAAGCGGCATCGCTCCCCGCTGGGCGCCACGATCTTCATCGTCGGGGCGTCGGTCGTCACCCTGCTGGTCGACCTGTTCTGGCCCGGCCTGTTCGCGCTGCCCGCCACCCCGCACTACTTCGCGCTGTTCGCCTGGGGGTCCACGTTCGGCGGCTTCGCGCTCGTCGTGGTCTACCTGCTGATGTCGGTCGGCTCGCTGCGCACGTTCGCGAGATCGGAACGCCGTGTGTCGATCGTGGTGTCGGCGGTGATCGGCATCGTGATCACCGCGGGTGCCGTCTTCGCCTCGTTCTACAAGGTCACCAGCCCGACGATCCTGGCCCCGTGGTTCGCGCTCGGCCTGCTGGTGGTCGGCTACGCCTCCACCTTCGTGCTGCGCGCCCGCCGACCAGCCAGCGCCGAGCTAATCGACCTCAGCGAGAAGACCCCAGCCTGAGGTAGCCCCCGCGCAAGTGCGACGTCGCTGCGCGTGGGCGCGGCGTCACTCCGCGCGCAGCAGCAGCGCGGTGGGCGTGCGCCCCGCCATGCGCCCGGGCACCGCGGCCACGACGTTGGCCAGCACGAGCGCGCCGACCGTGATCAGGAGGAGCGTCGGCCCCGGGACCGTCGGCTCGGGCACCACGCTGATCTCCCGGGCGAACACATCCCAGAGGAAGCGGCCCAGCGCGATGCCGAGCGGCACGCCGACAACGGCCCCGATGGCCACCGCGATCGTGGACTGCCAGGCCACGGCGGTTGCCAGCTGTCTCCGGGTGAACCCGATGGTCTTCAGCAGGGCGAGGTCCCGCCGCCGGCGGCGGACGGACGTGAACAAGGTCAGGCAGAGGGCGGCCACGGCCCCGGCCGCCAGGGCCGCGCCCAGGAACGCCGGGGTGGCCCCCATAGACCGGTAGTTGACGATCTCGGCCGGTCGCTGCACCGCCATGACTTCTCCGCCGTCGGCGGCCGGGACCAGTCGCTGCAGTGTGGGCAGCGCTGCAGCGGTGTTCGCGCCGGGCCGCAGCCTGACCAGGACGTTGCTCGGCTGGCTCGCGGTGGCGGCCGGGACGAGCTGGTAGGGCAGCACCGCTCCGACGCCCATCTCGGTGTGCAGCGAGCCGTCGATGCCGAGCGAGGGCAGCGTGGCGGTGCCGACGATCCTTAGCCTGGAGCGCCCGCCGCGCCCGTCTGTAACAGTGACCGCGTCCCCGACCTGCTTGCCCAGCTGCGCCAGGGTGGCAGGGCCGAGCACCACCTGGCCCGCGCCCTGCAGGCCATGCCCGGACAGCACCGGCGGGCCCACGGAAGCGCGGGGGGTCGCCCCGATGACGGGCACGGTCAGGCTGTCGATCTTGACCGTGCCGAAGTAGATCCCGGTCCAAGCGGCGACGGCGGGATCGTGGTCGAGCAGCGCCGCTGCGCGCTGCCGGGAGACGTACGTGGGATTTCCCGCGCTCAGCGCGTACGTCCAGTTCCAGCCGTAGAGCGCTGGGTGCGACACGAGCGTGTCGAGGCTGGCGCCGAACGTGACCGTGGCGATCGTGACGATCATGGCCAATGCGGTGCCCAGGATGGCCGACCGGACCGGCACCGCGTTGCGTCCCGCGCCGGGATCGACGGCCAGCCGGACTCCCTCGACCGCGGACGGCGGCAGTCCCAGCGCGGCCGTCGCGCGCGCCACCCTGGATCCTGCCCCGGCCGGGCGCTGGCCTCGCAGCGCGGCCCTATGAGGCGCACACCGGTAGGCCAGCGCCACGGCCAGCGCGGACAGGACAACGACCAGCGCCAACGTGCCCAGGCCGAGGACGGTCCAGTCGAAGGCGATGCCGAGGTAGGGATACACCGCGCGCACGGAACCCAGCGGCGCTGCCGGCGACAGGCTGACGGCCACGGCTGCGGCCAGTAGGGAGCCGAGCATCACGGCGCCCAATACGCCGGGCAACCCGTCGCCGACCGTCATGCCCGGGTCGGCGCCGAGCGCCCGCAGCGTGCCGAGGTCGTCAGCGCCGAGGCGCAGTTGCCTGCCGATGAGCTGGCCGGCGATGACCAGGGTGGCCAGGCCGGCGATCCCGCCGAACACCGCGAGGGCGATCGACTCGGGCTTGATGGCCCGCTCGGCCTTAGCCTCCGTCAGGGAGGTGACGTAGAACACAACGGGAAAGCCCTTCGGCAGGACCTGCTCGATGCCAGCTTCGGCCGCGGGCACCTCGCTGGCGCCGCCCTTGAGCTGGACGGCGCTCTCAGTGAAGCTGGCGCAGCACTGCGCGAGCCGCCGGGTGAGCGCCGGGGTAAACAGCGCCCCCCCGTTCAGGCCGGTATCGACGTCGTCCTGCACCACCTCCCGGCTGAAGATCGCCTTCCCGACCACCTCGACGTCGATCCGCAGGTATGGCTTGGTGTCCGGCTTGCCGAAATCTGGCGACGCCACCTGGGCATTCGTGTAAAAGCCGAGCGGAACGACCTCACCCACGTGCACCGAGGGCGGGGTGCCTTTCGCGTCTATCACGACCTCGTCGGCCCGGTCCGGGTTGGCCATCCGGCCCTGGACAATGGTCAGGCGGTCTTGGTTGAAGTACTCGCCGTCGATGCTGCCCGACAAGCCCTCGGCGGCGCTGCCCGGGGGCACGCCTGGCCTCAGGATGGCCACATTGAGCCCGGCGTAGCTCTCGATCCGCCGCACGTGCGGAAGCTTGGCTATCTCGTGAATGAGCGCCGGGTCGTACCCGCCGCCGCCGGACGCCGGGTCGGACACGCCGGTCAGCACGGTCAGGTCAGAGGGGTTGGTGCTGGCCAGGTAGGCCGGGAACGCCGCCTGGGTGCGCCGGGCCGCGGCCACCGCGCCCAGGGCCAGGCCGCCGACCAGGCCGATCAGCAGCACCACCGCCAGGTACCCGCCCCGGCGGTTGCCGAACGTGGCGTGGAACCTGTACCACGCGACACGCAAGGCTGGCCGACCCATGCCGGCCAGTCTGGCCCACGGGCCGAGCCGCGGACCAGGTAGTTAGCCTTTCCACTGTCCTCGTGCCACTACCACACGCAGGCGTTTCCGCTGCGTGGCGGGCCGCCGTCCCGTTGCGTACTGGGACGAGGCGAGCGGTGGTGGCAGGCCCACTGTGGACCGGCCGGGCACCACCCTGGCGGCCCGCAGCCCCCCGCGCCAGCCTGGAGATGACCGAAGCAGGCCGCGAAGGGGGGCACCATGACCGCACTGGCCGCGCGGGGGATTCGCAAGTCGTTCGGCCGCCGTCAGGTGCTGGCCGGGCTGGATCTCGACGTCGCGCCCGGGGAACTGGTGGCGGTGGTTGGCGAGAACGGAACCGGGAAGACGACGCTGCTGCGCATTCTCGCCGGTGACCTGCGCCCGGACGCGGGCACGGTCACGATCGGCGGCAGGCCGGGCTACTGCCCGCAGACGGTCGTCCTCGACGAGGCGCTCTCCGTGGACCAGCACGTGCGCTACTTCCAGGCCGCGTACGGGATCGGCTCCACGGCCCGGGCCGACGAGCTGATCGAGCGGCTGGGCTACGCGGCCTGCCGCGGCCAGCGCGCCGGCACCCTGTCGGGCGGGACCAAGCAGAAGCTCAGCCTGACGCTGGCCCTGATGCACGACCCGCCGGTGCTGCTGCTCGACGAGCCGTACCAGGGCTTCGACTGGCAGACCTACCTGGCCTTCTGGGACCTGGCCGAGGAACTGAAAGCCGCCGGGACCGCGACCGTGGTCATCAGTCACCTGGTCTTCGAGCAGGAACGTTTCGACCGGGTCTGCCACCTGAGGGACGGGCGGATCGACGAGGAGGCGAGCCGCCATGCGCCAGCAGCTTGACACCGCCGTCCGGCTCACCCTCGCCGCGCAGGTGCGCAACCGGCTGGCCTGGGTGCTGCTGGTGGTCTTCGTCCCGGTCTGGTACCTGCTGATCGGCTCCATGATCCCGCACAAGGGCGTGACGTTCCGGCTCCGCGCCGCCGGTGCCACCGTGGTGGTGGACGGCCACAACCTCACCCTGATCACCGCCGGGCTCAGCGCGATCACCCTGATCACGGGGTTCGTCGTGTTCGCCGCGGTCCGCCGGTCGCTCCCGTTCGACCGGCGCCTGGTCTTGTGCGGGTACCGGCACGCCGCCCTCATCGCGGCCAAGACCAACGCGGCCCTGGCCCAGGCCGTCGGCATCGGCGCCTACGCCGTGCTCGTCCTGCTGGTCTTCTGGCGCCCGGCCGGTATCTGGGCCATCGCGGTGACGTTCATCCTGGGCGCGGCCACCTACGCGGCGTTCGGCCTGCTGATCGGCGTCCTGGTCCGGGGCGACCTCGAGGGCTTCTTCCTCATCATCATGATCTCGTTGCTGGACACGTTCCTGGAGAACCCGGTGGAGAACCCGCTGGCCAACAAGCCGATCCTGGAGTTCTTCCCGTCCTACGGGGTGACCCAGTTCGCCGGCGCGGGAGTCTTCCACCACCAGGCGCTGGCCAGCATGGTGGTCCTGTCACTGGCCTGGACGGCCGCGTTCGCCCTGCTCGGCCTGGTGGTGCTGCGGCTGCGCCTGCCCCGGCCAGTCCATGTGGCGTCAGCCGGTTCGCTGGCGCCTGCGTCGCCGGACCGCCCCGACCCCGCGCTATCCGACCACCCGGATCCCGCGCCATCTGGCGCCCCCACCCGCGCCACCTGACCGCCCCCGCCTGTACTCAGAGGTGATAGGCGTACTCGCGGAACTCCCAGTCGGTGACGTACCGCTCGAAGCGCTCGATCTCGTTGCGCTTGTAGGCCAGGAAAGACGTCACGAAGTACTCGCCGAGCACGCCGGTGAGCTCCCGGTCGGACTCCAGGGCGTCGAGGGCCTCGGTGAGCCGCACCGGCAGCATTGGTGACCTCTCCGGGTCGTAGCCGTACCCCTCCAGCTTGGCCGGCGGTTCCACCTTGTCCCGGATGCCCAGGTAGGCCGCGGCGCCGACGGCGGCCATGGCCAGGTAGGGATTGGCGGTGGCGTCGCCCAGGCGGACCTCCATCCGCGCGGCCGCGCCGCGCTCGGACGGGATCCGGACCATGGCGCTGCGGTTGTCCAGGCCCCAGTCGACCAGCCAGGGGGCCAGCGTGTCGGGCCCGAACCGCTTGAACGAGTTGATCGTGGGGTTGAGCAGGGCGCTCAGCGCCCGGGCGTGCCGCAGCACACCGCCGATCGCGTGGCGGCCCAGGTCCGACAGCCCGTCGACGCCGTCCGGGTCGCCGAACACGTTGCGCCCGGTGTCGTCGTTGACCGACACGTGCACGTGGAAGCCGGAGCCGCCCTCGTCGTTGAAGGGCTTGGCCATGAATGTAGCCAGCAGGCCGCGGTGACGCGCGATCTCCTGCACCGCGGACTTCAGCCGGAACGAGCGGTCGGCCGCGTCGGCCAGCTCCGAGTGGCCCAGGTTGATCTCGAACTGGCCCGGCGAGAACTCGTGGTTGGCCGCGGTCACCCGCAGGCCAGCGTCCCTGAGCTGGCGGAGCATGTGCACCAGCAGACCCTGCGGGTCGCCCTTGCGGCCGACGACGTACACGTTCCCCGGGTCGTTGGCGTAGCGCTGCCAGCGGCCGTCCGGTTCCTGCTGGCACACGTAGAACTCCAGCTCCGGGCCGCAGATCAGGGTGTACCCGAGGCTCGCCACTTGCTCGGCCACCCGTCGCGCGACGGCCCGCGGCGACTCCGGTGCGGGGGCGCCGTCGGGGGTCGTCGCCTCGCCGAGGCACCAGG
The DNA here is from genome assembly GCA_963834695.1 of uncultured Actinomycetota bacterium. Lineage (GTDB taxonomy): Bacteria > Actinomycetota > Actinomycetes > Streptosporangiales > Streptosporangiaceae > JASHPR01. The sequence continues at coordinate 50,583 of CAWIDQ010000083.1, forward strand.
CGGCGTTCGGCTCCCACGGCAGCGGCGTCAGCGTGGCCAGGTCGGGATAGACGGTGATGTCCGGCAGGCCCAGCTCCAGGCCGCCCTGTACCGGTACCACATCACCCACCGGCGAGGTGTGATAGACGGCGCGGCAGAACGCCAGGCCGTGCTCGGCCGCCGTGGCCAGCTCGTCGAGCAGCACGTCCCGGCCGCGGTCGATGCCGATCAGGTCGGGATAGGAAACCCGGATCACGTCGACGTCCTGTTCCCGCAGCCGTTCGCAGATGGCGGCGACGTCCGTTGCGTGCGTCACGGCGGCTCCCCAGGGTGGGCACGGAGAACGTTCGGCTACAAACGATCTGTGGCAGCGTAACCGCGGCATGCGGCGCGGGCAAGAGCCGCGGCAGGCGCCGTCCGCCCATCGTAGGTGACCAGCGGATGCCCGGGCGGCTGGCCAGGCGGTGCCCGGGCGGGCGACGGATCGCGGGCCCGAGACGCAGTTCGCGCCTTAGCATCCTTGGCAGGCCGGATCGTACGGACGCGAACGACGTGAGGGAGCGCGCGTGAGTCAACTAGCCGGGTTTTTCTACCCGAGGACCGCGACCGGGCGGGCCTCGCTGCTGCCGGCGCCGCCGTGGCACTACTCCGGCAACCTGCTCACTGTGGAGTACCGGACCGACCCGGCCCGGGTCGCCGAGCTGCTGCCGGCCCCGCTCGAGCCCGCCCCGGAGGACCCCGGCGCGGTGGCGCTGATCTGGGCCGACTGGCAGTCCTGCGGGGACGACGGCGCGGAGCTGCTGGATCCGGTCCGGGCCCAGTACCAGGAGTGCTTCGCCGTGGTGCGGTGCAGCCTCGGCCGGCAGGTGTACTCACGCTGCGTCTACATCTGGGTCGACGCCGACTTCGCCCTGGCCCGCGGCTTGCACCAGGGGTACCCCAAGAAGCTGGGGTCCATCCACCAGACCCGGCCGCACCCGTTCGGCCGCGCGGCCCCGCGGATCGCGCCCGGCGGCACCTTCGCGGGCACGCTGGCCGCGGCCGACCGGCGGCTGGCCCAGGCGGTGGTGACGCTGCGCGAACAGACGGAGGCCAACGGGTTCGTCAACGCCCACCCCATGGCGCACCACCGGTGGATGCCGTCGATCGAGAAGGGCGCCCCGGACGCGCTCGACGAGCTGGTCGCCTCCGGCAGCGCCAGCGTCGAGGCTGGCCCGGCCTGGCGCGGCGACGCGACCCTCGACCTGTTCGACTCGCCCACCGAGGAGCTGGCCCGGCTGGAGGTCGGCGAGATCCTCGGCGGCTATTACCGGCAGGTCGGGGTGACCTGGGACGGCGGCCGCGTGCTGGCCCGGGGCGGCGTGGGAGAGTCTTGACGCCTCCGGCACCGGAATATAGTTTGGCTCCAAACGAAATCGCCAGGCGGGTGCCGGCGGCGGGCCGGCGGCGGCCGGGCCGCCGGCAGTGGGCTGGCGACGGGCCGAGGGCGGCCGGGCAGGGCGGCGGCCGGGCAGGGCGGCGATCAGCGCGGGCGGACGTGATGAGCGTGGCACCGGGACGGACATGAGCACAGCCAGCGTGGAGGGCGTCGAGGTCGACACCCGGCACTGGATCGGCGGCCGCCGGATCGGCTCCGCCGAGACCTTCACCGACGTCTCCCCCGTGGACGAGCGGCCGATCGCCGAGATCGCGCGCGGCGGCGAGGCCGAGGTCACCGCGGCGGTCCAGGCCGCCCGCCAGGCCTTCGGCGGCTGGGCCGCGACGCCGCCGGAGCACCGGGCCAAGATCCTTAACGCGATAGCCGATGGCGTGGACCGGCGAGCCGACGAACTCGCCCGGGTGGAGACCGCCGACAACGGCGCGCTGCTCCGCTCGCACCGCCGCGGGGTGATGCCCCGGGTGGCGCTGAACTTCCGGTTCTTCGCCGACTGGCTCGGCCGCCTCGGCCCCGGAGACCTGGAGATCGCCGGCCACCGGGAGCAGGTGTCCTGGGCCCCGTCCGGGGTCACCGCGGTGATCACGCCGTGGAACGCGCCGCTGATGCTGGCGACCTGGCGGATCGCCCCGGCGCTGGCGGCCGGGAATACCGTGGTGGCCAAGGCGCCGGAGCGGGCGCCGCTGACCGCGAGCCTGCTCGCCGGCATCACCCGCCACGCCGGGCTGCCCGGCGGGGTGTTCAACGTCGTGCAGGGCCTGGGGCCGGAGGCGGGCGCCCCGCTCGTGGCGCACCCCGACATCGCACGCGTCAGCTTCACCGGCTCGGTCGCGACCGGCCGCCAGGCCGCCGCGGCGGCCGGGGCCCGGCTGACCCCGGTCTCGCTGGAGCTGGGCGGCAAGTCCCCGCTGCTGGTGTTCGCCGACGCCGACCTGGACCTGGCCGTCGCCCACGCCGTGGGCCAGTACGACAACGCCGGGCAGGTCTGCCTGGCGGGCACCAGGCTGCTGGTCGACGAGCGGGCCGCGGACGAATTCACCGCGCGCTTCGTGGACCGGGCCCGGGCGCTGCGTCAGGGCGACCCCCGCGAGGAGGCCACCGACGTCGGGCCGAACATCACCCGCGCGCACCTGGACCGGGTCGACGGCTTCGTGCGGCGCGCGGTGGCCGCTGGCGCCAGTGCGCTGCTCGGCGGCACCGTCAACGAAGACCTCGGCGGGCTTTACTACCGGCCGACGCTGCTGGCCGGCGCGGAGCCGGGCTCGGAGATCCTCACCGAGGAGGTCTTCGGCCCGGTGCTCACGCTGCAGACGTTCTCCGGCGAGGACGAGGCGGTGGCGCTGGCCAACAGCACCCGGTACGGGCTGGCCGCCACGATGTTCACTGGCGACCGCGACCGCGCCAAGCGGGTGTCGGCGCGCCTGGTCGCGGGCACCGTGTGGGTCAACTGCTTCTTCGTGCGCGACCTGCGGGCCCCGTTCGGGGGCGCCGGGCTGTCCGGCATCGGCCGGGAGGGCGGCACCTGGAGCTTCGACTTCTACGGCGACGTCAAGAACACCGTGTATGCCCCGGAGGGATGGCGCAGTGATGGGTGAAGTTGTCGGAGCGGGCCTGCTCGCTCACGTCCCGACGATCATGCTTCCGCGGCAGGACCGCCTGGACCTGAACGAGGGCCGGGAGATCAGCCTGGTCCCCGGGCTCCAGCGGCTGCGGGCCGAGGTCTTCGAGGTCCTCGACTACGACACCGTGGTGGTCTTCGACTCGCACTGGTTCACGACGGTGGAGTTCGTGATCTCCGCCCACGACGTCAGGGCCGGGCTGTTCACCTCCGACGAGCTCCCGCGCGGGATGTGCCGGATCCCCTACGACTGGCGCGGCGACCCCGAGCTCGCGCACGCGACCGCCGCGCTCGGCGAGAAGCACGGCACCTGGATCACCGCGATCGACGACCCGTACCTGCCGCTGCACTACGGCACCGTGAACCTGTGGACCTACCTCGGCCGCGGGCTCGACAAGCAGTGGGTCTCGGTCAGCAACACCGCCGAGACCGGCGATACCGAGGACTTCCTCCGCGCGGGCCGGGCGCTGGGCGAGGCGATCGCCCAGACCGACCGGCGGGTGCTGCTGCTCGCGTCCGGCGCGATGTCGCACACGTTCTGGCCGTTGCGGGAGTTGCGGGCACACGAGGCCAGCGACCCGGCGCACATCAGGACCGCGGAGGCACGAGCGGCGGACGCCGAGCGGATCGCCTGGCTCGAGGCCGGCGACCACGCCAAGGTGATCGACACGATGCCCGAATTCGCCAAGGTGCGACCGGAGGCCAAGTTCGCGCACTACCTGATGATGGTCGCGGCGCTGGGCGAGCGCACGGTACGCGCCCCCGGCCGCGCGTTCAGCGATTACGAAAACTCCGTCGGTACCGGCCAGATCCACGTATGGTTCGACCGGCCAGCCGCGGGCTGGACCGCGGAGAGGGCAGGCGGGCAGGCGGCAGATGGCTGAGTACCGCAGGATCCTGCTGGACGGCGCGGCCGTTGAGGTCAGGCGCGACGGCGAGCACCTGGTCGCCGGCGATGGGCGCCGGGTCAGCGCGGCGGACACTGTGCACCTGCCGCCGGTCACGCCGTCCAAGATCATCGCTGTCCACCTCAACCACCTCAGCCGGGTGCGGGAGTTCGGAGCCAGGCTGCCCCCGGCGCCGACCTACTTCACCAAGCCGGTCTCCGCGCTGGTCGCGCACGGCGGCGCCGTGGTCAGGCCCGGCCAACTGCAAGTACCTGAACTACGAGGGCGAAGTCGCCATCGTGATCGGCCGCACCTGCCGGGGCGTGCCCCGGTCGCAGGCGGGCGGGTACATCGCCGGGTACACGATCGCCAACGACTTCGGACTGCACGACTTCCGGGACACCGACGCCGGGTCGATGCTGCGGGTCAAGGGCTCGGACACGATGGCCCCGCTGGGCCCGGGCCTGGTCACCGGCTGGGACTTCCGCGGCAAGCGGCTGCGCACCTACGTCAACGGCCGCCTGGCCCAGGATGGGTCAACCGACGAGATGAAGTGGGACATGCACTACCTGGTCGCCGACATCGCGCGGACGATCACGCTCTGTCCCGGCGACGTGCTGCTGTCCGGGACGCCCGCGGGCTCCCGCCCGGTACAGCCGGGGGACGTGGTCGACGTCGAGGTCGACGGCCTTGGCCGGCTGACCAATCATGTCGTGGCCGGTCCCGGGCCGGTCCCGGCCGAGTTCGGCGCGCAGCCCAGCGAGAGCGAGGAGGTCGTGTCCACGGCGCTCGGCGGGGACTGGGAATTCCGCGGGATCCGGCCGCCCGCCCGCACCTCATAGGGACGCCGGCATGGGCTCGCCGCGCATGTGCCTGATCCTGAGCGAGAACTGGACCATGACGTACGGCCGTGACCTGCCGAGCCTGGTGCGGTGGGCCCGTGAGGCCGAGGACGCCGGGTTCGACTCGGTCATGATCAGCGAGCACATCGTGCTCGGCCCGTCGGCCGGCGCGAACGGGATCATGCCGAACCCGCGCGAGTACGCGGTGCCCGGCAACCAGGACCCGGCCACGCCGTGGCCGAGCTCGCTGGTCCTGCTGTCTGCGATCGCCGCGGTCACCGAGCGGATCCGGCTGGTCGCCGGGGCCGTGATCGCGCCGCTACGGCACCCGCTGCTGATCGCCCGCGAGCTCGGCTCGCTGGACCTGCTCAGCGGCGGCAGGCTGGTCGTGCTGCCAACGGTGTCCTGGCTGGAGGATGAGTACGCGGCGCTCGGCGTGCCGTTCCGTTCCCGCGGCGACCTGCTGGACGAGCACCTCGAGGCCTGGGCCGTGCTGTGGCAGGACACGCCCGCGTCCTACTCGGGCGCGCACTACTCGTTCCGTGACGTGTACTTCGAGCCGAAGGCGTTCCGGCGGGAGGGCCCGGCCCTGTGGCTCGGCGGCGCCGGCATGCACCGCCGGATGACCGAGCGCATCGTCCGGTACGCCGACGGCTTCAACCCGCTCGGCCGGCCCTCGCGCCGAAGAGATGCACAGGCTGGACGGGGCGCTCCGAGCCGCCGGGCGCGACCTGGGCGGGCTGGAACTCGTCGGCGGAACCCGGGCGGTATTCCCGGACGACCGCAGTGTGGCCGACGTGGGCCAGGCCCTGGCCACGATCCCGCCGCAGGTGGCGGCGGGGTTCACCACGTTCTGCATCAAGCCGTCGCAGTTCACCGACGACCCGCGCGACGTGGGCCGACTGTGCCGGGACATCGTCCGCCGGATCGACGGCATGCTCCCGTAACCGGGCGGCGTTCAGGCCGCGCGGCGGCGGACCAGCCAGACGGCCGCGGCGATAAGCAGCAGCGAGAGCACCAGCAGCCAGCCGCCCTCGATGAACTGGAAGGTCCAGAACCGGCTCGCCGGCTGGCCGGCCGCCCGATCGCTGTTGCCTTTATCTATTTCCATAAGGCAAAGATACAGAGGACGACGCTGCTGTCAAAGCAGCGCGGCCCCGGGCCAGACAGGCGGGGATCGCCCGGCCCAGCCGACCCCCGGCGGACCAGGCGGGGATCGCTCGGCCCAGCCGACCCCCGGCGGACCAGGCGGGGGATGACCTGACCCTGCCGACTCGGCGGACCGGGACTGTCAGACCCTGCTGCGAGAATCGGGGCGTGATCACTGCTGACATGGCTAACCGCCGCGCGGGCAGGCCGGGCCGGAGCGCGCCGGGCCGGGACGGTGCCCGCGCCGAGCGGGCGCGCCGCGCGGAGCTCGGCAGCTTTCTCAAGGTGCGGCGGGCCAGGTTGCGCCCTGAGGACGTCGGGCTGCCGCCGGGCCCGCGCCGGCGGACGCCGGGGCTGCGGCGCGAGGAGGTCGCGCTGCTGGCCGGCGTGGGCGTCAGCTGGTACACGTGGCTGGAGCAGGGAAGGCCGATCAACGCGAGCTGGCAGGTGCTGGACGCGGTCGCCCGGACCCTGCGGTTCGACGGCGCCGAGCGCTGGCACCTGTACCGGCTGGCCGAAGCCATGCCGGTGCGGTCCTGGGCCAGCGCCACGGTCGCCCCTGAGTCCGTGCGCGAGGTGCTCCGCTCGATCGACCCGCTCCCGGCCGTGCTGATCAACGGCCGCTTCGACATCGTGGAAGCCAACGACGCCCACGAAGAGATGTTCTACAACTGGCACACCTTGCCTTGCGTGCACAAGAACCTGCTGTGGTGCGCGATCACCGAGCCCCGGGCCCGCGAGCTGCTCCTCAACTACGACGAGGAGATCCCGTACCTGGTAGCCCGGCTGCGTTCCTCGTACGCGCAGCACATCGGAGACCCGGAGTGGGGCGAGGACATCCGCCGCCTGGCCGGGCTGAGCCGGGAGTTCGCCGAGCTGTGGGCGCGGCACGAGGTAGCCAGCCCGGCCACCCGGACGCTGCGATTCCGCCACCCCGAGGCCGGGCCGATGACGTTTACCCGCACCGAGCTCGACGTATCGGCCGCGGCCGGGCTGCGCATCGCCGCGTACGTCCCGCTGGACGACGACACCCGCGCTCGGCTCCCCCGCACCCGCCGGGCCTCAGGTCTGCGGGACGCTCAGCAGCTGGTCCCAGCCGGCCGGAGTTAGCGCGTAACTGGCCACGGAGCCGGTGGTCAGCCGGCGCCACAGCGCGGGCCGGATCAGCAGCGCTGTGGCCACCCCGAGCACGGGCGCGGCCGCCAGCGGATCCCCCCGGACCGGGGTGAGCTCTTCGGCGCTCCCCCGGTAGGACCCGGCGTGCGCCAGCGCGGCCAGGATCTCGGCCGCCACTCCGCGCCGCCCGCGCCCGCCGGCGCCTGCGCCGATGACCGCGAGCAGCAACTGGTGGGTCCGCACGCCGGGACGGCCCGGCGGCTGGGCTTCCGGCGGGCTCGCGCGGGCGACGTCGAGGAGCGCGCCGGCGAGATCCACGCCGGAGCGCCATGCGTTGCCCGGCTCGACCAGGCGAGGATTGATGTCGATGAAGACCGGGCCCGCACCGGTCAGGATGGCGTCGGCCGAGAGGCCTCCGTGCCAGCGCAGCGAACGGCCGAGCGATTCGAGGTGCTTGATGACCGTGGCGGGCTCGTCGAGGCTCCGCTTGTGGCTGGCGCCGCCCCCCGCTCCCTCCCGGACGCGGAGGTTGGCGTGCGCGGCCACCATCTCCCCGCCCGCGAACACGGACTGGGCCATCACCAGCGGCCCGGCGGCAGGCTCCTGGGCCACCACGCCGCCGCTGGCGAAGATCCCGGCCGTCTCGAGTTCGGCGGCGGCCGAGCGCAGGGCCGCCGCAGAGGCGACGCGCCGCACGCCGGTGGTGGCGGTGCCGATCGGAATCTTGATGAAGACCGGAAAGGACCGCCACGCCCGTAGCTGGTCCGCGGAGCCCAGGAAGACGGTCTCCGGCTGCGGGATGCCGAGGGCGCCGAGCGTAGCGGACGCGGACACCTTGTCCTGCACCGCGCGCACGGCCTCGAAGGCCGGCACCGCGGTCCGGACCCCGTCCTGCTCCAGCCGCCCGGCCGAGTGGGAGAGTGCCGCAACCTGCTCCTGCGTGGGGAAGAGCACGTCGAACCCGCCCGCGCGGTACACGGCGAGAGCGGCCCCCAGCCAGCCGAGCGGGTCGGCCCCGTAACCGGGGACCCGGTGCACCCGGCGGACGTGGCGGGTGAACCGGCACAGGCACAGCCCGTCCGGCGACAGGGCCTCCACCTGGTGGCCGGATTCCGCCAGCCGCCGGCCACCTGCCGCGCGGTCAGGCCGGAGCCGTCGGACAGCAAGATCTTCATGCCTTCAGTCTGCCCGGTGCGGCTGACATCGCCGGTTCCCGCTGCCCGGGCGGGCGACATCGCCCGTACGCGCCGGGAGTGGGCGACATCGCTGGTATGTGCGGCCGGGGGCGGGCGACATCGCTAGTACGCGCTGCCGGGGGCGGGCGACATCGCTGGTATGTGCGGCCCGGGGCCGGTGACCTAGCCGGTGCGTGCGGGTCCTGGCCGGCCCGGAGATCAGCGCGCGGCGCCCCGCCGGTCAGCGGGCGCCACGAGCAGCCGGTACGGGCCCTGGCCAGAGTCGCGGCGCATGATCAGGCGGCCCTCCCGCTCGAGGTACTCGACATGCGCCTCGGCCTCGGCCAGCGCGGCCCGGCGCATGTATCCGGTGATCTCGTCCCAGGGGCGGGACCAGGTCAGCTTCTGGGCGACCTCCCAGATCGTGGGCTGGCCCGCAGCGGCGACGATGTCCAGCACCTCGCGGGCGCGGGCGTCATGGTGCTCTATGAGCGCATCCGACCGCTCGGCGATCCCGCGGAACCGGTACTCGTGGGCGGGTAGCGCCTCGGCGCTGCGGTAGCGATGCATCGCCCGCAGCGACTCCAGGTACCTGGTCAGCGGCGAGTCTCCGCTGACCGGCGTGAGCCCCACGTTGGGCGAGATCCGCGGCAACAGGTGGTCCCCGGTGAGCAGCAGGTCGTAGTCGGCATCATGCAGGCAGATGTGGCCGGGGGTATGACCCGGCGTCCACACGACCCGTACGCGCCGGCCGGGGAGGTCCACAGCGTCACCGTGGTTGAGCAGCACATCAGGCTCGGCCATGGTGAACATGCGCAGGTCCTCGCCGTCGCCGAAGATCGCGGTATCGTCGGGCACTCCGCTGCGCACCAGCCAGGAGCGAAAGCCGTCGGCCCCGCCGATGACCTCGCCGATGCGTGAGGGCAGGAACGACAACTCCGCGGTGTGCATCGCGATCCAGGCGCCCGACGCCTCGCTGAGTCGCTGGCTGAGGCCGTGGTGGTCGGGGTGGACGTGGGTGACGACGATGCCGGTGACCCGGTCCGCGGACAGGCCCGCCGCCGCCAGGCCGCGCTGCAGGTCAGCCCAACCGCGGTCGGTCTCCCAGCCCGGATCCACGACCACGGCGCCGGAGTCGGCGAGCAGCAGGTAGCACAGCGTGTAGCGCAGCGGGTTATCCGGGATCGTCACCGGAACGGACCAGACGCCGACCGTGACCTGCTCGACCGGCGGGAACTCGCGAGCCCGCCAGGCGCGCTGCTGGGCCAGCCCAGTTACGGTCACCGGTTCCCCGGCCAGAGCGCCGCGGGCCGGGGCGCGCGGGCTCCCGGTCATGTGCAGCTCCTCCGGATCGGTCGACGCGGCCGCCATCCATAATACGGACGAAATTCGTCTAACAATTCACCGGGTGCGCAACCGGGCGCGGCCGGCCGGGAACGCGGCGGCGCGGCCTCAGCGGAACTGGACGGTGGGGACCGTTGAGGTCACGGCGATGCGCACCGCGGCCTGGCCAAGGACCGGGTGCCTGGCCGTGACGCTGACCAGGCCGACCTGGCCGGGCTGGGAACGGACGAAGGCCCCGCCGACGCCGCCGTAGGCGCCGAACGCGAACGGGTTCTCGCCGACGAGCGTGGCCGGGCCGGTCAGCGACAGGGTCACGTCGCCGGTGACGTGGGGGCGCTGGTTGCCGTAGGCGTCGACGGCGCGGAAGGTCAGCCGGGTGGCGTCCGCGCCGTCGGCCTGGATCGAGCCGTCGTCCGCGGTGAGCGCGAGACGGTCCCGCGCGGTATCGGCCGACATGCGGGTCGACGCCACCAGCTGCTCGCCGAGGTAGCCGTCGATGCGCAGGTCCGGCCGACCCGAGCCGTCGACGGTCAGGTCAGCGAACACCGGAGGGTAGGCGAGATGGCCGAAGTCCTGGGTGTCGGGGATGCCGGTGGCGACGTGCCTGCTGCCGACGTAGATCTCGAGCCGGTGGCAGTTGGTGGCGATCATGGCGGACGGGCCCGGGCCGAGCGCTGGCGAGCGCGGCCCGAAGTCCCAGAAGAAGACCGGCAGGATCACCGGTCGTACGCGCGGGTCCACCTGTGAGCGGTAGAACGCGGCGCCGGGCTTGGGCACCCGGAACGTGTCGACGACGCCTGGTGTCTTCAGGTGGTCCCAGATCCGGCGCCAGCCGGTGAGTGACGCGTAGTCGAAGCCAGCCCAGCCGAGCAACCCGGCGTAACCGGGATTGGACCGGGCGATGTTGTGTACCTGGGCGTGCAGCAGCGTCTGTTCGGCCAGCACCGCCCCCGGGTCGATCCAGCGGTAGCTCGGCGATCCGTCCAGCGTGCCGACGGCCTCGCTGACCAGGTAGGGCAGCCCGGGCATGGGTGGCTCCAGCTCGGCATGGTGATGGCTGGCCTGGTAGTCGTCGAAGCTGAACACGTCCTCCGCCCAGCCGTCCGTGGAGTACCTGACCATCGCGCCGGTCGTCTGCCTGCTGCCGTCCAGCCGATGGGCGAGCGCCCGGGTCTGCGCGTACAGGCTGGGGTAGTTCGCGGTCTCGTTCAGCCGGGTGGCCCAGACGATGACCGAGGGCCGGTTACGGTCCCGGATCACCATGTCGTGCACGTTCTGGATGACGAGGTCCTGCCAGGCGGCGTCGCCCACGTACCCCCAGCCGGGCGGCTCCTCCCAGACCATGAGGCCGAGCTCGTCGCAGGCGTCGAGGAAATGCCGGGACTGAGGGTAGTGCGAGCAGCGGACCATGTTGCAGTTCAACTCGAGCTTGAGGATCTCGGCGTCCCGGCGCTGCAGCCGGGCCGCGGCCGCCATGCCGGTATAGGGAAAGAGCTGGTGCCGGTTCAGGCCGAAGATCTTCAGCCGCTGGCCGTTGAGGTAGAAGCCATCGGGCCGGAACACCGCCTCGCGGAACCCGGTTCTGACCTCGACCGTGTCTGCGGGCCAGCCCGCCCGGGCCAGCGTCACCCGGACGGTGTACAGCTTCGGCGTGTCCGGCGACCAGAGGGTCACGTCCCCGATTCCGGTGATGGCGAGCGTGGCGACGGTAACTCCCGGTTGACCGATCGTCGCCGTGGTACTCGCGCTGGCCAGCACGAGGGATCCGTCCAGGAGCTCGGCGGTGACCCAGACCGGGCTGCCGGGCACGGCCGCGGCGTCGATCGTGGCTTGCACCTGTACGCTCCGGCCGGGGCCGAGCACGTCGGCCGGCCGGGCGAACACGTCGGACAGGAACACCTCGGGCACTATCCGCAGCGTGACGTCGCGGTAGATGCCACCCGGCTGGAGGAAGTCCATGGCCGCTGGGCCGCGCGGATTGCCATCGGGAGGCACCGGCAGCCACCGGGAGTCCACGATGACCGCCATAACGTTGTCGTCGCCGGCGAGGTGGCCGGTCAGCTCGTTCGACCACGGCAGATACCCGCCCTGGTGCGTGCCGATCGTGGTGCCGTTGAGCAGCACCGTCGCGTTCACCAGTACGCCGTCGAAATCGACGAACACGCGGGTACCGGGCAGCTCGGGCACGCTGAAGTGCTTGCGGTAGATCCAGATCCTCTCCCAGCTCGCGGGATCCCAGCAACCCCAGGACAGCGGCGTGACCGTGTGCGGCAGGGTGATCTGGGTGAAATCGCTGTCGTCGTAGAGCGGATCCGCGGAGCCGTCGACATAGCCGCCGCCGAACAGCCAGCCCTGGTCGAAGGAGTAGCTCCGGGAGGTCTTGGCGCCGGCCGAGACGGTCCGCGCCCTGGCCGGGCCAGCCGCGGTCGGAACGGAACTGCAGCCCGCGGCGGCCAGCGAGGCGATCGCGCCGCCGAGGGTCCCGGTGCGCAGGATCGCGCGCCGCGACGGCAGGGACGCGCCCCCCGAAATCACAACACCGAATGTAGTAGCTTCAGCTGGGACCCGCCGGAGCGGGTACCGGAGTCCGCGCGCCGGGTGAGGGACCCGCTCGCCTGCCGAGAAGGAGCACCGTTGGCCGAAGAGACGTTCACAATCGGGGCCGAGGCCAGCTGCACCGACGGGGACTGCGGCGAGGTGCGCCGGGTGATCGTCAACCCGGTCGCCCGCGAGGTCACCCACCTGGTGGTCGAGCCGAAGGGCCGCCTCGGGCTCGCCCGGCTCGTCCCCCTCGATCTTGTGGAAACCTCGGAGAGCCAGGTCCGGATTCGCTGCACTCTGGCGGAGTTCGCGGAGCTCGAGCCCGCCGAGGAGACCGAGTTCATACCTGGGTCTCAGGGCTACGCCGCCTACGGCCCGGAGCAGGTGCTCGTCTGGCCCTACTACGGCCTGGGTGGCGCAGCCACGGCGACCGACGCGGCCGCCCTGCAGGGCACCTCGCAGACCGTCACCTACGACACGATCCCGCTGGGCGAGGTGGAGGTGCGCCGGGGCGACGCGGTCCAGGCCACGGACGGCAGCATCGGGCGCGTGCACGGGCTGGTCGTCGACCCGCGCACGCACCACGTGACCCACGTGCTGCTGGCCGAGGGACACCTGTGGGGCAAGAAGGAAGTGGCCATCCCGATCCGCTCGGTGACCCGGGTCGACGAGGGCATCGAGCTCAACATCACCAAGAAGCAGGTGGAAGACCTGCCGCCGGTGGACATCGACCACCCCGGCGGGTAGCCGCGCCGGGCGCAGCGTTCAGGACGCCTGGCACTCCAGGACGTCGGCGTCGAAGCACGTCCGGTCGCCGGTGTGGCACGCGCTGCCGGCCTGGTCCACCTTGACCAGCACCACGTCCGCGTCGCAGTCGAGCGCGACCGACCTCACCCGCTGGACGTGGCCGGAGGTCTCGCCCTTGACCCAGTACTCCTGACGGCTGCGCGACCAGTACGTGCAGCGGCCGGTGGTCAGCGTACGGTGCAGGGCCTCATCGTCCATCCAGCCCAGCATCAGCACCTCGCCGCTGTCGTACTGCTGCGCGATCGCGGCGATCAGCCCGTCGGGGTTGCGCTTCAGCCGCGCGGCGATCCGCGGGTCAAGCCGGGACTCGCCGATCCCGACCCGGGTCGTTCCCTCGCTCGTGCTCATGACGGCCAGCCTGGCACACCGGCCCGGCCCGGTGTCAGCGGACCGGATAGCCCTCCGCGCCCAGCGCCTGTTTCACCTCGTGGATCTGGATCGCGCCGAAGTGGAACACGCTGGCCGCGAGCACCGCGTCCGCGCCCGCGCCGATCGCCGAGGCGAAGTCCGCGACCTGGCCCGCGCCGCCGCTCGCGATCACCGGGACGTTCACCACCGCCCGTACCGCCGCGATCAGCTCCAGGTCGAAACCGCCCTGAGTCCCGTCGGCGTCCATCGAGTTCAGCAGGATCTCCCCGGCGCCGAGCTGTGCCGCCCGGCGCGCCCACGCGACCGCGTCCAGGCCGGTGCCGCGGCGGCCGCCGTGCGTGGTCACCTCGAATTCCGTGTGGTGCTCTCGGGGGGGTGTGGGGGGGTCGTCCCCCCCGGCCAACACTGTGCGGCGCGCGTCCACCGACACCACCACGCACTGCGCGCCGAACCGGCCGGCCACCTCGGTGAGCAGCTCCGGCCGGGCGACCGCGGCTGTGTTGAGCGATACCTTGTCGGCCCCGGCCCGCAGCAGCAGGTCCACGTCGTCCACGCTGCGCACTCCCCCGCCCACCGTGAGCGGGATGAACACCTGGTCCGCCGTGCGCGCCACCACGTCGACCATCGTGTCCCGGCGCTGCGCGGACGCGGTGATGTCCAGGAACACGAGCTCGTCCGCGCCCTCGGCGTCGTAGGCGGCGGCCAGTTCCACCGGGTCGCCCGCGTCGCGCAGGTCCCGGAAGTTCACCCCCTTGACGACCCTCCCGGCGTCCACGTCGAGGCAGGGGATGACCCGGACGGCGACCGGCATCAGGCGGCCCCGGTGGTGGCGGCGGCCATCGCGTTAAGGGCCTCCTGAAGGGTGAAGGCTCGCGCGTACAGGGCCTTGCCGACGATGGCGCCCTCGACGCCGACGTCTCGCAGCCCGGCGATCGCCTGCAGGTCAGCGAGGCTGGACACCCCGCCGCTGGCGATCACCGGCCGGTCCGTGGCCGCGCACACCCGGCGCAGCAGGTCCAGGTTGGGCCCGTTGAGCATGCCGTCCCTGGTGATGTCGGTGACCACGTAGCGCCGGCAGCCGTCGGCCTCGAGCCGGCCGAGCACCTCGTCCAGCTCGCCGCCCTCGGCCGTCCAGCCGCGGGCGGCCAGCCGGGTGCCCCGGACGTCCAGCCCGACGGCGATCCGCTCGCCGTGCGCGGCGATGGCGGCGCGCACCCAGTCCGGGTCCTCGAGCGCGGCGGTGCCGATGACCACCCGCGTGCACCCGGTGCCCAGGGCGGCGTCCAGCGAGGCATCGTCGCGGATCCCCCCGGAGATCTCGAACGCGACGTCAACCTGCGCGACGATCGAGGCGAGCAACCCGGCGTTGGAGCCGCGCCGGAACGCCGCGTCCAGGTCGACCAGGTGGATCCAGCGGGCTCCGGCCTGCTGCCAGGCCCGCGCGGCCGCCAGCGGGTCCCCGTACCCAGTCTCGGTCCCGGCGGAGCCCTGAACCAGCCGGACCGCCTGGCCGCCGGCCACGTCCACGGCGGGCAGCAGGGTCAGCGGCGTCATCGCACCGACTCTAGCCAGTTCGCCAGCAGCGCCGCCCCGGCGTCACCGGACTTCTCCGGGTGGAACTGGGTGGCGCACAGCGGCCCGTTCTCCACCGCGGCGATGAAGCGCTCCCCGTGCTCGGCCCAGGTGATCAGCGGCAGGGTCATCACCGGGCTGGCCGGCAGTGGCAGCGACGTGGCCGCGTAGGAATGCACGAAGTAGAACCTCGCGTCGCCGGGGATGCCCGCGAAGAGCCGCGAGCCGGCCGGGGCGGTGACCGTGTTCCAGCCCATGTGCGGCAGCACCGGGGCGTTCAGCCGCCGCACGACCCCCGGCCACTCGCCGCAGCCCTCGGCCCGCTCGCCGTGCTCGACGCCCTCCTCGAACAGTATCTGCATGCCGACACAGATGCCGAGCACCGGCCGGGATCCGGCCAGCCGCTTACCGATCACCACCTCGCCGCGGACCGCCCGCAGCCCGGCCATGCAGGCGGCGAACGCGCCGACGCCCGGCACCACCAGCCCGTCGGCGTTCAGCGCCGTCTCCGGATCGGAGGTCACCTCCGCATCGGCTCCGGCCCGCTGCAGCGCCCGCTGCGCCGAGCGGAGATTGCCGAAGCCGTAGTCGAGCACCGCCACCTTGCACCGCACCCGCCCAGGTTAACCGCGGGGCGCGCTCACCAAGACGCGCCGGCGTCCCGCCGGGTATTCACGGTCAGCCGTCGGCCGAAGCAGCGAGGTACTTGCCCAGGTTGTCGAGTATCCAGGCGGTGCCTTCCTGGCGGTCCTCGGGCTTGTCGATGCCGTCGAGGAACGCGCCCTGCTCGGTGTAGGTGAGCTTGGTCCCGTCCTGGTCGGGCACGATCTCGACGGTGGTCAGGGACACCGACATCCGGTCGTCCCCGGAGTACATCTCGTAGCTATACACGATCCGCTCGTCGGGCACGATGTCGTAGTACAGGGCGTCGTAGCTGTACCGCGTGCCCTCCGGGGTCAGGCCGCCGAACCGCTCGTGCCCGCCGACGCGGAAGTCCAGCTCGTAGTCGGCGCCTTCGTCGGACTTATAGTCCGGGTCGTCCAGCCAGACACTCTTCGCGGCGGCATCGGCCCAGGCCCCGAAGACCTTGGCCGGGCTGGCGGGGTACCGGCGCTCGATGACGAAGGTGACGTGGTTGACGCAGCGATCGGTCATTCTGATCTCTCCTCAGGTTCGTCCCGTAGCGGGCCGGTGTCATCGTGGGGGATGTGCGGCGGACTGCCGGCCGCATCGGCCAGGTAGTCGCCGAGGCGGTCCAGGCGGCGCTCCCAGAGCGTGCGCCGCTCGGAGATCCACGACTCGGCCGAACGCAGCGCCGCCGGGTTGATGGCGCAGGTTCGCGTGCGGCCGGTCTTCTGCGACCGGACCAGGCCGCTGGCTTCCAGCACCTGCACGTGCTGGACGACCGCCGCCAGGGACATCGCGAGCGGCCTGCCGAGCTCACTCACCGATGCCGATCCCTGGCTGAGCCGCTCCAGCATGAGCCGCCGGCCGGGGTCGGCCAGGGCGTGGAAGACCCGGTCCAGGTCGGCCACTTGGTTAAGCATGTACTTGAGTATGCCTGCCTGGCCCGTCAATAGTCAAGCAAGCACTTCAGCTTTGTCCGTGAGCCGCCATCCTGCGGGCGTGCTTCGCGACCGCCAGCCGCCGCGGGACGCGATAATCGCGAGATGAGAGTTGCGGTCCTGGCCGACATTCACGCCAACCGGCCGGCCCTGGACGCGGTGCTCGATGAGCCCGACGTGGCCGGCGCCGACGCGGTGGTGCTGCTAGGCGACATCGCGCTCGGGCCGATGCCCGGGCCGACGCTGGACCGGCTGACCGCGCTCGGCAACCGGGCGATGTGGGTGCATGGCAACTGCGAGCGGGAGATGGTCACCGCCTTCGATGGCGGCGAGGTTCCCGGACCGAACGCCGCCGACGCCATCGCGAGCGCGGCGCTGATCGGCCGGGAGCACCGGGACCGGCTGGACCGCCTGCCACTGACCGTCACCCTGGACATCGACGGGCTCGGACCGACCCTGTTCTGCCATGCCTCCCCGCGCCGCGACGACGAGATGCTGCTCGTCGACAGCCCGCCGCAACGCTGGGCCGCCGCACTGGACGGTGTCGACGCCGCGGTCGTGGTCTGCGGCCACACCCACATGCCGTTCGACCGGCTAGCGGGCGGACGCCGGGTGGTCAACCCCGGCAGCGTCGGCATGCCCTACGGTCACCCGGGCGCCGGCTGGGCGCTGCTCGGCCCGGGCGTGACGCTGCGGCAGACCCGCTACGACGCCGAGGCGGCCGCCCAGGCCATCGGCGCCAGCGAGTATCCCGACGCGCGGGCGTGGGCGGCCGAGTACGTGCTGAACCACTACTCCGACACCGAGGCACTCGAGGCGTTCACCGCGACCGCGCGCGACCAGGCCGGACCGGGCTGACCGCGGCGGCAGGAGGGATCGTTCAGGACCGGCCCTTGATGCCGACCCCGCACAGGTGCCATCCGACCCCGAGATCGTCGGCGGCGGTCTCGGCGGAAGTCAGCCTGAGCACGGGCTCGCCGCCCCCACCGGAGCCGGTGTCGCGGAGCGGATTGTCCAGGTCGGGCCGCCACTGCGCCGGGGACACCAGGCCGGGCTCGACCAGCGTGAACCCGTCGAAGAATCGTGCGATGTCGGCGCGGTCGCGCGAGATCAGCGGCGTGTTCCAGTGCAGTTCCTGGGTCATGCGGAAGAGCCCCTCGGCCGCTTCGGGGTGGGCTTCGCGGGTCATGTGGCTCAGGGCCAGGTAGCTGCCTGGTGCTACCGCGTCCCGGAACTGCCCGACCACGCCCCACGGGTCTTCGGAGTCCCACAGGCAGTGCAGGACGCACATGAACATGATCCCGACCGGCTGGCCGAAGTCGAGCGTGTCGCGGACCCGCGCATCGCCCAGCACCTGGTCCGGTTCGCGCAGATCCGCCCGGAGCGTGACCACGTCGGGGCCGGCCATCAGCGCCGCGGCATGGGTCGAGACCAGCGGATCGATGTCCGCGTAGACGACGCGCGCCTCGGGCGCCGCCCGGTGCACGATCTGGTGGGTGTTGGCCATGTTCGGCAGGCCGGAGCCAAGGTCGAGGAACTGGCGGACGCCCTGGCCGAGCATGTAGTCCACCATCCGCTGCAGCAGATGGCGGCTTTCGATGGCGCTGTCGGCGCCGGCCGGGACACCCAGCCCCTTCACCATCGCGTTGGCCGCCTCGGACGCCTGCCGGTCGACCGCGAAGTTGTCCTTGCCGCCGAGCTGATAGTTCCAGATGCGGGCCGTGTTGGGATAGCGGACGCCGATCGGGTCATCGGAATCCGGCTCGGGGGCCGCCGGCGGCTCGGCTGACATCAGGCACCTTCCTCCGCGGGTCGCAGGGCATCTCCGATGATAGGGGGACGGGCGGGGCCTCAGAGCACGCCCTTGGTGCTCGGGACGCCCGCCGCACGGGGGTCCGGGGCCGCGGCGGCGCGCAGCGCCCGCGCGAACGCCTTGAACTGGGCCTCCACGATGTGATGCGGGTTGCGTCCCGCCAGCACGGTCAGGTGCAGGCAGATTCCCGCCGTCATCGCGAGCGACTCGAAAAAGTGCCGGGTCAGCGTAGTGTCGTAGCTGCCGATCATGGGCGGCATCGGTTCCGGCTCGGCGTGCACGGCGTACGGCAGGCCGGACAGGTCCACGGCGGCCCGGGCCAGGGTCTCGTCCAGCGGGATCAGCGCGTCGCCGAACCGGCAGATCCCCGCCTTGTCGCCGAGCGCCTCGCGCAGCGCCTGGCCGAGCGCCAGCGCGGTGTCCTCCACGGTGTGATGGGCGTCGATCTCGGTGTCGCCCCGGGCCCGTACGGTCAGGTCGAGGCAGCCGTGCTTGCCGAGCTGGGCCAGCATGTGGTCGAAAAATGGCACTCCCGTCTGCGCCTCGGTCACCCCCGTGCCGTCCAGGTCGAGCTCGACCAGGACCTGGGTCTCCCTGGTGACGCGCTCCACGCGCGCGGTGCGGCCGCCGGTCACGCCAGCACCTCGCCCAGCGCGGCCCGGAAGGCGGCCATCTCCTGCGCGGTGCCGATGCTCACCCGCAGCCAGCCCGGCGGTCCCACCTCGCGGATCAGCACGCCGCGGTCCAGCAGCCCCTGCCAGACTGCATGCCGGTCGCCGAACGCGCCGAACAGCACGAAGTTGGCGTCCGAGTCCGCGGCGGCCAGGCCCCGGGAGCGCAGCCATCTCACCAGCTCGTCCCGCTCGCCGCGCAGCGTCGCCACCGTGGCCAGCAGCTCGCTGGCGTGCGCGAGCGCGACCCGGGCCACCGTCTGGGTGATCGCGGACAGGTGGTAGGGCAGCCGCACGATCTGCAGGGCGCCGACGACCTCGGGCGAGGCGGCGAGGTAGCCGATCCTGGCCCCGGCCAGCGCGAACGCCTTGGACATCGTCCTGGTGACGACCAGGCGCTCATGCCGCGGCAGCAGGTCCAGCGCGGTGGCGCGCTGGTCGCGCGCGAACTCCGCGTAGGCCTCGTCGACCACGACCATGCCCGGGGCGGCCTCGCACACCTCCTCGATCGTGCTCAGCGGCAGCGCCATGCCGGTCGGGTTGTTCGGCGAGGCGAGGAACACCAGGTCGGGCTGGAGCTCGCGGACCGTGGCCACGGCGCGGCCCGGGTCAAGCCCGAATCCGTCGTCCCCGCCGCCCCTGGCGCCCGGTACCCAGCGGGTCGCCGTGATCTGCGTGATCACGGGATGCATCGAGTACGACGGCTCGAAGCCGAGGGCGGTGCGCCCCGGGCCGCCGAAGGCCATCAGCAGCTGCTGCATGACCTCGTTGGAACCATTGGCGGCCCAGACCTGCTCCCGGGTCAGCCCGTGGCCGAGATAGCTGGCCAGGTCGTCGCGCAGGCCGGCGGCGTCGCGGTCGGGGTACCGGTTGAGCGTGCCCGCCACGGCGGCCACGGCATCGGCTATCGCGCGCGCCAGCGCGGGCGACGGCGGGTACGGGTTCTCGTTGACGTTGAGCCGGACCGGGACGTCGGGCATGGGTGCCCCGTACGCTTCCCGGCCAGCGAGATCGTCCCGCAGCGGCAGGACCTGGCCGGTTTTCACCCGCCAAGCCTAACCGGCCGTGGCCGGCCCCGGCCGCCCGCTTCAAGTGCCGCGGGCCTGTCTATACGCTGTGATAATGCCCGATTCCGCCGTCGTGGTCCCTTCGGCCCAGCGACCGCGCGCTCGGCTGTTCCGGACCTCCCCGGGCCAGTCCGCGCCGTCGCCCTGGTGGCAGGTGAAGTGGTCGGTCCCGGCCGCGATGCGGGCGCTGCGCGCCACGATCGTCATGCCGGCCCTGTTCGCGCTGACCTATAAGGTCATCGGCGACCTGCAGATGGCTACGTTCGCCGCGTTCGGCAGCTTCGCCACGCTGGTCCTGGCCTCGTTCGGCGGGAGCAGGCGGGACAAGGCCGTCGCGCATCTCCAGCTCGCGCTGGTCGGCAGCGCGGCGCTGATCATCGGCACCCTGGTCAGCGGGAACGCCTGGCTGGCGGCGGTCGTGACGATCCCGGTGGCCTTCGCCATCTTCTTCGGCGGGGTGGCCGGGCCGAATGCCGCCTCCGGCACCACGGCCGCGCTGCTCGCCTACGTGCTGCCGGTGGCCACCCCCCACGGCACGATCGCCGATATCCCGTCGCGGCTCGCGGGCTGGTGGCTGGCGTCGGTGGTGGGCACGGCGGCGGTGCTGCTGCTGTCACCGCGATCGCCGGGAGACCGGCTCCGCGCGGCCGCGGCCGCCTCCGCGAACGCGCTGGCCAGCCACCTCCAGGCGGTCGAACGCGGCGACGCGACACCAGCCGACCGGGAGGCCGCCATCGCGGCAAAGCACCAGCTCATGAACCTGTTCACCACCACGCCGTACCGCCCGATCGGACTGGCCACCGCCGACCAGGGCCTGGCCAACGTCGCCGAGATGCTCGAGTGGGTCACCTCGCTGATCACCGATGCCCTGGACGGCGGCGCACATGCGCCGAAGGCAGCGGCCGATCGCGAACTGCTGGACGTCACCGCCCGGGTCCTCGCGGACGTGGCGTTGCTGCTCAGTGACCAGGACGTCGCGGTCGAGGATGTTGCGCGCGACATCGGCCGGCTGGAAGAGGCGCGGGCGGCCAGTTCGGTGCAGCAGCAGGCGCTCTCCGGCGACCCGGGCAGCGCGAATGCTGCCGCCCGGCACGCGGTCCACGCGCAGACGATCGCCGTGGCCGCGCGGAGCACGGTCGCGGACGCCTTGATCGCCGCCGGGCGGGCCGACCCCGAGACGGTCGCCACTCAGCGTCGGAGCTGGTACGGGCAAGCGGGGGGCCAGGACGGCCCGCTGGCCGCCGGGAGGCTCGGCGGTCTGGTCAGCGCGGCCCGCCTGGCCGCCCGGCACGCCGACCCCCGCTCGGTTTGGTTCCGCAGTAGTGCGCGCGGCGCGGTGGCGCTCGCCGCTGCGGTGCTGGTCGCCGATCTGGCCGACGTGCAACACGGTTTCTGGGTGGTGCTCGGCACGCTGTCGGTACTGCGCACGAACGCGGCGGCCACGGGGGCGACCGTGCTGCGGGCGCTGGCCGGCACCGTCGTCGGCTTCGCGGTCGGCTCCGCGCTGATGCTGGCCATCGGCACCAACCCCACCACCTTGTGGATCGTCCTGCCCATCGCCGTCCTGGTGGCGTCCTACACGCCGGGCACCGCGCCGTTCGCGGTCGGGCAGGCGGCGTTCACGGTCACGGTGATCGTGCTGTTCAACTTGCTGGTCCCGGCCGGCTGGAGGGTCGGCCTGGTACGGGTCCAGGACGTCGTCATCGGCTGCGCGGTCAGCCTGGTCGTCGGGCTGCTGTTCTGGCCGCGCGGCGCTAGCGTCACGGTCGGCGACGACCTCGCCGACGCCTTCCGGGCCGGCGCGGCGTACCTGATCCAGGCGGTGGACTGGACCCTCGGCCTGCGCCAGGCTGTACCGGACACGGCGGTCGCGGCGGCCTCGGCCGGGATCCGCCTGGACGACGCGCTCCGCCTGTACCTGGCCGAGCAAGGGACCAAGCGAATGGACAAGCATGGCCTGTGGACCTTGGTCCTGGCCACGACACGGGTCCGGCTCACCGCGACGTCGCTGGCCGGCCTGTGTGCCTACTGCCCGCCAGCGGCCCAGCCGCGCAGGACGGCCTGGACGGCGACGCCGGGCAGGTAAGGATGCTACGGCGCGTGGCCATGGACCTGGCCGAGTTCTACCGGCGCATCGCCGTCGAGCTGAGCTCCCACCGCGGCGAGCCGATGCCTCCCGTGCCGGTCCCCCCCAGCCTGGACGGGGCCCAGGCCGCCGGGAGCACCGACGAAAGGCCGGGCACGGACGGGCCGGGCACGGACGGCCCGGGCACGGAGGGGCCGGGCGACGGCGCGGACGGGGCGGCGCCCCGCCATCCGCATACGCTCTGGGTCCGCGAGCAGCTGCAGGAACTGGTCTCGCACGCGCCTGACCTCACCACGCCTGCGGAGCACGTGGCCCAGCTGCGGCGTGTTCCATGGTGGCGCTAGCCGGATCCTCGCCCGACCACCGCTCCCGGATCGCCATCGCCACCAGGCCCGGCACCAGGTCGGTGCAGCGGCGCAGCACCCAGGCCGTGCCCCGGGTGGCCAGCCACCCGATCTCGGCCAGGCGGGTCGGCGGCGGACTGGACGGCTCGGAATCGGGCCGGGCCCCGGTCGGCAGGCCCGCGGCGGCGATCTGGTCGTAGAACCGGCAGGCGATGAGCCGGTGGCCGCGCTCGTTGGGATGCAGCCGGTCCACAGCCCACATCGCCGGGTCGTGGGTCGCCGGGTCCTCGGCGGCGTCATAGTGCAGCGTGCCGAACCGTGCCGCCACGCCGTCCATGATCGTGTTCACCTCGTGCGCCCGCCGGGCCAGCGGCCGGGCCATGGAGCCGGGCAGGCCGAGCATCCGGCCCGGGTCGGGCAGCCGCATGGTCAGCACCTCGGCTCCGGCGGCGCGCAGGGCCCCGACCGTGTGCGCCGCGGCCGAGGCGATGCGAGCCGGGTCGAAGCTGGCCCGCAGCGTGTCGTTGATCCCCACGATCACGCTGGCGATGTCCGGCCGCAGTTGCAGCGCCGCGGGCAACTGGTCCCGCTCGACGTCGGCGCTCTGCGCACCGGACGAGGCGAGGATGTGCAGATCGGGCTCGTGCAGGCCTTCGGCGAGCAGCGCGGCCCAGCCTCGCCAGGCGCGGCTGCGGTCGCCCCGCTCGTCCTCCTGACGCACCGGGTCGCCAATGCCTAGCGTGATCGAGTCGCCGAGGGCTACGAACGTGGTCATCGCATTCGCGACGCGGCAGGTCTTGCCCGCAGGCAGCGCAGGACGCGACGCTTCACCTCCTCCCGATTGTCAGTACTCGCTACTAGATTCGATTCATGGCTCGATACCGGCTGGTGCCGACACCAGCGCAGCAGGCCATCTTGGCCCGACACTGCGCCCACGCCCGCTACGTCTGGAACCTCGCCGTCGAGCAGCAGTCCTGGTGGCGGCCCGGCCGCAGTAGCGCACCGGGCTACTGCGCCCAGGCGGCCCAGCTGACCCAGGCTCGGGCCGAGTCCGACTGGCTGGCCGACGGCAGCCAGATGGTGCAGCAGCAGGCATTGCGGGACTTTACCCAGGCCATGACCAACTACTTCGCCGACACCCACGGCAGGCCCACCTGGCGCAAAGCTGGCCAGAACGAGGGATTCCGGATCGTCGCGGTCAGGCCCGGCCGCATCCGGCGACTGACCCGCAGCAGCGGCGAAATCTGGATCCCCAAGGCCGGATGGGTACGATTCCGCTGGTCGCGCGCTGTCCCGGCGGCCAGGTCCTACCGGGTAACCCTCGACCGTATGGGCCGCTGGCACATCGCCTTCGCCACCATCCCTGAACCCATTCCCGGTCCCGGAACTGGCGATGTAGTCGGCGTGGACCGGGGCGTGACCGTGTCGGCTGCGCTGTCTACTGGCGAGCGGCTGCGCTGCCCCGGCCTGCGGCCTGCCGAGCGGGTCCGGCGGCAGCGGCTGCAGCGCAAACTCGCGCGCGCCACGAAGGGATCCAGCCGGCGCAAGCGCGTCAAGACCGCGATCGCCAAGCTGAAGGCCCGCGAGGCCGACCGGCGCAAGGACTGGGCTGAAAAGGTCTCGACTGATCTGGCCCGCCGGTTCGACCTGATCCTGGTCGAGGATCTGCGCATCCCCGCCATGACCCGCTCCGCCCGCGGAACCGCCGCTAAGCCCGGCCGGAACGTCCAGCAGAAGGCCGGGCTGAATCGGGGAATCCTGGCGAGCGGGTGCGGGCTGCTGGCACGCCGACTGGAGGACAAGGCTCCCGGCCGGGTTGAAAGAGTCGGTCCCGCGTACACCAGCCAGCAATGCTCGGCGTGTGCGCATATCGCAGCGGAGAGCCGCGAGAGCCAAGCTCTCTTCCGCTGTGTGGCCTGCGCCTACGTCGGCAATGCGGACGTGAACGCGGCCAGGAACATCGCCGCAGGGCATGCGGTGACTGCGCGGGGACGCTCGCCACAGGGCGGGCGGAGGAACCGCGAACCTCAACCTCTGCTCCT
The DNA here is from genome assembly GCA_963834695.1 of uncultured Actinomycetota bacterium. Taxonomy (GTDB): domain Bacteria; phylum Actinomycetota; class Actinomycetes; order Streptosporangiales; family Streptosporangiaceae; genus JASHPR01. The sequence goes on from CAWIDQ010000083.1 coordinate 75,005, forward strand.
CTCCGCGTAGAGGTTGGAATCCCCGCCAGGCATGACGGGGAGGATGTCAAGCTGACACCCCCACGGCGCTTGTGGTCCGGAGAACTGCCTCGTAGTGGCCGATCAGCTCGTCGCCGAGGGCCGGCCAGCTCCGGCCGAGCACCCGCTGCCGGGCCGCGCGGCCCTGCTCGGCGCGCAGCCCCGGGTCGGCGGCCAGCCTGGCCACCGCGCTGGCCAGCGCGCCGGGGTCGCCCGGCGGCACCAGGAACCCGGTCACGCCCTGGCTGACCAGGTCGAGCGGCCCGCCGGCGGCCGGGGCGACCACCGGCAGCCCGCTGGCCGCGGCTTCCTGGAGCGTCTGGCCGAACGTCTCGTGGGGGCCGCTGTGCACGAACACGTCGAGGCTGGCGTAGATGCTGGCCAGCTCCTCCCCGTGGCGCTGGCCCAGGAACACCGCGGCGGGCATGGCCCGGCGCGCCGAGGCCTCGGCCGGGCCGGAGCCGACGATCACCAGTCGCACCCCGGGCAGCGTCGCCACCTCGGCTGAGCAGCTCGACGCGCTTCTCCGGCGCCAGCCTGCCCACGTAGCCGGCCAGCACTTCACCGCCGGGCGCGAGTTCGGCGCGCAGCCGCTCGCTGCGCTTGACCGGGTCGAACCGGGTCGTGTCCACGCCCCGGGCCCACAGCCGGACCCGCTCGATGCCGTGCGCGTGCAGGTCCGCGGCGGCCGCGGTGGACGGGGCGAGCGTCCGGTCGGCGGCGTTGTGGATCCGGCGCAGGCGGCGCCACGCGGCGGCCTGGCCGGCCGGGCCGAGCCGGTAGGCGCGGGCGTAGCCGGCCACGTCGGTCTGGTAGACGGCGACCATCGGCAGCCGCAGCCGGCCGCGGCCACGGCCCCGCCGCCACCCAGGACGAACGGGCTGGCCAGGTGGACGAGTTCGGTGCCGTGGCCGGCCAGCGCCGCGCGCAGGCCGGGCCGGCCGGGGCGATCCGGAAACCGGGGTAACAGGGCATCGGCAGCGACGGCACGCGCACCACCGGATAGGACACCGCGCTATCGGGCCGGGGCATCGCCTCGGCCGGGCGGGGCGCGACGACCAGCGGGCTGGTGTCCTCGCCGGACCAGGTGCTCGGCCACGCGCAGGACGCAGTGAGCGACGCCGTTCACGTCTGGGGGAAACGATTCGGTGATGACCGCGATCCTCACGATCACACGGTGCAACAGGCGATGCCCGGAAACGGCTTCGACAGCAACACGCAACGAACCAATGGCT
>CAWIDQ010000084.1:0-38467 GCA_963834695.1 uncultured Actinomycetota bacterium
CGCCGATGTTCGCCGCCCGGTGGCGGTGGAATCTGAACCGGTCGCTGGCCGTGCTGCGGATGCGCGGCGGGAAGAAGAACCCGCCTGCGATCCAGCGGATGGAAGCCGACGACCTGATGGCGGCCGTGTTCCCGACGCTGGCCGCGTGCCAGGAGAATGTGGCTCCGGGCCCGCTGGAGATCCCCGACCACCCGATCGTCCGCCAGACGCTGGACGATTGCCTACGCGAGGCGATGGACATCGACGGCCTCAAGGACCTGCTCGGCGGGATCGAATCCGGCCGGGTCAGCGTGGTGGTCCGGGACACCACCGAGCCGTCGGTGCTGGCCCACGAGATCCTCAACGGGCGGCCGTTCACCTTCCTGGACGACGCCCCGCTGGAGGAGCGCCGCAGCCGCGCGGTCCAGTTGCGCCGCGGCCTGCCGGTCGAGGCCGCACGAGCTGGCAAGCTCGACCCGGACGCGATCGAGCAGGTAGCGGCACAGGTGCGCCCCGACCCGCGGGACGCCGACGAGCTGCACGACCTGCTGATGACCGTGGTCACGCACCGTCCCGTGCCGGACTGGCAGCCGATGTTCGACGACGCTGGTCGCGAGCCGCCGGGCGGCCACCGTCCGCGGCGGATGGCGAACTGTGGGCGGCGGTGGAACGACGGCCCGCCGTGGAGGTGCTCTTCCCCGACGCCGCGATCGTGCCCGACCACCCGTGCCCGGTCCCGCCGGCGGCCCGCCCGACGAGGACACCGCGGCCGCCGACCTGCTTCGCGGTCACCTCGAATGCCGCGGCCCGTCCACATCGCGGACCTGGGCGAGGCGACCGGCCTACCGGAGACGATCGTGGTGCGCGGGCTGGCCCGGCTGGAGGCCGAGGGCTTCGCGATCCGGGGCGCAGTTCACCGCCCGGACGTGGGGATCGCCGGTGGAGTACTGCGCCCGGCGGCTGCTGGCCCGGATCCACGCCTACACCCGGCAGCGCCTGCGGCGCGAGATCGAGCCGGTCAGCCGCCCGGGACTTCATGCGGTTCCTGCTGCGCTGGCAGCACGCCGAGCCGGCACCCGGCGCGAGGGCCGGTTCGGGGTGCTCGCAGTCATCGAGCAGCTGCAGGGCTTCGAGCTGGCCGCCGGCGCCTGGGAGAACGCGGTGCTGGCCGCCCGGGTGGAGGGTTACCGCCGGGAATGGCTGGATGAGCTGTGCCTGTCCGGCCAGGTCACCTGGGGACGGCTGTCGGTGCGCGACGCCCCGCCCGACCCGCTCCCCCGGCGCAGCGGGCTGACCCCGTCCCGGGCCACCCCGATCACGCTGACGATCCGCGACGACCTGCCCTGGCTGCTGCGCGCCGCACGCGGCGAGGCGGCCCCGGCCGAGCCGGGCCCGGGCCGCACCCGCGACATCCTCGACGCGCTGCGCGGCACGGCGCGCTGTTCCGGCCCGACCTGGCCACGGTCAGCGGCCGCCTGCCCGACGAGGTCGAGGAGGCGCTGTGGGACGGCGTGGCCCGCGGGCTGGTCACCGCGGACGGCTTCCGGGCGGTGCGGTCGCTGCTGCGCCGCGGCGGCCGGGCCGCGCCGCTGCCCCGGCGCGGGCTGCGGCGCGGGCTCGGCGGCCGGCGGACCGGCGGCTCGGCCGGGCGGTGGTCCCTGCTGCCCGCCCCCGCCGACGCGCCCGACCGGGACGAGCTGGCCGAGGCCGATCGCCGAGCAGCTCGTCGCCCGCTGGGGCGTGATCTTCCGCGACCTGGCCGCCCGGGAGAACCTCGCCGTGCCCTGGCGCGACGTCCTCTGGGCGCTGCGCCGGATGGAGGCCCGCGGCACGATCCGCGGCGGCCGGTTCGTCGCCGGGTTCAGCGGCGAGCAGTTCGCCCATCCCGACGCGGTCGACCTGCTCCGCACCGTCCGCAAGCAGCCCCGCACCGGCGAGCCGGTCCCGATCTCCGCGGCCGACCCGCTCAACCTCACCGGCGGTCGTGCTCCCCGGCCCGCGCATCCCCGCCATCCCGCCAACACCGTCACCTACGTCGACGGCGCGGTCGCGGATGGCGGTCACCGCGGCCGTCGCCGCCCGCCTGACCGAGATCCAAGCTCAGGGTCTCCCGAGGGGTACGGCCGACCTACGCATGCTGCCAGTAGACGATCGTGGCGTCGTCCTTGGCCTTGCCCCGGGGCCAGCGCTCGCAGGCTGAGTCGCCGTCCTCGGCGGCGCGGACCTGGCTGATGAGCGCCGCCGGGCCCGGGCCGCGGATCACGTCGATGACATCGGGCCAGGTCAGCACGTGGTACAGGTCAGTGATGCGAGTGGCGCCGTCGCTGAGCAGGGCCACGCCGCGCAGGTCCGCGCGGGGCACGGTGCCGACGGTGGCGTGCCGGGCCGCGTCCGGATCGGCCGCGGCCGCCCGGTGCCGGTCGGTGATGACCTGCGGCGGCCGCCCGTCGGTGAAGTCCGCGGCGATGCTGGAGTCGGACAGGGCCAGGTAGCCGATGCCCCCAGGCTCGGCGCGGACCGCGGTGACGGTGGCCGCCGGGGTGGCCCGGACCGACAGATCGCAGACGCCGGAATGCCGGTCCCGCACCTGCGCGATCGCGGCGGCGAGCGCGCTGGCCAGCGGGATCCGCGGCTCGGCGGTGATCGCGGCCAGCAGGTCGGTGCCCAGGGTGCGGGCGTACCAGGCCACCCCGTGCCGGCAGCCGGTGTCCGTGCCGGGCGGGAAGGTGGTCGCTCCGTCCAGGAGCACGGCCGCGCCGGGACCGACGCACGCGTAGTCCTCGTTCGGCCAGCCGGGCGTGCCGGGATCACTGGCCATCCGGAACAGCACAGCACAGTTGTATCTCACGAGGCCCGCCGCGGTGACCCGGCCCAGCCCGGCCCAAAGATTCCGGCCGGATGTCGATCCGGGCCTGCGCCGTTCGTGTGAGGAGTGAGAAGCCTCGCGTGAGGAAGCAGGGAACCGCCCGGCGCGGGGGCCCGCGTGACAGGAGGAAAGCGATGAGCAGGATCGTGGTGACCGAGTTCATGTCGCTGGACGGCGTGATGGAAGAGCCCCGGTGGACGTTCCAGTTCGACCGCGGCCAGGAAGGGGACGCGTTCAAGGTCGATGAGCTGTTCGCCAGCGAGGCGCTGCTGCTCGGACGGGTCACCTACCAGGGGTTCGCGCAGGCCTGGCCGTCGATGGGCACCGACGAGTTCGGCAAGAGGATGAACAGCATCCCCAAGTGCGTCGTCTCCTCGACGCTGACCGACGCCGAGGCGGCCTGGGGCCCCACCACCGTGATCAGCGGCGACGTCGTAGCCGAGATCACCGAGCTCAGAGACGGGCCCGGCGGAGACCTGCTGGTCGAGGGCAGCTCCCGGCTGGTGCATACGCTGATTCGGCACAATCTGGTGGACGAGTACCGGCTGATGGTCTTCCCGATCATCCTCGGCAGCGGCAAGCGCGTGTTCCCGGACACGATGCCCGGTCCGGCCGCGCTCACGCTGAGCGAGGCGAAGACCGTGGGCTCCGGCGTCCAGCTGCTCACCTTGCATCCCGCCCCGGCCGAGGCGCCAGCGGCCGGCTGAACCCCGGCCCGCCCGAGAGGAGAGTCCCCCGATGCAGCAGTACCTGCTCAGCGTGCACCTAGTCGACGACGGCACCCCGCCCCCGCCGCCCGAGGCGGTGCAGCCGACCTACGAGCGGGTGGCCGCCCTGAATTCCGAGCTCCAGGCCACCGGGGCGTGGGTGTTCGCCGGCGGCCTGCACCCGCCGAGCACCGCCACCGTGGTCCGGGTCGCCGACGGCGAGGTACTGATGACCGACGGCCCGTTCGCCGAGGGCAAGGAGCACATCGGCGGGTTCTGGGTGATCAAGGCCGAGGACCTGGACGCCGCGCTGGCCTGGGCGGCCAAGGCGACCGAGGCCTGCGCCGCGCCGGTCGAGGTGCGCCCGTTCCAAGAGGAAGCCGGGGACTGACGGACCGGTGCCAGCCGTCGGCTCGAGCGAGATCGAGCGGGTTTTCCGCAACGAGTACGGCCGCGCCGTAGCCGTGCTCGTCCGCGTACTCGGGGACATCGACCTCGCCGAGGAGTCGGTCCAGGATGCGTTCACCGTGGCCGCGGAGCGGTGGCCGTCAGCCGGGATGCCGCCGAGCCCGGCCGGGTGGATCATCACCACGGCCCGGAACCGGGCGATCGACCGGGTGCGCCGCGAGGCGTCCCGCCACGACCGGCACGCCCAGGCCCAGCTCCTGCGCGGATACGACCGGCCGGCCGAGGAGGTAGCCGTGCCAGACGACCGGCTGCGTTTGATCTTCACCTGTTGCCACCCGGCGCTCGGGCAGGCGGCCCAGGTCGCCCTGACCCTGCGGCTCCTGGGCGGCCTGTCCACCGCGGAGATCGCGCGGGCCTTCCTGGTCCCGGAGCCGACCATGGCGCAGCGGCTGGTCCGGGCCAAGGGCAAGATCCGCGCGGCCAAGATCCCGTACCGGGTACCCGGCGACGCCGAGCTGCCCGGCCGGCGGCGGGCCGTGCTGGCCGTGATCTACCTGATCTTCAACGAGGGGTACACGGCCAGCTCCGGTGACCGCCTCGTCCGCGAGGACCTGTGCGCCGAGGCCATCCGGCTAGCCCGGCTGCTGGCCGAGCTGATGCCCGACGAGCCCGAGGTCATGGGGCTGCTGGCACTCCTGCTGCTCATCCAGTCCCGCAGCGCCGCCCGCAGCCGCCCCGACGGGACCCTCGTTCTCCTCGCCGACCAGGACCGCAGCCGGTGGGATCGCGACCTCATCGCCGAGGGCCAGGCCATCGTCCGGGCCTGCCTGCGCCGGGGTCAGCCCGGGCCCTACCAGATCCAGGCCGCGATCAACGCGGTGCACAGCGACGCGCCCACCGCCGCCGACACCGACTGGCGCCAGATCCTCCAGCTCTACGACCAGCTGTTGCTGGTCGCGCCGACCCCGGTGGCCGTGCTGAACCGCGCCGTCGCCGTGGCCGAGGTCGACGGCCCCCAGGTGGCCCTGGCCGGCCTGGCCGATCTCGACCTGGACGGCTACTACCTGTTCCACGCCATCCGGGCGGATCTCCTGCGGCGGCTCGGCCGGGACGCCGATGCGGCGCTGGCCTACGACGCCGCCATCGCCCGCACCGCGAACGCCGCCGAGCGGGCCTTTCTCCAACGCCGCCGCCGGGAGCTGGCTCCGGGACCGCTATGACCCCGAGGCACGGGGAACGTCCCGGGTGAGGGCGAAGTAGTCGCCGTCGGCGGTGTAGAACCGCACCGAGTTGCCGGAGCATACGTAGGTTTCCGGGGTCATGTCATCGGACAGCGGGCCGCATCTTTGGTAACGGTGGCGGCGCTAGTCCGGTTTTATGGCGTTGAGGGCTGCGGCGAATCGGCCGAGCAGCCGGTGACGGCGGCCAGGCCGACGCACGCGAGCGTGGTGGCGGCGATCACGGTGCGTCGCCGGGCCGGGCCCGCGGGCGCGCGGCCAGTGTCGGCGATCACGGTGCGTCGCCGGGCCGGGCCCGCGGGCGCGCGGCCAGTGTCGGCGGGTGCCCTGGCGTTAGGCATGGTTGTCTCCCCCAGCAGGCCGCGGCCAGCATGGCCTCGCGGCGTCCCCGTGCCGCGGGTGGCGGCGTCTGCCCTCTAAGACGGCGTTAGCCACCGGGTGGATACGCCGCGCCGGCGATTTGGGGAGGGCTCCCCAACCGTTACAGCTCGATCTCGGGGTAGAGGCGGTGCCGGACCAGCAGGTCGGCGCACCGGCTCCGGCAGGCCTCGGCTGTCCCGGGGTCCAGGTCGTACTTGGCCTTGGCCGTGGACGTGGCGGGCGTCGTGGCGCGCAGCGCGGTGACGATGACGTCGGCGGCCTCGTCGAGCTCGTCGGGGCCGAAGCCCAGCGTGGTGAGCGCCGGGGTGCCCAGGCGAACTCCCGAGGTGTACCAGGCGCCGTTGGGATCGGCGGGCACCGAGTTGCGGTTGGTGACCACGCCCGCGTCCAGCAGCGCCTGCTCGGCCTGGCGGCCGGTCAGGCCGAAGCTCGCGCCGACGTCCATGAGCACGAGGTGATTGTCGGTGCCGCCGGTCACCAGCCGCGTCCCCCGCTGCAGCAGGCCGTCGGCCAGCGCGCGGGCGTTGTCCACGATCCGCGACGCGTAGGCGGCGAACGAGTCCTGCCGGGCCTCGGCCAGGGCGACCGCCTTGGCCGCCATCACCTGCGGCAGCGGGCCGCCGAGCACCATGGGGCAGCCCCGGTCCACGTACGGCGCGTACTCCTCGGTGCACAGCACCAGGCCGCCGCGCGGGCCGCGCAACGACTTGTGGGTGGTGGACGTCACCACGTCGGCGTGCGGGACCGGGTTGAGGTCCCCGGTCAGGACCTTCCCGGCCACCAGCCCGGCGAAGTGCGCCATGTCGACCATGAACGTGGCGCCGACGTCGGCCGCGATCTCGGCCAGGATCGCGAAGTCGGGGTTCCTCGGGTAGGCGGAGTACCCGGCGACGAGCACCAGCGGCCGGAACTGCATGGCCTGGGCGGCGATCGCGTCGTAGTCGAGCAGTTCCGACGCCGGATCGACCCCGTAACTGGCCTGGTGGAAGAGCTTCCCGGAGATGTTGGGCCGGAACCCGTGGGTCAGGTGCCCGCCCGCGTCGAGGGACATGCCCATCATCCGCTGCCCGTGCAGGTCGTGGCGCAGCTGTTCCCAGGCCGCCGGGTCCAGGTCGTTCACGTGCTTCGCGCCGGCCTGCGCCAGGGCCGGGCTCTCTACCCGGCAGGCGAGGATGGCCCAGTAGGCGACGAGGTTGGCGTCGATGCCCGAGTGCGGCTGGACGTAGGCGTGATCCGCGCCGAACAGGACCCGGGCGTGGTCGGCGGCCAGCGTCTCGACCCGGTCGACCATCTCGCACCCGGCGTAGAGACGGTGGCCGGGGGTGCCCTCGGCGTACTTGTCCGACAGCCAGTTGCCCATGGCCAGCAGCACCGCGGGCGACGCGTAGTTCTCCGACGCGATGAGCTTGAGCTGGCGCCGCTGTGACGCGAGCTCGCCCGCGATCGCGTCGGCCACGTCCGGCTCGGAGGCGGCGATGACCTCCAGCGCGGACCGGTAGGCCACGCCGACGGCGGTGTCGGTGGTGGTGCTGAGGTCGGGCATCCCGGCTCCCCGGATCAGAGCGATGTTGGCGTAGGCGCGCCAACGATAACGCGCTTGCCCGGGGCCCGCACATGCGGCGCACCGGCCGCCCGGTTACGGTACGGTCGGCTACTACGCGGGCGGCCAACGACGGCACGACGGCCCCGTGACGAAAGGAAGGTGCGGGGCGATGGTGTCGCAGGCCAGCAGGCTTCAAGACGTCCGTTACGACATCCGGGGCCCGGTCTTGCGCCGGATGCGCCAGCTCGAGGCCGACGGGCACCAGATACTCAAGCTCAACCTGGGCAACCCGGCCCCGTTCGGCCTCACCGCGCCCGACGCGGTGCTCAGCGGCGTGGTGCACAGCATCGGCGACGCCCAGGGTTACAGCGACGCCCGCGGCATCCACCCGGCCCGGCAGGCGGTCGCCCAGTGGTACCAGGGCAAGGGCGTGGCCGGAGTCGGCCCGGACGACGTCTTCCTGGGCAACGGCGTATCCGAGCTGATCGTGATGGCGCTGCAGGGCCTCCTGGATCCCGGCGACGAGGTGCTGATTCCCAGCCCCGACTACCCGTTGTGGACCGGGGCGGTCGGGCTGTGCGGCGGCCGTGCGGTGCACTATCGCTGCGACGAGCAGGAAGGCTGGTCCCCGGACCTCGGCCACGTCGCCGAGCAGATCAGCCCCAGGACCCGGGCCCTGGTGATCATCAACCCGAACAACCCGACCGGTGCGGTGTACTCCCCGCAGATCCTGCTCGGGCTGCTGGACCTGGCCCGGCGGCACGGGCTGTTGGTGCTCACCGACGAGATCTACGACCAGATCCTCTACGAGGACGCCGCGCACGAGTGCGCGGCCGCGCTCGCCCCCGACCTGCTGGTGCTGACCCTCGGCGGGCTGTCCAAGACCTACCGGCTGGCCGGGTTCCGCTCCGGCTGGCTGGTGGTCTCCGGTCCGCGCCACGAAGCGGCCGAGTACCTCGAGGGCCTGGAGCTGCTGGCGAACATGCGGCTGTGCCCGAACGTCCCGGCCCAGTACGCGATCCCGCCCGCCCTCAGCGGGCAGCACAGCGTCGCCCACCTGCTGCAGCCGGGCGGGCGGCTGCGCGAGCAGCGTGACCACTCCTGGCGGAAGATGACCGAGATCCCGGGGGTGGACTGCGTCAAGCCCGCGGGCGCGCTCTACCTGTTCCCCCGGCTGGACCCGGAAGTCTACAAGATCTCTGACGACGAGCGGATGGTCATCGACCTGCTGGAGCAGCAGCACATGCTGGTCACCCACGGCACCGGCTTCAACCTGCCGACCACCGATCACCTGCGGCTGGTGTTCCTGGCCGCGGTGGACGTGCTCGACGACGCCATCGGCCGGCTGGCCGAGTTCCTGGCCGGCTATCACCAGTAGCGGCGCCCGGCGCGGCCCGCCGAGCTCACGAACGTACCGTTAGGCGACCCATAGCCCGCCCGAAGGCATATAGGCGCGGACCCGAGAGTGGCTCACGGCCCGAGCCCGGGCTTTCCGGTCTACGGGGCCGAGGCCAGGCTGGCGCCGGGAACGCTGCGCGCCGGGACCCGGTCCTCGGGCACCGCGTCGCCGGGCGGGCCGGGCGGGCGGGCGCGCGGCGCCGGCGCGGTCAGGCTCGCGGCCAGCACGCCGGCGCAGACCACCACCGCCCCGGCGATCTGGGTGAGGCTCGGCCGCTCGCTGAGCACCACCGCGGCCAGCAGCATCGCCGCGGCCGGCTGGAGCAGCAGCGTGAGCGAGGAGATGGCCGCGGGCAGCCGGGGCAGCGACGAGGTGATCAGCAGCCAGCCGATCGTCTGGCTGCTGACCGACAGCAGCAGCAGCCAGCCGAACGAGGGCCAGCCGACCCGCAGGCCGAACCCGCCGAACGCCAGGCCGAGCGCCACCGCGCCGAGCGCGGCGCCCGCGGTGGCCTCGGCGAGCGGCCGGCCACGTGCGGGGTGCCGGCCGACGTCCGGCGCAAGATGAGCAGGAAGGTCGCGTAAGCCACCGAGGTGGCCATCCCGTACCCGATCCCGGCCAGCGGGTGGGTGCCGCCCGCGGCCGTGCCGATCAGGCCGGACACCAGCACCACTCCCCCCAGCACGACCGGGAGGGCCACCAGGAACGTGCGGTGCGGGCGCTCGGCGAACAGCACCCAGGCCGCGAGCGCGACGAACAGCACCTGCAGGTTCCCCAGGACGGTCGCGATCCCGGCCCCGACCTCGGCGATCGCGTGATTCCACAGCACCAGGTCGACCGAGAGGACCAGCCCGGCCACGAAGGCCCCGCCGCGGATCGCCCACGGCCGCGGCCCGCGCCGCCGCTGCTCCATCACGGCCAGCGCCACGAGCAACGGCAGCGCGAGGAAGCACCGGTAGAACGCCGCGGTGGCGGCGCCGGTGTCGGCCAGCTTGATCAAGATTCCCGAGGCCGAGATGCAGGCCGCACCGAGCCCAGCCAGCAGCAGCGGCCGGCGGTCGGCACCGGCCCGGTCGTTGCGTGTCATGACCGTACTCGCATATGGTGCTGACATGATCCCCACCCTACGGGAGCGGTCTGACAGGAGTCAAAACGCTTTTGGTGCTGACCTCCTGGAGGCGCTGGAGGCCTGCACCGAGCTGGTCAATACCGGCCGCTCCGCGGATGGCAACGGCCTGCGCACGGTCGCGGACGTCCAGGCTTTCGGCGACCGTTACGCGTTCCACGGGATACCCGCGGGGCCACGGGACGTGTCCCGGCTGCGCGCGCACCGCGCCCGGCTCGACGCGATCGCCGCCGGATGCGAGTCCGGCGACGACGAGGCCGCGATCGGGATGCTGAACGCGCTGCTCGCCGAGACCGGGGCGATCCCGCAGATCGTCGCGCACGACGGCCGCGGCCCGCACATCCACGTGTCCCGCCCGGCCGCGCCGCTAGCGGACCGGATCGCCGCCCACCTGGCGATGGGCCTGGCCGAGCTCGTGGTCGGCGGCGAGAGCCGGCGGGTACGCAGCTGCGCGTCGCCCACCTGCCGGGAGGTCTTCGTCGACCTGTCCCGCAACCGGTCGCGCCGGTACTGCGACAGCCGGACCTGTGGCAACCGTTTGCACGTCGCCGCGTACCGCGCCCGCAGGTCAGCCGCCAGCTAGCCCGCGGTCCGCGTTCCGGCGCGGCGGGACTCTGCGCGACCAGTGCCATGAGCCCCTGGGCTGCCTGCTAAATTGTGCCTGGGAGAATCACGTTACGGATCGAGAGGTTTCAATGGGCCTTCCCGCCCACCAGCGCAGAATCCTCGAAAAGATCGAGAGTGCGCTGCGCGGATCGGACCCGCGCCTGGCCGCGCTCTTTTCCATATTCAGCCGGCTGAACCGGGACGAGGAGATGCCCGGCATGGAGCAGGTGCGCGCCCGTGCGGCCATCATCCTGGCCCGGGTTCACCGCCGTGTCGCGTTGGTCGTCAGATCGGTTCGGCGCGCCCAGGCCCGGGCCAAGCTGCGCGCCGCGCTGTTCTTCCCGGTCGCGCTCGGGATCGTCGCCTCGGCCATCTTGGTCGGGGCCAGGTTCCCGAGCGCGAACCGGTGCGCGGCGGCGCCGCGGGCGACCGGCACCGCTCAGACCACCGCACGCGCCAAGACCTGCACGCCGGTCATGGCCAACCCGGCCGTCCTCGGCCGGTAACCGCCGCGGCCCGGCGGCTGCTCACGATGAGTCCGGGTCGCGGACGCGCGGGTGCCCCCGGCCCGGGGACCACAGCCCGCCCTGAATCGCACCGCCACCAGGAGGAGACCATGACCGACCGAGCGCCGCTGCCGTACGACTTCCATCCCGAGGTGCCATCGTTCACGGTGGAGAGCGATGACGTCAGCCACGGCGAGCAGCTGGGCGACGCCCAGGTCTACGACTCGTTCGGGATGTCCGGCCAGAACATCTCGCCGCACCTGCGCTGGCCGGGTTCCCTGGCGGACCAAGGGATTCGCCGTGACCGCCTACGACCCCGACGCGCCGACCGGGTCGGGCTTCTGGCATTGGGTGGTCGTCGACATACCGGCGCGGTCACCGAGTTGCCGGCCGGGGCGGGCAGCGGCGACGACTCTGGTCTGCCGGCGGGCGCGTTCTCGGTCCGGAACGACTTCGGTACCAAGGACTTCGGCGGCGCCGCGCCGCCCGCGGGCGACCCGCCGCACCGTTACGTGTTCGCCGTGCACGCCCTCGACACCGACACGCTCGGGATCGATTCTGACGTCTCTCGCTGCGGTGGCCGGGTTCAACCTGAGGTTCCACACCATCGCGCGGGCCGTCATCACCCCGGGTCAGCTACAAATCGCCTTCCGGTCTCCGGCCACGGGTCTGCGGCCCGCGAACACGACGGCTGACCCCGGACGTTAAGGAGAGCAGATGCCGCTCGACGAGGACACGGTGCGCCTGGCCCAGGGCAAGAACCTGGCCACGGTGGTCACGCTGATGCCCGACGGCCAGCCGCAGGCGCTGCTGACGTGGGTGGACACCGACGGCGAGCATCTGCTGGTGAATACCGAGCCGCAGCGGCAGCGCGCGCGGAACATCCGCCGGGACCCGAGGATCACCGTGCTGATCCACTCCGACGCCGATCCCTGGGACTGGTCCGAGGTGCGCGGCCGGGTCGTCGAGACGGTGGGCGGCAGCGAGGCCCGCGAGCACATCGACAAGCTGTCCCGCAAGTACACCGGCTCCGACTACCGCAACCCGATCGGCCCGCAGGGCCGCATCATCCTCAAGATCGCTCCCGACAAGGTCAACACTCCCCGGTCGCTGGGCCGCCGCTAGCGGGGACCATAACGGGCCGCAGCGTGGCCGGCCTGGCCCGTCACGCGCGATGGCGGCCGCGGGCGGGCGGAGCCGGCGGGGTGAGGCGGCTGGTTCCTCAACGTCCTTGCGGGTCACCGCCAGGTACGCCACGAGGGCGATGATCGGGATCGTCAGGGCGATGGCCACCGGCCCGCGGCCGAACCCGAGGCCGCCCACGATCTTGGGCACGCCCATCCAGTCGGCGTAGGACGCGCCGAGCGGCCGGGTGACCACGTAGGCGAACCAGAAGGCCACGATGGCGTTCAGGCCGAGCCACCGGTGCGCGATGCCCGGGATGGCGAAGATCACCGTGAAGATGATCCCAGACGCCAGGTAGCCCAGGTGCAGGGTGGTCGCGGTCATGTCGCCGAGCGCGGTGCCGAGGGCGAACGTGGCCAGCACCGCGGCCCAGTAGAACGCCTCCCGGCGCGGCGTGCGGATGCTGTGGATGGACAGGGTCTTCTCGGTCAGGTACCAGGCCACGAACACCACGGTCAGCACGATGGCGAAGAACGCGGTGGACGCCGCGTACGGGATGTGCAGCTTGATGTGCATGCCGTCGGCCGCCATCGTGCCGAAGATCGCGACCAGGTCGACCGCCAGCCAGTATCTCCAGGCCACGTACTGGCTGGCCCGGAACTGGATCGCCAGCGCGGCGACGAGGGCCACGAACGCGATGCCGACGGCGATGAACGGGTCGATCTTGTAGACCAGGTAGTCCGACGTCGCCTCGCCCTGCGCGGTGGTCAGTATCTTGATGATCCAGAAGTAGATCGTGATCTGCGGGACCTTGCTCGCCACCTGCGCCGCGGGAGCCAGGGCGCCGCTCGGCCGGAGCCGGCCTGCCGTCACATCGCCGGATGCCACCATCGATCCCATCGCTCGACGACGCTGCAAGCCCTAAGTTATACCGGCCACCTGAGGCGCCGGCAGCCGGTCAGCCGCCCAGGCTGGCCAGCACCCGGCGCTCGGTGTCCGGGCTCAGGCCGTGCGCGGGCCGCCCCGGCGACGACGGCGGGTCACCCTCGTCCTGCAGCCACCGCCAGGTATCGGCAACCGTCTGGCGAACCGGCCTGCAGGTCAGGCCGGCCGCGTAGACGGCGGAGACGTCGATGTCGTGCACGCTCGCGTCCTCGCCGTCCGGCGGCACCCAGACCGGCAGCTCGATCCACGGCTGGATGCCTGCGGCCTCGATCACCTCGGGCGGAACCCAGACCAGCGTGGCGCGGGAGCCGGTCACCTCCCCGGCCGCCTCGAGCAGGCTGCCCATCGTGGCCTGGCCGCGCCTGCTCACGGTGTTGAACGCGCCGCCGAGGCCGCGGTCGGCGGCGCTGAGCACCCACGCGGCGAGATCGCGGCAGTCGATGTACTGCAGCGGCATGTCCTGGGGGCCGGGGGCCAGCACGTCGCCGCCGCGCTCCAGGCGCCGCAGCCACCACGGCATCCGGCCGACGATCTCGTACGGCCCGAGGATCAGGCCGGCCCGGGCCAGCAGCGCCCGGTCGCCGAACGCCGCGACCGCGGCCAGTTCGCCGCCGCGCTTGGCGGCCTGGTAGTCGCCGCCGTCGGTGCTGGCCGGGTCCGCGTCCACCGTCGGCGCGCTCTCGTCGGCTCCCCGGGGAGTCGGCTCCCGGTACACCGACCCGCTGGACACGTATCCGTAGTGGCCGCGCCCGGCCAGCAGCGCGGCCGCGTCGGCGACCACGGCGGGCGCGCCGCTCCAGGTGTCGATCACGGCGTCCCAGGACTCGTCGCCGAGGGCGGCCCGTAGCGCGGCCGGGTCGGTGCGGTCGGCGTGCAGCGCCCGCGCGCCCGGCTGCTGGTGCCCGGTGAGCCCGCGGTTCAGCGTGGTGACGTCGTCGCCGCGGGCGAGCGCGGTCTCCACGACCGCGCGGCCGACGTGATGCGTTCCGCCCAGCACCAGAAGCTTCATGCCAGACACCCTCCCCCGGCCGCGCCCGGGTCTAGCCGGTGTTCATCCTCGGCGTAGCCCGCCGGGGCAGCCGGCAGCGTGGCGACGTGCTCGCCGCAGGTCGCGGGGTCGTACCCGGGCAGGCTGGCGAGCTGGTCCAGCAGCCACCGCGAGGAGAGCACCTTGAGCAGGCCCTGGACCTCGCGGGAGCCGACCAGGCCGGCCGGGATGACCAGGTCGAACCGCTCGGCGGCCAGCGGGATGAAGGCCAGGCCGTAGGCGAGCGCGGCGGGCTCGCTGGCCACCCCGGCGTCGGCCAGCCCCGCGCTGATGGCCGCGGCCACCTGCAGGTGGCCGGTCGCCCGGGTGCCGTAACCGGGCAGCCGGGCCGGCGTCGATGCCCAGGCCGGCCAGCTCGCGGTCCAGCACGCTGCGCGCCTCCGAGCCCGGCTCCCGGTTCACCAGGCGCAGTCCGCTGCGGGCCACGTCGCCGACGCCGGCGACGCCGGCCGACGAGCTCCGGCCGCAGCACCAGGCCCTCCCGCCAGGAGCAGAACCCGATCACCTCGCCGCCCTGCGGCAGCAGTTCCCCGGCCGGGCCGGTGTTGTAGTCACCCGAACGTGCCGCGCAGGTGCGCGCCGGCCACGTGCACCAGGCCGTCGGCGGCCAGCCGGAGCGCCTCCTGGCTCGGGACACGGCCACCAGCTCAGCGCCACCGGCGGGTCGAGCAGGCCGAGCGGGGTCTCGAGCAGCGGCATGGCCGGATCGCACCCGGCCGCCACCAGCGTCGGCCGCGGCGGCACGATCGGCCGCACCGGCCGGCTCCCGTCCCGGTGGTTCTCGCCCCTATGGTCCCCGCCCCCGTGGTTCCCACCGCCGCCGATCCCGCAGGCCAGCCCGTCGGCGGGCAGGAACCCGGCCCGGCTGACCAGGTCGCCGGACAGCGGCAGCGCGACGAACTCGTCGCCCATGGGCGCGAGCGTGACCCGGGCGCCCTCGTCGCCGAGCGGCGCCACCGAGCGCGCCGCGACGGGCGAAACCGGGCCACCCGGCCCGAACAGCTCCTCGACCGTCATGCCCAGGGCCCGGGCCAGGGCCAGCGCCACCCGCAGCGACGGGTCGGACAGGCCGGACTCGACCGCCGAGACCGCCTGGCGGGAGACCCCGGCCATCCCGGCCAGCTGCTGCTGCGAGAACCCCCGGGCCTGCCGGGCGAGCCGGAGCGCCATGCCGCCGCCGTACCCTGATCCGTCACCTGCCCACCTGCTCTGGATTCGCCGTCCCCGGCGGGACGGCGGAGGTGTCCGGCGGGCCGACCGCCGCGCCGTCCGGGCCGAACCACGGCGGGTCGACCGCGGTGACCGTCAGCCGGTCGCCGGCCTCGCGGGCCGCTCGCGCAGGCGGCAGGTGACCATCGTGGCCCCGGTGGCCAGGTCGGCTTCCCACCCGGCGCCGGCCGGCCGGCAGGCGGCGACCGTCCCGGTCAGGACCATCCCGCGGCCGGGATGCGCGCCGCTGGTGACCCGCTCCGGATGCACGCCGGCGACGGTGCCCGGCCGCTCGGCCGCGGGCACGAAGCCAAGGTAGCCGACCAGCTCGGCTACCCGGCGGAGGCCGGCCGCAGCACCACCTGATCGGGCGCGCCGACCTGCAGCAGCTCCCCGCGGTCCAGCACGGCCAGCCGGTCGGCGAACGCCTGCGCCTCGGCGAGTTCGTGCGCGACCAGCACCGCGGGCACCGCCCGCTCGTCGACCAGCCCGGCTACCAGCTCGGTCAGCGACCGCCGCAGGCTCGTGTCCAGGCCGGTGTAGGGCTCGTCGAGCAGCAGCGCGTCGCAGTGCGCGACCAGCAGCCGCCCGAGCGCCACCCGGTGTGCCTGGCCGCCGGACAGCTGCGCCGGCATCGCCGTCAGCAGGCCGGAGATGCCGAGCGCCTCGGCCACCTGGACCAGCTCCCGGCCGGACCGGTCGGAGCCGGGCGCGTAGCGCAGGTTGTCCCGCACCGACAGGTGCGGGAACAGCGCGGGGTTCTGGCGGAGCAGGCCGACCCGCCGCCGCCACGGGGGTACGAAGCGCTTCGGGGGCTCGGTCGAGGTCAGCAGCCGCCCGCCGAGCTCGATCCGCCCGCGGCGCGGCTGCACCAGCCCGGCGATGACCTCCAGCAGCGTGGTCTTGCCCGCCCCGGACGGGCCGAACAGCGCCAGCCGCTCCCCCGCCGCCACGCGCAGCGTTGCACGCACCATGAACTCCCGGCGGTCAACCTCGACGTCGGCGTCGAGCACGGGCGCTCCAGATATAGGCGGCTAGCGGCAGCGGCAGCGCGACCACCAGTAGGACCAGCGCGTACGGCAGCGCGGAGGCCAGGCCGGTCTCCTGCAGTGTGACGTAGATCTGCAGCGGCAGCCCGTACGGATGGTAGGCGATGATGATGACGGCGCCGAACGCTCCCATGGCCCGGGCCCACGCCACGGAAAGCGCCACGCCCAGGCCGGGCGCGGCGAGCGGCAGGGTCACCCGCCGGAACACCCGCCGCGGACGGTCGCCGAGCAGCGCAGCCTGCTCCTCCATCCGCGGGTCGACGTCGGCGAACGCGGCCAGCGCGCCGACCACGTAGTACGGCGCCGACTCGTAGACCTCGGCGATGACCAGGGCCAGGAACGTGTTGGTCGCCGACAGGTGCCACGGCGTGGCGTTGAGCAGCTCGCCGATCGGCGTGTACGGGCCGACCAGGAAGATCAGCAGCAGGCCGATCACCAGCGGCGGGAGTAGCAGGCTGCACAGCACGCCGGCCTCCCAGACCCGCGGGAACGGCAGCGTGCCGCGGGCGAGCATGTAGGCCAGCGGGGTGCAGAACACGAGCAGGACGGCCAGGGTCACGGCCCCGGACGCCAGCGAGGTGAACAGCGGCTCGAGGTCGCCGGGCCCGGTGAGCGCGCTGACGATCGCGCTCCCGGACAGGTGCGTGAGCAGCGCAATCACCGGGCCGAGCAGCGCCAGCCAGATCACCAGCGCGCCGAGGACCGACGCGACCCCGGACACCGAGCGCAAGCGGCGCAGGGTCGTGGCCGAGGACGGGCCCGGCCTACGGCGCTGCCCGGGAGGCTCGTCCCCCCGGACAGCGCCGCCAGCGGCTGCTGCCGGGCTAGCTGCCCAGCTCACTCTTTATCGCGGCCGGTATCGCGCTGCTATCGCCGGTCACCACCAGCGGGGACAGCGTGAACCCGCCCGCCTTGTACAGGGCCAGGCCGGCCGGGGACAGCGTGTACTTGACGAACGCGGTCCCGGCCGGGGTCGGCTTGCCGATGATGGTGATGTCGATCCACTGCGGCGACCCGGACTTGGTCACCTTTGGCCGCCGCTCGTGATCGTGACCGTCGCCTTGGCATACTGCGAGGCGAGCGCCACGTCGCCGAGGTTGATGGCGGACGGCAGCGGGATGTAGTCCAGGTGCAGCTCGATCGCCTGGGTGATGAACGCGCTCGACGCGTCGAGCTGGCCCGACTGCAGCGTCGCGTCCAGCGCGGACTCGGCATAGATCTGCGACGACGTCGCGGTGCCGAAGTCCGAGGTGCCCAGGATCTTGGCGACCGTGTCCGACGGCAGGTGGTAGTAGGACTGGGCCAGCTCGAGCATGTAGATGAAGTCCCGGCCCTGCGGGTCGATGGTCGGGTCGGTCCTGCCGAGCTTGAGGCCGGGCGTCTGCATCAGCGTGAAAAGGTCGTTCAGCGGCTTCGAGCCGTCCGCGTTCGCCTTGAATTGGGCGGCGTACTTGCTGTTGGG
The DNA here is from genome assembly GCA_963834695.1 of uncultured Actinomycetota bacterium. Taxonomy (GTDB): domain Bacteria; phylum Actinomycetota; class Actinomycetes; order Streptosporangiales; family Streptosporangiaceae; genus JASHPR01. Next base: position 17,598 of record CAWIDQ010000084.1, read on the forward strand.
GTTGTACGCCACGACCATCGACTTGCCAGCGTACTGGACGTACCACTTGGTGAACTTGGGGACCAGCGGCGTGACGTTGTCGCCGCCGACGCTCTCGAAGACGTTCGGGTGAATCTCGCCGCATGCGATGTCCGACTCGAGGTCACCGGACGGGCGTCGTAGCCCGAGTACTTGTAGCCTTCGGCCTTCGTGAACGCGGGGCTGACTACCTTCTCATTGAGGTACTCGAGCGAGGACGCGTACGCGACGCTGGCTGTGCCGGTGGGCTTGGCCGGCGCGCTCGAGGTAGTAGAGCTCGAGGAGCTGCAGGCGGCCGCGGCGAGCGCGACACACGTGATCACAAGCAGCGCGCCCGTGCGAGCGGCGCGGTACCTTCCTGAGGTAACGACCATCGTCCGACCATAGCTACCGTCACTTGCGCGAAGCAAGAAGCATGGACACAACGATGCGCGAGTGTAATGAAGGCGTGCGTCTAGTTCGCTGAGAGGCACCATTCAGCGGGCATTCAGGAAGGTAAGGTTCCCTCTCTGGTGGGTAACCCCAACCGCTCGCGCGCCTTAGCATAGTCTCGGGCGGTCGTACGTTGGCGTCCCGGCCCTGCGGCGCCGGGCGGTACGGCGCGAGCGGGACCGCGGCACGCGCCGTTGTCGGGCCAGAGTAATCCGGACGGGTGAGGCAGGCTGGCATGAGTAAGGCAACCAGGATCAGGCAGCAGAACGCCAGGGAGAAAATCAAGGCGCAGCAGGCCGCGGCCCGGCGCGCCGAGACCCGCAGGCGGGCGCTGATCGTGACCGGCAGCGTGGTCGCGGTGCTCGCGATCGTGGTCGCCTTCGTCCTGATCAAGGTGAACAACAACAACTCCTCCAGCAGCGGCAACGCCTCCACGAGCACCACCGGCACGGTGCTGCCGGCCAGCGTGCAGAAGGACATCACCACCGTTCCCGCGAGCGCGCTGGACAAGGTCGGCATCGGCTCGGTGCCCAGCTTCATGGCGGCCAGCGAGGGCGGCCAGCCGCCGATCAATGCGATCTCGGACACGGCGCTGACCAGCGCGGGCAAGCCCGAGATGCTCTACATCGGCGCGGAGTTCTGCCCCTACTGCGCGGCCATGCGCTGGTCCATGGCGAGATCGACCCAGTTCGGCACGCTGTCGCTGTACAGGGATCCACTACCTCCAGCACGGACACCGACCCCAACACGCCCACGCTGACGTTCGACTTTTCGACGTACACCAGCAAGTACCTGACCTTCACCCCGGTCGAGAACAGACCCAGGACGCACGCCGCGCTGCAGAACACCACCGCGGCGCAGATGGCGATCTGTGAAGAACAAGGCTCGGCGGCCAGCTTGGCTACCCGTTCATCGACTTCGGCAACAAGTACACCATCACCGGGCCGCTGTATGACCCGGCCACGCTGGCGGGCATGTCCTGGGCGCAAGTGGCCAGTCAGCTGCATAACCCGTCGAGCACGGTGGCGCAGGGCGCGCTGGGCGCGGCCAACTTCATCACCGCGGCCATCTGCAGGATGACGGGCGGCAAGCCCGGCAACGTCTGCACCTCGGCCGGCGTCGTCGCCGCGAGCGCTCACCTCTGATGGCCAGCCAGAAGCCGGCCCGGGCCGCATCGGTTCACGGCGGGCGAGGCCAGGGCACGCGCGGGCAAGGAGGGCAGGGGCGGGGGCAAGACAGCCGCGGACCCGGGCGGACCGGCCCGGGCCGGCCGGCCACCCAGGCCCGGGGCGGCGTGCAGGTCGCCGAGCCAGCGGCCGCCAAGGCGGCACGGGAGCGGTTCAGCGCCCCGCGATGGCTGCAGCTGACCGCGCTGGGCCTGTCGCTGGCGGGTCTCGCGGTGTCGATCTACCTCACGATCGTGCACTTCTCGTCGAAGAACATCCTGATCTGCTCGGCCAACGGCACCATCAACTGCGAGAAGGTCCTATCGAGCTCGCAGGCGATGGTCTTCGGGGTGTTCCCGGTCGCCGTGCTCGGCCTCGCCTTCTACGTCTTCATGGTGGCGATCAACTCGCCGTGGGCGTGGCGGTCGCAGCTGCCCGTCATCTGGTGGGGCCGCCTGGCCGCAGCCATCGCCGGCATGGGATTCGTGCTGTACCTGATCTACGCGGAGCTCATCCAGATCGGCAACATCTGCCTGTGGTGCACCAGCGTGCACGCCATCCTGGGCTTTGTCCTGCTGTTCGTATTGCTGATCTTCGCGGCCACGCTCGGCACGGGGTCCGCGGCCAAAACCGCCCGCTGAGGTCCGCCACCCGGGCGGCGAGCCCGCGGCGCTAGCGGGCCTCTGAGGCTGCCGATGCCGAGCGACCCGGAGGACCGGCCGCCGCGGCCGGACCGCTCGGCCTGCTGCACGTAGGCGGCGGGATCCCGGTCCACCGGCCGGACGCCCGCGAAGTGGCGGGCCTCGAACGCCGCGAACGCCACGGCCAGGTCGTGGCGCAGCTGCAGGCTGGCCTCCCGGCGAAAGTCGGTGAGGCCCTCGCGTTCCTCCTCGGCCATGTGGTCGCCGTTGGCCGCGTTCACCGCGGCGATCGCCGCGTACCATCCGTCGCTGCCCGGCCTCGTGACCCACGACCGCGGCGATGGCGTCCCGGATGTCATTGTGATCATTGATGGCGTCCAGCGTCTCCGCCTCGGAGATGCCGATGCGACCGGCGCGCTGGCCGACCCGCAGCAACTCGGGGTAGAAAATCTCCTCCTCCGCCGCGGCGTGCACCTCCAAGAACGCCGACAGCCGGGCCCACAGGTCGCTCAGCGTGCCGACGTCGGCCTGGCCGACCTGCTCCAGGATCGCGAACAGCCGGCGCTGCTCATAATGGTCGTCAAGGATCAGCTGGGTGATGTCCACAGGGGCCTCCCAACGCAGGGCAGTCCGGGGGGCTGTCTTGACGGATCGATTGCGCCGGGGCGCGGCGGCGGCGGGCCGGGGGCCGCGACCCGCCGGCCATGATGGTCGCGTGGAAGTTCTCAGCAGCCGTATTCTGCTGCGCCCCTCTGACCTCGGCCGGAGCCGCCAGTTTCTACCGGGACGTGCTGGGCCTGGGCATCTACCGTGAATTCGGCTCCGCTGCCGAGCCCGGGACCGTTTTCTTTCTCGGCGGGGGCTTGCTGGAGGTCTCCGGGCGCGCGGCCGGGCCGCCCGCGCGCTCGGTGCAGGTCTGGCTCCAGGTGCGCGACGTGCGTGCCGAGCATGAGCGGCCGGCCGCACCCGGCGCTCGCGTTGTGCGCGGGCCCGAGTCCGAGCCGTGGGGCCTGACCGAGATGTGGATCGAGGACCCGGACGGCGTCCGCATCGTCCTGGTCGAAGTGCCCGTGGATCATCCGCTGCGCCGCGATCCGCGACCGACACCGCCGCCCGCGTAATTCCAGACGCCTGCTCGTTCCGGGCACGGCCCAGGCCTGGATACGGAGGAAGCCACCAGAAGCGCCCGCACGGCGGCGCCAGGAGGGCGCCCACGCACGACGCCGCCGGGAGGACCACACCGCCGGGGCCGAGGCCGGTGGCGTGGGCATAGACCGCCAGCCTGGCGCAGGGTTGCGCGGCTCCCCGGGAATATTTGTTAGGCTAGCGAACTATACGAGTAACGTATCTTATCCGGCTGGGGCGGCGAAGCCGAAGCGCTGGCCGACGGGGCATGAGGGGCAGGCGGAGTGTCCGGGGAACGGATCGGCCAGAGTGAGCCCGCGGAGCCCGCGCGTCGCAGGTAGTGATGATCCTGCTGCGGCTGTTTCGCGCACTGGAGCGGGTCGATACCGACCTGACCCCGCAGCAGTACCGCATCCTGAAGCTGGCGGGTGCGGGCGGCGAGCGGTCCGCGAAGCTGGCCGAGCGGCTGGCGGTCGCCAAGCCGACGCTGACCGCGACCGCGGACGGCCTGGTCGCGGCCGGTTACGCGCGGCGCGACACCGAGCCCGGGGACCGGCGGGTGGTCCGGCTCTGCCTGACCGCCGCCGGGCGCGAGGCAGTGGACCGGGCCGACGCCGCTTACACCAGCTGGCTGGACCAGTTGCTCGCCGAGTCCCGCGAGCCCGACCAGGTACGGCAGGCGCTTGACGCCCTTGATCAAGCCATGGACGAGGCCAGGCGCGCGAGGTGTGCCGCCTCCGGCGGGGCGCCTGAACCGAGCAGGCGCGCAACACAGGTCGAGGCCGCGGCGGGTGCGCCTGCGCCGGCCCGGACCGCGGCCGCAGCGGGCGCCGCACACCCCGCACAGGCCGCGCGCGCCATCGGCGCGGGGTCCGCGTGAGGGGCCGGGCCGGGCCGAAGGAACGCGATGCCGTCTGGACCGAGGAGCAGGGGACGAACAGCGAGGGAAGGCGGCGCCTGAGGGTGCCGTGGAGGCGAGCGAAGAAAGCAGCCGGCACTGGCACCGGCACCGGCGAAGGATGGCTGCGGCGGCTCATCGGCTACTGCTGGCGGTACCCCCGCGCGGTGACGCTGGCGCTCGGCGGCACGCTGCTGGCCACCGTCGTCACCGCCGCGATCCCGCTGATCCAGCGTGACATCGTCGACAACGCGATCCTCGCGCACCACCAGCCGATCTGGATCGGCGCGAGCCTGCTCATCGTCGCAGCACTGATCAACTTCGGCGCCGTGTACGTACGGCGCTATCAGGGCGGCCGGGTATCGCTGGATGTACAGCACGACCTGCGCACCGAGCTGTTCGGGTCGCTGACCCGGCTGGACGGCGCGCGCCAGGACCAGCTGCATACCGGGCAGATCGTCAGCCGCTCGATCTCCGACCTCAACATGATCCAGGGCCTGCTCAGCATGGTGCCGCTGCTGTCTGGCAGCGCCGTGCTGTTCGTCCTGTCGATCGTGATCATGGCCTTTCTCTCCCCGCTGCTCACCGTGGTCGCGCTCGCGGTCGGCCCGGCACTGTGGGTGATCACGCTCACGTCGCGGCGCAGGCTGTTCCCGGCGACCTGGGACGCCCAGCAGCAGGCGGGGAACGTGGCCGGCGTGGTGGAAGGCGCGGTCACCGGGGTTCGCGTGGTCAAGGGCTTCGGGCAGGAGGAGCAGGAGATCGGGCGGGTGGAGGAGGCCAGCGGCTTCCTGTACGCCGCCCGGGTCCGCGCGGTCCGGCTGATGGCCCGCTACAACCCGGCCCTGCAGGCCGTCCCGGCGTTCGGCCAGGTCGGAGTGCTCGCGCTCGGCGGCTGGCTGGCGATCCAGCATCAGATTTCGATCGGGACCTTCTTCGCGTTCTCCGCCTACCTGGCCCAGATGGTCGGTCCGGTCCGGGCGCTGGCCGGGATGATCACGATCGGCCAGGAGGCCAGGGCCAGCGTGATCCGGGTCTACGAGGTGATCGACTCCCGGCCGGTGCTGACCGAGAAGCCGGACGCGGTCGCGCTGCCCCCGGGGACGCCCGATATCGAGCTGGACCACGTCACCTTCGGGTACGTCCCATCGCAGCCGGTCTTGCGCGGGCTGTCGCTCCGGGTGCGGGCGGGCGAGACGGTCGCGGTCGTTGGCGCCTCGGGATCGGGCAAGTCCACGATCTCGTTGCTGCTCCCCCGGTTCTACGACGTGCGCGGCGGCGCAGTGCGGGTCGGCGGGTACGACGTCCGCGATCTCACGCTGGACTCGCTGCGGGCCTCGATCGGGCTGGTGATGGAGGAGAGCTTCCTGTTCTCCGACACGGTGCGGGACAACATCGCCTACGGCCGACCGGACGCAACCCAGGAGCAGGTCGTCGCGGCGGCCCAGGCGGCCGAGGCCGACGAGTTCATCGCCGGACTGGCCGACGGGTACGACACGGTCATCGGCGAGCAGGGCCTGACGCTGTCCGGCGGGCAGCGGCAGCGGATAGCGCTCGCCCGGGCACTGATCACCGACCCGGCCATCCTGGTCCTGGACGACGCGACATCGGCCATTGACGCCAGGATCGAGGCGCAGATCCACGCCACGCTGCGCCGGGTCATGGCCGGGCGGACCACGCTCCTGATCGCGCACCGGCGATCCACGCTGCAGCTCGCCGACCGGATCGCGGTGCTCGACGAGGGACGGCTGGTGGACACCGGAACCCACGACGAGCTGATGGCCCGGTGCCCGCTGTACCGGCTGCTGCTGGCCGGGCCCGGCGACGACGCCGAGGGCATCGACGCCGGGGAGCTCGAGTGCTACTCCGCTGACGCGGACCGCCGGGCGGCGGACCTGGCGGGCCAGCCAGCCCGCGGCCCGGCGCCGGACGGCGGCGTGACGCCGTCGCTGTGGTCCGCAGCCGCCAACGGCGACGGCCCGGGGGCGGACGGTTCCGTCGCGGCGGCCGTGCCCGGTGCCGGTGGCGCCACGGCCACGGCCGGTGTCGCCGGAGCCGCCAGAGGCACCGGCGGGATGCGCGTCGGCGTCGGCGCCCGGGGACGGGGCTCGCGCGGCGGGGGCCGGCGCCGTGACCGGGATGATGGCGGACATACCGCCGAGCCTCGAACTGCTCGCCAAGGTGGCCGCGCTGCCACCCGCGACCGACACCCCGGACGTCAGCCGTTCCTGGGCGCGGGCGGCCGATCCGCACTTCAAGCTGCGCAGGCTGCTGAAGCCGTTCGCGATCGCGTTGACCGACGGCCTGATCCTGGACGGCCTGGACGCGCTGGCCAGCATCGCCATGCCGCTGCTGGTCCGCAACGGGATCGACAACGGCGTGCTCGCCGGGGCCTACCACGCGATCGTCTTGATCGCGCTGGCGGCGGTGGCGATCGTGGTCGCCGACTGGCTGGTCAACGTGGTGCAGACCGTGGTGGTGGGGCGGAACGGTGAACGACTGCTCTACGCGCTGCGGGTAAAGATCTTCTCGCAGCTGCAGCGGCTCGGGCTTGACTACTACGAGCGCGAGCTCACCGGCCGGATCATGACCCGGATGACCACCGACGTCGACGCGCTGTCCTCGTTCCTGCAGACCGGGCTGATCACCATGGTCAACTCGGGCCTGTCCTTTATCGGCGTCCTGATCGCGCTGCTCATCATCAACCTCAAGCTCGGCCTCACGCTGCTGGCGATCATCCCGTTCCTCGTCGCGGCGACCGTCGTCTTCCGCGCGAAGTCGTCGCGGGCGTACGGCGAGGCCAGGGAGAAGGTCAGCGTCGTCAACGCGGACCTGCAGGAGAACGTGGCGGGCTTGCGCGTCGCCCAGGCCTACCGGCGGGAGCAGGTCAACCAGCGGCGGTTCGCCGGGTTGAGCGGTGCCTACCTGACTTCCCGGCTGCGGGCCCAGCGCTACATCGCGCTGTACTTCCCGTTCGTGCAGGCGCTGTCGACGATCGCCGGCGCGCTGGTGCTGTTCGTGGCCACGGGCGAGGTGCACAGCGGGGCGCTCACCGCCGGGTCGCTCATCGCCTACCTGCTGTTCATCGACCTGCTGTTCTCCCCGGTACAGCAGCTGTCCCAGGTCTTTGACGGCTATCAGCAGGCCAACGTCGGCCTGCAGCGGATCAAGAGCCTGCTGCGCACCCCGACGTCCACCCCCGAAGCGGCGTCGCCGGTTCCGGTGAACCACCGCCTCCGCGGCCAGATTGAGCTGCGCGATGTGTACTTCACCTACCCGGGCCAGCGGCAGGAGGCCCTGGCCGGGGTCAACCTCTCGGTGGCGGCCGGCGAGACGGTCGCGCTGGTCGGCCAGACGGGGGCCGGCAAGTCGACGCTAGTCAAGCTCATCGCGCGGTTCTATGACGTCAGCTCGGGCCGCGTGCTGGTGGACGGGGTGGACGTCCGCGACTACGACCTGGCCTCCTACCGGCACCAGCTCGGCGTGGTGCCGCAGGAGTCCTACCTGTTCCCGGGCACGGTGCGGGACGCGATCGCCTACGGCAAGCCGGACGCTACGGACGCCGAGGTCGAGGCCGCGGCCCGGGGCGTCGGAGCGATCGAGATGATCGCCAGGCTGCCCGGGGGCTTCATGCATGAGGTGTCGGAACGCGGCCGCAACCTCTCGGCCGGGCAGCGCCAGCTGATCGCCCTCGCGCGTGCCTACCTCGTGGATCCGGCCATCCTGCTGCTGGACGAAGCCACCGCGGCCCTGGACCTGGCCGCTGAGGCCGCGGTCACCCGGGCGACCGAGCAGCTCGCGGCGCGGCGCACCACCCTCGTGGTCGCGCACCGGCTGACCACGGCGGCGCGGGCCGACCGGATCATGGTGATGGAGTACGGCCAGATCGCCGAGACCGGAACCCACGCCGAGCTGCTGGCCGCCGACGGCCACTACGCGGCGATGTGGGCGACGTTTACCGGCGAAGCCGAGCTGGTCTCCTGATCGCCGGGCGTCGGCGAAGCCGTGGCCAGCCGCGACGGCCGGCCGGAGGCTGGCCCGAGCAGATGGTCCGCGGGGGGGTCCTGGGCCGTGGGGGTCTGGGGTGTCCCCGGGGGGTTCTGTGTCCCCCCGGGCTAGCACAGCGCACCTCGCGTGGGATGAGGGCGAGCGCCGAGGCCACGATGATCAGCGCGGCCGCGCCATACTGGGTCGCCGTGACGCCGACGGCGGCGGCCAGGGGCCCGGCCACCAGGGCGCCGACCGGCATCGCCATGACCGAGCCGAGCAGGTCATAGGAGGACACGCGGGCCAGCTTGTCCGGCGGGATGTTCCTGGCCAGGGCCACGGTCCACTGCACCATCATGATCTCCACCGTGACGCCGAGGCCGAATGACGCCAGGCAGACCAGCGGCAGCGGCCAGAGCATCGCGAGCGCCAGCGGCGCAATCGCTATCGCCGCGCCGATCGCGACCACGAACAGCATCGGCCGTCGCGGCGTGAATCGTAGCGAGACGATGCCCCCCGCGATCAGCCCGACGGAGTCGGCGGCGGTGATGGCTCCCCACGCCGCCGGGCCGCCGAGGTGCGCCTTCGCGACCACCGGCCCGAGGATCTGGAACGCCCCGTACCACGCCATCAGGACCACGCCGAACTGCGCCACGATCACCCACAGCCAGGTGTGCGAGCGGAACTCCGACCAGCCGTCTCGCAGGTCGTGGAGCAGTCCCGTGTCGCCGGCACGCGCGCTGCCGGTCGCCCGGATGCTCAGCAGCATCGGAACCGAGATCAGCGTGCCGAGGCCGCAGACCGCCAGCGCCCAGCCGGGACCGAACGTCGCGACGCACAGGCCAGCGATCGTGGCCCCGGCCATCTGGCCCCCGTTCATCGCGAGGCGGCTGATGGCGCTGGCTTCCTGCACCAGGTGGCCGGGCACCAGCCGGGGCAGCAGCGCCTGCGAGGCCGGGTAGAAGATCGCCATGCCGGTGCCGGTCAGCGTCTCGAGCAGGATCATCTGCCACAGCTGGGCGTGCCCGGCCAGGACCAGGATGCCGAACGTCCCCTCACCGAGCGCGATCATCACGTTGCCGGCCACGATCACCCACTGCGCCGGGACCCGGTCCGCGATGACCCCGCCGATCAGCGTGAAGACCAGCGAAGGCGCGATCTGCGCGGCCAGGACGTAGGAGAGATCAGCGGTGGACCCGGTCGCGTCCAGGACCGCGAACGAGACCCCGACCAGGGAGAAGGCGAAGGCCGCCGGCGCCAGCAGCCGGTCGGCCAGCAGCAGCCGGAAGTCGCGGTATTTGAGCACGGGAAAGCGCACGACCGCGCGCGCAAGCATGGCTGACTTCCGATCTTGACTTGCTAGGCCTGGGACAAGGATTCGATGCTAGCCGGGCTGGCACGGGCCGGAAAACCGATTTTCGGCCGACCCTGGCTGCCCGCCCCCTGTCGGGAACGCCACCCGGCCGACCCTGATTCCCGGCTGGCCAGCTCCCGGGCGGGCCGCAGGCTTCCTAAAGCGGATTAATAGCGCCAGCGCCGCGCTGCGCGCCGCCGCCCGGCCCTGGACCGGGGCCCCGGGACACCAGACACGCCAGCGGGCCTGCGCGCTTGCGGCGGCCGCTCGGTTTGACCTTCCGGAGCGCGACAAGGCACGATCATCAGTGAGGTGCGCAGCCGCGTTTGCTCGCCAGCCGACCGATCCGGTCGCCGGGCGTCACGAGGAGCACTGCAGTGCGGCAGGCCGGCCCTCCGAGGTGGCCGGCGCCGGGTTCGAGGGGAGCTGATCGCTGGTGAGCATCCTGGGTACGCGCGTCCTGAGGACCGAGGACCCGCGGTTCCTGACCAGCGGTGGGGTCTACACCGAGGACGTCGTGGACGAGCGGCTGGCCGGTGCCTGCCACGTATTCTTCGTCCGCTCCCCGGTCGCGCACGCCAGGATCGCCGGGATCGACGTCAGCGCGGCGCTGTCGGCCCCCGGCGTGATCGCCGCGTTCACCGGCGCCGATCTCAGCGGGCTGGCCCCCGTCAAGCCGGGGCCCATGTTCAACCAGCAGATGGCCCGGCCGATCCTGGCCACGGACAAGGTCCGTTACGTCGGCGACCCGGTGGCGATCGTGGTCACCGAGCAGGCCTACCAGGGCGAGGACGCCGTGGAACTCGTGGACGTCGACTACGACCCGCTGCCCGCCGTCATCGGCCCCGCTGAGGCCGCAGCCGACGAGGTGATCCTCTACGAAGAGGCAGGCACCAACGTAGCCGGGAACTTCGGCGACGCCAGCCAGCTCGACGAGCACCTGTTCGACGAGTGCGAGGTCGTGACCACGCGGACGATCGTGAACCAGCGGGTCGCGCCGGCCCCGATGGAGACCAGGGCCGCCGCGGCCGCCTGGGACTCCGCCGGGCGGCTGACCGCCTGGATACCGAACCAGGGAGCGCAGGGCACCAAGGGTGGGCTGGTCCGGCTGCTCGGCCTGCCGCCCGAGCAGGTGCGCGTCATCACCCCTGACGTTGGCGGCGCGTTCGGCGCGAAGTTCGGCGCCGATCCCGAGCACGCGCTGGTGGCCTGGGCGGCCCGGCAGCTCGGCCGCCCCGCCCGCTGGACCGAGACCAGGTACGAGAACCTGGTGTCGATGACCCACGGCCGGGCGCAGCTGCAGACGGTCACGATCGGCGGCAGGCGGGACGGCACCGTGCTCGCCTACCGCCTGGAAATCGTCCAGGACGCCGGGGCCCAGGTCCGGATCGGCGCCATGCTGCCGTTCCTGACCATGCTGATGACCCCCGGCCCCTATGAGATCCCGCAGGCCGAGTCGGTGGCCAAGAGCGTGGTCACGACGACGACCCCGATCGGCGCCTACCGCGGGGCGGGCCGACCGGAAGCCACGGCCGCGATCGAGCGGGCCATGGACCTGTTCGCCGCCGAGATCGGCATGGACCCGGCCGCCGTGCGGCGCCGCAACCTGCTGCCGAAGTTCACCGAGCCGCACCGGACCAAGTTCGGGGCGCTCTACGACACCGGCGACTACGCCGCCGCCCTGGACAAGGCGCTGGCCGCGGCCGGCTATGACGAACTGCGGCGGGAGCAGGCCGAGCGCCGGGCCCGCGGCGACACGGTCGCGCTGGGGATCGGCCTGGCCAGCTACGTGGAGATCACCGGCATGGGCGACGGCGAAGAGGCTCCGCCCCAGGAGAACGCGACCGTCGAGGTGCATCCCGACGGGACCGCGACGATCCTCACCGGCACCTCCCCGCACGGCCAGGGCCACGCCACCGCCTGGGCCATGCTGGCCAGCGAGGAGCTCGGCATTCCCGTGGACAAGATCACGCTGAAGTGGGGCGACACGGACCTGATCCCCGAGGGCGGCGGTACCGGCGGCTCCCGCAGCCTGCAGCATGGGGGCTCCGCGGTGCGCCAGGCGTCTCAGGAGCTGATCGAGATCGCCCGGGAGCGCGCCGCCAGCGAGCTCGAGGCCAACCCGGCGGACCTGCGCTTCGACGTCGAGCGCAGCGCGTTCGAGGTAGCCGGCGACCCGGATGCGGCGGTGCCCCTGGCCCACCTGGCCGAGGAGGAGCGGCTGGTAGTCCGGACCGTGTTCACCGCACCGGGCGCGACCTTCCCGTTCGGGTCACACGTCGCGGTCGTCGAGGTGGACACCGAGACCGGCAAGGTGGTGCTGCGCCGGATCGTGACCGTGGACGACGCCGGGTTCGTGCTCAATCCGCTGCTGGCCGAGGGCCAGCGGCACGGCGGCATCGCCCAGGGCGCGGCGCAGGCCTTTGTCGAGGAGGTCGTGTACGACGGCGACGGCAATCCGCTGACCGCGAGCTTCGCCGACTACCCGTTCCTGTCGGCCACCGAGGTGCCGAGCTTCGAGCTGGCCGACATGCAGACCCTGACCACCTACAACCCGCTCGGCGTCAAGGGCATCGGCGAGGCGGGCTCGATCGGCGCGACCCCGGCGGTGCAGAACGCGGTCGTCGACGCGCTCGCCCATCTCGGCGTCCGGCACATCGACCTGCCTGCCTCGCCGCAGCGGGTCTGGCAGGCCATCCAGGCAGCAAAGGAGAACGCGTAGATGCAGGTCGAGCTCACCGTCAACGGCCAGCAGCGGTCCGATGAGGTCGAGCCGCGGCTGCTGCTCGTGCACTACCTGCGCGAGGTGTGCGGCCTGCGGGCGGCCAACGTCGGATGCGACACCACCTCGTGCGGCGCGTGCACGGTGCTGCTGAACGGCACGTCGGTGAAGTCGTGCACGGTGCTGACCGTGCAGGCGGCGGGGCAGGCGGTCACCACCGCCGAGGGCCTCGCCACGAAGGGGGAAGGGGAGGCGGGTGGGGGGCTGCACCCGGTCCAGGCCGCGTTCCGGCAAGAGCACGGCCTGCAGTGCGGGTTCTGCACTCCGGGGATGGTGATGGCGGCCGTGGGCCTGCTGTCGGAGAACCCGCATCCGACCGAGGCTGAGGTCCGGGAGGGGCTGGAAGGCAACTTCTGCCGCTGCACCGGCTACCACAACATCGTCCGCGCGGTGCTGGCGGCCGCGGCGGGGACCGCCGACGCGGATACCGCCGGGACCACGGGCACCGCCGGGACCACGGGCACCGCCGCCAACGGCGAGCGCGCGGAGGTGAGCGCGTGATCCCCGCGCCGTTCGACTACGTCGCCGCCGAATCCACCACGCACGCCCTGGACCTGCTCGACGGCCTCGGCGACGAGGCGAAGCTGCTCGCCGGCGGCCACTCCCTGCTACCGATGATGAAGCTGCGCCTGGCTGCCCCCTCGGTGCTCGTCGACATCGGCAGGCTGACCGAGCTGATCGGTATCCGGGCCGAGGACGATGAGCTCGTGATCGGCGCGGCCACGCCGCACGCCGCGCTGGCCACCTCTGAGCTGGCCCGCGCCGACGCGCCCCTGCTCGCGCACTCCGCCTCGCTGGTGGGCGATCCGCAGATCCGGCACCGCGGCACGATCGGCGGCTCGCTGGCTCATGCCGATCCAGCGGCCGACCTGCCGATGGCGCTGGTCGCGCTGGGCGGATCGGTCGACGTCCTCGGCCAGGCCGGGACCAGGAACGTCGCGGCGGAGGATTTCTTCGCCGGGTTCTTCGAGACCAGCCTGGAGCCCGGCGAGCTGATCACCGCGGTCCGCATCCCGCGCAGGCCGGGCGCGGCCTGGGGGTACCAGAAGTTCGTGCGGCGAGCTAACGACTGGGCGATCGTGGGCGCGGCGGCCGTCGACGGCCGCATCGCGCTGGCGAACATGGGATCCACGCCGCTGCGCGCTCGCGCTGCCGAGAAGGCCCTGGCCGGCGGGGCCAGCGCGGCCGAGGCCGCCGAGCTCGCGGCCGAGGGAACCGAGCCTGGCGAGGACGTGCACGCCGACCGCGACTACCGCCGGCACCTGGCCCGCGTCCTGACCAGGCGCGCCCTCGAGCACCGGACCTGATCATCCAGATTCCTGTTCCTGCCCCTTGCCGCGCCGACCCGCCTGGGTCCAGATTTGCTTAGCAGGAGTTGCGGGACTGAAGGCGTCACGGGTAACCCTCGGAGGAGAGACGTTATGCGGAAACTTCGGCGGACCCAGCGGCTGTCCGCTCTCTCGGCGCTGGCCGTCGTCGCGACACTGGCCCTGGCGGTGCGGGGAGAGCTCGGCGGCTTCGCCAGCCCGATCCTCCGCAACCCGCGCTGCCGGAGCTACGGCAGATAGCGTGGCGGCGGCGAACGGCAAGGACGCGACGGCCGGGGGCACGCCGCCCGGAGACGGCGAGACCGCGATCGGTCCCGTGGTGCTGGACGCCGCGCGACGGGCCGAGCGGACCAGCCGCGCCGGGCCGGTCGCCCGGCGGCTGGCCGGGGCGGGCGTCACGATCGTGGCGCTGTGCTGGATCGACAACACCGGCATCGCGCGGGCGAAGACCATCCCGCTGGGCCGCCTGGAGCGGGCCGCCGGCTGGGGCGTCGGGATGTCACCGGTGTTCGACGTCTTCCTCGTCAACGACGACATCACCACGAGCAAGCACATCGGCGGGCCCGGCGGCGACCTGCGGCTGGTCCCGGACCTGGAGCGGATCACCGCGCTCGCCGCGCAGCCGGGCTGGGCCTGGGCGCCGGTCGACCGGTACACGCAGGAGGGGCAGGTCTATGCCTCCTGCCAGCGCTCGTTTGCCCGCCGCATGACCAGCCAGGCCCGGGAACAGGGCCTGGAGCTGCGGATGAGCTTCGAGGTGGAATGGGCGGTCGGCACCGAGGACGGCGGGAGCTTCCGGCCGGCCGCCGGCCCGGCCTACGGCATGACCCGGGTGATCGAACTGTCCGACTACGGCCGCGAGGTCGTCGAGGCGGTGGAGCACCAGGGAATCACCGTCGAGCAGTTCCATCCGGAGTACGCCGCGGGCCAGCTGGAGATCTCCGTGGCCGCCGCCGATCCCGTCGCGGCGGCCGACGACAGCGTGCTCGTCCGGCAGACCATCCGCGCGGTGTCGGCGCGGCACGGCTTCCAGGCATCCTTCGCGCCGTCGGTCGTCGCCGGGACGGTCGGTAACGGCGGGCATGTCCACCTCAGCGTCTGGCGGGACGGGCAGAACCTGCTCGCGGGCGGGCCCGGACGCTACGGCCTCACCGGCGACGGCGAGGCGTTCGCGAGCGGCGTCCTCGCTGAGCTGCCCGCGCTGGTCGCGGTCGGCGCGCCCAGCGCGGCCAGCTACCTGCGCCTGGTGCCGTCGCACTGGGCGGGCGTCTTCCAGTGCTGGGGGCGGGAGAACCGGGAGGCGGCGCTGCGCCTGGTGACCGGCTCAGCGGGCGAGCAGGACATCCGGGCCAACCTCGAGATCAAGTGTTTCGACCTGTCGGCCAACCCGTACCTGGTGGCCGGCTCGCTGATCGCGGCCGGCCTGGGCGGGATGCGGTCCGGCGCCAGGCTCCCGGCCGAGATCGAGGGTGATCCGGCAGGCCTGACCGCCCAGGAGCTCGCCGACCGCGGAATCCGCAGGCTGCCCCCGACGCTGGCGGAGGCGGCCGACAGCCTGGAGCGCAGCCCGGCCCTGCGCCAGGCCATGGGGGATCCCCTGTTCGAGGCGTTCCTCGCGGTGCGCCGCGGCGAGGCCGAGCTGTTCGCCGACGCCACCGCGGACGAGATCGTGGCGCAGACGCGCTGGCGCTGGTAACGGGCTGGCGCCCGCGAACGGGAGGGGATCATGACGATCGCTGAGCCGCTAGCGCTGATCGACCATCACTGCCACGGCGTGGTGGCGGGTGCCCTGGACGGGCCCGGGGTCGAGGGCCTGCTCAGCGAGTCGTCCGCGTCCGCGCCGCCGGGGACCTCGGCCTTCGACAGCCAGCTTGGCTTCGCGGTGCGCCGCTGGTGCGCGCCGGTGCTGGACCTCGAGCCGTTTGCGCCCGCCCAGCGCTACCTGCAACGCCGCGCCGAGCTCGGGCCCGCCGAAGTGGACCGTCGGCTGCTGCAGGCCGCTGGCGTCGAGGCCTGGCTGGTGGACACCGGCTGGCAGACCAATCAGGTTCTCACCCCGGGCCAGCTGGCCGAGGCCAGCGGGGCGCCCGCGTACGAGATCGTCCGCCTCGAATCCGTCGCCGAGCAGGTGGCGCGCGGCGGGACGGACGCGGAGCGCTACGCGACGCGGTTCGCCGAGGCGCTCTCGGCCGCGGTCGCCACCCGCGGCGCGGTCGGGCTCAAGTCCATCGTGGCCTACCGGTACGGGCTTGACTTCGATCCCGGGCGCCCGGGCGCCGACGAGATCCGGGCGGCGGCGGACCGCTGGCTGCGGGCACTCGACCACGACCCGACGGCCCGCCTCGAGGACCCGGTGCTGCTCCGGCACGCGATCTGGACCGGGGTGGACCTGGGGCTGCCGCTCCAGTTCCACGTCGGCTTCGGCGATCCCGACGTGCGGCTGCACCGGGCCGATCCCTCGCTGCTGCACGACTTCCTGCTGGCCACCCAGGCCGCGGGCACGCCCATCATGCTCCTGCACTGCTACCCGTACCACCGCCAGGCGGCCTACCTCGCGCACGTGTTCCCGCACGTGTACATGGACGTCGGCGAGGCCCTGAACCACGTCGGCGCGCGCTCGCCCGCAGTGCTCGCCGAGGCGCTCGAGCTCACCCCGTTCCACAAGATGCTCTACTCATCCGATGCCTTCGGGCTTCCCGAGCTGCACTACCTGGGCGCGACCGGGTTCCGCCGCGACCTCGCCGCCGTCACCGGCGCGTTCGTCGCCGACGGCGCCTGGTCGGCCGCGGACGCCGACCGGGTCGGGCACCTGATCGGGGCGGCCAACGCCCGCCGGGTCTACCGGCTGCCCGAGCCGTGAACGGCCCGGGCCTGGCCGCGGCGCTGCGCGCCGCGCTGGACCGTGAGATCCCCGGCGCGGTCCGGCTGCGCCGCGAGCTGCACGCGGGCGCCGAGCTGTCCGGCGCCGAGCACCGCACGGCGGCTAGGGTCGCGGCGCGCGCTCGGCGCCGCGGACGCGCCGGTCATCGCCGGCACGGGCCGGATCGTCCGCATCGGCCCGCCCTCGGGCCCGTGCGTCGCGGTCCGGGCCGAACTCGACGCGCTCCCGGTGCCGGAGCAGACCGGCGTGGAGTGGGCGTCGGCGACCGGGGCCATGCACGCGTGCGGGCACGACGTACACCTCGCGGCCCTGGCCGCGCTCGGCCGCGCAGCCGGTGACGTGGCCCGGGAGACCGCCCTGCCCGCGGCGCTGCTGGCCGTGCTGCAGCCGCGGGAGGAGGGCTATCCCTCCGGCGCGCGGGACGTCGCGGAGTCGGCCGAGTTCGCGGCGCAGCAGCCGAGCGCGGTCGTGGGCGCGCACCTGCAGCACCAGGTTCCGCCCGGCACGGTGGCCGCGGCCGCGGGCACGGTGAACGCGTCTACCGACGGCTTCGAGATCCGGGTCGAGGGCACCGGCGGCCACGCCGGCTATCCCCACGAGGCCGCCGACCCGGTGCCCGTGCTCTGCCAGGTCGTGCTGGCCCTGCAGCAGATCGTCAGCAGGCGGATCGACCCCACGCACGCGGTGGCCGTGTCCGTCGGCGAGCTGCAGGCCGGGCGGGCGGCGAACGTGATCCCCTCCTCCGCCGCCGCCCGCGGCACGCTGCGCGCGCTGGAGGCGGCCGACCGCCCGGTGCTGCGCCAGGCGCTGCGCGAGATCGTGGAGCACACCTGCCGCGCCCACGGCTGCCGGGGCATCGTGACGATCGACGAAGGCGAGCCCGCGCTGGTCAACAGCGAGCCGCTGGCCGAGGCCAGCTGGCCGCTGCTCCGCGAGGCCGGGCTCGCCGTGGACACCTCGTTCCGGTCCTGCGGCGCCGACGACTTCTCCTACTACGCCAGCCGCGCGCCCGTCTTGATGCTGTTCGTCGGCTCGGGCGGCACCGTAACCCTGCACCATCCGCAGTTCCTGCCCCCCGACGGCGCCGTGGGCCAGGTGGCGAGCGTCATGCTGGCCGGCTACCTGGCCGCGCTGAGCCTGCTCTGACCCCCCGCGCTCGCCGCCCGCTGCGCGCCGCTCCCGCCCGCCGCCCGCCCGCTGCGAATATACATAGGACGTCTATATAGTTTATGCTATGCTTGTGGGATGACGACGCACGGCGCCGCGGGGCAAGACCCCGGCACGGATGACCAGGACGCGGCCGGGGGCATCACCGGGACCGCGATCGGGGAGGCGCTGTACGGGCTGGTGACGCTCGCGGTACGGCACGGGCCGAGGGAGATCAGCCTGACCGCGGCGTCGACGTTGTCCACGCTGGACCGCACCGGTGCCCGCCGGGCTCACCGACCTGGCCGTGATCGAGGGAATCAGCCAGCCGTCGATGAGCGTGCTGGTGACCGGGCTGGAGCAGGCCGGCCTGGCCGAGCGACGGCCCGACCCGTCTGACAAGCGCGTCGTGCTCGTGGCGCTGACCGCCGCCGGGGCCGACTACATCCGCGCCCGGCGCCAGGCCGGGGCCGCGACGTTCGCCGACCTGATCGACAAGCTGACCCCGGACGAGGCCGCCGCCCTGGCGGCCGCGGTCCCCGCCCTGGACCGGCTGCGCGAGCTGGACAGCGACCGCAGGGCCGCCGCGGCGGACCGCCCCGCCTCGGCGACGCAGGACGCGGCCGGTCCCGAAGGCGGGGCCCGATGAGCGCGGGACGGAGCGTTGCTCCGACCGCGTGCTGGCCTGCGCCGAACAGCAGGCCCGCTGAGCCGTAACCCTGGCCGCTGAGCCGTCAGCCCGCTCGGCGGCCGGGCGCTCCCCCGGCCGGCGCGGCGAGGCCGACCGGGCCCGGCCCGCGGAGCCGGGCTACCGTGGCCCGGAGGTCGGCGACCTGGCGGGTGAGTTCCGCGATGCGGCGCGCGTCGTCGTCTGTGGCGGCGGCCTCGGCGATCTCGCGGATCCGGCGGACCTCCCGGTACAGGGGTTCCAGGCCGCGCTCCGCGGTGGGCATGCCCGCGGCGTCCGGCCCGGCTGCGCCGCGCACCAGCGACCCGCAGTGCGGGCAGCGGCCTGTTTGGCTCACGGCAACTCCGGCGGGACAGCCTCACGGCTGGCTGCGGGCGGCGCGGTCACGCGCGCCGTCCCCTCCCGCGGCACGCTACGCGCCGCGGGGGCGGGCCGGCCATGAGCCAAAGGCCAAATCCGGCCCGCCTGAATCTGGGGCGTCCCACAAGGGCGCGCGGCGGCCGCCGGCCCGGCTCAGCCCCCGGAGGGCGCCTCGGCGGCCAGCACCCGGCGCGCTGGTTCCCGCGAGGCCGCGGCGAACTCTTCCCCGGTGTAGCTGCGCCCTGCGTCCAGGAAGCTCGGGGCCGGAGCCAGCGGCGTCACCAGCGACCGGCCGCCGGCCAGCCAGGCCGCGACGACGTGCAGGGCCGGCACCTTGAGCAGCCGCAACTCGGCGCGGTGCTCACCACAGGTGGCGGATCAGCGGCTGCGAGATGTGCCGGTGTACCAGAATTGCGCTTCGCGCCGCGACTCGCAGGGGCGCGGATCCCAGGCCGCGCACTGGGGGCCCGCGCAGCTGATCCGGGTCTTCCCGTCCGCGGTCCCCTCCTCGACCGGCTGGTGCGCTGACCCTCGCACGGGCCCGCGGCGGAGGCGGACGTCATCGATGGCGTACATGAGCTTTCGCTCCTTCCCGCGCAGCCGGACGGCAAACGTGGTGGCCTGCATCGCACACCCTGCCAGCCCGGCCCGGGCTCCACGCGGAGGCGCGCCGGGGACCGTCTGGCCTGTCGTCAGAGACCGACGGCACCGTCGCTGTCTCAGAGGCGCCGCAGATACCGCGGCTACCGCCCGGCGCGCGCGGCCGTCACCCGGCGAACGTGGACCAGATCAGGTAGACGTTCAGGATAATGATCATCGAGGCGATACCGCCGGCCGCCGCGGTGGTGAGCCGGCGGTTGACGAGCGGGCCCATGATGTCCGCGCGGCGCGTCAGCAGCACCAGCGGCACCAGCGCGAACGGGATCCCGAACGACAGCACCACCTGGGAGATCACCAGGCTGTCGGTGGCGGGCAGGCCGAGCCCGAGCACGATGAGCGCGGGCAGCATGGTGAGCCCGCGGCGGACCCATAGCGGGATGCTGCGGCGGATGAAGCCCTGCATGACCACCTGGCCCGCGTAGGTGCCCACGCTCGACGACGACAGCCCCGACGCGAGCAGCGCGACGGCGAACGCCAGCGCGGCACCGCCGCCGACCAGCCGGGCCAGCCCGGCGTGCGCGGCCTCGATCGAGTCGGCGTTCCCTCCGCCGCCGTGGTTGAACACCGAGGCGGCCACGAACAGCATGGCCAGGTTGATCAGGCCGGCCGCGCCGAGCGCGACGATCACGTCCAGCCGCTGGAAGCGCAGCAGTTCGCGCCGCTCGGCGTCATTGCCGCAGCTCACCCGGGACTTCGTCAGCGCGGAGTGCAGGTAGATCACGTGCGGCATGACCGTGGCCCCGATGATGCCCGACACCAGCAGCAGCCGGTCGCTGCCGAGGCGGGGAACCAGCCCGGCGGCGATGCCCCCGGCGCTGGCCCCGGTGCCGGCCAGGTCGTAGGCGAAGCCGAGGACGACGAGGCCGAGCAGGCCCGCGATGGCCAGCTCGAAGCGCCGGTAGCCGCGCTGCTCCAGGGCCAGGATCCCGAAGGCGACGACCGCCGTGATCAGCCCGGCCTCCAGCAGTGGCACGCGAAAGAGCAGGTTCAGCCCGAGCGCCGCCCCGACGAACTCGGCCAGGTCGGTGGCCATGGCGATGAGCTCGGCCTGTACCCACAGGCCCAGCGACGCCGGCGCGCCGAAGTGCTCGCGGCACAGCTCCGGCAGGTCACGCCCGGTGGCCACGCCGGTCTTGGCCGACAGGTACTGCACCAGCATGGCCATCAGGTTGGCCGTCACAACCGCCCACGCGAGCGCGTAGCCGAACCGTGCGCCCGCGGCGAAATTCGTGCCGAAGTTACCGGGGTCGACGTAGGCGACCGCGGCCACGAACGCCGGGCCGAGCAGGGCCACGACGCCGCGGGCCCGCCCGCGCGAGCGCAGCCGACGCAGCCCGCTGGGCTCCGCCAGGCCGACCGCGAGCGCCGAGAGGGATCCGGGCGCCCCGGCCGTCTGGGCGGTCT
>CAWIDQ010000085.1:0-58043 GCA_963834695.1 uncultured Actinomycetota bacterium
TCGATGAGGTGGCTGATCCACGCGGCGGCGCCGTGCCCGATCGGGATCAAGCAGGCGATGCTGGACTGGTGGGGGCCGTGCGTGTACGAGTACTACGCGGCCACCGAGGGCGGCGGGACCATCGCCACCCCCGACGACTGGAAGGCCCGGCCCGGCACCGTCGGCACGGCCTGGCCGATCAGCGAGATCATGATCGCCGACGAGAACGGCGACCCCTGCCCGCCCGGCATGCCCGGCACCATCTACATGAAGATGGGGATCTCCGACTTCGCCTACAAGGACGACCCGGAGAAGACCGCGGCCAGCCGGCTCCGGGATTTCTTCACCGTCGGCGACATCGGCTATCTGGACGACGGCGGCTACCTGTTCCTGTGTGACCGGAAGTCCGACATGATCATCTCCGGGGGCGCGAACATCTACCCGGCCGAGGTCGAGGCCGAGATCATCATGCATCCCAAGGTCGCCGACGTGGCGGTGTTCGGGATCCCGGACGACGACTGGGGCGAGCAGGTCAAGGCCGTGGTGCAGCCCGCGGCCGGCGTGCGGGGCGACGAGGAGCTCGCCGCCGAGATCCTCGCCTCGCTGGACGGCCGGCTGGCCCGGATGAAGTGGCCCCGGAGCATCGACTTCACCGAGGAACTGCCCCGCGACCCGAGCGGCAAGCTGCTGAAGCGCCGGCTGCGCGGCCCCTACTGGGAAGGCCGCTCCACCCCGATCTGAATCCATAACGGTCCGGCCGCCGCCCGCCTGGCCGGCCGCCGAAAAGTGTCCGTCTCTGGTCGCTTTCACGGCCACCTACGGACACGTTTGGGTCCTCCGCGCGGGTCAGGCCGCGGGAACCTTCGCCTCGGCCTCGGCGGCTTGGGCGAGCACGTCGATCAGCCGGGCGGTGGCGGGCGGGTCGGGCGGCTCGCCGTACGTCATCGCGAACACGTGCCGGCGGGCGCCGGGCAGGGGAACGGCGCGGATGCCGGGGTGGCGGGCCGCGCGCAGGCACAGGCCGGGCAGGGTGGTGACGCCGAGGCCCGCCGCCACCAGGGCCTGTACCGCCACGTAGTCGTCGGTGGTGAACGCGATCTTCGGGGTGAACCCGGCCAGCGCGCACTGCCGCAGCAGGTAGCCGCGGCAGCGCTCGCAGCCGGCGATCCAGCGCTGCTTCGCGTGAGCGCTGAGGTCCGGGGGTGTTCCGGCCTCCTCGGCACCGGGCGCCGCCGGGGACCCGGGCGACGCCGGGGTGACCAGGTGCACCGGCTCGTCGAGCAGGAGCCGGCCGCGCGCGCCCTCCTCGTCGGCGCCCGGCGGCTGTGGGTCAGCGTCCGCCTGGTAGTGCCGGAACACCAGCGCCACGTCCACGTAGCCCGCGCGGAGCATCCGCAACGCCTCCGGCGGCTCGGCCTCGGCCAGCATGAGATCCATGCCCGGGCTCTCCGCCTCCAGCCGGGCCGCCGCGGCCGGCACGATGGTGCCGAGCGCGGAAGGAAAGGACGCCAGCCGTACCCGCCCCTGGCGCAGCCCGACGTGAGCCGCTAGCTCGTTCTCCGCCGCGTCCAGCCTGCCGATGATCTCCTCGGCCCGCTCGGCCAGCAGCCGGCCCGCGTCGGTCAGCCTCACCCCGCGGCCTGCCCGTTGCAGAAGCCGGGCGCCGGTCTCGGCCTCCAGGCGGGCGATGTGGTGGCTGACCGAGGGCTGGGCGTAGTTCAGGGCGCGGGCCGCGGCAGTCACCGAGCCGTGCCTGGTGCACCGCGACCAGTACTCGGAGCCTGGTCACGTCCAGCATGCGCCGAGTATAGATCGTCTCGATTATTCGGCCAGTGACCCCGGGCTAGATTTATCTGACCAGCTAGCGAGGGTGAGACTAGCCGTCGCGGCCCTCCAGCAGCGGGGACTGCGGGGGATGGCCGGACTGCTGGCGCCGCCACGCGATGCCGGACAGGGCCTCGAGCACGACCCGGTTGGCCAGGAACGCGGTGACCTCCGCGTGGTCGTAGGGCGGCGCGACCTCCACCACGTCGATGCCGGCCAGCGGCGCCTCCATGGCGATCCGGCGCACCGCGTCGAGCAGCTGCCGGCTGGTCAGGCCGCCGGGCTCGGGCGTGCCGGTGCCCGGCGCCAGGCCGGGATCGACCACGTCGACGTCCACGGACAGGAACACGCCGTCGCAGTCGTCGGTGGCGATGCGCATCGCCTCGGACAGGCACTCGTCCAGGCCCGCGGGACACCACCTCGGTCATCTCGAAGCTGCGCATCCGCTGCCCGGCCATCCAGTCCAGCGTCTCCGGCTCCGGCCAGTAGCCGCGCAGCCCGATCTGCAGGAACCGGTCGCCGCGCACCGCGCCCGACTCGATCAGCCGGCGCATCGGCGTGCCGTGGCCGTACAGCGAGCCGAACTGCGTGTCGCCGGTGTCGGCGTGCGCGTCGAAGTGGATCATCGAGACCCGGCCCCAGCCGACGTGGCGGGCCACGCCGGTCGCGTCGGGCAGCGCGACCGTGTGATCGCCGCCGAGGATCACCGGGATGGCGCCGCCGTGGCACGCCTGGTAGACCGCCTCCTCCAGGCGGCGCAGGGACAGCTCGGTGTCGCCGGACGGCATCTCGATGTCACCCGCGTCGGCCACCCGGAGCTCGGTCAGCGGATCGACGCGCAGGGCCAGGTGCGGGCGGGAGCCGTCGTGCGGCAGGTAGTCGGTGAACCGGATCGCCTGGGGCCCGAACCGGGCGCCGGGCCGGTGGGACGTCCCGCCGTCGAACGGCGCGCCGATGATCATGATGTCGGTGCCGGCCCACCCCGCCGGGTCCGCCAGATCGGCCCGGGGCACGCCGAGGAACGTGGCGTCCGGTCCGTACATCCCGCCTAGTCGCGCCATGCCGTCGAGGGTAGCGTCCTGCTCATGCGACGCACGGGGGGCACGCCGCCCAGAACGCGATCGCCGCGGCTCCCCGGGCGGGGGCTTGGCACCGGGAGCCTGCTGGTGCCGCTGGCCGCGCTCGCCGCGACCACGATGCTCGCCCAGGGGGACCAGTCCTCGCTGGCCCAGGCGGTCAGCGGCATCCAGCGTCAGTTCGGCACCTCGGACCAGCTCCTCGGGCTGATCCCGTTCTGCATGGCCATCTGCGGCGCGATCGGCGCGATCCCCATCGGCGTGATCGCCGACCGGCACCGGCGGACCTGGCTGCTCGCCGCGGTGTGCGCGATCTGGGCCGCGGCCATGGGCGCCGGGGGGCTGGCGGTCGGATTCGGCGTGCTGTTCGCCACCCGGATGCTGGCCGGCGCCACCGAGGGCACGCCGCCGGCGGCGATCTCCCTGCTGTCCGACTATTTCCCGGTCCGCACGGCGCTCGGAGGCGATGGGCATCTACCAGGCCGGCGCGATCGCCGGGGCGTTCATCGGCCTGGTGGGCGGCGGGATCGCCGTGCAGCTGGGCGGCTGGCCGTGGGCGTTCTGGATCTGGGTGCCGGTCGGCGTCGGCGTCGCGGCCTGGTACCTGTTCCTGTACGAGCCGGGCCGCGGCCACCAGGACGCGGCGTTCGAGGCAACGGTCGGGACCACCGCCCACACCGCGGCCGGCCCGGACGCCGGCGCCGCGGCCGGGATCGAGGGGCCGGAGGCCGCCGACCTGGCGGCCAGGGGGCTGATCTCGCTGCCGGAGCCGCGCCGGGACGACGAGGAGACGGCTCCCGGCGCGTCCGACGGCCAGCTCAAGGCGCTCGGCGCGCTGCTGCGGATACCCACGATGTGGTTCGGCACCATGTTCTTCACGGTGTCGCAGCTGCTGCTCAACGGGCTGTCGTTCTGGGGTGTCGAGTACTTCAAGCGGGTGCACCACCTCGGCCCCGCGGCGGCGGGCGGGTTCGCCACCGTGCTGGGCGCGGGCTCGGCGGTGGGCATCCTGGCGGGCGGCACGCTGGCCGACCGCCTGCTGCGCCGCGGTCACGTCAACGCCCGCGTGCACGTGGCCGCGTTCGGCGCGATCGCCGCCACGCTGGTGCTGGTGCCCGCGTTCGCGAGCACCAGCCTGTGGGTCAGCGCGCCGCTGTTGTTCGTGGGCGGCGTCCTGCTGACCATCCCCATCGCGCCGGCCGAGGCGCTGTGCACCGACGTGGTGATCCCGGAACTGCGGGGGAGGGGAGCCATGGTGCGGCAGGTGGTGCGGACCGCGTCGTGGGCGGGGCCGTACCTTATCGGGGTGATCTCCGACCAGATCGCGCCGAACACGGCGCTCGGCCTGCGCTGGGCGATCGTGGTCGCCTGCCCGTTCTACGCCCTCGGCGGCCTGATCATGCTGGGCGCCGCCCGGTACTACCCGAGGGACATCGCCTACGTGATCGCGTACTCCCGCCGCCCGCCCCGGGCGGCGCGGAATGCCGGGCCCGCATGATCGGTTGCACCGAGGACCGTGGAAGCGCAACGGGAGCGGATCATACCTGCCGGGCGCGGCCGGCCAGCGGAGGGATTCCTGCGGCATCGGGGGCTCATCGCGCTGGCCGTCGGGGGCGCCGTCGGGGAAGCCTGCCTGCTCACCGTCCTGGCGCCCGCGGCCCGTCCGCTGGCGCCGCAGGTCACCGCGCTTCCGCCGCTGGGCGTCTTCCACGACCTGCGCTGGCTGTTCGGCTACAACCGGCCATGGACCGACTTCGCGCTGGCCTACGCCGGGCTGGTGCTGGCCCGGGCCGCGGTGAGCACGGCGCTGATCCAGCTCGCCTGGCCGCGCCGGCTGCCCCGCCCCGGCTGGGTGCCCACGTTCGGCGGCTGCATGATCTTCACCGTGGTGGCCAGCATCCTGCTGTCACCGATCGTCACCCTGCTGTTCGGCGTGTCGCTGCTCCCGTTCTCCTGGCCGTACCTGGCCGCGCTCCCGGCCATGCTGCTGATCGCGATTCCGCTATCGCACGGCGGCGTGTCCGGCGCCTGGTGGCGGACGCTGCCTCCGCCCCGGGCCGTGGGCTGGCTGCTGGCTAGCTTCATCGTGCTGTCGGCCGCGGCGGCCGCGATCGGTAGCCTGCCCACGGTCGGCGCGGTGGCGGTGGCCGGGCTGGTCGGCCTGGTCAACGCGCGCGCGTGGTACGGGCTGGCGGGCGCCCTGACCCGGGACGGGGCGACGAGCCACCTCCCCTGGGTACGCGCCTGGGCCAGCATCTGGCGGCATCTCCCGCACTGGCCCGCCCCGGTCTCGCCGCTCGCCGCCGGCACCGCGCTCGCGCTCATCATCGGCATGACCCGGCTGCTCTTCAGCTTCGTCGGCAGCACCCCGCTGCCCGGCGGCCCGGGGGGCGTCCCGACCCGGGCGGCCCTGGCCGCGGCCGCGGCGACGCCGGGCACCCGCGTACCGGCCGGGCTCACCGACGCGGTACTCGTCATCCCGGGGTTCGGGTCATCGTGCTGCTATCCGTCGGCCAGCCGGGCCCTGATCGGGCCGTCGGCGCTGGTGCGGCCGTTCTCCTACGCCGGGCTCGACGCGCAGGGCCGGCCGCTTCCGTACGGGCTCGACGCCACCAACCTGTCGCTTCCGGTGCTGGGTGACCGGATCGCGCAGCAGGTGTCGCAGTTGCACAAGGAGACCGGCCGGCCCGTCGACATCGTGGCCGAGAGCGAGGGCACGCTGGGCGTCTACGCGATGCTGGCCCAGCATCCGGGCCTGCCGGTCCGGTCGGTCGTGCTGCTCAGCCCGATCGTCGACCCCGGCCAGGACGGCGAGGCCGAGACCGTCAGCACCAGCGGCGATCCGGTGTCCGGCGAGGCGCTGAACGCGCTGGTCAGGATGGCAGGCTCGCTGTCGCCGTTCGGTGAGTCCGGGGCCGGGCAGCTGATCTACTCGGTGCGAACCGACGGGGCTGCGTTCGCGGCCGCGGCCGCCCGGAACGGGCAGCGAATCCGCTGGCTCGCGGTGGTACCGCTGGCGGACGCGGTCACCCTGCCCGTATGCGATCTGCCGGACAACGTGGTGATCGTGCCCGCGATGCACGGCAGCCTGCTCGGCGACCCCGCGATCGACCGGATGGCGCACCGGTTCCTCAGCCACGAGCAGGTGACCGGGCCGCCGGACCTGCGGGACACCGCCGAGGCCATCGCGGCGGCCGCCGCGGCCTGGCGGATGCCGTCGATCGCCCCGCCGCCGCACTGCAGCGGCTGAGGGCCGCACCCAGGTGGTGCTGGCTTCGATCCGGGCCGCGGGTGGTGCTGGCTTCCCTGCCGGTCTCGTACTGACTTTCAGGAGGGGCCCCGGCTCGCCCCCTTCTGCCCGCCGCGCGCAACCGCGAATAATCGCTCTCAAGAGGCGAGATATGAAGCGGGCTGCCGGGCTGCGGCCCTACCGTACGGCGGCCGGACCATGAGGCCCCGGGCCGCGTTCTGGTGCGCGTGCTGCACCTGGACGCTAACCCTGGCGGTGACGGCCATTGGCCTGGCCTACAACGCCGTGTACCCGCCGCCCGGCAACCAGGGAGGGAACGTCGCGGACGGCGTGGCCGCGGTCCTGTTCATCGGCGGGTTCGCCACCGTCGGTGCGCTGCTGGTGTGGAAGCGCCCCGGCAATCCCATCGGATGGCTGCTTTCCGCCAGCGGCCTGGTCGTCGCGGCCGGCGTCCTTGTACTACTGCTCTCGCACGTTCGCAGCATCGAGGCCGGGCTGAACTGGTTCGGCTGGATCTGGCTGGTCGGCCCCGGGCTCGCGGTATTTGTGGTGCTGCTGTTTCCCACCGGGCACCTGCCCTCCCGCCGCTGGCGGCCGGTGGCCTGGGCCGCCGGGGCCGGCCTGGCCGGCTGGGTCCTGGGTAACGCGTTCGCCACCAACATCATCACCAACAGCCCGCAGCGGAACCCGATCGGCGCGCCGGGGCTGGCCGGGCACATCTTCGCCGTTCTGGCTTTCGCGGGCGTGGTGGCGATCGCCGGCACCGGGCTGGCCGCCATCATCTCCGTGGCGTTCCGGTACCGCCGGGCCGGAACGGTCGAGCGCGAGCAGCTGAAGTGGCTGGTGTACGCGGGCGCGCTGATCGTCGTGGCCTTCCTGGCCGAGCCGGTGCTGGAAAAGATCATGGGCCCGGGCAACGCGTCCAACAACGTGCAGAACGCGCTGAGCACCGGGGCAGCCGCGCTCATCCCCATCGCCATCGGGATCGCCGTCTTCCGGTACCGGCTCTACGACATCGATGTAGTGATCAACAAGACGCTGGTCTACGGATCGCTGGCCGTGTTCATCACCGCCGTGTACGTGGCGATCGTGGTCGGCATCGGCTCCCTGGTGGCGCGGCACGGCGCACGGCCCAGCCTGGCGCTGTCGATCGCCGCCACGGCCGCGGTCGCGGTGGCGTTCCAGCCGGTGCGGGCGCGGGTCCAGCATCTCGCCAACCGGCTGGTCTACGGCCGCCGGGCCACCCCGTACGAGGTCCTCGCGGACTTCGCCGGGCGCATGGCGGGAACCTATGCGACGGAGAACCTGCTGCCCCGCATGGCGCGGATCCTGGCCGAGGGCACCGGGGCGGCGCGGGCGGACGTGTGGCTGCGGGACCAGGGAATGTTCAGGGACGATGCCCGGTGGCTGCCCGGCGCGCCGCCGTTCGGCGAGACCAGCGCGAACGCGGCCGGCGAGCTCGCGCTCGCGGGCGCCGACCGGATCCTGCCGGTGCGGCACCAGGGCGAGGTGCTCGGCGCGCTCTCGGTGTGCAAGCGCCCCGGGGAATCGCTCACCCCGGCCGAGGGCAAGCTCCTGGACGACCTCGCGGCTCAGGCCGGCCTGGTGCTCAGGAACGTCGGCCTCTGGGAGCAGCTGACGGCCCGGCTGGAGGAGATTCAGGGCCTCCCGGCAGCGCCTGGTCGTGGCGCAGGACGAGGAACGGCGCCGGATCGAGCGCAACATCCACGACGGCGCCCAGCAGCAGCTCGTGGCGCTGACCATCAAGCTGAACCTGACCGAAGGCCTGATCGGCGCGGACCCCGAAGGCGAGCGGGAGCTGCTCGCCGAGCTGCGCGAGGAAGCCGCCGGCGCCGTGGAGGACCTGCGGGACCTGGCCCGCGGCATCTACCCGCCGCTGCTGGCCGGCGAGGGCCTGGCCGCCGCGCTCCAGGCCCAGGCGGCCAGGTCGCCGGTCCCGACGTCCGTGGACGCCGGCGGCATCGCCAGATACCCCCAGGACATGGAGGCCGCGGTCTACTTCTGCGTCCTCGAGGCGCTGCAGAACGTGGCCAAGTACGCGCGGGCCTGCCGCGCCCGCGTCCGGCTGGAGGCCTCCGGAGACCAGCTGCGGTTCGAGGTCGCGGACGACGGGGTGGGCTTCGACCCGGGCCAGAAAGCGTTCGGCACCGGCCTGCAGGGCATGGCGGACCGGCTGAGCGCGCACGGCGGCGCCCTCGACGTCCGGTCCTCGCCGGGCGCCGGGACGGTGGTGACCGGGCGGCTCCGGGTCCGGGTGCCCGAGGCGGTGCGATGACCCGTCCCCGGACCCGGCCGCTGGCCGGGGGGCGGTTCGCCGCCGTCATCAGCGAGACGATCGTCTACGGCTCGCTCGCCGCGTTCATTGCCGTGACCTACGTCGTCATCGTGGCCGGGCTCGGGGCCCTCGGATCCGGTTCCCCGCACCCGGGGTCGCGGCCCAGCCTGGGCCTGTCCATCGTGGCCACCGCGGTGGTCGCGGTCGCGTTCCAGCCGCTCCGGGAGCGGATGCAGCGCGTCGCGAACCGGGTCGTGTACGGGAAGCGGGCCACGCCGTACGAGGCGCTGAGCGAGTTCGCCGGGCAGATCGGCGGGGCCTACCCGACCGACGAGGTGCTGCCCCGGATGGCCCGGATCATGGCCGAGGCGACCGGGGCCGACCGGGCCGACGTGTGGCTGCGGAGCGGCCAGCAGCTCCGGGCCGGCGCGTCGTGGCCGCCGGACGCCCCGCCACCCGGGCCGGTCCCGCTGGCCGGCGGCGACGCGCCGCAGGCTGCCGGGACCGGCCGCGTCAGCCTGGTGCGGCACCAGGGCGAGGTGCTCGGCGGGCTGTCGGTGACCAAGCGCCCGGGGGAGCAGCTCACGCCCGCCGAGGACAAGCTCATCGGTGACCTCGCCGCTCAGGTCGGCCTGATCCTCCGCAACGTGGGCCTGACCGAGCAGCTCACCGAGCGGCTGGCCGACCTGCGGGCCTCCCGGCTGCGGATCGTGACGGTCCAGGACGACCAGCGGCGGCGGATCGAACGCGACATCCGCGACGGCGCCCAGCGGCAGCTGCTGGCCATCGCCTCCGGCCTGGTCCGGGCCGAGTCCCTGGCCGGGCGGGACGAGGAGCAGGAACGAGTCCTCGTCACGCAGCTCAAGGCCGACACCCGCGAGACCCTGGAGTCCCTGCGCGACCTCGCCCGCGGCGTCTACCCGCCGCTGCTCGCCGACCAGGGACTCCCGCGCGCCGTCAGCGCCCACGCCGGGAAGGCGCCGCTGCCGGTCATCGTCGACGCGGACGGAGTCGGCCGCTACCCGGCGGACATCGAGACCGCCGTGTACTTCTGCTGCGTCGAAGCCGTACAGAACGCGGCCCGGCACGCGCCGGGGTCGACGGTCCGGATCCGGCTGCGCGGGTCGGCCGGGGACATCTCGTTCGCGGTCGAGGACAACGGGCCCGGCTTCGACCGGTCCCGCGCGCGGCCCGGCCCCGGGGGCGGCGGGCTGCAGCACATGGCCGACCGGCTGGCCGCGCTGGACGGGTCGCTCGAGATCGACGCCGGTCCTGGTCGCGGCACCGTCGTCACCGGCCGGATCCCGGTCACCGCGGCGCCCGCGGCGCCAGCACCCGGTCCAGCGGGCGGGGCAGCCACCAGTTCGCCCCGCCCAGCAGCTCCATCACCGCCGGCACCAGCACCAGCCTGACCAGCGTGGCGTCGATCAGCACCGCCACCGCCAGGCGTCCTACGCCGGGAGGCACTGGCTCGGCCCGCTACTCGGTGCGGCGTACTCCCCGTGCAGTACGCGCGGGCCGGCCGTGGCATCCTGCGGTGCACAGGCTCCCGACGACCGGAGTGCGGCCAGCATGGAGACCAGCGGCCAGACCGGTGACGATGACCGCCGGATCGCCCTGCCCGGAACCCAGAACCTGCGCGACCTGGGCGGGTATCCCGCCGCCGGCGGCGGGAGCGTGCGGTGGCGGACCCTGCTGCGCTCGGACGCGCTGCACCGGCTGGACGACGCCGGCCGGGCGGCGCTGAGCGGGCTCGGCCTGCGGACCGTGATCGACCTGCGCACCGACCGGGAGGTCGAGGCCGCCCCCAGCGGGCTGGACGGCACCGGCGCCCGGACCTTCCACGTCCCGCTGTTCAGCGACGAGGCCATCAGGCGCCTGCCGCCGGAACGGGCCGCGATCTACCGGTACATGATCGACGACTGCGGGGCGGCCATCGCGGAGGCGGTCGGGCGGCTGTGCGCCGGCCACGCTCTGCCCGGGCTGATCCACTGCACCGCCGGCAAGGACCGCACCGGGCTCGTGGCCGCGCTCGTGCTGGACATCCTCGGCGTGCCCGACGACGTCATCGCCGCCGACTACGCGATGAGCGCCGCCTGGATCGATCCCGCGGGGGCCCAGGCCATCCGCCGCGTGCGGGCGGCCAGCGGCGTCGGCCGGTGGCTCGACCTCGGGGCGCTCGGCGCCTCGCCGCAGGTGATCACGACGGCGCTCGCCCGGGTCCGCGGCCAGGCGGGCAGCGCGGCCGGCTACCTCGTGCGCCACGGGCTGACCCGGCCCGAGCTCGGCCGACTGCGCACCGCCCTCGTGGCGCCCCCGTGACCGTCTAGCCGTCCCCGGCCGTGGTGACGGGCTCGTGCCGGACCGGGAAGTTCACCGAGTTCGCGATGAAGCACTTCGCGCGGGCTTCCCGGTGCAGGCTCACGGCCGTCTCGATCATGTCCGCGGACGCGACGGTGACCCGCGGCCGCAGCACGACCTCGGTGAAGTAGCCGCCGCCGTCCGCGGTCTCGGCCATGGTGCCGTGCGCGTCGTCGGCGTAGGCCGTGACCACGACCCCGGCGGTGGCGGCCAGGTGCAGGTACCACAGCATGTGGCACTGGGCCAGCGCCGCGGTGAGCTCGAGCTCGGGGTTCCAGCGGCCCGGGTCGCCGCGGAACGCGGGGTCCGAGCTGGCGGCGATCGGGCCCGGCCCGGCCGCGGTGACGTCGTGGTCCCGGCCGTAGTCCCGGTAGCCGCTGGTGCCGGTGCCGCGGTTGCCGGTCCAGGTCACCGAGACGTCATAGCTGTGCGTGCGGGACACCGGGCACCAGGTAGTTGCTGATCTCGATGAGGTTGCCGTCCGGGTCGCGGATGTAGACGCTCTGGATCGGCCCGGTCGCGCCGGTCCGCCGGACCGGCCCTTCCTCGATGACCACGGCCTGGGCGGTGAGGTCGGCGCAGACCGCGGCGAGCGGATCGGCGGCGACCAGGCAGATGTCCGCGCTGCCCGGAGTCGGCCGGGCCGCCTTCGGCTCGAACTCCCGGCCCGCCTGGTGCAGGTTGATCTTGGAGGTGCCGAAGGCCAGCGCCCACCGGTCGTCGGCGAACGTCACCGGCTGCATGCCGAGTACTTTCCGGTAGAACATCACCGTCCGGCCGATGTCGGCCACCGTGAGTACCAGGTGATCAAGCCGATCGATCCGCATCGGGGTCTCCTTTCCCCCCCGGCGGGCACCACGCTAGCCGCTGGTCCGGTGGCGGACCGCCCTGATCGCTGCAGCGAGCCGCGCCAGACGGCGGGTGCCAGCACGCAGGCGCGTGCGCCATGATGATCGCATGACGAGATGGCTGGCCCGGGAGCCCTCCGGCGCTCTCCGGCCCGCGGCTGACCTGGCCGGGTAACGCCGCCGCGGTGGCCGGCCACTCACGGGTGTGGACAGCGATCGAAGGGCACGGGGGGCGCGGCCCACGGGCGCCGCGGCCGAGCCGCGCCTGCGGTCGATCGGCACCGATCCCGCCGCGTTCACCGAGTTCTACCGGGCGCACGTGGACGAGGTGACCCGGTTCGTGACCCGCCGGGTCGCGGACCCGCAGCTGGCCGCCGACCTGACCGCGGAGGTCTTCCTCGCGGCGATCGAGGCCGCGGCGCGGTACCGGGGCTCCGCCGGCGGCCCCCGGACCTGGCTGTACGGAATCGCACGCCACGTGATCGCCGCCGAGTTCCGCCGCTCCGCGCGGGAACGCCGGGCCGAGGGCCTGGTCGCGGGCCGCCGCCTGCTGGACGCCGACGACGTCGACCGCCTGGTGGAGAAGATCGACGCGTCCCGGCGGGTCCGGGAGCTGCACGCCGAACTGCAGGCTCTGCCCGAGGGCGAACGAGCCGTCCTGGAGCTGGTGTCGGTGGACGGGCTCACCGTGGCCGAGGCGGCCGCGGCGCTGGGCATCCGCCCGGTGGCCGCCCGGGTGCGGCTGCACCGGGCCCGCCGGGCCCTGCAGCCGGAATCCTTTCGGCTGGTCGTCGAGACAGAGGTCGTTTCATGAACGTCGGCGAGGATAGGCCGCTGCTCGGCGGGTTCGAGACCCGGCTGGAGGCGGAGCTGGTCAGGATGGTCACCGAGCGTGCCGCGGCCCGGCCCGAGGCGGCTACCGTCGTGGGGTGGCGCCAGCCCGGCCTCCTCGAGCGGGAGGCGGGGCGGCTGCTGCGCTCGCCGGGACTGGCCCGGGCGCTGGTGACCACGCCGTCGCTGCTGCTGCCGTGGCTGATCGCCAGCCTGGCGGTGCTGGCCGCGGGGGCCGCCGCCACGCTGGGCACCCGGCAGCCATGGGTCGGGCTGCTCGCCCCGGTCGTGGCGGCGGCGGGCATCGCCTACGCCTACGGGCCGGGCATCGACCCGGCCTGGGAGCTGTCGCGCAGCATGGCGGTCAGCGACCGGATGGTGCTGCTGGTCCGGGCGCTGGCGGTGTTCGCGCTGGACGCCGCGCTGGGGCTGGCCGCCTCGGCCGCGTCCGGCGCCGCGGTAGGGATCACGGTCGGCTGGCTGGTCCCGATGACCGCGCTGTGCGCGCTGGCCCTGGCGGTCGCGACCGTGGCCAGATCGGCCAACGCGGGCGTGGCGGCGTGCCTGGTCGGCTGGGCCCTCATCCTGCTGTCCGAGCAGGCCGCGACCGGGCGGTTCACCGCCGCGGTCAGCGATTCTGCCCTGACGCTGCCCTACCTGGCGGTCGCGGTCGTGTGCGTCGCGGTCGCCCTGTACGCGACGCGGGTTCCGCGGGAGGTGTCATGAACGTTGATGTCGCCGGGGTGACCCGGCGGTTCGGGCGGACCCAGGCGGTGGCCGGGGTGGACCTCGAGGCTGGGCCGGGGGTGCTGGGGCTGCTGGGGCCGAACGGCGCGGGCAAGACCTCGCTGCTGCGGATGCTGGCCACGGTGATCCCGCCGTCATCAGGCCGCCTGCGGCTGCTGGACCGCGACCCCCGTGGCTACGGGCCGCGGCGGGAGATCCGCAGGCGGCTGGGCTACCTGCCGCAGCACCTGGGCTACTACCCGGCGTTCACCGTGGCCGAGTTCGTGGAGTACTTCGCGCTGCTCAAGGAGATGCCTTCCAGCCACGTCCCGGGCGCGGTCGCGGCCGCTATCGAGCGCACCGGGCTGGGCGGGCAGGCGCGGGCCAAGCTGCGGACGCTGTCCGGGGGCATGCTGCGCCGGGCCGGGATCGCCCAGGCCATCGTCAACGACCCGGACCTGCTGCTGCTGGACGAGCCGACCGCCGGGCTGGACCCCGAGCAGCGGGTCGCGTTCCGCGCCGTGGCGCGTGACCTCGGGCAGCGGGCCACGGTGATCGTGTCCACTCATCTGGTCGAGGACGTCGGCGCCGCGTGCGGCCAGGTCGCGCTCATGAACGCCGGGCGGATCGTGTTTCACGGCACCCCCGCCGAGCTGACCGCCCGCGCCGACGGCACCGACGCCGCGGGCGACGCCCCGCTGGAACGCGGCTACAGCGCGGTCCTGGCCGCCGCTCGGAACGGCGCCGGAGCCCGGTCATGACCGCCGCCACCGCCCCGGCGCCCGCCCGGGCCTGGGGGATCCAGCGGCCGGCCGGGCCGGCCCGGCCTGCTGCGCATCGAGCTGCGCCGCAGCCCGATGCTGTGGATGCTGCCGCTGCTCGCCGCGCTGTTCTGGCTCAGCGCCTACCGCACGGCCATGAACAACCCGCCATTCTGGAACATCCGCGGCGCGACGCTCCAGGCGAACGCCATGCTCGCGTTCGGTCCGCTGCTGGCGGGCGTGTGCGCCTGGGCCGGGTCGCGGGACGGGCGCCGCGGCCTGGTCGACCTGGTGGACGTGACCGCGGTGCCGCGGTGGGCTGGTCAGCTCGCCTCCTGGGCCGCCGCCACGATCTGGGCGGAGGCGCTCTACCTGGCCGGGGCGGGGGTCCTGTACGGGGTCACCGCGCGCCAGGACGCGTGGGGCGGCCCGCTGTGGTGGCCGGTGGCGGTCGGCGTCGCGATGATCGCGGCATCCTGCGCCCTCGGGTTCGCCGCCGGGCTGCTGCTGTCCAGCCGGTTCACTGCGCCGCTGGCCGCGCTGGTGATGTTCCTGGCGCTGGCCGGCGGGGCGTTCGCGATCCAGGACAACCTGAGGTACGCGCAGATCTGGCCGCTGAGCGTGCAGGGCCCATTCCCGACCGACTCCTACGGGATCTTCTACCCCTACCTGCCCGACCTGGCCATCGCCCAGGTGATGTTCCTGGCCGGGCTCACGGCCGCGGCGCTCGGCGCGATCGGCCTGCCGGGCGCGGCGGGCAGCCGCCGGCTGCGCGGCTCCGCCGCGGCGATCACCGTGGCCGGGCTCGCGGCGGCCGGCACCGCGGTCGGGCTGGCCGGCACCGCCCGGGTAACTGCGCACGGGATCGTCATTCCCGTGCTGCACGACGCGGCCAGCGACCGGGCCGTCCGGTACACCCCGGTGTGCAGCCGTTCGGCGATCCCG
The DNA here is from genome assembly GCA_963834695.1 of uncultured Actinomycetota bacterium. Lineage (GTDB taxonomy): Bacteria > Actinomycetota > Actinomycetes > Streptosporangiales > Streptosporangiaceae > JASHPR01. The sequence continues at coordinate 14,898 of CAWIDQ010000085.1, forward strand.
GTCTGCCTGCAGCCGGCCTACCGGGCGTACCTGCCCGAGGTGACCGCCGCGCTCGGCCCGCTGCTCGCTCAACTGGCCGGACTCCCCGATGCCCCGGTGCGGGTCACCCAGGTCGTCGTGACCAGCGTGCAGTCGGCGCGAGACAACGGCATCGGTTTCGGCGGGCCGGCCATCGGCGGCCGCCCGCCGGTGCTGTCCCTGCCGCTGTCCGGGCTGACCCTGCCGGGCGAGGGGAACGCATCTGCCGGCCAGTTCACTTCGAACCTGCGCCAGCAGTACGGCACGTCGATCGTGAACGACCTTGTTGGCCTGCCGTCCGGCGCGGGACCCGGCACGGGCGCGACTGCGATCAACTTCGTGCCGGGCCCGGGGCACGCGGCGCAGTTCGCGATCGCCGGGGCGCTGGAGCGGGTCCTGAACCTGGTCCCGCCCGCCCAGGCCCCGCCCGGCAGCCGGGTGGCGCCGGCCGGCGGCGCGTCGTCGGCCAGGAGCGGTACGGGCGGGGGCGGCGCGCCTCCTCTGGAGCGCCAGGCGGCGGCCGCGAGCAGGCGGTTCGCGGCGCTGCCCGAGGCCGTGCGGCACGCCTGGCTGGCCACCCAGCTGGCCGCGCTGCGGGCCGACCGGATCACGCTCAGCGAGATCCCGTGACCGCGGCCGAGGTCGGCCGCCCGGCGCCGCAGACCGCGCCGGCCCGGGGCACGCGGCCGGGCGCGCCGGGCCGGGCGGGCCTGCGGCTGGCGCGCCTGCACGCGGCCAGCCGCCGCGTGCTGACCTGCGTGCTGGTGCTGGTGGCCTGCGCCATCGCGCTGCGCACCGCGCTGCACTGGCTGCCCCGCAGCGGAGTCTACGCCCGGCAGATCCCACTGACCATCGAGGCCGGGGCCGCCGCGGTGATCGGCGTCACCACCCGCAGCCCGTTCGGCGAGCCGGAACGCGCCACCGGCCGCTGGCTGCCGTGGCTGCGGCTGGCCGGCTGCGTGGCGCTGACCGGGATCGCCGTGGGAGCGCTGGCCGCGGCCGCCGCAGCGGCGCACCTGGCCGGGGGCGCCGCCGGCCTGGCGCGGGACCTGGCCGGCTTCGTCGGTATCGCCCTGCTGACCGCGGCGGCAGCGGGCGGCGCCCTGGCCTGGATCGGCCCGATGGCCTACCTGGCGGTTACGCTGTCCGCGCTGACCGGGAAGTGGACCACGCCGTGGGCCTGGCCGGCCCGGCCGCCACACGACCGCGGCGCGGCGATCTGCGCCGCCCTGGTCTTCGTCGCCGGGGTCGCGGTCATCACGGTGCGCGGGGCCCGCGACCGGTCCCGCGAGTAGCCGCGCGACGATCAGGCCGGCCTGGTCCCGATGACCACGGTGGCGTTCAGTTCCTCGGACCTCGCCACCTGCGGGATCAGCCCGGCCCCGGCGAAGGCCGCGACGGCCCGCGGTGCCTGGTGCTCGCTGGTCTCGCTCAGCAGGTGCCCGCCAGGCGCCAGCCAGCGCGGGGCCTCGTCGGCCACCCGCCGCAGCACGTCCAGCCCGTCCCGGCCACCATCGAGCGCCGCCCTCGGCTCGTAGACCCGGGCCTCGGCGGGCAGCAGCCCGATCTCCCCGGTCGGTATGTAGGGCACGTTGGCCGCCAGGATGTCGACCCGGCCCCGCAGCGCGGCGGGCAGCGGCTCGTACAGGTCACCCTGGTACACCTGGCCGCGGGCGGCGAGGTTGCGGCGGGCGCAGGCCACGGCGACCGGATCGATGTCGACGGCGTACAACCCGGCCGGGTCCAGGGCCGCGGCCAGCGAGGCGCCCACCGCCCCCGAGCCGCAGCACAGGTCGACGACGACGGATGCCGGGGGGGCCAGGGCGACGGCCTGGCGCACCAGGAACTCGGTCCGGCGGCGGGGCACGAATATCCCCGGGGCCACTGCTATCCGCAGCCCGCAGAACTCCGCCCAGCCGACGACCTGCTCGAGCGGTAGCCCGGCCACCCGCCGGTCCACCATGGCCGCGAGTTCGGCTGGCGTGCGTGCCGCGGCGACGAGCAGTCGCGCCTCGTCTTCGGCGAACACGCACCCGGCGGCGCGGAGCCTGGTGACGACGGCGGACAGATCGGCGGGGGACGGTGAAGCGGGCATGCCAGGCGGCCACGCTACCAGGGAGGAATGCCGTCCGGGCGGGTCGCGTTGATGCGCTGGTGAAGAAGATTGGCTTCCTGTCGTTCGGGCACTGGTCGTCGTCGCCCGGCTCGCAGACACGGTCGGCGTCGGACGCTTTGGCGCAGTCGATCGACCTAGCGGTCGCCGCCGAAGAGCTTGGCGCCGACGGTGCCTACTTCCGCGTACACCACTTCGCCCGGCAGCTGGGTTCTCCCTTCCCGTTGCTGGCCGCCGTCGGCGCGCGGACCAGCCGGATCGAAATCGGCACGGCCGTCATCGACATGCGGTACGAGAACCCGCTCTACATGGCCGAGGACGCCGGCGCGGCCGACCTCATATCCGGCGGCCGCCTCCAGCTCGGGATCAGCCGCGGCTCGCCGGAGCAGGTGATCGACGGCTGGCGATACTTCGGCTACCAGCCCCAGGAAGGCCAGACGGACGCCGACATGGCCCGCGGGCACGCCGAGGTGCTGCTCGAGGTGCTGCGCGGCCAGGGCTTCGCGCAGCCAAATCCCCGGCCGATGTTTCCGAACCCGCCTGGCCTGCTGCGCGTTGAGCCGTACTCAGAAGGGCTGCGTGACCGCATCTGGTGGGGCGCCGGGTCACAGCGGACCGCGGAGTGGGCGGCCGAGCTGGGCATGAACCTGCAGAGTTCCACGCTGATCACCAACGAGTCGGACAAGCCCTTTCACCTGCAGCAGGCTGAGCAGATCCAGGCGTTCCGTGACGCGTGGCACAAGGCGGGCCCCGAGCGCGCCCCGCGGGTATCGGTGAGCCGGAGCATCTTCGCCCTCGTCGACGACCGAGACCGGGCGTACTTCGGCGGCCGGAATCAGGACGCCGACGCGATCGGGCTTATCGACGCGACGACGCAGGCCATCTTCGGCCGCACGTACGCGGCCGAGCCGGACGTGCTGATCCGGCAGCTCATGCAGGACGAAGCGATCGCGGCCGCCGACACTCTGCTGCTCACCGTGCCCAACCAGCTCGGCGTCGACTACAACGCTCACGTCATCGACAGCATCCTTACCCACGTGGCACCCGCGCTGGGCTGGCGATAAGCCAGCGGTATCGTGTCTGGGCCGTGGACGAGTTGGACAAGCAGATCGTGGCCGCGCTGGACGCGCTGCTGCACATCCGGGCGGCCGACATGCGCCACTTCGAGCAGGTGGTCGAGCGGATCAGCGCCGAGCCGCTCGTGGTACGCACCCGCAGCATGATCGTGCTGTCACGGCTGGTCCACCGCCCCGACTCGCTGCCGCCCGGGGCCGCCGGGGCCAGCCCGTCCCCGGGCGAGTAGGCTTGCGGCTCTTCGGCCGGTTTCGCGCCCTTCTGGCCTGACCAGGCCATACTCCCGCCTGTGATCCGCTATGGTCGTCCCCATGTCTGAGCGTGACACCGACTTCTCCGCAGGCACCGAGATCACGGATACTTCCCGTAGCACGGCAGAATTCCGTGCGTTCGCCAGCCGGCCCGGGAATGAGGCAGAGCAGCAGCCGTGGAGCATGCGGGCGCCGGTGCGCAAGGTTGCCCTGCTCGCCGGGATCATCGTCGCGATTGCGATCGTGCTCGCCGTCCTCGCGCTCACGGTGTTAAACGCCTAGCTCTTCCGCCCCGATGCCAGGCTGCGCCGAGGCCGGGTACCCGCGCGTGCTTGTATGAGCGGTCATGACCATAAGCACGGCGGAGGACCGGGAAGAGCGGCACCGGCTGACCGCGTTCGAGGGCATAGCCGCCCTCTCGCTCGACGCGCTGTCCTCCGTGGCGTACGGGCCCCAGGCCATCGTGATCGTCCTGGCCGCGGCCGGTGCCGCGGCCCTGGAATATACGGTGCCGGTGACGATCGCGATCGTCGTCCTGCTGGCCGTCCTGGTCGTCTCGTACCGCCAGGTGATCGAGGCCTTTCCAGCGGGCGGCGGCGCGTACGCGGTCGCCAGCCGGCACCTCGGCCGCCAGGCGAGCCTGCTCGCCGCCGCCTCCCTGATCGTTGACTACGTCCTCAACGCGGCCGTCGGGGTGTCCGCCGGCGTCGCGGCCCTCTGGTCCGCGTTCCCCCACCTGTACGGGGCCCGGGTCTGGCTCTGCCTCGCCGTGCTGGCCATTATCACCGGGGTCAACCTGTGGGGAGTGGCCGAGTCCGCGCGGGTCTTCATCGTGCCCACGGTCGCGTTCATCGTCGCGATCGCGATCGTGATCATCGGCGGCGCCGTGCGGTCCCATCCCGCGGTCACGCTGGCCCGCCAGCTGCCGGCGGTCACCGAGTCGGTTGGCCTGCTGCTGCTGCTGAAGGCGTTCGCCTCCGGCTGCTCGGCGCTGACCGGCGTGGAGGCCATCGCCAACGCGGTGCCCGAGTTCAAGAAGCCCCGGGTCCGGCGCGCCCAGCACACCGAGATGTGGCTGGGGATCCTGCTCGGCGTCATGCTCATCGGCATCGCGGTGCTGATCCGAAAGTTCCACCTGGCTCCGTCGGCGACCGAGACGACGCTGGCCCAGCTGACCGCCGCGGCGGTCGGGAAGAACATCATCTTCTACGCGATCCAGCTGATCACCACGGTGCTGCTGGCGCTGGCCGCGAACACCTCGTTCGGCGGCCTACCGGTCCTGGCTTCGCTGCTGGCCAGGGACAACAACCTGCCGCACCTGTTCCGGCTGCGCGCCGACCGGCAGGTGCACCGGTACGGCGTCGTCGTGCTGGCGGTCCTGGCCGCGATCTTGCTGGTCGTGGCCAAGGGGGACACCCAGGCCCTCATCCCGGTGTTCGCGATCGGCGTCTTCGTCGGGTTCACGCTGTCCCAGGCGGGCATGGTCCGGCACTGGCGCGAGCAGCGCGGGGACGGCTGGGCCATGCGCGCGTTCATCAACGGCCTGGGCGCCGTGCTGACCACCGCCGCCCTGGCCATCGAGCTGATCAGCAAGTTCACCGAGGGCGCATGGCTGATCATCATCATCGTCCCGCTGCTGGTGCTGATGTTCGACCGGATCCACAAGACCTACGACCGGATCGGCGCGCTGCTCCAGCTGGGCCAGCAGCCCTCGCCGCCGCAGCGGAGGAGCTCGCTGGCCGTGGTCCCGGTGGGCGGGATGTCCCGGCTTACGTCGGAGGCGATCTCGGCCGCGCTGTCGATCGGCGACGAGGTCGTGGGGGTCACGGTCTGCTTCGCCGACCCGGAGGACGAGGAGGTGGACGCGGAGTTCCGCGCGGAGTGGGAGGCCTGGCACACGAACGTGCCGCTGATCACGCTGCGCAGCTTGCACCGGTCGCTCGCCCCGCCGATCGTCAAGTACCTGCGCAAGATCGAGTCCGAGGACCGGTATCACCGGCTGGTGGTGCTGATCCCCGAGGTGCAGCCGGGCCACTGGTGGCAGTGGATCCTGTACAACCAGCGCGGCTTCATACTGCAGCAGGCCATCCAGCGGGGCACGATCAACGTGGTGATCTGCAGGCTCCGGTACCAGCTGGCGACGGTGGCGTCTGAGGTGGCGCCGCCCGAGCAATAGCAATTTCCCGCCGGGGACGCATCAGTGACCGAACGCGATTCCCAGGCCGAAGACGATGAAAACACTCCCGCGGCCAGGAACGCCCGGACCTCCGCTGTCTCGGGCCAGCCTACGCCGGCGTCTCACGTGGCCTGGCGGTCCGCGCTGGCGCCGTCTGGGCTGGTGGGGCCGGGGTCGGGCTGGAAGCGGTACCCCATGCCCGGCTCGGTGAGCAGCCAGCGCGGCCGGGACGGGTCAGGCTCCAGCTTCCGGCGCAGCTGAGCCATGTAGAGCCGGAGGTTGCCGGCCGCATCGGCGTATCCCGGGCCCCACACCCGGTTGAGCAGGTACTGCTGGCCGAGCAGCTTCCCCGGATGGCGGAGCAGCACCTCGAGCAGGTGCCACTCGGTAGGGGTCAGCCTGATGTCGGCCCCGTCGCGTGGGATGATCCGCTTGGCCGCGAGGTCGACGACCAGGTTCCCGAGCCGGATTCGCGGCTCGTCACCGTCGCCGATGGCCCGCCGGCTGACCGCGCGCATCCGGGCCAGCAGTTCCTCCATCCCGAACGGCTTGGTGACGTAGTCGTCGGCGCCGGCGTCCAGGGCGACCACCTTGTCTGTGCTGTCGGCCCGGCCGGACAGCACGATGATGGGTGCGGACGTCCAGCCGCGCAGCCCCTGGATCACCTCGACGCCGTCCAGGTCGGGCAGGCCGAGATCCAGGATGACCAGGTCGGGCGGATGCCGCGAGGCCTGCTGCAGGGCCTCGGCCCCGGTGGCGGCGGTGTAGACCTCATAGTCGCGTACCCGCAGGTTGATCCGGAGCGCGCGGAGTATCTGGGGCTCGTCATCAATGACGAGGATGGTCGTCACCTGACTACCGTGCCATGGTTACCCGGCGTCGGGCACGGCGGCGGCCGGCGCGGCCGACGGGGCTTGCGCGCGCTCGGGAGCCGGCACCGCGGGCAGCGAGATCGTCATAGTCAGCCCGCCGCCGGGGGTGTCCTCCGGGTCCAGAGTGCCGCCCATCGCCTCGGTCAGGCCACGGGACAGCGCGAGCCCCAGCCCCACGCCCGCGGTGTTGTCGGTGTCGCCGAGCCGCTGGAACGGCACGAATATCCGGTCCCGGTCGGCCTCGGGTATCCCGGGCCCGCGGTCCACGATGCGCAGTTCCACCCGGCCGGCCATGGCGCTCGCGGTCAGCCGCGGCGGCGACCCGGCGGGGGAGTACCGCAGCGCGTTGGCCGTCACGTTGGCGATGACCCGTTCCAGGATCGCCGGGTCGACCCGGACCTCGGGCAGCGTGGTGGGCATCTCCACGATGACCTGCCGGGCCGCGGGGCCGAGGTCGTCGAGCGACCGGGAGACCACCTCCTCCAGGTCGGCCGGCCGGGGGAAGACCGAGAGCGCCCCGGCCTGCAGCCTGCTCATGTCGAGCAGGTTGTCGACCAGGTGCGCGAGCCGGTCCAGGGACTCGTCGGCGGTGGCGAGCAGTTCCTCCCGGTCTTCCGCGTTCCACTGGACGTCGTGCGAGCGCAGGCTGGTCACGGCGGCCTTGGCCGACGCGAGCGGCGTGCGCAGGTCATGGCTGACCGCGGCGAGCAGCGCGGTCCGCATCCGGTCGGCCTCGGCGATCGGGCGGGCCGCCTCGGCTTCCGCGGCGAGCCGCTGCTGCTCGAGCGCGGCGGCCGCGTAGGCGGCGAACGCGCCGAGGATCCGGCGGTCGCTGGCGGGCAGGGCCCGGCCGCGCAGCCCGAGGGAGAGGGTGTCGGTGACCGGGACGTCCACGTCCGCGTCTTCCGGACGGGTCAGGGCCGGCTCGCCGGAGGTGGCCACCGGCACCCACCCGGTGACCGGCCCGCGCGGGGCGCCGGGCTCGCGCTCCAGCAGCGTCACCGATTCCATGCCGAACGCCTCGCGGACCCGGTCCAGCACCGCGGCCAGCGCCTGCTGGCCGCGCAGCACGCTGCCCGCGGCGGTGACCAGCAGCTCGGACTCGGCGGTGGCGCGGGCCGCCTGCTTGCTGCGCCGCGCCGCGCCGTCCACCACCGAGCTGACCACCAGCCCGACGGCCACGAAGATGCCCAGCGCCAGCGCGTTGTTCGCCTCGGCGATCGTCAACTGGTGGATCGGCGGGGTGAAGTAGTAGTTGAGCAGCAGCGAGCCCGCGATGGCGACCAGGACCGCCGGCACGAACCCGCCGACCAGGGCCACCGCGATCACCGCGACCAGGAAGAACAGGACGTCGCTGGTCAGGTTGATGCTGCTGCGGAAGCTGGTCAGGAACAGCGTGAGCAGCGGCGCCAGCACGACGGCCAGCGCGTAGCCGGCCAGCCTGCGCCGCAGCGGAAGCCCGCCGCGGAGCCGCGGCAGCCCCCGGCCGCGGCCCATCTGCCCGTGCGTCACGATGTGCACGTCGATGTCGCCGGATCCCCGAATCGTGCGGTTGCTGACGCCCGGCCCGGTCAGCAGCGCCGACAGCCAGTTGCGGCGGCTCACGCCGAGCACGAGCTGGGTCGCGTTCTCGGCCCGGGCGAAGGTGAGCAGGGTCTCGGGCACGTTGTCGCCGACGACCTGGTGGTAGCTGCCGCCCAGGGACTCGACCAGGCGGCGCTGCGCGGCCAGGGCGGCCGGGTTCGCGCCGGTCAGCCCGTCCGACTTGGTGACGTGCACCGCGAGCAGGTCGCCGCCCGAGGAGCGCGCGGCGATCCGGGCCGCGCGCCGGATCAGCGTGTCCCCCTCGGGCCCCCCGGTGAGCGCGACCACCACCCGCTCCCGCGCCTCCCAGGTGCCGTGGATGTCGTGCGCCGCGCGGTAACGCTGCAGGCCCTCGTCCACCTTGTCGGCCAGCCAGAGCAGGGCCAGCTCGCGCAGCGCGGCCAGGTTCCCGGCCCGGAAGTAGTGCGTGCAGCGCCGCGTCGATCTTCTCGGCCGGGTAGATGTTGCCGTGCGCCATCCGGCGGCGCAGCGCCTCCGGGGTCATGTCGACGAGCTCGACCTGGTCGGCCGCGCGGACGATCGCGTCCGGGACGGTCTCCCGCTGCGGAACGCCGGTGATCTTCTCGACCACGTCGTTCAGCGACTCCAGGTGCTGGATGTTGACGTTCGAGATCACGTCGATGCCGGCCTCGAGCAGTTCCTCCACGTCCTGCCAGCGCTTCTCGTTGCGCGAGCCGGGCACGTTGGTGTGGGCATACTCGTCGACCAGCGCCACCTCGGGATGCCGGGCCAGCACGGCATCGACGTCCATTTCGTCGAACGATGTGCCCCGGTAGGCCAGACGATGGCGCGGAATAACCTCCAGGCCCTCGATCAAGGCCGCGGTGTGCGGCCGGCCGTGCGTCTCCACGAAGGCCACCACGACGTCGGTGCCGCGCTCGGCGCGCCGGTGGCCCTCGCAGAGCATGGCGTAGGTCTTGCCCACCCCGGCCGCCGAGCCGAGGTAGATCCGGAGCTGACCGCGGCCCTGGGGGCCCGGCCGGTCGGGATACCTCGCGTGGTCCGTTTCGCTCATCGCTCTTCTATCCGGTCCCTGGTAAACCTGGGATACCAGCTTCTCTGCCGACAATAAGCGGTGCGAATCATGGCTGGTACCGGTAGCCCATGCCGGGCTCGGTGAGCAGGTGGCGCGGGCGGTGCGGATCGTCCTCCAGCTTGCGGCGTAGCCCGGCCATGTGGAACCGGAGGTAGTGGGTGCTGTGCTCGAACCCCGGCCCCCAGACCTCGTTCAGCAGCCGGTGGGAGCTGACCAGCTGCCCGGGGGCGCGCAGCAGGATCTCCAGCAGCCGCCACTCGGTGGGCGTGAGATGCAGCGGCTCCCCGTCGGCCGGTCCCGGGCCCGCGATCGTGTGCGCGCCGAGGTCGATCTCGTGCTGGCCGATGCGGAACGTGTTCTCGTGCGGCGAGGCGTCGCCGCGGCGCAGCGCGGCCCGCAGCCGGGCGAGCAGCTCTTCCATGTCGAATGGCTTGATGACGTAGTCGTCGGCGCCCGCGTCCAGCGCGCTGATCTTGTCGCCGGAGCCCGGCCCGCCCGGACAGGACGATCACCGGCACGCGGGACCAGCCGCGCAGCTCGCGGATCACGTTCCCGCCGTCGAGATCGGGGAGCCCGAGGTCGAGCAGGACCACGTCGGGCGGGTGCCGCCGCGCCTCGGCGAGCGCCTCGCGGCCCGCCGCGGCGGTCGCGACCGCGTAGCCCCGGGCGCGCAGGTTGATCCGCAGCGCCCGGAGCAGCGCGGGCTCGTCCTCGACGATCAGCACGCGGGCCGGGGCAGGCCGCGCGGACGGCTGGGGCTCCGTGCCGGGTCCGTGCGCCACTGCCATCGGCCGCATCGTCTTCCCGGCGCCTAAGACCCGGCTCCGGACGGCACCGGATACTTCTCGTCCAGGGCGATATTCAGGTTGAGCACGTCCACCCGCGGCTCACCGAGGAACCCGAGGACGCGGCCCTGGGTGTACTGGTTGACCAGCGCCTGGATCGCGGCCGGGCTGACGTGCCGGGCCGCTGCCACCCGGTCCACCTGGATGGCGGCGTTCTGCGGCGAGATGTCAGGGTCGAGACCGGAGCCCGATGCCGTCACCGCGTCCGCGGGGATCTGCGAGATCTTGACGTGGTCGAAACTCGCGATCTGTTGCTGACGCTGCTTGATCAAGTTCACCAGCGCGGGGTTGTTCGGGCCCAGGTTCGACGCGGAGGAGTACAGAGGGTCGCAGCCGTAGTCGTTCTTGACGCCCGCGACGACCGCGTCGGACGGCCGGGGCTGGAAGTACTGCGGCAGCGGGTTGCCCTTGGCGTCGACGAACTCCTGGCAGAGCAGGCTGGAGCCGACTACCTGGCCCTTGTAGGTGGCCAGCGAGCCGTTGGCCTGGTGGTTGAACGCCACCTGCGCGATCCCCCACATGAACACCGGGTAGATGATCCCGGTGAGCACGGTGAAGACCAGGAGCAGGCGCAGTCCCGCGATGTGCTGCCGGACGATGCCGGGGAGACGGTTCATGTCAGATCAACCCTGAAATCCTGGAATGAATTGGATGATGAGGTCGATGGCCCAGATCCCGATGAACGGGATGATCAGCCCGCCGACGCCATAGATCAGCAGGTTCCTGCGGAGCATGGACTGGGCCGAGGCCGGCCGGTACCGCACCCCGCGCAGCGCCAGCGGGATCAGCGCGACGATGATCAGCGCGTTGAAGATGATCGCCGAGGTGATCGCCGACTCCGGGCTGTGCAGGTGCAGGATGTTGAGCTTGGCCAGCCCGGGGAAGGCGACCGAGAACATGGCCGGCAGCATCGCGAAGTACTTCGCGACGTCGTTCGCGATGGAGAACGTGGTCAGCGCGCCGCGGGTGATCAGCAGCTGCTTGCCGATCTCCACGATCGCGATGAGCTTGGTCGGGTTGGAGTCCAGGTCCACCATGTTCCCGGCCTCCTTGGCGGCCGAGGTCCCGGTGTTCATGGCCACCCCGACGTCGGCCTGCGCGAGCGCCGGGGCGTCGTTGGTGCCGTCCCCGGTCATCGCGACCAGCTTGCCGCCCTCCTGCTCCTTCTTGATCAGCGCCATCTTGTCTTCCGGCGTCGCCTCGGCCAGGAAGTCGTCCACGCCGGACTCGTCCGCGATGGCCTTGGCGGTCAGCGGGTTGTCGCCGGTGATCATTACGGTCCTGATGCCCATCCGGCGCATCTCGTCGAACCGCTCAGCGATGCCCTCCTTGACGATGTCCTTGAGGTAGATCACGCCGAGGGCCCGGGCGGCGCTGTCCCGGTCCTTCTCGGCCACCACCAGCGGCGTGCCGCCGACGGCCGAGATGCCGTCGACCATGCCGCCGAGCTCGGGCGGCGGGGTACCGCCGTTGTCGCGGACCCACTGGGCCACCGACGAGGCGGCGCCCTTGCGTACCTGGCGCCCGTCGGCCAGGTCCACCCCGCTCATCCGGGTCTGGGCGGTGAACTGCACGAACTCTGCTCCGGGCAGCTCGCCTTCGCCACGCTCGCGCAGGCCGTAGGCGTTCTTGGCCAGCACGGTGATGGAACGGCCCTCGGGGGTGAAGTCGGCCAGGCTGGACAACTGCGCGGCGTCCGCCAGCTGCTCGGCGGACACCCCGTCCACCGGCAGGAACTCGGTCGCCTCCCGGTTGCCGATGGTGATCGTGCCGGTCTTGTCCAGCAGCAGCGTGTTCACGTCGCCGGCGGCCTCGACCGCGCGGCCGGAGATGGCCAGCACGTTGCGCTGCACCAGCCGGTCGATGCCCGCGATGCCGATCGCGGACAGCAGCGCGCCGATCGTGGTCGGGATCAGCGCGACCAGCAGCGCGACCAGGATGACCAGGCTCTGCGGGGCATGCGAGTAGAACGCCATCGGCTGCAGGCTGATCACGGCCAGCATGAAGATGATGGTCAGCGAGGCCAACAGGATGTTCAGCGCGATCTCGTTCGGCGTCTTCTGCCGCTGCGCGCCCTCGACCAGGGCGATCATGCGGTCGATGAACGTCTCGCCCGGGTTGGAAGTGATATGCACCACGATCCGGTCGGACAGCACCTTGGTGCCGCCGGTGACCGCGGACCGGTCGCCGCCGGACTCGCGGATCACCGGGGCGGACTCGCCGGTGATCGCCGACTCGTCGACCGAGGCGATGCCCTCGACCACGTCGCCGTCGCCGGGGATGATCTCCCCGGCCTCCACGACGACGTAGTCGCCGACCCTGAGGCTGGTGCCGGGCACCTGCTCCTCGCGCAACTCCTTCTGCCCTGGCTGCCAGCCGATCAGCCGCCGCGCCACGGTCTCCCGCTTGGTCTTCCGCAGCGTCTCGGCCTGCGCCTTGCCGCGGCCCTCGGCCACCGCCTCGGCCAGGTTGGCAAACACCACGGTCAGCCACAGGAAGACCACGATCGTCCAGTTGAAGGCCGGCTGGGTGTCCTTGAAGATCGCGGTGTACAAGGTCAGGGTGGCGCCGATCTCGACCACGAACATGACCGGGTTGTGGATCTGGACCCGCGGGTCCAGCTTCTGGAACGCGGCCGGCAGCGACTTCAAGAGGATCTCGGGATCAAGCAGGCCGCCTCCGATCTGGCTCCGAGAGTCCGCCGGCTTGCTGTCCCGGGCCTCCGGGGCCGGGGGCGTCGTCGTTATAGCCATCTCAGTGCAGTCCTTCAGCGAACGGGCCCAGGGCGAGGGCCGGGAAGTAGGTCAGGCCGACCAGGACCAGGACCACGCCGACGACCATGCCCACGAACAGGGGCGTCCGGGTATCGAGCGTGCCAGGCGCTGGCCGGCACCGGCTGCTGTCTAGCCAGCGACCCGGCCAGGCCGAGCGCGAAGATCTCCGGCATGAACCGGCCGAACAGCATCACGAACCCGCCCATGACCTGGTACCAGGGCGCGGCCGTGCCCAGGCGGCGAACGCGGAGCCGTTGTTGTTGGCCTCCGAGGCGAACGCGTACACGATCTCGGTCAGGCCGTGCGGTCCCGGATTGAAGATCGCGTCCTGACCGATGTGCGTCCCGATGGACAAGGCGGACGCGGTGAGGATGATCACCGGCAGGGTCAGGAAGTACAGGGCCGCGTACTTCATCTCGGTGGGCCGGATCTTCTTGCCGATGTACTCCGGCGTGCGGCCGACCATCAGCCCGGCCACGAACACGGTCACGGTGGCCAGGATCAGGATGCCGTACATGCCGGCGCCGATGCCGCCGGGCGCGATCTCGCCGAGCGCGATGTCGAACAGCGCGATGCCGCCGCCGAACGGGGTCAGCGAATCATGGAAGCAGTTCACCGCGCCGGTCGAGGTGACCGTGGTGGACGCCGCGAACAACGAGCAGCCGGGCGTGCCGAACCTCACCTCCGTGCCCTCCGCGGCGTGGCCCGCGAGCACCGTGGCGGCGCCGCCGAGGCTGGTGTGGGACTCGAAGAAGCTGATCCCGCCGACCGCGGCCGCCCAGATGATGACCATGACCGCGACCAGCGCGTAGCCCTGCCGGTTGTCCTTGACCATCCGGCCGAACGCCCGCGGCGTGGCGAACGGGATCAGCAACAGCGCGAAGATCTCAAACCAGTTCGTGAACGGGTTGGGGTTCTCGAACGGGTGCGCGGAGTTCGTGTTGAACCAGCCGCCCCCGTTGTTGCCCATGTCCTTGATGATCTCCGAGGACCCCACCGGGCCGCCGACGATCGTCTGGTGCCCGCCGGCCAGGGTCGTGATCGCGTGGTAGGCGTTGAAGTTCTCGACCGCGCCGCCGGCGATGAGGACCAGGCCGCCGACGATGGACAGCGGGATGAGCAGCCGGACCACGCAGCGGGTGACGTCCACCCAGAAGTTGCCGAGCTTGTCGGTGCGGGACCGGACGAAGCCGCGGATCATCGCGATCGCCACGCACAGCCCGACCGCAGCCGACAGGAACTGCTGCACCACGAGCCCGCTCATCTGCGTGACGTAGCCCATGGTCGCCTCGCCCGCGTAGTTCTGCCAGTTCGTGTTGGTCACGAACGAGGCGGCGGTGTTCCAGGCGGTGTCGGGCGTAACGGGGGGGAGGCCCTGGGTGTACGGGAGGTACTCCTGCAAGCGCTGCAGCCCGTACAGGAACAGCACGCTGACAAAGGAGAAGGCCAGGATGCTGCGGAGGTAGACGGACCACTTCTGGTCCGCGTTACGGTCGATGCCGATCAGCTTGTAGAACCCGCGCTCGACCGCCCAGTCCTTGTCGGTGGTGAAGATGCGCGCGATGTAGTTGCCGAGCGGCACGTAGCAGGCGGCCAGCGCGGCGACGAGCAGCGCGAACTGAAGCCAGCCCGCGGCGGTGCTACTCATCAGAACCTCTCAGGCAGGACAAGGGCCACGAACAGGTAGATCGTCAGCAGGACGCCGCCGATCAGGCCGATCCAGTTCTCAACGCTCAAAGCGCTCGACCCCCTTGACCAGGAGCCACAGCACGCCGAAGGCCACGATCGTCAGGCCGATAAAGAGCAGGTCCAGCATGGAGCCCTCCAAGGCTTCCGGGAGGTAACGGCTCCAGCTAATCCCTGGCGGCAGGCAAAACGTCCCGCCCAGGCGCGACCCATGCGGCGGACAGGCAATCCCTAACGGAATCCATGCGAGCCGGCGGGTGACCGGGCCGGCCGACTCCCGGCTAGGGCGCCGGCGGAGCGGGCGCCAGCTCGCGGACGCCGACCTCGTCGGCGCGGGCGAGCAGGTCGGCCGGGTCCGCGTAGACCCGGTACGCGCCGGCTCGTTCCAGTTCCTCGCGGCCGTAGCCGCCCGACAGCAGGCCGATGCCGAGCGCGCCGGCCCGGCGGGCCGCCAGCAGGTCCCACACGCTGTCCCCGACCACCCACGCGTGCCGGGGATCCACCTCGAGCCGGGCGGCGGCGGCCAGGAACAGGTCCGGGTCCGGCTTGGCGCGCCGGACCATGTCGCGGGTGATCATCGGAGCGTCCGCGGGCAGGCCCAGCAAGCCCAGGGCGTGGGACGCGGTGGCCCGGTACCCGCTGGTCGCGATCGCCCACGGGACGCCCTGCTCGGTGAGCGCCGCCAGCAGGTCCGCCGCCCCGGGCAGCGGCCGGACGGTGTCCGCCTGCGCCAGGTACTCCTCGTCGTGCGCCTGCTTCAGCAGGGCGATGTCCTCCTCGGACAGCGTCCGCCCGGTCTCCCGCAGCAGCGCGGACACGAACAGCCCGCCGCTCATCCCCATCCGGCGGTGGATCCGCCATACCGACAGGTCGATGTCCAGCCGCAACAGCGCCGCCCGCCAGGCGATCACGTGCTGGTACACGCTGTCGATGAGCGTGCCGTCCAGGTCGAACAGGAACGACGGGGGCGGGGGCTCGGCGTAGCCGGCCGGGTCGGTCATGCCACGAACCCTAGTGCAGCCGGCTGGGCGTACCCTGACCCGGAGCCACCGGGACATGCGGAGGGGGAGGGCTGTGACCGGACCGGGAGACGGGCCCAAGTTCGATCACGTCGTGTCGATCATGTTCGAGAACCGCTCGTTCGACAACCTGCTCGGCCGGCTGTACCAGCCGGGCGAGGTGCCCTCGTTCGAGGGGGCGGCCGGGAAGGCGCTGAGCAACCCGGTCCCGGACTGGGCCGGGCCGGGCGTGGCCGGCGGGGTCGTGCCCTACGGGGTGGCGCTGAACCTGGATACCCCGAACCCGGACCCCGGGGAGGAGTACCCGCACGTCAACACCCAGCTGTTCGGGGCCATCGACCCGCCGGGCAACCGGGGCGTCCTGTGCGAGCACATGACCGCCCCCTACAACGCGCCCGCCGACCCGGACGCGGTACCGACGATGGACGGGTTCGTGGCCGATTACATCAGCGCGTTCACCGCGGAAAAGGGCCGCCCGCCGGCCTACGAGGAGTACGCGCAGATCATGACCGGGTACACCCCCGAGCAGGTGCCGGTCATCTCGGCGATCGCGCGGGGATTCGCCACCTTCGACCACTGGCACTGCGAGGTGCCGTCGCAGACGTTCGCCAACCGGTCCTTCTACCACGCCGCCAGCTCGTCGGGATTCGTGATCAACACCCCGTACGACAAGTTTCCGCTGCACAATCACGCCCCGACCATCTTCGAGCGGCTCGACGCCGCGAAGCTGGAATGGCGGGTGTACGTGGACCGGGCCATGCTCATATCGATCACCGGGCTGATCCACGCTTGCCGGCTGTGGGAGCACTTCGCCACGCGCTTCTCCGGCCTGGACGACTTCTTCGACGACGCCGAGCATGGGCGCCTGCCCGCCTACTCGTTCATCGAGCCGTGCCTGATCCGCGACCACAACGATTACCACCCCCCGGTCAGCTCGGTGCTGATGGACGACGGCTCATCCAGCCCGTCGCCGGTCCTGAGCGGAGAGGACCTGCTGGCCCGCATCTACTCGGCGGTGCGCGCGTCGGACACCGCCGACGGCTCCAACTTCGCCAACACGCTGTTCCTGGTGGCGTTCGACGAGCACGGCGGGAACTACGACCACGTCCCGCCGCCGCGGGTCGCTCCGCCCGGCCCGGCCGTCCCGCCGGGCGAGATGGGGTTCGGGTTCGACCGGGCCGGGGTCCGCATCCCCACGCTGGCCGTGTCCGCCTACATCGACCCGCAGACCGTCGTGACCCGCCCCTACCGCAACACCTCGCTGATCGCGACGCTGCGCGCCCGGTGGGACCTCGGCCCTCCGCTGACCGACCGCGACGCCACCGCGCCCGACATCGCACCGGTGCTGACCCGCCCCACCCCGCGGCCCCCGGAGGACTGGCCCGAGGTCACGCCCCGGCCGGTGCCCCAGCAGGCCGGGCCGACGGCACCGCCGGACAAGCCGCTGCCGCGGCTGGGACAGCACCTGCTCGGCGCCGCCATCGCGCTGGATGCCCTGCGCAACGAGCACATCGCCGGCCTCGACCCCAAGACCGCGACCAGCCAGCAAGCCATCGATTACCTGAACGACCGGGCCGCCAGCCTCTTCCCCAGCCTCGCTGCTCACTCCTCCTGACGCAGGACCCGAGGCCGGGCGCCCGGCGCGGCTCGCCCCTACATCTGCCGCATCTCGCGCATGCGGCGGAAGTCATCCTTGCCCAGGTACAGCAGCACGCATACAGCGATAAAACCGCCTATAGCCACCCACTTCACGCAGTTCATGGCTTCCTCCTGACCCGGCGGGCACTCTGCAGTCCTGCCGTGTCCTACCCAGGAAACCGCGACATGCGCAGCCTGGCCTGCGGTCAGCTATAACCGGGAACGTTACCCGGCCGAACGCAGACCCGCGGCCGTGAGCAGGTAGGCGTCCTGGTCCTGGCCGGGATTGGTGGCGAGCCCGAGGACCGCCTGGCCCACCTGGTCCGCGGTGAGCACCGGCCCGAGCGCCGCCACGTAGGCGGAGACCTCGACGCCCTCCCGGGCCGCGTAGCCTGCCACCGCGGCCGCGCCCAGTTCGCTAGCCGGGGTCAGCTGGGGCAATACTGAGAAAAACCGGATGCCGAGCCCGTTACGCGATGACTCGTCGGCAGCGTAGGCGGCGATGAAACGGATCGTGGCCTTCGCGCCGGCGTAGCCGCCGCTGAGCGGCGAGCCCTTCACCGCGGCCCCGCTGGAGAACGCGATGACCACACTGCCCGGGTCGAGCGGGGCGAGCAGCGCCTCCCGGGTCCAAGCGAACACCTGCCTGACGTCGACCTCCCAGTTGCGGCTGAAGGTCTCCCAGGTGTGCCGCGGCAGCGGCCGGGCGAGCGGGCTGGCCCCGGCGGCCAGCACGAGCGTGCGCGGGCGGTAGGCGTCGATGAGCTGGCCGGCCACGACCGGGTCGGCCGCGTCGGCGGCGACCGGCGTGAAGCCGTCCCCCAGTTCGGCGCGCAGGTCGTCCAGGCGAGAGCGGTCGCGGGCGACGCCGACGACGCGCGCGCCCGCCTGGGACAAGGTAGTGACGATCGCGCGGCCGAAGCCGCGGCTGGCTCCGGTGACCAGCGCCGTCGTTCCGGACAGATCAGACATGACAGTCCCCTTTCGTGGGAGGGCGCCGCTCCTGGTCACGTGCGCTCACCCGTACTGATCCGGGCGGTCCGGAAAACTCATTGCCGCCGGTTAGCCCGGGGCGGACCGATGACTTTTCCGGCCGCGCCGGATCTGTATGGATGAACGGCAGGACCCAGCGGCAGGAACGGGAGCAGCGATGCCAGCCACGGCCCAGACGGGACCCGCGACCAGCGAGGACTTCGCGCGGCTGACCGAGCCGCTGAGGGCCGAGCTGCTGGCCTATTGCTACCGCATGCTCGGCTCGGTCCATGACGCCGAGGACCAGGTGCAGGAGACCCTGATCCGCGCCTGGCGGTCCTACGGCGAATTCGAGGGCCGGGCGTCACTGCGGACCTGGCTGCACCGGATCGCGACCAACGCGTGCCTGCGGGCGCTGGAGAACCGCAGCCGCCGACCGCTGCCGTCCGGCCTGGGCGGCCCGGGCCAGGACCCGGACACGCCGCTGGCCGCGGCCCGTCGGGAGGTTCCCTGGCTGCAGCCGTTCCCCGACGCGCTGCTGGGGACCGACCCCGCCGACGTGGCGGTGTCGCGGGCGAGCCTGCGGCTGGCCCTGATCGCCGCGCTGCAGTACCTGCCACCCCGCCAGCGCGCAGTACTGATCTTCCGCGACGTCCTCGGCTGGCACGCCGCGGAGGTCGCGGACCTGCTCGGCACCACCACCGCCGCGGTGAATAGCACCCTGCAGCGGGCCCGGGCGCAACTTCGCCAGGCGGCGCCTGCCGAGGACAGCGTCCGCGAGCCCGTCGGCCCGGCCGACCGGGAACTGCTCGCCCGGTACGCCGCGGCGTTCGAGAACGCCGACGTCGCCGCGCTCACCGCCCTGCTGCGCGAGGACGCCGTGCTTGAGATGCCGCCGCAGCCGACCTGGTTCGCCGGTCGCGACCAGGTCCGGCGCTTCCTGGGCACCTGGGTGCTGCGCCGGCCCGGCGACTTCCGGCTGATCCCCACCGCCGCCAATGGGCAGCCTGCGCTGGCCGCGTACCTGCGCGACCGCGACGGCGTACTCTGCGCCCACGCGATTCAGGTGCTCACCGTCACCCCGTCCGGCATCGCGCGGATCGTCTCGTTCAACGATCCGGGACTGCTGGCGGCGTTCGGCCTGCCGCCGGTCTTCCCGGGTCACGGCGCGGCGGCGCCATGACCCGGTCGGCGGCGCCGCGCCGGCCAGACGACATAGCGCTGCTGCTCCAGGCGGTTGGCTACGCGCTCGCCGTTGCCGACGGCATCCTGCCCGACCTGCTGTCGCGCCCGACCCCGTGCCAGGGCTGGGACCTGCGCACGCTGCTGCGGCACGCCAATGAGTCCCTGGCCGCGCTGCTCGAGGCAGTGGACTCGGGCTGCGTCGGCGCGTTCCCGAGCGCGGAGGACCCCGCGGCCGACCCAGCCGCGACGTTCCGCGGTCGCGCTCGCCAGCTCGCCGACGCGTGCACGCGGGCCGGACGTCGGCACCGCGGTGACCGGGCGATCGTGATCGCCGACCGGGCCCTGGCGCTCAACGCCGTGGCGTGCCTGGGCGCGCTGGAGATCGCCCTGCACGGGTGGGACATCTCCCGCGCCTGCGGCCACCGGCAGCCGATCCCGCGGGCGCTGGCCGCCGACCTGCTGGCGATCGCCCCGCTGCTGGTCGCCGAGGACGGCCGCTATCCGCTGTTCGCCCCGCCGGTCGTCCCGGCCCCGGCGGCCGGTCCCAGCGACCGGCTCGCGGCCTTTCTCGGCCGTGACCCCCGGGCGTAGGGTAGCTAGAGATCATCGATGCGCGCCTGGCTGTAGGCCTGGGCACCAGCCAGGGCAGGGGGCCATGACAGTCAGCAGCGCCACGGGCGGTCGGTCGCGAAGCCTGGTCCTGGCGGGAATGATCTTCGCGGTCGCGATGATCTTCATCGATCAGACCATCGTGTCCATCGCGGTGCCCAGCATCCAGCGAGAGCTCGGCCTGTCCAGCACCGGCGTCCAGTGGATGATCACTGCCTACTTGCTGACGCTGGCCGCGTTCTTCGCCCTCGGTGGCCGGCTGGCCGACACGATCGGCCACACCAAGATGGTGACGCTCGGCGTCATCGTGTTCGCCGGCGCCTCGACGCTGTGCGGGCTGACCCCCAAGGGGAGCGTGGCCGAGGCGTGGATCGTGATCTTCCGGGCGGTCCAGGGCTTCGGCGGGGCGCTCATGTTCCCGGCGGCCCTGGCCATCGTGGTACAGACCTTCCCGCTGCGCCAGCGCGGACGGGCCCTGGCCCTGTTCTTCGGCATCGCCGGCGGGCTGACCGCGATCGGCCCGGTCCTGGGCGGCTTCCTCACCGAGTGGACCTGGCGCGCGATCTTCTGGGTGAACATCCCGGTCGCGCTCGTCGCCCTGGCGCTGATCGCCATCGCCAGGCCGGTCACGGACCACAAGCCGGCCCGGATCGACTACCGGGGCGTGGTCCTGATCGCCGCGGGCGTGGCGCTGAGCGTGTTTGGCTTCCAGCAGTCGAACATCTGGGGTTGGCACAACCCCGCGATCTGGCTGTGCATCGCCGGGGGCCTGGTGCTCCTGGTCGTGTTCTACTTCGTCGAGATGCGCACCCCCGAGCCGCTGATGAAGGTGAGCATCTTCGGCATCCGGCCGTTCCTGGTCGAGAACATGGTGCTGTTCATCACCAACCTGGCGTTCATCCCGGTGTTCTTCTTCGCCAGCGAGTACGCCCAGATCTCGCTGGGCAAGTCGTCCTCACAGGCCGGCGTCATCCTGCTGTTCTTCTTCATCGGCTTCGTGATCGCGGCCCAGATCGGCGGGCGGCTGCTGGACCGCGTCGGGGCCAGGCTTCCGGTCGTCCTCGGCTGCGCCCTGGGGGCCGTTGGGTTCTGGCTATGGGGCGGCAAGGTCACCGGGCTCAGCTTCAGCCACCAGGAGTGGGACATCGTCGTGGCCGGGGCCGGCATGGGGTTCATGCTCGGGCCGGCCAGTACGGACGCCGTCAACCGGGCCAGCCGCCTCTCCTACGGCGAGGCCACCGGCATCACCCAGACCGTCCGCAACTACGCGGCCAGCATGGGCCTGGCCATCCTCGGCACGATCCTGGTCACCCAGATGCGCAATCACCTCACCACGTCGCTGGTTGCTCTTGGCCTGCCGCACAGCCGGGCCAGCGCCGAGGCGGCCACCCTGTCCCAGGCGCACGGGAGTGGCAGCGGTAGCGTCGCCTCGATCCCGCATTTCTACCGGCTCGACTTCGCGCAGTCCACGCAGACCGTGCTGTACGTCATGGCCGGGATCATGGCGGCGGCGTTCGTGGTCGCCGTGCTGGGCCTGCGCCGGGGGTTGCAGCAGGACGTGGACGCGGCCGCGCCCGGCACGGAGGCCAGCCGCTCGCCCGACCTGGCGGGCACCGATGACCGGGTACCTGGACCGGAGGGCCCCGGCTACCGTTAGAATCCCGGCTACCGTTAGGGCCCCGGTTGCCGTTAGGGGCCCGGTTGCCGTTAGCCGGCTTCTACGATGGCCTGGTGCCCGACCAGGAGCCCGGCCTCGGGAGCAGCGAGTCCCAGATCCAGCGCGCGGTCGGGGCGCGCATGGTGGCGGCGGAGAGCCCGGGTCGGCGCCGCGCGGCCGGCATCTACGGCGCCATCATCACGGCCGCGATCCTGGTAGCCGCCGGCGCCAAGCTGCCTACGGCGGCGCTGGTGATCTCCGTAGTAGTCACGCTGCTGGTGTACTGGCTCGCGGAGGAGTACGCCGAGCTGCTCGGCGAGCAGGTCGAGAAGGGTGTCCTGCCGACCTGGCCCTCCATCCGGGGGGCGCTAGCCGCCACGTGGCCGATGGTCAGCTCTTCCTACCTGCCGCTGCTGGCGCTGGTGGTGGCCAGGCTGGCCGGGGCCACGCCGCTCACGGCCGCCAACGTCGGACTGGTGGTGGCGATCGCGGTGCTGACCGGGCACGCGTGGTGGGCCGGCCGGGCCGCGCAGTTGCACGGGCGGCGGCTGTTGCTCGTTACGTCGGCGGCCGCCGCGCTGGGGCTGGTGATGATCGCGCTCAAGGACCTGGTCCTCATCCACTTGCACTAGGCCCAGCCGACGAACGTCACCACCTCTTGCGCCACGAGCCCGACCGCACGGTCGTTGCTGATGACCACGTCATCGACGCCGGTTCCCTCGGCAGCCGCGATCGATGCCGCCGCCTCCCGCAGGTCGTCGCGGCGGCCGCTGGTGACGTCGCCCGCCAGGCGCTGCTCGATGCCGGACAGCGGGACCGCCAGGCGCACGACCCGTAGCGGCAGGCCGAGAGCGAGGCGCACCTGGCGCACCTCGTCGGAGTTGCGGACGAAATAGGCCAGCACGAACAGCCGGGCTCCGGCCCGCCGGTAGTTCGCGGCCACGGCGGCCAGGTTCTGCAGCATCAGGCCGAACTCGCCCGCGCGATCACCGGCGCCCACGCCTGCCCAGCTCAGGTAGTCCAGGTCGAGCAGCGCGTACGGTTCGCCCCGCTGCTCGAGCAGATAGGCGATCTCCTCGGCCACCGAGCTCTTGCCCGACCCGTACACCCCCGTGAGCAGGACGCCTTCGGCGCCGCGCTGGTCCATCCCTGATGGTCTCAGCTGCGCACCCGGGCCGCGACAGTGTCCTGCTGCTTGTGCCAGGTGAGCGACTCCACCGGGCCGTTGAACACGTGACCACGCGGGCACCGGATCTTCGCGCTCTCCAGCGGCCCGTCGGTCGACCTGACGGCGTACCAGCTCTCCACCTCGGCCGGAAGACCGCACCTGGCCTTGCCGTCCCGGTCCATGTAGGCCGGGCAGTCCAGGAACATCAGTTCGGTTTCCATCGCAATAACCCCGTTCAGGACCGGGCCCTCGCCGGTCGCTTCCCCCAGGCCGCGTCGCGGCCCCTCACTGATGTAGAGCGCCGGACCGCGCCACCGATACATCTGCGCGGGAATGCAGGACACGGCCGGCGGGGATCCGCCTCGCCCTGCGCCTGGGAGGAGACGATCTGGGTCCGTCGTGACCATCGGCGTGACCCATGAGCGCCAGGTTACCCTTGAGTAGTAAAACTGCGGGGCAGGCAGGACAGCAGGCAGGTGAGTTAATGCGGGATATGCCGCCGGACATCGGCTCCTTCGTCGCGCTGGGGGACAGCTTCACCGAGGGCGTCGGGGATCCGTACCCCAGCGGAACGGGCCACGAGGGCGCGGGCTACCGCGGATGGGCGGACAGGTTCGCCGAGCGGCTCGCCGCTGACCGGCCGAGCCTGCGCTACGCCAACCTCGCGGTGCGGGGCAGGCTGGTGGGGCAGGTGGCCGCCGACCAGGTGCCGCTCGCGGTGGCCATGGCACCCGACCTGGTCAGCATCGCGGCCGGCGGCAACGACCTGCTGCGGTCGCGGGCGGATCCCGACGCGCTGGCGCAGACGTTCAACGCCATGGTCGCGCAACTGCGGGCGGCCGGCTGCGAGGTGCTGGTGTTCACCGGGTTCGACCCGCGCACGTTCCCGCTGATCCGTCTGATCCGCGGCAAGGTGGCCGCGTACAACATGCACCTGCGCGTGATCGCCGACCGCAACGGCTGTCACCTGGTCGACCTATGGTCGATGCGGATCCTGGGCGATCCCCGCGAGTGGTCTGCGGACCGGCTGCACCTGGGCCCGGACGGTCACCGCCGGGTGGCGCTGCGGGCTTGCGAGGTCATGGGCGTGAGCACCGACGAGGACTGGAACGAGCCGCTGCCGCCGCGGCTGAGCCCGGAAGCCGCGGCGGCCCGGACCAAGGGCTGGATCGTGGCGCGGCGGCTCGACGCCCACTGGGCCAGGGAGTACGCCGTGCCCTGGTTCGCCAGGCGGCTGCGCGGCGTCTCCTCGGGTGACGGCATCGCGCCCAAGCGTCCCGAGCTGCTGCCGCTGTAGCGAGGCGGGCTCCGGGCGCTGTGCGGAGAAGCGGCGCCGTGCGGAGAAGATGGCGGACCCGGGGTGTCACGGAGGGAACCTCAACGCTGGGCCTATGCGCCCACCCAGGGTGGCCGGCTCGCACCCTCGTCCGCCGGCTCTTCGGCACGACATCGCCCGGGTCCTGCCATAACGCTACGCCGGCCGGAACGCGCCGTCACTGGCCTTGGCCCGGGTCGGCGGGATCAGGTGTTCAGGAAGGCCAGGACGGCCAGCACCCGGCGGTTGTCGTCGGTCGACGGGGCCAGGTCCAGCTTGGCGAAGATGCTCGTGCTGTGCTTGCCCACCGCCTTCTCCGTGACGAACAGCCGTTGCGCGATCGCGCTGTTGGAGCGGCCCTCGGCCATCAGCTCGAGCACCTCGCGCTCGCGCGCGGTCAGCCGGGTGATCGGCTCGTCCCGGGAACGGCGGCCGAGCAGCTTGGCGACCACCTCGGGGTCCATCACCGTGCCCCCGCCCGCCACGGCGCGGATCGCGTCCACGAACTGGTCGTCGTTGAACACCCGGTCCTTGAGCAGGTAACCGACCCCGCCCGCCTGGTCGGCGAGCAGCTCACGAGCGTAGAGCTGCTCGACGTACTGGGACAGGATCAGGACCGGCAGGCCGGGGACCTGGCGCCGGGCTTCCAGCGCGGCGCGCAGGCCGTCGTCGGTGAACGACGGCGGCAGCCGGACGTCGACAACCGCCACGTCGGGCCGGTGGTCGAGCAGCGCCTGCAGCAGCCCGGGTGCGCTGTCGACGGCGGCCGCGATCTCGAAGCCGTGGGCCTCGAGCAGCCGGACCAGCCCGTCCCTCAGCAGGAAGAGGTCCTCGCCGACGACAGCGCGCACGGCACCTCCATGATGATCATGGTCGGCCCGCCAGGCGGGCTGCTCACGGCCAGTATGCCGTCGAAGGTACCCAGCCGCCGCTCCACGCCTTGCAGCCCGGTGCCCTGGGCCGGGTCCGCGCCGCCGACTCCGTCGTCGGTGACCTCGATCCGCAGCACGCCGGCCACGGGAGCAACCGGGCCCGGCAGGCGCGGGGAGCGCGGGGCAGGGGAGTACCGGATGCGGATCTGCACCAGGCGGGCGCCGGAGTGCTTGACCGCGTTGGCGAGCGCCTCGGCGACCGCGAAGTAGCACGCGGACTCGACCGGGGGTTCGAGCCGGCCCGGGAGGTCGATGTCGGTCTCGGTCCTGACCGGAGCGTCCAGGGCCAGGGCCCGGACCGCGTCGGGCAGGCCGCGGTCGGCCAGTACCGGCGGGTAGACGCCGCGGACCAGGTTGCGCAGCTCGGTCAGGGCCTTGGCTGAGGTCTCCCGGGCCTCGGCCACCAGCGCGATCGCGGCCTGCGGGCTGGTCGGGATCAGCCGCTCGGCCGTACGCAGGTTCATGCCCAGCGCGACCAGGCGAGCCTGCGCGCCGTCGTGCAGGTCCCGCTCGACCCGGCGCAGCTCGGCGGCGGCGGTGTCGACGGCGTCGGCCCGGGTCTGGGTCAGCTGCTCCACCCGACCGGCCAGCTCGGCATCTTCCCGGCCCAGCAGCACCTTCGCGTGCACGCCGATCGTGCGCGGCACCAGCCAGGCCCCGAGCGCCAGCACCGCGGCGCACTGGACCGCGGCCACCAGGACCAGCGGCCAGTCGACGGCCGACAGGTAGTCCGGGGCAGCCACCTGCGGCGTGCCGGGCGCGACCGCCACGGCAGCCGTGGGGACGTGCGGCGGCGTGATCACGTAGATGAGCGAGAACAGCCCGAGGACGATCAGGCCGGTCGCCGCCAGGTCCGCCGCCACCGCGGGGACCAGGACGACGACCAGCAGCGCGATGGCCGTGATCCCCAGCGCGGCGATCCACGGGGGATGGCCGACCTGCTGGTCAGTAAGCAGGCACACCGTCGCGGCCACCGGCGGCAGCAGCAGGCCCCACCGCGGCGGCCGCGCGGGCCCGCGGTCGGCCAGGGCCGGGCTTCGGGCCCGGCGCCAGCTCAGCCAGAGGCCGGCGGCCAGGAACGCGCAGGATTGCAGCAGCAGCAAGTCGCGCCACGCCGCGGCCCGGGGCTCCAGCATCCCCTGCGCCGCCCCGGGCCCGGTCCACCACACGTTAAACGAATGCGCCAGCACGAGGCCGAGCAGCCCGAGGACCACCAGGGCGACCGGCGCCAGCTTGCGGGCAGGCGGCGGCGCGCAGACGATGAGCAGGCCGGTAGCTGGCACGGCCACGATGGCCGGCCAGGTGCTGGCGTGGGTGGCCAGTTCCACCGCGCACAGCGCCAGCGCGAGCAGGGCGGTGACCAGCCCGGCCTCGCGGAGCCGTGGCCGGGAGACCCTCGGGATCCAGCTCCGCCCGGGCGGCCTGCGCCAGGCCAGCATCAGGCAGCAGTAGATGACGGCCCCCGCCGCCAGGACTATGTACATGACGAGCTCCTCGCATGGCCGCCGTCGTCAACCGATGCGTCCAGCGTGGCCCATGCCGCAGGCCGCCGCCAATGGGACGGCGCCCACTCATCGGGGTAGGCAAACGCCTACCCCCGGCGACCGGAGCGCGCCTCACGGAGCAAGATCGGCGAGGATCTCCTCAAGCTGCGCGAGCTGCGCCGCGATCCACGGCAGCCCCAACGGGTCCGGCGCGGCCAGCGCGGCCTCCTGCTGTTCGTCGGTCTCGCCGTAGAGCGATCCGGTGGCCAGCCGAAGCCGCAGCGTTCCCGCCCGCTCGCCGAACGCGCTGCCCGGCAGGGTCCCGGCCCCGTAGCGCTCCAGCAGCAGCCCGGCCAGGCCCGCGCTGGTGGTGATGCCATGGCGGCGGGCCAGGTGCCCGCGCCACGGCTCGAAGTCCGGGTAGACGTAGAACGCGGCCTGCGGCGCTGGGACGTCGAGCCCGGCGGCGGCGCAGGTGTCCGCCACAGCGCGGCAGACCGTGGCGTGCAGCCGGCGGCTGGCGGTGACGCGCTCGGAAAGTTCGGCCGGCTCGCTGAAGGCCAGGGCCGCCGCCTGCTGGATCGGGGCGGCCGGGGCCGACCAGATCTCGCTGCCGATGCCGAGCAGCTGGCCGCGCAGCCAGTCGCCGAGCGGGCTCTCGGGCAGCCGCGCCACGCCGATCCGCCAGCCGCCCAGGGCCAGGCTCTTGCTGAGCGCTGTGGTCACGACGGTCCGTTGCGGCGCCACCGCCGCGGGGCTGAGGACCGGCGCCGCGGGATCGTGCACCAGGTCACGGTAGATCTCGTCGGAGATGATGATCAGGTCATGCTCGGCGGCCACGTCACACAGCGCCCGAACCGTGGCGGGCCGGGCCAGCCGGCCGGTCGGGTTGTCGGGCAGCGTGACCACGACCGACCGGATCTCGCGGCCGGCCGCCCTGGCCGCGGTCACGGCGGCGCCGAGCGCGGCCGGGTCACAGATGCCGCCCTCGCCCGGCGCGGCGGGCACGAAGTGCGCGCGGGCGCCGATCAGGCTGGCCTGGGCGGCGTAACTGACCCAGCTCGGCCGGGGCACCGCCACGTCCGCGCCGGCCGCCAGCATCAGGCCGAAGAGCAGCGGCTTGCTGCCCGGCCCGCAGACGACCGAGCCCGCGCTGGCCGGCAGCCCGCGCCGCTGCCAGTACCCGGCGGCAGCCGAGCGCAGCGCGGCGAGCCCGGCCACGGGACCGTAGCCGTTGCTGGCCGTGGCCGCAGCCAGCGCGTCGCGCAGCGCCGGGTGGGCGGGCAGGCCCGCCTCGCCAAACGCCAGCGGCAGCACCGGCTGGCCCCGGCGGCGCCGGGCGGCCAGTGCCTCGTTCGCCGCCAGGGTGGCCGACACCGGCCGGCGCTCCTCCGTGGGCGGGCGAGGGGGGCTGGGCGGGGGATAAGCCGCCGGGGCGGGCGGGGGAACAGCCACGGGGGCGGGCGGGGCGGCGGGCAGGGGGACGGTGATCGAGGCCGCCGTTGCGGTCCCGGCGAAAGGCATGAGGGAACTCCAAGCTGCGGGGGAGTGATACGAGACCAGGCTCCTGCGTCCTGGCAACCTCTAGTACAACCATCCGCCTACCAGGATGTATCCCTTTCAGCATCAGATCAATAATCGCATATCTGTGGCAAAGGTTAAGCTTCTCTTATGCTCGACACACACCGTTTGCGGCTGCTGCGGGAATTTGCGGAGCGCGGGACCATCGCGGCGGCCGCGGCCGCGCTCGGCTACACGCCCTCCGCGGTCTCGCAGCAGCTGGCCGCGCTGGAGCGGGAAACCGGGGCGGTCCTGCTGGACCGGACCGCCCGGGCGGCCGAGCTGACCGACGCCGGACGGCGGCTGGCCGACCACGCCGGGCGCATCCTGGCCATGATCGAGGCCGCCGAGGCTGATCTTTCCGCGGCCGGGCCGACCGGCCGGGTGACGGTCACCGCCTTTCCCACGGCCGCGGTGGCGTTCGGTCCCGCGCTGGTCCGGCGGGTGCGCGCGCATCCCGGCCTGACCCTGCTCCTGCGCGAGACGCAACGCGAGGAGGGCCTGCGGCTGGTCCGCACCGGCGAGGCGGACGTGGCCCTGGTGGCCGACTGGTCGGGACGGCTGCCCAGCGCGGAGTCCGGCCGCGGCCGCGACGGCGGGGGCACCGGAACGCTGCGGTTCTACCCGCTGATCCGTGATCCGGTCGTGCTCGTGCTCCCGCGCGGCCATCCGGCAGCCGACCCGGACCAGCCGGTCGACCTGGACAAGCTGCTCGATGAGCCGTGGCTGGCCGCGCCGGCCAGCGAGCCGTCCCGGCAGGCCGTGGACCGGCTGCTGGCCGGCACCGGCGGGATGCCACCGGCGCCGTGGGAGTTCGAGGGCCTGTCCACGATCCTGAGCCTGGTCGCGCGCGGCATCGGGATCGCCGCGCTGCCCCGGCTCACGCTGGCGGTCGGCGACCG
This sequence comes from uncultured Actinomycetota bacterium, assembly GCA_963834695.1. GTDB lineage: Bacteria > Actinomycetota > Actinomycetes > Streptosporangiales > Streptosporangiaceae > JASHPR01. The sequence continues at coordinate 43,789 of CAWIDQ010000085.1, forward strand.
CCGGGTGACCGTGCGCGAGCTGCCCGGCGCCGCCCAGGCCCGCGACGTGTACGCGGTGGCCCGGGCGTCCAGCGTCCGCAGGTCGTCGGTGGCCGTGATCCTCGCGGCGCTCAACGCGGCGGCCGAACGGCTCAGCCGCTAGCCGCCGGCGGGCGGTCAGGCGTCCCGCTCGATCGGGCAGGTCATGCACCGCGGCCCGCCCCGGCCGCGGCCGAGCTCGCTGCCCCGGATGGTGATCACCTCGATGCCGTTCTCGCGCAGCCAGGTGTTGGTGGTGACGTTCCGCTCGTAGGCGACCACCACGCCGGGTGCGACCGCGAGCACGTTGCAGCCGTCGTCCCACTGCTCGCGCTGCGCCGAGTGCACGTCCTGGGTCGCGGTCAGCACCTGGATGCCGCCGCGGCCGAGGGCGGCCGCGATCGCGGCGTGCATGTCCTCCGGCGGGTGGTCGGTGACCTTGAGCTCCCGCGGCCCGCTGCCGGGCTCGACCGTGTAGGACGGCAGCATCCCGAGGCCCGCGTACTTCACGAACACCCCGTAGTCGGCCATGGTCAGCACCGTGTCCAGGTGCATGAACGCGCGGGTCTTCGGCATGTCGATCGCGATCAGCCGGTCGGCCGCGGACGCGGAGAACAGCCGGTGCGCGAGCATCTCGACGGCCTGCGGCTGGGTCCGCTCGCTCATCCCGACCAGGACCGCGCCGTCGCCGAGCACCAGGATGTCGCCGCCCTCGATCGTGGCCGGCGCGGTGTCGGCCCCGTGCAACCAGACCTCGAACCCGCCGGACGCGAACATCGGATGCCACCGGTACATCGCCTCGTCGCTGATCGTCTCCCGCATCCTGGCCCGCCGCCGCATCGCGTTGATCGACACGCCGCCGTAGATCCAGCAGGAGGTGTCGCGCTGGTAGAGGAGGTTCGGCAGCGGGGCGAGGACGAAGCCGTCGGGGTCCAGCGAGTGGAAGGCGATGCTCTTCGGCTCGGGCCCCAGCTCGAGGATCTCGCGCTTGGTGATGCCGCCGATCAGGAACTGGGCCAGCTCCGCCGCGTCGAGCCCGTCCATCGCCGCGCGAAGCGCGTCGACGCCAGCGGCCCGTGCAGCCGCGGGTCGAAGATCCGGTCGAGCACGTAGGCCCGCGCCTCGGGGATCTCCAGGGTCTGCGCGAGCAGCTCGCCGTAGTAGTGCACGAGGACGCCGTGATCGCGCAGCGCGGCCGCGAACGCGTCGTGCTCGGCCTGCGCCTCGGTGACCCAGAGCACGTCGTCGAAGAGCAGGCCGGCGGCGTTGTCCGGGGTCAGCCGCTTCAGCTCGAGGTCGGGCCGGTGCAGGATGACCTGACGCAGGCGGCCGACCTCGGAGTCGACGTGGAACATGGCTACCAGCGGGCGCGATGCAGGCTAGGCTGCCGCCGTGCAGCTTGATCTTTCTCGCCGCCCCCGAGCTGACCGCGCAGCTGGTCGACATCGAGTCGGTCAGCGGCGGCGAGCGGCCGCTCGCCGACGCGATCGAGGCCGCGGTCCGCGGGCTGCCACACCTGACCGTGCACCGCGACGGCAACGCGCTGGTCGCGCGCACCAGCCTCGGCCGGGGCCGGCGGGTGGTGCTGGCCGGGCACATCGACACGGTGCCGGTCGCGGCCAACCTCCCTTCCCGCCTGGAACGCGACGTCCTGTACGGCTGCGGTACCAGCGACATGAAGTCCGGCGTGGCGGTCCAGCTTCGCCTCGCGGCGCTGGTCCCGGCGCCCAACCAGGACCTGACGTTCGTGTTCTACGACGGCGAGGAGGTCGAGTCGGAGCGCAACGGCCTGCTGCGGATCAGCCGCCACCGCCCGGAGCTGCTCGCGGGCGACCTGGCGGTGCTGATGGAGCCGACCGGGGGAGTGGTCGAGGGCGGCTGCCAGGGCACGCTGCGGGCCGAGGTCCGGGCCCGCGGGAAGCGCGCCCACAGCGCCCGGTCCTGGCTGGGCGTCAACGCGATCCACGAGGCGGGCCGGATCCTCGACGTGCTGCGCGCCTACCGGGCCGCCGAGCCCGAGGTCGACGGGCTGACCTATCACGAGGGGCTGAACGCCGTCGGGATCAGCGGCGGGGTCGCCGGGAACGTGATCCCCGACGAGTGCGTGATGACGGTCAACTTCAGGTTCGCGCCCGACCGCTCGGCCGCGCAGGCGCAGGAGCACGTACGGGAGGTGTTCGTCGGCTGGGACGTGACGGTCACCGACGTCGTCGGCGGCGCCCGGCCCGGGCTCACCGAGCCGGTGGCGGCGTCGTTCGTGGCCGCGATGGGCGGCACGCCGCGGGCCAAGCTCGGCTGGACCGACGTCGCGAGGTTCGCCTCGCTCGGGATCCCGGCGGTCAACTACGGGCCGGGCGATCCGCAGCTCGCGCACCGCGCGGACGAGCACGTCTCGCTCGCCGCGGTCGCCGAGTGCGAGGCGCGGATGCGGGCCTGGCTGACCGCCTGACGCGGGGCTACTGCGGCGGGGCCTGGATCAGGTCCAGCTGCCGGTGTGCTGCTGGCCGGAGACGTCCACCCAGGTGATGGACACCGTGTCGCCCGGCCGGTAGGCCGACAGGATCGTGGTCAGCGAGTCGGGCGAGCTCACCGCGTGCCCGCCCACCGCCGTGATCACGTCACCGGCGGCGATGCCGGCCGTGTTGGCCGGGGTCCCGCAGAGCACGCCGAGAACCAGCGTCCCGCTGCTCGCCGGGGCGATGTTCTGCGGCACCCCGGCGTTCTGGCTGTTGGCCAGGCAGCTCTGGCCGCCGAACCGCCGAAAGCGCCGTGCCCAGGCTCTGCTGCTGCAGTTGCCGCTGCTGCGCCGGGCTGGTGGCCGAGCCCGCGTTGCCGGGGCCACGTCGACGCCGATGAACCCGCTCGCGCCGATCTTGATCGTCGAGCTGCCCTGGCCGTCGATGATCTGGCGGGCGATGGACAGCGCCTGGTTGATCGGGATCGCGAAACCGACGTTGGGCTCTGTTGCCGAAGCTTCCCGAGGCCGCGGCCGTGTCCATGCCGATGACCTTGCCGGCGGCGCTGGACAGCGGGCCGCCGGAGTCGCCCTCGACGATGTCGGCGTTCGTCTGCAGCATGCCGTGCAGCGTCTCGGAGCCGCCCAGGTCATCGCTGGCGGTGATGGTCTGGTTGAGCTGGGTGATGGAACCGGTCACCACCGTGGGCTTGCCCCCGACGCCGTCGGCGTTGCCGATCGCGACGACGGGATCGCCCAGCTTGACCGTTGCGGAGTTGCCGAGCGGGACCGTGCGCAGGCCGGACGCGCCCTCGAGCTGGATCACGGACACGTCGTCGGTCTTGTCGTAGCCGAGCCACTTGGCGGTGAACTTCTGGCCGGTGGAGACGAGCGTGGCGGTCAGCCCGGTGGTGTCGACGATGACGTGGTTGTTGGTCAGCACCAGGCCGTTGCTGCTGATCACCATGCCGGTGGCCTCGGCGGTCCCGCCGACGTACTGCAGGTTGCTCTGGATGTCGACCACTCCGGGCTCGACGGCGTTGGCGACCGCCTGCTCCTGGGCGTTGCTGACCCCGGTGCCCGAGTTCGCGCCGTTGCCGGGGCTCAAGCCGCTGTTCGGGTTGAAGCCGTTCCCCGAGTTCGAGTTCGGCCCGGCGCCGGCGCTCGGGGAATTCTGCGAGGCCGGCGTCGAGTGCTCCAGGACCGCCACGAGCCCGGCGCCGACCCCGGCGGCGAGGGCCGCCACGACGAGGTAGATCAGGAAACCCCGGGCCCGGCCCGGGCGGCCCGGCTGCTGCTCGATGTAGTCAGCGGGGTGACCGTATCCGCCGGGCGGACCGTATCCCCCGGGCGGGGGGTATCCCCCGGGCTGGCCGTATCCGCCCGGCTGGCCGTATCCGCCCGGCGCGTATCCGCCGGGCTGTCCGTATCCGCCGGGGCCGGGCTGGGGCTGTTGGTATGCCCCGGCGCCGGGCTGGGGCTGGCCGTAGTCGACCGGCTGGCCCGGCCGAGGCTCGCCGTATCCGCCGGGCTGGGGCTGGCTGCCGGGCGGGCCGTACCCGCCCGGGCCATAGCTCCCGGGCTGTCCGTATCCTCCGGGCTGCCCGTATCCGCCGCCGGGCGGGCCAGCGGGGGGATTGCCCTGGTCAGATGGGCTCGGAGACCCGATCAGCGGAGCGGTGTCGCCCGGCTGGCCTGACTCGGCGTCAGGCCGCGACGACCCGGCGTCGGCCTCGGGCGGCGACCCGGCGTCGTCCACGGGCGGCGGCGACCAGGGGCCCACGTACTCGGGCTGCTGGTTCTCGCTGCCGCTCAGGTCTTCCTGCATATCTCCATCACCTCTGCCCCAAGCCAGCGTACTTACGATTCGTCAGCCGCCCGAACCGCGGGCAGCCGAAATGGCCGCCGACGTTCCAGCGCACCTTTCAGTAAGCACCATCGGTCTGGGCATTGCCTGAATACTCACTGAGGATTCCCCTCTGTGATGAGGGTCACGCGCGGCCGGGCCGCCGGCCGGCGGCGCGTTGGCTAGCGTACCGCCAAGAAGCGATATATCTTAAGTATGCACGTGCCCGCAACCCAGGGAGTGAAGATGTCGGCACCAACTCGCAACGAGGACCCGGAACTGAGCCGGCGAGATGAGCTCACGGTCTCCAGCGCCGCCATGTCTGGCGCACCGTGGAAGACGGCCGGTGCCGCGGGCGCCGTCGTCGCCGGCGGCGACCTGGCCCTGCACCTCATGGGGGGCCACCTGGACGTGCCCACCGCGCTGTCGGCCGGCGTCGTGGCCCTGTTCGCCGTGGCCGGGGGCGGCACGCTGTTGCGGTCCCAGTCGGGCAAGGCGATGCGCTGGGCGCGTAACCACCCGTGGCGTTTCGCGCTGCTGCCGGGTGCGGCCGCCGCGGTGATCGTCTTCGTGCTGTCGGTGCTGATCGGCAGCAGTGGCCTGATCGGCGGGGGCTTCACCGCCGTGTGGCACGGGGCCGTGGCCTACGGGCTGACCGGACTGGCGGGCACGGTCGGGGGCAGCCGCAGGCGGCGCGACGCGTGAGGCGCTCCACCAGGGCCCGGCATCACCCGGGCGCCCGGCCGGGCCCGCGGCATGGCGGCCGGGCCGCGCGGGCCGGGGGCCCGGTCCTCCGCTGGCTGGCCGGACCCCGTTCCGTGGCCGGTCTCCTCGCCCTGCTGGCCGGATCCCGCTCGCTGGCCCGCCGCCGGGGCGTGCTGGCCCGCAGGTGATCTGATCAAACCGGCACCCGGGCGTTCCCGATAACCTGAACCGCATGTCGGTAGTAGAGCCTGATACGCCGGCCGGGCCCGATGACGCTGGCATCCGGTGGCAGCGCCCGTCACCGCTGTTGTTGCGCGCCCGGCGCATTCAGGTCGGGCTGGTGACCCTGCCGGCCGCGCTGATCGGCGGCCTCGTCGCCGGGGTGGCCGGGTCGCCCGCGCTCGGCCTCGGGGTCGGGCTCGGGCTGGTGGTGGCCGGGCTGCTCTGGGGGCGCTTCCTGGCCCGCCGGGTCGCCGCCTGGGGTTACGCCGAGCGGCGGGACGACCTGATGGTCCGGCGGGGGGTGCTGGTCCGCCGTCAGTCGGTCGTCCCGTACGGACGGATGCAGTTCATCGACGTCACCGCCGGCCCGGTGGAGCGCAGCCTGGGGCTGGCGACGCTGCGGATGCACACCGCCGCCGCGGCCAGCGACGCGCGCATCCCCGGCCTGGGCCAGGCCCAGGCGGCCAGGCTGCGGGACCAGCTCGCCGCGCTCGGCGAGGCGCAGGCCGCCGGGCTGTGAGCGGCCCGTCGCCGGGCGGCCCGCCGGCCCCTCCCGTCCCGCCGCCCAGGGCGGACGACATCGGGAGCTGGCACCGGCTGCACCCGTTGTCGCCCCTGGTTCGCGCCGGACGCCACCTGGTGGGGATCACCATCGTCCTGCTGCTCCTCCTGTTCGCCCGGCAGCGCCAGACCGGCAACGACCTCATCTACGACCTGGTCATCATCGGGCTGGTGCTGGGCGGCGGCGTGATCAGCTGGCTCGTCACCCGGTGGCAGGTCGCCGACGGGGTGCTCCGGATCGAGACCGGCCTGATCCGGCGCCAGTCGCGGCGCTTCCCGCTGTCCCAGGTCCAGGCGATCGACGTGACGGCGACCGGGCTGGCGCGGGTGCTCGGCCTGGCCGAGCTCCGGCTGCGGATGGCGGGCGCCGACTCATCCGGCGGCCGCCTGGCCTGCCTGCCGCTCGCGGACGCCGAACGGCTTCGCCAGCGGCTGCTGTCGATCGCCCATGCGCCGGGTGCCGCGGGCGCGCCTGCGGTGCCGCCCGGCGCGGCCGGCCAGCCCGGGCCGTCCGTCACCGGGCCCGAGCGGCCGCTGTTCCGGGTCCGGTCCGAGCGCCTGGCCGGGGCCATAGCGGCGAGCAGGACCGGGGCGTTCGCCGGCGTCGTGATCGCCGCACTGGTCGTGGTCATCGCCCTGACCGGCCGGCCTGGCGTCACCGCCGCGTTGCTGCCGGTGGTGATCGGGGTCGCGCTCGCGGTCTGGCGTCAGTTCAACGGCGAGTTCGGGACCGCCGTCTCGGCCGCGCCCGAGGGGCTGCGGCTGCGGTCCGGGCTGGTGCAGACCACCGCCGAGACCATTCGCCCGGGGCGCGTTCAGGCGGTGCGTCTCGTCGAGCCCCTGGTCTGGCGGGTGTTCGGCTGGTGCAGGCTCGAGGTGGACGTCGCCGGGCCGCGCCAGCGGCGGGAGAACCGGTCGGAGGCGCAGCGGCTGCGCGCGCTGGTCCCGGTCGGATCGCGCGCGGACGCGGAGCGGATGCTCGGCGAACTGCTGACCGCGCCGCCGCGGCCGGCCCGGCGCGCGCCCGGCCGCGCGCGCTGGAAGGCGCCGCTGGCCTACCACTTCCTGGGCTGGGACGGCGACGACCGCTACGTGGTGGCCTCGCGCGGCCGGGTGTGCCGGAAGACCACCTGGGTCCCGCTGGAGAAGGTGCAGAGCATCCGCTGGGTGCAGGGCCCCGTCCAGCGCCGGCTCGGGCTCGCCTCGGTGCGGCTCGACGTGGCGGGCAGGCGGGTGACCGCCAGCATCGCCGACCGCGACGCCGCCGAGGCGCAGCAGATCCTGGCCCGGCTGCCCGACCTCGCCCGAGCCGCCCGGCAGGGCAGCAGCGGGGCCCGCGGTGCGGTCAACCGCGCGTGATCGCTCGCACGATGCCCGGTTTCCCGAACGCCACGGCCGCCATGATCAGTGACAGCAGAAGGGCCGCTCCCGCGGTGGTCCAGCCCAGCCCGATCCAGTCGATGACCGGTCCCTGGGCCAGGGAGCCGATCGGGTAGGCGACCCCCAGCGCCACCAGGAAGAAGCTGAGCACCCGGCCCCGGTACGCCTGCGGCGCCCGAAGCTGGACCAGGGTGGTGAGCCCGGACAGGACTCCGATGTACACCAGCCCGACGGCGAACAGCAGCGCCGCGCCCTGCCAGCGGGTCTGCGCGGCACCGTAGGCGATCAGCACCACCGGGAGCAGGACCAGGTTCCCGGCGAGCAGCCGGCCGCGGCCCAGGCGGGCCGCCAGCGGGGCAAGGCAGAGCGCGCCGGTCACGGCCCCGGCGCCCTGGGCGGTGGTGAGGATGGCCGTCGTCTGCGCCACCGCCCGGGCCGCCGCCGGGGGTCAGGTGGTGCGCCATCACCGGGACGAGCGCGATGAACGGAGAGGCGAGGAAGGCCACCACCGCGATGGTGCCGATGGCCACCCGGCAGGACGGTTCGCGCCTGGCCGCCGTCAGCCCGGACCGCAGCGCGGCCAGCAAGCCGGATGCCTGGCCGCCGGGAGGGCCGAGGCGCACGAACGCGAGCGCCACCACGACGGCGAGGAACGACACGGCGTTCGCCACGAAGGCCACCGGATACCCGAAGGCGGCCACGGTGGCGCCGGCCAGCGCGGGCCCGGCGATTCGGCCCAGGTTGAACTGGGCCGAGTTGAGGGAGGTGGCCGCGAGGAACTCCGAATGCGGCACCAGGTCAGGCAGGATGGCCTGCTGGAACGGGCCGATCAGGGCGGAGGCCGAGCCCTGCAGCGTGACCAGCGCCACGAGCGCACCGGGGTTGTCGTGGCCCGCGGCCACGCCGGCCGCCAGCAGGACCGCGGTTCCCGCCGCGGCGAGGTTCCCGATGACCAGCACCGGACGGCGCGGCAGGCGATCCGCCAGCGCGCCGCCGATCGGCGAGAGCACGCCGATGGGCAGGAACGCCCCCGCGGCCACCAGGACCGCCCAGGTCGCGCTGCCGGTGTTCGAGATGACCAGGGCGCCGACGGCGACGGTCTGCATCCAGGACCCGATGTTGGAGACGAACCCCGCGACCCACAGCAACGTGAAGCTGCGGTGCCGGAACGGCTGCAACGAGGAAACCCGCGCCCCGAGGGCCCGTCCGTGCGGTCCGGCGTCCCGGCTCGGCCCGCGGTCCTCATTCCGCCGTGGCCGTCGAGCCGCCGACCGCCTCGGCCGTGCTGAGAGCGGGCCACGTCGTTGACACCGCACCCACCTGGAACGATCTCACGTACCGTGCGCCTCGGCTCATGATCTCAACCTACCGGGGCGGCCCGAATGCTCCCCAGTCAGTGATCACTCCCGGCCGGTAGCTCGCGGACGGCGCGGCGGCAGGGCTCGCATGGCAGCCAGCGGGCGAGTCCGGACTCCAGCCCGCGCACGCCGCGGTCACTCCGCCGGCCGCGCCGAGCCCGGGTTGCAATCGCGCCCGGGTGGTTGTTGTCGATACGCGGCCTCACGAGGTGCCGGCCGTGGCGGGCAGGCGCCGCTCCGCACCGATTGCCTCGCTCGTGGCGCCGCCCGCGGGCGGCCCGGCGCTGGTGCCGGGGGAGGCGAACTTGCGCAGCCGGACGCTGTTCCCTACCACGAACGCCGAGGACAGGGCCATCGCCGCGGCCGCGATGATCGGGTTGAGCAGGCCGGCGGCGGCCAGCGGGATCGCGACGAAGTTGTAGCCGAACGCCCAGCCGATGTTGCGCCGGATCGTGGTGAACGTCGCGCGGGCGAGCCCGATGCCGTCCGGGACCGCGCCGAGGTCGTCGCGGAGCAGGATCAGGTCGGCGGCGGTGATGGCCACATCGGTGCCCGAGCCGAGGGCCAGGCCCAGGTCGGCGGTGGCCAGCGCGGGACCGTCGTTGATCCCGTCCCCGACCATCGCGACCGCGGCGCCGCTGGCCTGCAGGTCTCGCAGCACGCCGACCTTGTCGGCGGGCAGGGCCCCGGCGACCACCTCGTCGATCCCGGCCTGGGCCGCCGCCGATCGCGCCGCGCTCTCGCTGTCGCCGGTGAGCAGCAGCGTGCGCAGGCCGAGTTGCCGTAGCCGGGCCACCGCGGCGGCGGCGGATGGCTTGACCGTATCGGCCACCGCCAGCGCCCCGCGCGCCTGCCCGTCCCACCCGGTCAGCACCATCGTGCAGCCCGCCTGCTCCCACGGGCCGCACTCGGCGCCCAGCTCGGGCGGGATGACGATCCCGCGGTCCCGCAGCAGGCGCTCCCGCCCGACCAGGACCTCCAGCCCGTCGGTGGTCCCACGTGCTCCCAGGCCCGGCAGCGCCTCGAAATCGGTCACCTCCGGCAGCGAGCCCAGTTCCGCCCGGGCCGCCGCGGTGATCGCGGCGGCCACCGCGTGCTCGGAGGCGCTCTCGACCGCGCCGGCCCGCCGCAGCAGGGTCTCGCGGGCGGTTCCGGGCACCGGCAGCACGGCGGTGACCCGCATCACCCCGGTAGTCACGGTCCCGGTCTTGTCCAGCACCACGGTGTCCACCGCGCGGGATGACTCCAGCGCCCGGTAGCCCTTGATGAAGATGCCCAGCTGCGCGCCCCGGCCGCAGGCCACCATCAGCGCCGCCGGGGTGGCCAGGCCCAGCGCGCACGGGCAGGCGATGATCAGCACGGCCAGGGCGGCGCTGAACGCCAGCTCCGCCGGGCGGCCCGCCAGCAGCCACGCGATCAGCGTCAGGGCGGCGAGCACCAGGACCGAGGGGACGAAGATCCCGGCGATCCGGTCCGCGAGGCGCTGCACGCCCGCCTTCTCCATCTGGGCCCGCTCGACCAGGGCGACCAGGTGCGCGAGCTGCGTGTCCTGGCCGACCTTGTCCGCGCGCACGACCAGCCGCCCGCCCACCGCGATCGTCCCGGCGGTCACCTGGTCACCCTCGGCCGCGTCGGCGGGGACCGATTCGCCGGTCATCATGCTGGTATCCACCGCGGACTGCCCGGACAGCACCTGACCGTCCGCGGCGATGCGCTCCCCGGGCCGCACGATGAAACGCTGGCCGGCCCGCAGCTGGGTCACGGGCACGCGGCGCTCGGTTCCGTCATCCCCCAGCACGCACACGTCCTTGGCTCCCGCGGCGGCCAGCTCCCGCATCGCGTCGCCGGCCTGGCGCCGTGCCCGGGCCTCGTAGAACCGGCCCGCCAGCAGGAACGTGGTCACCGAGGCGGCCACCTCCAGGTAGATCCCGCCCCCGGACGCGTGCACCAGCTCGTACCAGCCGCTCACGTCCGACGGCCCGCGGTCCAGGACGAACATCGCGTACACCGACCAGCCACAGGCGGCGATCACGCCCAGGGACACCAGCGTGTCCATCGAGCAGGTGCCGTGCCGGGCGTTGCGCAGCGCGGCGCGGTGGAACGGCCAGGCCGCCCACAGGGCCACCGGGGCCGCCAGCGCCACCAGCAGCCATTGCCACCCCGGGAACCGGAACTGCGGGAACAGCGACAGCTGGACCGAGACATCGGTCAGCGGAATGTAGAACGCCAGCGCCAGGATCAGACGCCGGCGCAGATAGCGGGCCTCGCCGCCGTCCGCGTCCGCCGCGGCGGCCTGCGGCCCGGGCGGGATCTCGGTCGCGGAGTAGCCCGCGTCCTCGACCGCCCCGATCAGCTCGGTCGCGGGCATTCCGGCGGGCGCGGTCACCCGGGCATGCCCGGTCGCGTAGTTGACCACCGCGGCGACACCGCCCAGGCGGTTGAGCTTCCGCTCGATCCTGGCCGCGCACGCCGCGCAGGTCATCCCCTGCACGGCGAGCTCGACCTCGCTGGTCTGCGCTGCTGTCACGACCTCACCCGTCGCTTCCTGCACCACAGCTTAGAACCCGGCGGTAGGCTCGTCCCGTGGACCCGACCGTGATCACAGTCAAGGGGATGACCTGCGGGCACTGCGTATCCGCCGTGCAGAAGGAGATCGGCAGCCTGCCCGGCGTGACCGGGGTGGAGGTCGAACTGGACACCGGGACGGTCCGCGTCACCGCCGACCCGCCGCCGGATACGGCGGCGCTACGGACCGCAGTGGACGCGGCAGGGTACGAGATAGTCGGCTGACCCGGACGCGCGGGATCACGGCTACCGCACGTAGGTCATCGCTTCGATTCTGGTAGGCGGCTCGCAGCGCCGCCCGGAAGCTCGCAGCGCCGCCGCGGAAGATTGTGCCATCTGCCCGGTCGGCGATGCTCGTAGCCAGCCTCGTCCACGACCGCGCTGGACTGAGCTGGCTAGCTACTGATTATCAGCATGTGGGCCGTGCCGCTGTCCATTGTTGCCCCGGGACAATATGGCTCGCCGGATACCCCCGGATGGTAATACCTATACCCCCCCTGGGTTGTCCCAGATACCACCGGAGGGTTTACTGGGTAACACGGGCAGAGCCAATTAGCTGGTTCAATGAAACCCATCTAGCTGCGGGTTCATCGAAAGGATAGAATCTCGCGGCAGCCTTCGGTCTGGTTCTGCTTGCCTGCGCTGGTGACTACGATCTACTGTTCTCCGTACAGCCACCCCTCGTTGCCGGAAGGGATGTGCGGCGACGAGGGCGGTTCACGCATTAGGTCATGGGTGCCGAGTGGTAATGGTCCAGGGTCAAGCCTAATGAGTACAGGTGAACAATGCCCGGCCCGGCAGCCGTTGCCGGACCGGGTTCGGGAACGCTGAGGAGACATTCGGGATGAGTGACATCACCATCGCGGGTAGTCGTGCCACGTGGCGGGAGAGGCCGGGTGCCGCGGCCGAGTCGGCCTGGCAGCCGCCAGATGCCAGGCGGGCGCTGCAGCTTGCCCTGGCGGCGGTGTGGCTGCTCGACGCACTGCTGCAGTACCAGTCGTTCATGTTCAGCAAGGCGTTCGGCCAGATGCTCGCGGCGACCGCCCCGGGCAACCCCGGGACGATCGCCAGCCCGATCACCTGGGACGCCACCCTGATCGAGCATCATGACGTGGCCATCAACTCGATCTTCGCCACGATCCAGCTGCTGCTGGCCCTCGGGATCGCCTGGCGGCCCACGGTCCGGGTCGCCCTGGGCGCGTCGATCGTCTGGGCGCTGGGCGTGTGGTGGTTCGGGGAAGGGCTCGGGGAGGTGCTGACACCCGGCGCAAGCCCGGTCAACGGCGCTCCCGGCGCCGTGATCATCTACGCGCTGCTCGCCGTGCTGCTGTGGCCCTCCGATCGGCATGCGGCCACGGCCCCCTTCACCGCGGCCCGGGCGGTGGGCGCGCAGGCCGCCCGGGTGCTCTGGCTGGTGCTGTGGGCGAGCCTGGCCTACTTCGCCCTGCTGCCCGGCAACCGGACGGCGCAGGGGCTGAGCGGCATGATCTCGGGCATGGCCAGCGGCGAGCCCGGCTGGCTGGCCGCCCTCGACAATCACGCCGCGTCGCTGCTGGCGCACCAGGGGCTGGCCGCCTCCATCGTGCTGGCGATAGCCCTGGCGGTGATCGCGGTCGGCGTCTATCTTCCGTCCCCGGCGGCCCGGGCCATGCTGGTTCTCGCCATCGTGGTGGCCGCGCTCATCTGGGTCTTCGGGGAGGCTTTCGGGACGATCCTGACCGGTGGCGGCACCGATCCCAACTCCGGCCCGCTGCTGATCCTGCTGGCGCTGGCCTACTGGCCCGTCAGGACGGTGTCCGCATCAACGGCGCAGTCCGCCGGCCGCGAGGCAGGCGGGGAAGGGGCGACGGCATGACGACCCCCAGCTGGATCCTGGACATCTTCGCCGCGATCATGCTAGTGGTGGCGGCGATCAGCGCCGCCCGGCTGGTCGTGGACCGTCCGTGGCGCCGGGGCGTCTCGGACCCGGACATCGACACTGCGCACCTGCTGATGGGCATAGCGATGGCGGGCACGCTGGTCGCCAGCCTGGCCACGCTGCCGAACGGCGCCTGGTCGGTGATCTTTGCCGTCATGACGGCATGGTTCGCCTGGCGCGTCTACCACGAATCGCGCGGGGAGGGCGCCCGCGTCCTGGTGGACGGCCACCACGCCCCGCACCTGGTGCACAGCGCCGCGATGCTGTACATGTTCGTCGCGCTCACCACGCCCGTGACTGGCCACGGGGCGGGGATGACCGGCATGGGCGCCTCCGGGACGGCGATGCAGACGCTGAGCGCGCCGGTGGTGGGGTTCATTTTCGCGCTCCTGCTGGCCGGGTACGTGGTTATGGACTTGGACCGGCTGTCTGGCCCCGCCTTGCACGGACACTTCCTCGCCGTGGCCGCCAGCACCACGCCCGCGGCCGCCGCGGCCGGCGTAGGCGGTTCGGTGAACACCGCGGTAGCGTCGTCATCCGGCCCGGCCATGGCCGAAAGCACCGTCACTACCGTGCCGGAACGGGCGGCCAGCCCCGGAAAGCCAGCGGATGGCAGCGCGGCTGACTCCGCCCGCAGGGCCCTGCTCGATCCCAGGACGGCGGCGAGCTGCCGCATCGCGATGGGCGTGACCATGGCCTTCATGCTGATCCTCATGTTCTAGCAGTCCCCGCACACCGCGGTCTGCTGTACACGCGCCAGGCTGGCGTAGCCCGGAGGGCCGGGGGATCGCTCCCGGGTTTCTTGGACGCTGCCGCCACCAGGCTCATGACCCGCGTCGCGGCCTGACCGCGGGGGCCCGGCCCGGGAGGCGGGCGGGGCGGGTGACCCGCCTCGGGCAACGAGGACGTGGTTTCCACTTGGCCGTCCGGGAAGTGCGAGAATCTGGTCCGGTAGGACATGGCACGACCGAAACCCTCAAGGGAGGCATGGTGAGCCCCGAAGCCAGGGTCCTCGGGTTCGTGATCTTGATGGTGGCGATCTTCCTCGGGGCCTACAAGGCTGGCGCATTCCTCGGGCCGGTGATCCCGGCTCACTCGGTGGTCGGCACGCCGGGCGGCGGCCAGGCGCCGAGCATGAACATGAACATGGGCGCCGGCCCGGCGCAGCCGGGCAGCCGTCTGAGGGCGCCGGTGACCGGGCCTCTTCGGTGACCCTGGTGCGCCGGT